>JBBIPK010000007.1:0-74796 GCA_037442885.1 Acidobacteriota bacterium | reverse complement strand
CATATCGCCTGCTTCATGATCGTCTTACGGAGGGTTTTGCAATAGCTTCTAGTGTCAAATCCCAAATTTCACAATCGCAGGCCCCAATTGACCTGATGCGACGTCTCGGCTGGCTCATCCTCGTGTGGCTCGTCACCGTAGCCCTGGGCGCCCTGAGCGTCGGCTCTGAGGATGCTGCCCTCAGCGACCTGGCCCGCCTCACCCAGGCTCTCGCGGCCAAGGCCACCGCCGAGAATTACGCCCGGCTCGACGCCTTCGCCGAGCAGCACGCCGGCACCGAGGCTGGTGGCCGCGCAGCCTTCCGCCTGGGGATGGCCGACCTGGAACGCGAGCGCTTCGACCGCGCACAGACCAACTTCACCCGCGCCTTCTCCAGCCGCCTGCTCGGTGACTACGCCAGTTTCTATCTCGCGCTGGCCCAGCGCCGCCGCGGGACGCTCAACGATGCCCTCACCACGCTGGAAGAGTTCGAGCAGCAGCATCCGCAGAGCCGCCTGGGCGATGCCGCCGCCATCGAGCGCGCTGCTCTGCTGGCAGAACTCGGCCGCCCTGCGGAAGCCCGCGACGTCCTCACCCGCCGCCCCCAATGGGACCGCCGCCCTGCGCTCTTGTTCGCCCTCGCACAAGCTCACCGAGCGTCCGGTGAGCCCGAGCGCGCCGTGGAGATCCTCCATCGCATCTACTATGAATTCCCGCTCAGTCCGGAAGCCGAGCCGAGCAACCAGCTTCTGAACGAACTCCGCCCCACGCTGGCTGACCGCTACCTCCCGCCCACCGAAGGCCTGCGCCGCACCCGCGCCGAGTTGCTCTGGGCCGCGGGTGCCTACACCGGCGCCCGCTCCGCGTTTGTGGACTTGAGCGTCCGCGCCAGCGACGCCACCCGACGGCTGGCCCGGCTGCGTGCTGCCCAGGCCTTCTGGCTGCAGGGCGGTGGCGCGCGCGCCTGCCAGGAGCTGGAAGCGATCAGTGACATTCCCCCCGACCTCGAGGCGGAGTGGCGTTGCTACCGCCTCCAGTGCCGCGCCCGCGCCAACGATGTCGCGGGTATCGAGCGCGAGCTCGAACGTCTCCGCAGCGGCTTCGCCTCCGCCCGCTGGTACGGCCAATCGCTCTTTGCCGCCGGCAACTACTTTCTTGCTTCCGACGACACTACCCGCGCCCGCAGCCTCTATGCCGAGCTGCTGGACCGCTTCCCCGACAGCGACTGGGCAGCGGAAGCCCACTGGAAACTGGCCTGGAGCGCCTATCTGGAAAGTGATGTCGCTGCTGCCAGTCGCTGGATGGAGGAGCACCTGCGGAAATATTCCCGCTCGGTCTTTGTGCCCCGCGCCCTTTACTGGCGCGCGCGCCTGGCCGAGAGGGGAGGCGAGTCAACTCTGGCGGCACGCCTGGGCGAGCTGTTGCGGGCCAACTTCCCGCGCCACTACCTGGGACAAATCCTGGGCGCGGAATGGGCCCAGGCGCGGGGCGGCTCTGGCGGGGAGGGGGCGGGCGCATCCTTGCCCTCCTGGGTGGAAGAGATTCGCTTCGAGCGCGCCACACCTGCCGCCGTGCCGCTGCCGGCCGAGCTTCCTCCGCTGCTCGAGCGTGTCCGCGCTTTGGAAGAGCTGGGCTTACCCGCGCTCGCTGCCGACGAGGCCGCGTTCGCCCTCCAGCGAGTGCCGCATCCTGAAGCCTTCTTCGCCCGTGCCCGCACTGCCTTCGAGCTGGGCCAGTACCCGCAGGCTATCGAATGGGTGCGTCGTGCCTTCCCCAACTATCTCGACTTCACGCTCGACGACCTGCCGCGTGACCTGTGGGAGCTGCTTTTCCCACGGCTCTACTGGGACTCCATCCAACAGCACGCCCGCACCTATCGGCTCGACCCCTTGCTGGTGGCGGCGCTGATGCGGCAGGAATCGCGCTTCGACCCCCGCGCCGTTTCTTCCGCGGGCGCCCTCGGGTTGATGCAGTTGATGCCGGATACTGCGCGGCGGCTGGCGGGCGTGCGGCAGTTGAATCCGGAGCGGCTCTTCGACCCCGACTTCAACACCCGCTTAGGCGTGCGTTTTCTCCGCCAGTTGCACGACCGTTTTGGTGGGCAGTTGGAGTTGGTGGTGGCCGCCTACAACGCCGGCGGCACCGCCGTTGCCCGCTGGCACGCTCGGCGGGCGTGGACCGAGCCCGCCGAATTCGTCGAATCCATCCCCGCCAGCCAGAGCCGCGACTTCGTCTACCTCGTGCTCCGCAACTACCAGTTCTACCGCGACCTCTACGCCGGGGCTGAGCCGGCCGCTACGCGCTAACTTCCAGTTGACGCTCTCCAAGGGGCGCTCGGCACTCGTGCGGGTTATCACTTCAGGATTTCCTTCAGGGCCACGGCGTTGTTGTGCTTCACGTCCCGCGCCGCATAGAGCAGCGTTAGCGTCCCGCGCTCCTTCTCCAGCCGCTTGAGCTGCTGCACCAATTCCTTCTTCGCTTTCAGCTCGTCCCGGTACCGCGTTCGAAACCCGTCCCATTTCTTTGGGTCGTGCGCGAACCACTTCCGCAGCGCGTCGCTGGGGGCAATTTCCTTCAACCAGAGGTCCACCCGCGCTTTCTCCTTTGACACCGCCCGCGGCCACAACCGATCCACCAGGATGCGAAATCCGTCCTCCGCCCCCGCCTTCTCATACACCCTCTTTAGCCTGATCATCGCAATCCTTGGTTATTTTACCTCGTGCCCCCATGGGTCACGAGTTACCAGCTACCAGTCACGTCCTTGCCTTGCTGCCTCTCTGCTTTCAGGTATGCTAAGCTCCCCTGCCATGTCCGACCCGGTGTTGCACCAGAAGCGCCTGACCAGCCAGAAGGCCGACCGCTTCACCGAATCCGTCATCCGCGAGATGACCCGCCAGGCCATGCTCTACGGCGCGGTCAACCTGGCTCAGGGCTTTCCCGACTTTCCCGCCCCCAAAGAAATCAAGGAAGCAGCCAAGGCCGCCATTGACGCCGACATCAACCAGTACGCCATCACCTGGGGCGCCAAGCCGTTCCGCGACGCGATTGCCCGACAGGCGAAAATCTGGCAGGGCCTCGACATCAACCCCGAAACCGAAATCACCGTCTGCTGCGGCTCCACCGAAGCCATGATTTCGGCCATGCTGGCAGTAACGAACGCCGGCGATGAGGTCATCATCTTTGAGCCGTTCTATGAAAACTACGGCCCCGACGCGATTCTCTCCGGCGCCACCCCGCGCTTCGTCAAGCTCCATCCCCCATCCTCCGCCTTGTCATCCCGAGCGAGCCCGAAGAGCGAGTCGAGGGATCTGCTTGTCGAAGGGGACTGGTTTTTTGACGAAGCGGAGCTACGTGCCGCTTTCAACAACCGCACCAAGGCCATCATCCTCAACACGCCCAACAACCCCACCGGCAAGGTCTTCCACCGCGAGGAGCTGGAATTCATCCGCGATCTGTGCCTCGAGTGGAACGTCCTCGCCCTTACCGACGAAATCTACGAGCACATTCTCTACGACGGCGAGCGCCACATCTCCATCGCTACCCTCGACGGCATGCGCGACCGCACCGTCACCATCAACGGGATGTCGAAGACTTATTCGGTCACTGGCTGGCGCGTCGGCTGGGCGCTCGCCGCCGAGCCTATCACCGCCGCCATCCGCAAAGTCCACGACTTCCTCACTGTCGGCGCCGCCGCGCCCTTGCAGGAAGCCGGCACCGTGGCGCTCTCGCTCCCGCCGAGCTACTACGCCGAGCTCGCCCGCGCCTACCAGGCCCGCCGCGACCGCATCCTACCAGCCCTCGCACAGGCGGGCTTCCTCTGCTACAAGCCGCGCGGCGCCTACTACGTAATGACCGACATTTCTGCTTTCAACTTCCCCGACGACCTCGCCTTCACTCAGTACTTGGTGAAAGACGTCGGCATCGCCCTGGTACCCGGCTCGAGCTTCTACAACGACCCGCGCGACGGCCGCACGCAGGTCCGCTTCGCCTTCTGCAAACGCGATGCGACACTCGACGAAGCCGCTCGCCGCCTCCAACAACTCCGGCCGCGCTAGACGGAATGAGCTGGGTGGATGTGGTTCTCATCAATGCCGGGCGGCGGATTGCGCCGCTCTGGCCGCGGCTGTTCATCTGGCTCGCCAAACGCTATCCCTTCCGCGCCACCCGCGATGTGCCCCTCACCCACTTGAACAAACCACTTTCGGCTTGTCGTGTCGCGCTGCTCACCACCGCCGGGCTTCACCTCGACGATCAGCCGCCGTTCGATATGAAGAATCCGCTGGGCGACTGGAGCTTCCGCGAATTTCCGCGCTCGACGCCCCGCGCTCGCTTCCGTCTTTCGGACGTGCAGTACGACCGCCGGGGTGTTGACCACGACTTGAATGTCGTTTTCCCGCTCGACCGGCTGGAAGAGCTCGCCGCCGGGGGCCTCATCGGCGAGGTCGCTCCGCGCCACTTTGGCTTTATGGGCTACATCCTCAAGACCGACGCGCTCGTGCGCTCGACCGCGCGCGAAGTCGCCGCCCGCCTCCGCCAGGATGCCACCGACGCCGTCGTCCTCACCCCGGCTTGACTCATCTGCCACCAGTCGATCGGTCTGATCGCGCAAGTGCTGGAAGGGGAGGGAATCGCCACGGTTTGCATTTCGTTCGTCCGCCAGATCAGCGAGCGCGTGCGTCCGCCGCGCGGCCTGCTGGTGCCCGCGCGCGGCGGCTTTACGATGGGCGCGCCCGGCGATGCGGCTGCACAGCGCCGCCGCCTCCGCGCCGCCCTCGCCCTGCTCGAATCCGTCACCGACGCCGGCACGCTCGCCCAGGAAGTCGTCCCCCTCAGAAATTGACACGCTGGTTCGCCGTGCTAGAATGGCGCGCTTGATGAGCGCAGTCAAAACCGCAACTGACATCTATCTGATTCCGGCAGAAACCACCGTCGAAGCGAACGGGGAAGGCCCGGTCGTTGAACTGAATCCTTCGGGTGAGCGGATGTTCGTTTGCCGGCTTCACCTCGCTGCCGCCATCGAGCAGGAATCCCTCGATGTCTCTGTGTGGGGATCGCCCGACGGCTCGAACTGGGGCCAGCAGCCGATTCTGAAACTGCCGCAGCAATTCTATCCCGGCGAAACCGCGCTCGTTCTCGACCTCACCCAGCGCCCCGAGATCAAGTTCCTGCGCGCCCGCTGGGACGTCAACCGCTGGGGCCGGGGCCGTCCCGTTCCGTTCTTTCGATTCAGTCTCCGCCTCGAACCCACACAGCCCTGAGGCACGGCGAATTTGCATTCCCGTGGAATTAGCAGGAGGAATCGATGGCCAAACTCGCACTGGTGTACGGCATGCGCCTGTTTCCCGCCGACGAACTGGCTGAAGTGCGCGAGGCCACCGTGGTTCTCCGCAGCAGCCAGCCTGCGCGCATCACCATGCACCTGCTCGAGGGCAGCTTGGAAGACATTCGCAAGCAGTTCAACCAGAGCGTCGCCGCCTTCTTTGAGTTCTATCCCGAAATCTAGCTGCGTCGCCTACGTTGACATCGCGTGGAGCGAATGTTACAAGAGTTGTTTGCCCGGTGGGCCTGTGGCGCAGTTGGGAGCGCGCCTCGATGGCATCGAGGAGGTCGCGGGTTCGAATCCCGCCAGGTCCACCAGCATGATTCGTTGTTCCGGAGCGGAGCAGTTGCAAGCGCGGCCCACTTTTTACAGCTAGAATGAAGATCTCCACACGGGTTCGACTCCAGGGGCTTCCAGTCCTCGCCGTCGCCTTGTTTTTCGGAGTGAGTTCCGCACGTGCGCAGCATGTCTCAGATGCCACGCTCGACGCCAATCCGCAGGTCTTTGCCGTCGTCGCCGCTGCCAGTCTGGCCGGACTCAATCCTTGGGTTGAACAGCGCGGCCTCCCCGCTCCGGTAGCGGAGCTGTGGGGTCATCTCCGGCTCTTGCCCGCAGAAACCATTGCTCCCCTGCGCGCCTACGTGGCGCAGCATCGCCACGGCACCATCCAGCAAGACCTCAGCCGCTACCTCTCGCTCGCTCTGGTTCTGAGCGCTCCGCCCGAATTCGAGTTTCTGCTTGCCCCCCGCGACCTTCCCCCGGATGTGAAGGAAATCGCTGACTTCCGCCCGCTGGTGAAGACGTTCTACGCGGAAGCCAACCTGCGCGCGCTCTGGTTGCGCTACCTGCCTGTCTACGAGGCCGCCATCGCGCGCCTCCAACGCGACGTCGCGCAGGCCTTGCTCCGCACGCGTGCCTACCTCCGCCTGGCCGACGAAACTACGCTCGGTCGCCGCTTCGTCGTCTTTCTCGAAGCACTCGTTCCCCCGGGGCTCACCAGTGCGCGCAATTACGGCGACAACTACTATCTCGTCCTCAACCCCGTCCAGACTGATCCGATCCACGACATTCGCCACCAGTACTTGCATTTTCTCCTTGACCCGTTTGCTCGCAAGTATGCGTTCGACATCAGCGAGAAGGCTGGCCTGCTGGAAGTGGCTCGTCGCGCCCCGCGCCTGCCCGACCCCTACCGCGACGATTTCTTCCTGCTCACCACCGAATGCCTGATTCAGGCGATTGAGCTTCGTCTGGAACACACAGCCGAGGCGCCTGCGGCCGCGCGGCTCCGAGAGCTGGAAGAGCAGGGTTTTATCCTCACCCGCTACTTCGTCAGTGCCCTGAAGCGCTTTGAACAGACCGAACCTTCCTTGCGGTTGTACTTCCCCGAGCTGATTATTCCGCTCGACCCGCTATCGGAACGCACGCGTCTGGAGCAACTGCGCTTTGCTCCCGCGGAGGAGCAACCGGCGGCGTCCGAGCCACTGGTGGCCCCCGGACCGGAACCCCTGCTGGCGGAAGCTGAGCGCCAGCTAGCCCAGGGAAACCACGAACGCGCGCGCCTCCTCTTCGAGCGCGCCCTGAGCGAATACAACGCCGAAGAGCCGCGCGCTCTCTACGGCCTTGCTGTCATTGCCAGCCTGCAGCGGGAGGCGGAACGCGCGCGTGAGTTGTTCGAACGCACCGCCCGCGTCGCCCGCGACCCCCACATCCTGGGGTGGACTTACGTCTATCTGGGGCGGCTCTATGATCTGGCTGGCAAAAGGGAAGAGGCGCTCACCAGCTACCGCGCCGCCCTGGCGCTGGCGGGCATTCCGCCCAGGGCTCAGGAGGCGGCTCGCCGCGGCCTGGAGGCTCCCTACCGGCCCTTGCTGAGAGATATGCAACCGTAGGAAAGCGAAAGGAGTCCAACCAGGAGGAGGAAACTCTTGTGAAACACCCGCGATGCCTTTTGACTCTGTCTCTGCTCTTGCTCGCCACTGCCCTGCTGGGGGCCCAGCAGCCCGCTCAAGAGCAAAAGCCGGCCCCGCCCGCTGATCCGGCCGCCGAGCAGCGCCAGGCACTGATGGCGATTGAGTCCACTCTCGATCGGGCCCAGCGCGCCAAGCTCATCGAGGAGTTTCTCCAGAAATACCCCGATACCCCCTATGCCTGGAGCCTTTGCCTGCATGCCAGCGACTCCTTCCGGCGGATCAACAATCACGCCAAGGCCGTCGAGTACGGCGAGCGCGCGATTGCGCTCAAGGGTGATGATCCCATGGCTCATATGATCGTTGCCGATGCGCTGGCCGAGGGGGCCAAGAAGGAGGATACCGATTACGCCGAAAAACTGTTGAAGGCCGAAAAATATGCTCAGCGCTCCCTCGAACTCCTTCCCTCCTACCTGACGGCTCTCCGTCCCCCGCCGACGATGACGCAGGAAGAGATCGAGCTGCAGAAGAAGCTGATCGAAGCCCAGCCGCACGCGACCCTGGGCTACATCTACCTTCTTCGCGAAAACAACCCGAAAGCCGAAGAGGAGCTGCTCAGAGCGGTCCAACTGGCCGAACTGCAACCCAACCAGGCTGACCTGATCCGCTTGGGCCGCGCCTATCTCCTCCAAGGCAAGCACGAGCAAGCGGTAGAGATGTTTCGCAAGGCCGTGGGCCTCGGTGGGCCGATGTACGAGCAGGCGGTCGAGCACCTGAAGCTCGCCGAGCAAGAATTGGCAAAACGCAAGCCGGCCGCCCCCACGCCGCCGGAGAGCCAGCCACCGGCGCCCAAGCCTCCGCAGCCCGAAATCTGACCGTGAAGCTCGGACGCACGAACACCCTGGAGCAACTGGACGCGCTTGAGCAGGTCCTCGGTTACACGTTTCACGATCGCGCCTTGCTGCAACAGGCCTTGACTCATCGCTCCCATCGGGGTGAACCGGATGCCGCGGCGGGCGACAACGAGCGGCTGGAATTCTTCGGGGATGCCATTCTGGGCTTTCTGGTCAGCGAGGAGCTCTACCGCTTGGGCTCGCGCCTGCGGGAGGGTACGTTGGCTCGCATCAAATCCAATCTGGTCAGCGCCGCTCGTCTCTACGCGGTGGCCGGGCAGCTTGACCTGGGGCGCTATCTGCGGCTCGGTCCCGGCGAGGAAAAGACCGGAGGCCGTCACAAACAAACCATCCTAGCGAACACGGTGGAGGCCTTGATTGCGGCCGTCTATCTTGATGGTGGCATCGAGGCAGCGCGCGGGCTTGTGCGCCGCCTCTGGCTCGAGGAGCTGGAACGCACAGGAATCGATGCCCTGGCCCGGGCCGATTATAAGTCCGCCCTGCAGGAACACCTGCAGGCCTTCCAGCAGCCGCCCGCCCGCTACCAGGTTGTCTCCACCCACGGCCCTGAACATCGCAAGCAGTTCACTGTTGCGGTTTGGGTCGGCGATGTGCGGCTGGCGGAAGGCCGTGGGGTGAGCAAAAAAGCAGCCGAGCAGCAAGCCGCGCGCACGGCACTCGAGCGCCTGCAGCAGCCATTGCCGTCGGAGACCGTATGAGCGAATCACGGCGGAAAGAAAAGAAGGCCAGTTCGCCCCGCGAGTACCTGGACTCGCTGCTCGTTACCGTCATTCTGGCGCTTTTTGGAACCACGTTTATCCTGCAGGCGTTCAAGATTCCGTCCAGTTCGATGGAAGACACCTTGCTGATCGGTGACCACCTGCTCGTCAACAAGTTTGCCTTTGCGGGCGAGCCGGGTGACGCCAAGGGGCTGCTCCCCTATCGTCCCCTCCGCCGGGGTGACATCATCGTCTTCAAGTATCCGGAACCGCCCCACCAGCACTTCGTCAAGCGAGTGATCGGGCTGCCGGGGGACCGGCTGAAGATTGTCCGGCGGCAGGTTTTCATCAACGGTCAACCTATCGAGGAGCCTTACAAGACTCACCGGGATCCGCTCGTTCACTCGGATTTCCGGGACAACTTTCCCCCGGAAAACAGTTACCTGGTGCACGAGCTGCCCGCCGAGTGGGCTGCCCAGCTCGACCAGTTCCGCGACAGCAACGAGCTGGTTATCCCTCCCAATCGCTACTTCGTCATGGGCGACAACCGCGACCGCAGCTCGGACAGCCGCTACTGGGGCTTCGTCGAGCGCAAGAACATCGTCGGCCGTCCCCTCTTCATCTACTGGTCCTTCGGCAGCCGCGCCAACCGCCGCCAAGCCGACGGCCTCTCTGGAGAGGTGGCTGCCTGGTGGGATACCGCGCTCCATTTCTTTTCTTGGACGCGCTGGGACCGCATCCTGCACCTCGTTCGCTAGCTTCCCATGACAAAGCGGCGCTTGCTGGCCTGGCTGCTTCTGGGGATTGTCCTGCTGGCTTTCCTTCCGCTGGCCTCCAGCCTGCTGCGTCTCCGGGGGCGCGTGTCCCGCGCCCTGGAAGGGCAGTGGGGCCGTACGGTGGAATTGGATCGCGTCGAGGTCAACCTGCTCCCGCGCCCGTCCTTGCGTGCCTTCGGCGTCAGAATCGGGGAAGCCGAGCCGTTTGGCCCCGAGCCTTTTATCCACGCCGAGCAGGCTCAGTGTCGCCCCACGCTGGCGGTATTGTTCCGCGGACGCATTGAATGCGCCGAGCTTCACCTGGTTCGGCCCAGCCTGAATCTCGTCCGCAGCCCCGCAGGCTCCTGGAATCTGGCTCTTTGGGCTCGTCCCCTCCGGGAGGGGTGGCCCGACCTTTCGGCCGAAGGAGGGCGCATCAACTTCAAGGAGGGATATGAAAAGAAGGTTCATGCTCTCACGGATGCGCGTTTCAGCCTGCGCGCCGCGCCAGACGGCTGGCGCCTGAGCCTGGAAGCGCAGCCCTTTCGTTCGGATCGCCGCTTGACCGAGATTGGTCCCGCCAAGCTCAGCGCAGTCTTCCGGCCCAACCCGGATGCGGCGGGCCAGCCGCTTGAAGCCTCCCTGGAAATCGGGCCGGGGAGCCTCTCGCAGTGGATCGCGTTCCTTACCGGCCAGGAAAGCCCCCTGCGCGCACACCTCACCCTGCGCAGCACACTAGAAGGAACTTTCGAGCAACTTTCTGTGAGCGGTGACTTCTCTCTTCAGGACGTTCGCAGGTGGGATTTGATTCCCGCCCGGCCCATCCCTCGCTACCGCGGAGAATTCCAGGTGAGGATTTCCCGCCCCACGCACACCCTCGAGGTTGTCCGCCTGCGCATCACCACCGAAGCCTCGCAACTCGATGTCCGGGGCCATGTGGCGGATGTTTTTGGCGCGCGCCAATGGGCGCTGGCGGCCGACGCGCCCGCTTTGTCTCTCGCCGAGCTGCTGGCGCAGTACAGCGCCGTGAAGGCGGACGTGGCTCCGCAGGTTCGGCTGGAAGGAACTGCGCGACTTGCTGCTCAGCTCACAGGCTCCCCGGACCGCTGGCAGGCTGGGCTTGTTCTTGGCCAGTCTGCTCGCCTGCACATTCCCGGCGTGCGTCAACCCCTCCGTTTGGAGCCGGGCGAGGTTCGCTGGGAGCACGGTCGGCTTGCCTCTTCGCTGTTTCGTCTGTTGTTTCCGGGCGGCGAGTCGCTGGAAGCACGGGCGCGTCTAACGCCACGGAACGCGCGTTGGAATGCCCGCATCGAAGTCCGCACCTCCGCGCTTTCGTTGCAGCAACTTACCGCTGCTGCCCGCGCCCTGGGATGGAATCTGTGGGGAGAAAGTGAATGGCGCGGTGGGGCCCAGTTCGACCTGGAATGGCACGGCGACCTTCGCGCCTGGCAAGACCGACGTCGCCAGGGAACCCTCGAACTCCGCGATGTCAGCTTTCGTCCCACGCTCCTTAACCGACCTGTTCAGATTGATTCCGCCCGGGTGGCATACGACGGCCTGGCTGTCCGGATTCCATCGCTGGCCGCCCGCGTGGGCGAAGCGAATCTGGCTGGGCATCTGGAACACCTCCGCCCGAATTCCCCCTGGACGTTTGAACTCACCCTGGATCGCTTCAGCCTGCACGAGTTGGATGCCCTGGTGAATCCTGCGCGGGCGCGCGGGATTCTGACCACCCTGCTCGGCACCACAGCTCCATCCAGCCGGGGCTGGGAGAGGTTACAGGCCCGCGGCCACTTGGAGATTCCTGCCCTGGCCGCGGGTCCCTTTGACTTGGCAGATGTCCAGGCTGACCTCGAGTGGAGGGAGCGGCAGCTAGCCTTCCGTCAGCTGCAGTTCCGGTTGCTGGCTGGCCGTTTCCGCGGCCGCTTCCGCGGCGACTTCCGCCGCAGCCCGCCCCGCTACCACTTGGCGGGCAATCTCCGGCAGGTGGAAGTCGAGCGGCTGCTCGCTTCTGATTCCGTCCGCGGGGGCAGTTTGGCAGTCAATGTAAACTTGGAAAGCGCGGGCTACGGGCTCACGGATTTCAGGCGCAACTTGACCGGGATGGTTGCAGGTGTCGTCACCGAAACCACGCTCACTCGCATTAACCTGCTTGCCGCCCTGCGCGCCGCCGCGCGCCTCCCACCGGAGGAATCCGACGACGTGCCCGAGACGCTCATTCACAGCCTGGCAGGCGAGTTCCGCCTGGCCAACCAACGTGCCCGCTGTGAGGATGCGCGCATGGTCGTTGATACCTTTGGGCTGGAGTTGAGTGGGGAGGTGGACTTCGAGGGACGTCTGAATCTCAGGTTGCGCGGCCAACCGTTGCTGGTTGCCGGCCTCCAGCCCACCCCGGCGCAGCGGGCGCTCTTTGCTTCCCTCTATGAAATCCGTGGCCGCTGGCGCGAGCCGGGTGTGCGACTGGCTCCGGCCTCTCCGCGTTAGTGCTCTCTCTCCTTGCGGGCGCCCTGCCGGGCGAAGAGTTCTTCGACCTGCGCCAGCGTGTCGAGGTGCTCCACGGACTTGTCTCTCCGCAGCCGCACAATGCGCGGAAAGCGGAGGGCAAAGCCGCTGGCGTGTCGCCGCGAGCGCTGGATGTTGTTGAAGGCCACCTCGATCACCACCGTCGGCTCGACGATCAGGCGAAAGCCGTGGTCTTCGAGCACGTGCTGCTTGAAATAATCAGTCATCTCGAGGATTTCCGCATCGGTCAAGCCGGAGTACGCCTTGCCGATGTTCAGCAGGCGCTCGCCATCGCGCACGGCGAAGGTGTAGTCAGAGAGCAGGCCGCGCCGCTTTCCGTGGCCGTATTCCACCGCCGTGACCACCACGTCCAGCGTGGCCAGCGGCCGCTTCAGCTTCAGCCACTGCTTGCCGCGCCGCCCGGGTGCATAGAGAGAATCCGGTGCCTTCGCCACCACGCCTTCGTTGCCGTGTGCCAGCGCGGCTTCGAAGGCTTGCTCCAATTCGCCCGCCGAGCGACACGCCTGTGCCACCGCGAGCTGAACGCGCTCGCTGGATGATGCATTCAAGACCCTCGCCAGTTCTTCCCGTCTCTCTACGAGCGGCGTGTCGAGGAGCAGACGGCCATCGCGAAACAGCAGATCAAAAGCAATCAGTGCTGCGGGCACTTCCGCCAGCAGCGCCGCATCCGGCTCTTTGCGCCCCAGCCGCTTCTGCAACTCATGGAAGGGCAGGGGACGGCCTTCTTTCCAGGCGAGCATTTCGCCGTCGAGTACGAAACTCCCCGGCAGCCCCTCGAGGGCCGGGACCAGTTCCGGGAACTGGGCCGTGATGTCGTCGAGAGTGCGGGAGAAGAGCCGCACCTGCCCACCTCCCTTGTGTGCCTGCGCGCGGATGCCGTCGTACTTGTCCTCGACCAGTGTGCCCGCGGGGAAATACTCCATCGCTTCGGCGGCTGTCTCCACGGGGCTGGCCAGCATGAAGTCAATCGGATGGAAGGGGCGGAACGTAGCCTGTTCAAGCTTCCCCTCGGCGGCCAGCCGCACCACCTGGCTGATGTCTCCGGTCAGCATCGTGGCTCGCCGCACGGCTTCGAGCGGTGCCTGCTGCGCGGCTGCAATTGCCTCCTCCACCAAACTCTCCCGGAGACCGATGCGAAGGTCGCCCGTAATGATCTTGATCAGGTACTTGGCCTCCCGTGCTTGAGCCCGGCGAAATAGAGCTTCCAGGCGCGGCAACTTCTGCGAGGGTCCCCGTGCGCGGCTCAACTCTTCAAACGCATCGGCGACGTCGGCCAGGCTGAGCGGCGGAGGGTCCGGCACACGCGGGGCAAGTAGCTCGGCGGCGGCGGCGCCAGCGTCACCGTGCTTGCGAAAGGCACGAGCTACGGTTTCCTCATCTGTGCCGCTCAACCGCACAACCACTTCCCACAGCAACGTCCCTCCGACATCCAGTGTGCGTTCTTCCGCCCGTGGAAAGGGTCGTCCCGTAAGGTAGAGGGCAGCGCGGGCGGCTTCGGTCAGAGGCAGTGACTTCAAATAGTCCGCCACCAGACGCACCTTCTCCGTCTTCTTCGCAGTGGCCGCTACTGCCTCTCCCACTTGGGCAAAGCGCTGCACGGGTTGTTTCCTCTGAAGGATGAGCGAACGCCTATTATGGCATGCGTCCGAAATGGCTGGCGATGCCGCGTATAATAGAGGGTTTCGACAGGAGTTCCCGGAGGAGCCAGGGGGGATGAACTTCAAGCTCGTCAGCGACTACACGCCCCGGGGCGACCAGGCGCAGGCCATTGAAGCCCTCGTCAGGGGAGTGCGCGAGGGCGAAGCGCACCAAGTGCTGCTCGGGGTGACGGGCTCGGGGAAGACCTACACCATGGCCCGGGTCATCGAGCAGGTGAACCGCCCCACGCTCGTGCTCGCTCACAACAAGACCCTGGCCGCCCAGCTCTTCCATGAGTTCCGCGCCTTCTTCCCGCGCAACGCCGTCCACTACTTTGTCAGCTACTACGACTACTACCAGCCGGAAGCCTATCTGCCCGCCACCGACACCTACATCGAGAAGGAAGCCACCATCAACGACGAACTCGACAAGCTCCGCATGGGCGCCACCCGCGCCCTGTTCGAGCGCCGCGACACCCTCATCGTCGCCAGCGTCTCCTGCATTTACGGCCTCGGGTCGCCCGAGGCCTACCATGGGATGCTCCTCTTGCTGGAAAAAGGCCAGCGCCTGCCCCGCGAGCGCATGTTGAACAAGCTCGTCGAGATTCAGTACGAGCGCAGCGAAGACCTGCGCCGCGGCAGCTTCCGCGTCCGCGGTGACGTCGTCGAAATCTACCCCACCGATGCGGACGCGGCTTTTCGCATCCAGCTCTGGGGCGACGAAGTGGACGAAATCGCGGAAATCGATCCCCTCACGGGCGAAGTGCGCGAGACGCATCCCCGCGTTCCCATCTATCCGCGCACGCACTACGTCATCCCCGAACAGACCCGCGAGGATGCCTTCGAGAGCATCCTTGCTGAGCTCCAAGGCTGGAAAGCCGAACTCGAGAAGCAGGGAAAGGCCGTCGAAGCCCAGCGCGTCTGGCAGCGGACGATGTTTGACGTCGAAATGATGCGCACTGTCGGCTACTGCCACGGCATCGAGAACTACTCCCGCCATCTCTCGGGTCGCCGGCCCGGCGAGCCCCCGCCCACCTTGCTCGACTATTTCCCCTCCGACTATCTGCTTTTCATTGACGAGTCCCACCAGACCGTCCCGCAAGTTCGCGGCATGTACGAAGGCGACCGCTCGCGCAAGCAGACCCTGGTGGACTTCGGCTTCCGCCTCCCCAGTGCACTGGACAACCGTCCGCTGCGCTTCGACGAGTTCTGGCAGCGCGTTCATCAGGTCATCTACGTTTCGGCCACGCCAGGTCCCTATGAGTTGACGCGAGCTTCCGGCGTCGTGGTCGAGCAAATCGTTCGCCCCACCGGCTTGGTCGACCCGCAGGTGGAAGTGCGCCCCGTGCGCGGGCAGGTGGATGATTTATTGGGCGAAATTCGCAAACGCGTCGCCGGCGGGGAACGCGTTCTGGTCACCACCCTGACGAAGCGCATGGCGGAAGACCTGACGCAGTACTACACCGAACTCGGCGTCCGCTGCCGTTACCTGCACTCGGAGATTGACACGCTCGAGCGGGTTCGTATCCTCCGCGACCTGCGGCGCGGCGCCTTCGACGTTCTCATCGGCATCAACCTCCTCCGCGAAGGGCTCGACCTGCCGGAAGTCTCTCTCGTTGTCATCCTCGATGCCGACAAAGAGGGCTTTCTGCGCTCGAAGACTTCTCTTATCCAGACCATCGGTCGCGCTGCGCGCCATCTGCACGGCACCGCCATTCTGTATGCGGATGTTGTCACCGATTCGATGCGCGAGGCCCTGGAGGAAACCAATCGTCGCCGCGCCATCCAGCTCGGCTACAACCGCGAGCACGGCATCACGCCGGAATCCATCGTCAAGTCGGTGGATATGGCGCTGGCGCAGATCGTCGAGGCGGACTACGCCACCGTCCCTCTGAGTGAGACCGACTTTGAGGAAATCAAGAGCGAGGAGCAGCTCCGCGAGCTGATTGTGAAGCTCGAGGAGCAGATGCGCGAGGCAGCCAGGCGCTTTGAATTCGAGCAGGCGGCCCGATTGCGCGATCGTATCCGCGCCCTGAAACAGAAAGACGTGGGCATCCTGTTTGAGCCCGCCTTCCTGGCTTCTCTCCGGGAAACCCTTAGGGAGTTGGAAACAGCCCCTCCGACATCGTCTCGCAAAGGGAGTTTCCGCCGGCGGCGAACCGGCCGAAGGGACTGAGAGCTGTCAACTAAGAACTAGCGCCCCGGCCAGAGCACGGCGGGGGTGATGGCAGCTAGCGTGGGGGTGCCGCAGAGCGCCATAGCGGCTTCCAACTCAGTTCGCAGCAACTCGACCACGCGCTGGACGCCCTCCGAACCGTTCGCCGCCAGTCCCCAGAGATAAGGCCTTCCGATCAGCACCGCTTTCGCGCCTAGCGCCAGCGCCTTGACCACATCGGTGCCGCGCCGCACCCCGCCGTCCAGCAACACCGGAATCCGTCCTTCCACCGCCTCGATAACGCGCGGCAACGCTTCAATGGTCGCCGGCGCCGTGTCCAGGTTCCGCGCGCCGTGATTGGAGACCAGGATGCCGGCAAAGCCTTCCTCCGCGGCGCGCCGCGCATCCTCCGGGGTGAGTATGCCTTTCAGAATCACCGGCACGCGCGCGAACGAGCGAATCCAGCCTACCGTCTTCCAGGTCAAGGTCGGATCCAATACAACGCTGTAAATGTCTCGTTCGCTCAGATGCGTGCTGCGCGGGAGTTTCGCCGTGAGCTCGCGCAGATTTTCCAGTTCCATCTCAGGCGGGAGATTGAACCGCACGCGCCGCTCGCGGTCGCGCGTCCCCGCTACCGGCGTGTCCACCGTGATGCAGAGCGCCCGACAGCCTGCTGCTTCCGCCCGCTGCACGAGTTCGCGCGTGAACGCCCGGTCCGACTGCACATAGAGCTGAAACCAGAGCGGCTTGCCAGCTGCACGGGCAATGTCTTCCACCGCTGTGGTGGAGAATGAACTGACCACCAGTGTGGCAGCGGCGGCGCTTGCGCCCCGCGCTGTCGCCGTCTCTCCTTCCGCGTGCACAAGTTTGTGGTAGGCGGTGGGTGCCAGCAGGATCGGAAAGTCCATCTGCTGCCCGAACAGCTCCAGCCGCGTGTCCAGCTGGCTGACGTCCACCAGCACGCGTGGCTTCAGCCTGATTTCATCGAATGCTTCCCGGTTGCGCCGCAAGGTGATTTCGTCAGCCGCACCCCCCGCAATGTAGTCATAGGCCATCCGCGTCAGTTGCTGGCGCGCGAGCGGCTCGTACTCGAAGAGGTTGACTGGAATATCCCGAGGTTCCGGCACGTGACGGCGTGGGGAGGCTCTCTGTTGCTGGGCGGGCAAGCTGACAGCGGCTGCCAGCGTCGTCAGCATTGCCTGCAGGAGTTCGCGCCGATTCATCGTTCGCCGGATTCTACCCTTCTGCAAACAGGGGTCAAGGCTCCCCACTCAGACCATGCCGCGCTTGAGGTCCTTGAGCGGATAGAAGGTGTCTCGCCAGACGATGCCCCCGCGCCAGAGTGTGACCACGGTGGAACGTAGCAAGACATAGCCAATGACGAGTCCGCCGAGCGGATGTGTCAGCGCGTAGAGCGGAGAGGCCAGCGCGGCCCGCGCTGCCGCTGCGTGCAACGCCAGGGCAGCCACCACGCCGATGATGGCCAGAGTCCGTGGCAGGCCTGCTGTGGTCCACACGGCGAGGAAGGGATACACACTGGTAAGAATCATGCCGGCAAGATGCAAGCCCACGCGTACGAGGCTGAACCCAGTCGCCGCAAAGGCATTCTTCGTGAGGCCGCGGGCAAAGTTGCCGAGACCCTCCTGCCAGCGAATGCGGAGTCTGCCGTCGGCGAGCGCGACCCCGGAGGAAAAGCCCGCCTGCTTCACCAGTTTTCCCAGTTTGATGTCGTCGACGACTTCCAATGCGAGGCGGCGGTGGGTTCCGATGGCCTCGTAGACCGATCGTCTGAGCAGTTGGAACATTCCCGTCCCGATGTAGCGTTTCGAGCGCGGGTCGCGCACCCGCCAGGGCTCGAGCCAGAGGATGAAGCTCAAGGCCCAGTACGTCCCCGCCACTTTTTCCCAGAAACCCTTGAGTTCGACGGGGGCGAGCAGGGTCAGATGATCCCAGCCCTGCGATTGTGCGAGCGCCACGGCATAGCGGAGCAGGTCGGGCCCAAACCGCACGTCCGCATCCGTGAACACCAGCCACTCGCCCGTCGCCTTTTCATAGGCTCTCGTCAAACCATACGGCTTCCCGAGCCACCCGACAGGCAACTCGTCCAAGTGGAGGGCTTTGAGGTGGGGGTGCTGTTGCGCGAATTCCTCAAGAATTTGCGGGGTCGCATCGCGCGAGCGGTCATTGGCGACGATGACCTCGTAGCGCGGGTACTGTTGGCTCACCCACGTCGGAAGGGCGTGCGGAAGTTTGGCGGCCTCGTCGCGCGCGGTCACCAGAATGGAGACCGTGGGGGACTGCGCATCTGGCAAAGGGTTGACCTGGGAGAGATGCGGGATGTGACGCAGTCCGCCGAGGAGTCGGGTTGCCGTGATCACCCAGGCAACCGCCACCAGCCCCAGCAGGAGTGTTTCACCCGTGTACACGCTTGCGTTTCCCTGCTCCGTCCGCCAAAGGGTGCGCTATGCTACCACGCATCGTGCGGAGGACCATTGCGCTTATCGGCCCCGGGCGTGTGGGGCAGACGTTGGCGCGTGCCCTGCGGCAGCGCGGCTATCGGATCACGGCAGTGGTCGGCCGTTCCCTGCGTCAGGCGCGCCGCGCGGTCGCGTTTATCGGTGAGGGCCGCCCGCACGGGCATCTGAGTGACGCGCCGATGGAGGCGGAAACGGTGCTGCTGGCTGTTCCGGACTCGCACATCCGCATCGTCGCCACGCGGCTCGCCGCGCTGGGCGGCGGGCGGTGGCGCGGCAAGGTCGTGCTCCACACCAGCGGCTCGCGCAGTTCTCGCGAGCTGACTGCCCTGCGTCGTCGTGGGGCCGCGTGTGGCTCCTTTCATCCTTTGTTCCCGTTTCCCGAACCCTTGCCTGAATTTCCCTCCGGTGTTTTCTTCGGCCTGGAAGGTGACGCGCGAGCGGTGCGGCGCGGGCGCGGGTGGGCGAGAGCGTTGCACGGTATCGCCGTGCCCGTTGCGTCAAGCCGCAAGGTTCTGTATCACGCTGCGGCCGCACTTGCCTCGGGGCACGCACTCACCTTGGCGGATCTTTGCACTCGCATCCTCACTCACCTCGGAGTTCGGGAGAGTAGTGCCCGCCAGGCACTCCTGCCGCTGACGCGTGCCACGCTGCAACAATACGAGCGCCTCGGGGCGAGAGCCTGGACGGGCCCGCTCGCGCGGGGTGACCTGGAGACGGTGCGGAGCCATCTGAGGGAATTGAAACGCCTGCCGCCCTACTTTGCCGGCGTGTACGCGGCCCTGGGCACTGCTGGCCTGGCTCTCTACGGGAGGAAAGCACCTCGGCGCAGCCAGCGGGAGCGGAGCCGGAAGCGATGAGCAAGGGAAAAGAATTTCGCACGATTGCCTTCTCTTGTCTTGCGGCATGGGTGTGGGTCTCGCTGGGGCTGCAGGCGGAAGAGTCCAAACCCGCTCCCGTCAACATCAACACGGCGACGGTGGAGGAGCTGGCGCGCTTGCCGGGTATCGGCCCGCGCATCGCCGAACGCATCGTCCAGCACCGCGAGAAAAACGGCCCCTTCCGGAGAGTGGAAGAGTTGCTCATCATCCGGGGGGTCAACCGGAAGAAGTTTGAGAAGATTCGGCCCTTGATTACGGTAGGGACGGAGGCGAGAACGGGGAATGCGGGGCTAGTCCGCCATGGCTCGTTCGAGCAGCATCAGCGCCACGGTGATCAGCAAGAACGTTCCGACGACGATTAGAATCACCACAAAGCGGGACGCCAACCAAATCACAGCCGCGAGCAGCAAGATATCCAGGGAAAGCTCGGCCAGCCGGCTCATTCCGTTTCTGCCACACGCGTGTTGAGAGGAATCGGTACTTGCTCGACGATGCGGATGCCGAAGGCTTCGAGCGCGACGACCTTGCGGGGATGATTGGTCAGCAGCCGGATCTCGCGCACGTTGAGGTCGGAGAGAATCTGCGCCCCGATGCCGGATTCCCGTTGAATCTGGCGCTGGTGAGCCGGGTCGGTGGGGTTCGCGTGCCGGTGCGTGTGGTAGACGATGGTGGTGCGCTCCTGCTCACGCTCCAAGCTGAAGCCGCGCCCGGTTTGGTGCAGATAGACGAAGACGCCGCGCCCTGCTCGGCTGATGATCTCCAGGCTCCGCTCAATCAACTGCTGGCAGTCGCAGGACGCCGAGCCGAAGATGTCCCCGGTGAGGCAATGGGAATGCACCCGCACCAGCACCGGCTCTTCTCCGGTGATGGTGCCCTTCACCAGCGCCACGTGCTGCTCGCCGTCAATCTCGGACTCAAAGGCCAGCAGCCGGAACTCGCCGAAGCGAGTCGGCAGCAGCCCCTCGGCAATCCGCCGGATGTAGCGCTCGGTGCGCAGGCGGTAGCGGATCAGGTCTGCCACCGTGATCATGCGCAGCCCGTGCTGGCGGCTGAACTGGGCGAGCTCAGGCACGCGGGCCATCGTGCCATCGTCGTTCATGACTTCGCAGATGACTCCCGCCGCCGTCAGACCGGCCAGCCGCGCCAGGTCAACCGAAGCTTCTGTCTGGCCGGCGCGCACCAGCACACCCCCTTTGCGGGCGCGCAGGGGGAAGACGTGCCCGGGACGCACCAGGTCGGAGGGCCGTGCAGCCGGGTCAATGGCCGTGCGGATGGTTGCCGCGCGGTCTGCGGCGGAGATGCCGGTGGAGATGCCGTGGCGGGCGTCAATGGATTCGCAGAAGGCCGTGCCATAGGGGGAGGTGTTCTCGTCCGTCATCGAGCGCAGGCGCAGGTGGTCGCAGCGCTCGGCGGTCAAGGTCAGACAGATCAAGCCGCGCCCATACTTGGCCATGAAGTTGATGGCTTCCGGCGTGACCTTTTCGGCCGCGACCATCAGGTCGCCTTCATTCTCGCGGTCCTCATCGTCCACGATGATGACCATTCGCCCGGCGCGAATCTCCTCGATCCCCTCTTCGATGGTGGCAAATTGGACGTGTGGCGAAGCCATAGTTGCGGCTGCGATTGGGCGACCCTATCGAACTCAAATTATAGAAGAATCTCCGGGCAGGTCAAAATCCGCCCTGGCCTCTTGCGGTTTCATCTGCCGAGCACGGCATAGAGCAGGGCACCGAGCGCGGCAGCGCCGGGGATGGTCAGAATCCAGGCCCAGAGGATGCGCCGGGTCACGCCCCAGCGCACCGCGGTCAGCCTTCGCGCCGCTCCCACTCCGATGATGCAACCGGTAATCGTGTGCGTGGTGCTTACCGGGATGCCGGCTTGCGCGGTTCCAAACAGGGTTACAGCGCCGGCGGTTTCAGCTGCAAAGCCGCCGAAGGGGTTCAACTTCGTGATGTGCTGTCCCATGGTTTTGATGACGCGCCAGCCGCCAATCACGGTGCCGCCCGCAATGGCGGCGTGGCAGGAGATGATGACCCAGAAGGGAACTTCATAGGTCTGGAGCGCTCCACCCGCCACTAACGCTGCGGTAATGATTCCCATCCCTTTCTGCGCATCATTCGTTCCGTGCCCGAGGCTGTAGCCCGCTGCCGATACCAGTTGCAGCCGCCGAAACCACCGGTCGACGTGATGCGGCACCTGATTGCGCACCAGCCAACTGGTCACGACCGTCACCGCCAGTGCGGCGAACAAGCCCACGAAGGGCGCCAGGAAAATGAAGAGCACGGGTTTGATCCATCCCGACGCGATAATCGCGCCCACGCCGGCCTTGGCCACGGCGGCGCCGCCGTAGCCTCCCATCAGGGAATGCGAAACACTGATGGGAAGCCCCAGCCAGGTGCAGACGCCCGTCCAGATGATGGCTCCCATCAAGCCGGTGAGAAGGACGTACTCGTTGACCATCTCCAAGTGAACCAGACCCTTGCCCATGGTCTTGGCCACGGCCGTCCCAAAGACAAACGCGGCAAAGAAGTTCCAGAAGGCTGCCCAGGCGACCGCCGGCAACGGGGTCAGGACACGGGTGGAGACAATGGTGGCGATGGAGTTGGCGGCGTCGTTCCAGCCGTTGGCAAACTCGAACAGGAGAGCCATCAGTACAATCAGAGCCAGTAGGCTGGTAGTCTCCACGCGGTGCGCTCCGCTCAATCAGACAGGGGTCTAGAGGTGGGGAGGCTCACGCGCTCTTCAGCACGACGCCTTCGAGGACGTTGGCAACGTCCTCGCACTTGTCCGTGGCGATCTCGAGAACTTCGAACAGTTCCTTCCACTTGATGATTTCGACTGGATTTTTTTCCTCTTCGAACAGCTTGGCGATCAGGCTGCGGACCATGCGGTCGGCCTCGTTTTCCAGCCGGTTGATTTCCACGCAGTGGTCGAAGATGCGGTCGTGTTTCTCCAGTTGCACCACGGCAGACCGGATCGCTTCAGCGGACTTCAGCACGATGTGGGCCAGCTCGGCGGCCCCGGCGCGCGGCCTTTCGATGCGATAGATGCCCAAGCGCGTGGCGGCCGCATCCAGGAGGTCGAGCACGTCGTCCAGCTTGCTCGCCAGCTCATAGATGTCTTCACGGTCAAAGGGGGTGATGAACGTCTGGTTGAGCTGGGTAAAGAGTTCGTGGGTCATTTGATCGCCGCGGTGCTCCAGGTCTTTGATGTGGGCGATCTTTTTCTCGACGTCTCGATAGTCTTCCAGTAAGTCCACCAGTGCGCGGGCCCCGGCCTCGATGTTCTCGGCGACCGCGGTGAATTGAACGAAAAAACTCTTCTCTTGCGGCAGCAGCCGTGCCAGCAGACTTGCCATCGAGCCCTCCACTTTTCCCTAGACGTGCACCGCTCCGGGCGAAGACGCGATTCCACGCGTAAGCCGGAGCGCCGACTTCCCGCTCGCGGGCTAACTATACTCAAGCGCTGCGGGCGGCGCAACAGGGGTCAGTTGGGTGGGGGCTGAGGGGAGCCGAGCGGCAGCCGGTCAATGACGGCCAGGATATCTTCCGGCTTGGCGCGAATGCGGTAGCTTTCGGTCAGGTTCACCCAGCGGATGATGCCGTCGGCGTCGAGGAGGAATTCGGCCGGGCGCGCAATGTCAGTTCCGCCGGGGCCTCCGCCGGGATGGACGAGGTCGTAGTGTCGAATGACGCGGCGTTCCGCGTCCGAGAGAATCGGGAAGGTGTAGCCGCGGTCGGCGGCCAGTTTCTTGCTTTGCTCGGGCGGATCCACGGATACAGCGATCAGGCGGACGTTGCGCTTCTTGAATTCTTCCAGGTGCTGCTGCAGACCGCGCAGCTCAGAGTTGCAGAAGGGTCACCAGTAGCCGCGGTAGAAAACCAGCAAAACGGGTTGCCCCCGGAGCTCGGAAAGCTTGACCGGCTTGCCTTCCTGATCCGGCAGAGTGAAGTCCGGTGCGGCCTCACCCACCTTGGGCGCGCCACGGGACTCGGGCAGTTGGGCCGAAAAGGAGAAGTTGTAGAAGAGAAAAAAGCCCAGCACGAGGACGCTGAGCATGGCCAATGTCGGCCCGGCGATACGCCCACGGTATTGCTCGCGCTGGCGCCAGCCGCGCCGCGAGCCGGTCCAGAGCAGCCCGAGCCCCAGCGCAAACAGAAGCAGATTCAGCCAGGGGAAATCGCGCGTGAGGGGAAACTGGCTGAAAAGCAGAAAATAGCTGACGAACGCGAACACTACGACCGCAAAACCCGCATAGATGGCCCAATTCCAACTCCGTTTCACCCGTCGTCTCCCGAAGCCTTGCCGATCAGTATGCCCAATGACCACGGTGTTCTCAAACGACTATTGGATGATGGAGGGGGGCAAAGGATGCAAGCAGCGGCGTTTGCATTTGGCATACGAATCGGGAACAATAACGCCGCCTGCAGATGAGGATGGAACCCTCTGCGCCCTATATCCGTTTCGAGCACGTTTACAAATCCTTTGACGAAGTGCCGGTGTTGATCGATGTCAGTTTTGACGTCGTGCCGGGAGAGACGGTTGCCATCCTGGGCCGGAGTGGCGTGGGCAAGAGCGTCACCCTCAAGCATATCGTTGGCTTTCTCAAGCCCGACCAGGGACGCGTCTGGGTGGCGGGCCGCGACATCACCGATGCTTCGGAAGACGAGTTGATCGAAATCCGCAAGCGGACGGCAATGGTGTTCCAGTCCGGCGCGTTGTTCGATTCTCTGACCGTGGCGGAAAACGTGGCCTTTCCGCTGGAGGAGCGCGCGGGGCTGAGCGAGGAGGAAAAAGAGCGTCGCGTATCTGCCATGCTCCGCGAAGTGGAGCTGGAAGAGTATGCAAACCACATGCCCTCCGACCTCTCCACCGGGATGAAGCGGGCGGTGGCGATTGCGCGGGCGCTGGTGGCGGACCCGGATGCCGTGCTCTACGACGAGCCGACAACGATGGTGGACCCGTTGATGGCCCAGACCATTACCGAGCTGATTGCCAAGTTGAAGGAGAAGTTCCACAAGACGTCCATCGTCGTGACCCACGACGTGCGGTTGGCCACGCGGCTGGCCGACCGCATGGTCTTTCTACACGAAGGGCGCGTGGCGTTTTTCGGCAGCGTGGCCGAATGGAACCGGTCGGAGGACGAAGTCATCCGCGACTTTCGCGAGCTCGACGCCATGCCCGCGCTGGGAGCCGGAGCCCGCTAAGGGGCCGAGGAACGGAGGCCACGGGCGAATCGTGAACAGCCTGGAGCCAGCCACACCCGGCCCGTTCCATCCGAGCCGTGCCGCCTACCGATTCACCATCCTGGTCTTTGTCAGCCTGATGCTCGTGGGGAATTATTTCGCTTATGACAGCATCGGGGCGCTGGCGCCGCTCATCATCGAGGGGATGGGAATCGGCCGCGAGCAGATCGGGATGCTCTACAGCTTCTACAGTTGGCCGAACATCATTATGGTCTTCATCGGGGGTTTCCTGATCGACCGCTTTGGTACGCGGCGAATGAGCTTGGTGTTTTCCGGTCTCATCGTGCTCGGGGCCACCATCGTGGCCGCGGCGCCGGCCTTCTGGCTCATGCTCGTCGGCCGCGTTATCTTCGGCATCGGGGCCGAGTCGCTCATCGTGTGCCAGAGCGCCATCTCGGCCAAGTGGTTCAAGGGCAGGGAACTGGCGCTCGCGTTCGGCCTGGGGTTGACGTTCATGCGCCTGGGGACGCTCTTCAGCTTCAACACCGAGGCTTGGATTGCCGAGCGTTTCGGAAGCTGGCGCATCGCCTTGTGGGCAGCGGTGCTCCTGTGCGCGCTCTCGATGGTGTCGAACCTCGTCTATGTGTTCCTGGAGCGGCGCGCCCTCGGGCGGGTAAAGCTGAGCGAGGCGGCGGCGGGAGACAAGATCGTCCTCTCCGATGTCAAGCACTTCAGCCCCTCCTACTGGTTCGTCACGGCCCTGTGCGTCACCTTCTACTCCGCCATCTTTCCCTTCACCGCTTTTTCCACTGACTTCATCCACACGAAGTGGGGCTACGAGGTAGTCACGGCAGGCCGCATCACGAGCATTGTCATCTTTGCTTCGATGATTCTGTCGCCCATCTTGGGCCGGATGGTGGACAAGCTGGGCCGCCGCGGGAGCATGATGCTGGTGGGCTCGCTCATGCTGGTGCCGTGCTATCTGGCATTGGGGCTGACAACATTCACTCCCATTGCGCCGATGGTAGTCATCGGGCTGGCTTTCTCCTTGGTGCCGGCAGCCCTGTGGCCGGCGGTTCCGCTGATCGTGGAAGCGAAGAGCGTGGGCACAGCCTTCGGCTTGATGACCATGATTCAGAATTTCGGCCTGGCTACCTTCCCTTGGGTCGTGGGCCGGCTACGGGATGCGACGCAGACCTACACCGCGGGGATGATCGTATTCGCCACGCTCGGTCTGGTGGGTTTTGTCTTCGCGCTGCTGCTCAAGCGCAGTGATGCAAGAGCGGGCGGAGGCCTGGAGAGACCCTAGAAGATTGTTCGGACGCTCATCGGGCGGGACGTCGCTGGGCCCAACTGGGGGGCAGGTAGACGCGAAACTCACCGCCCTCTTTCTGCTTGGAAAAGAACTCGAGCACTTGGCCGGAGCGGCGGGGTTTTTTCCTGGCCGGTCGCTTGCGGCGGGGCTTGCGACGGACTCGGCGCACGGACTAAAACCCCTCTTCGAGCAAGCGGCTCAAGGTAATCTTCGCTTCTGAGGTTTGGCGGGCGGCGCGTTCCGCTCCCAGCAGTTTTTCTACGTATTTCGCCAGCACATCGCACTCGATGTTGACGTGTTCTCCGCGCTGGAGTTCTCGGAGGTTGGTGTTTTCATAGGTGTAGGGGATGATGGCGACGCCGAGTTCTTGTCCTTGCAGCGTGGCCACCGTCAGGCTGATGCCTTCGATCGCTACCGAGCCCTTCTCCACCAGATAGCGCTCGAGTTCCGGCGGCACCTCGACGCGCAGCCAGTAATTCTCTCCCGAAGGTTCAAGCGCCCGGAAGATGCCCGTTCCGTCCACGTGTCCCTGCACGATGTGGCCGCCGAGCGGCGTGCTCGGGGTGAGCGGCAATTCTAGGTTGACACCGCGACCGGGACCCAGGTGGCGAAAACTCGTGCGCCGCACGGTTTCATCCGACAAGTCCACAGAGAAACTGCCGTCTACCAGCGCCGTCACCGTCAGGCACACGCCGTTGACCGCGATGCTGGAGCCGGCACGCACTCGGTCCATGACTTTCTTTGCCTGGACGCGCAGCCGCCCGCCCGCGGGAGTGACGTCGAGTGTGGCAATCCGGCCGACTTCTTCAATGATCCCGGTAAACATCGCGTAACCAGCCTTCGATGGCAAAGTCGGGGCCAAACCGGTGCACGTGATAGCGCTGAAGCCTGATGGCGGAGCTCACACTGGCTCCGTCCGCGAGCAAGGGGACGGTGTGCTCGCTGCCGAGAAATCTGGGGGCATAAAACAGAAAGACCTTGTCCACCAGATTTGAGTCCAGCGCATTCGCGTTCACGTGGGCGCCCCCCTCGAGCAGGACGCTGGCAATCTCGCGCTCTGCCAGATGGCGCAGGACACCGGGCAAGCCCAGCTTGCCGCTCATCTCCTGAACGAACTCGATTTTAATGCCGCGCGCTTCGAGCTCACGTCGCTTGCCGGGTGAGGAATCAGCGGAGGTGAACACCAGCAGGTCATCCTCGGCGCCGCGCACGAGTTGGGAATCGAGCGGGAGGCGGAGTCGCGTGTCGAGCACGACGCGCAGCAGGGGACGCCGCCGCGGGCGGCCGCTGCGGTCGGTGAGCCGCGGGTCATCGGCAAGCACCGTGCCTACGCCGGTCAGAACCGCATCGTGCTGGTGCCGGAGCGTCTGCACGTAGGCGCGTGACTCTTGCGAGCTGATCCAGCGGTGGCCCTCGCCGCCGGCGATCTTGGCGTCGAGCGAGAGCGCAGCCTTCAGCGTCACATGCGGCCGGCGCAGGCGGATGAAACAGGCAAAAGCCTCGTTGAGCTGCCGAGCCTCTTCCTCCAGCAGGCCAACGCTTACTTCCAGGCCTGCCGCCCGTAACTTCTCGAATCCCCGGCCGTTCACCGCCGGGTTCGGGTCGGGAATCGCCGCCACGACGCGCTGGATGCCGGCCGCGAGGATTGCGTCCACGCAGGGCGGGGTGCGCCCGGTGTGGGTGCAGGGTTCAAGGTTGGTGTAGAGTGTCGCGCCGCGGGCACGGGCGCCGGCCTGTTCCAGGGCGAGTACTTCGGCGTGCTTCACGCCCGCGTAGGTGTGGAAGGCCTGCCCGACCACCTCATCGTCGCGGACAACGACGGCGCCCACGAGCGGGTTGGGACTGGCCAAGCCGTGCGCCTGTGCCGCCAGCGCCAGTGTCTGTTCCATCCAGTCTGCATCGGTTCGGGATTGTGTGCGAGTGGGCATGGCTAGGCGCGGGTTTCGGACACCGGCAGTCCGAGCAGGGAATCCACGAACGCTTCTGCGTCGAACTCCACCAGGTCGTCGAGTTGCTCGCCGGTGCCCAGGTAGCGGATGGGGAGGGCGAGGTCGCGGGCGATGGCGATGGTGACGCCGCCCTTGGCGGTGCCGTCGAGTTTGGTCAGCACGATGCCCGTCACGCCCACCCGCCCGGTGAACTCGCGCGCCTGCGCCAGTCCGTTCTGCCCGGTGGGAGCATCGAGTACGAGCAGGATTTCCTGGGGAGCGCCGACCACCAGCTTTTGGGCGGTGCGCTTGATTTTTTCGAGCTCCGCCATCAGGTTGCTGCGGGTGTGAAGCCGTCCGGCCGTATCCACCAACACCGCGTCCAAGCCGCGTGTCTGCGCCGCCTTTACGGCGTCATAGACGACGGCGGCCGGGTCTGCACCGGGTTGTTGCCGGAGGATTTCGCAGCCCAGCCGCTCGGCCCAGATTTCCAGTTGCTCGCCGGCGGCCGCGCGGAAGGTATCCGCGGCGCAGAGCAGCACCTTCTTTCGCTCTTGCTGCAAGCGGTGCGCCAGTTTGGCGACGCTGGTCGTCTTGCCGGTGCCATTCACACCCACGAACAGAACAACCGCTGGCGAAGCTCCCGCAACGCCGGTGCGCTCGGTCGGGGGCAGGCTGTGCAACACGGCGAGCAGCTCTTCCCGCAGCAACTCGCGCACCGCGGTTCCGTTGGATTCCGGATTGCGCTCGAGGCGCTCCCGCAGGCGGCTGAGAATTTGCTTAGTGGTGGGCAGGCCGACGTCAGCGGCAAGCAATACGGCCTCCAAGTCCGCAAGCTGTTCGGGAGCCAGGGCCGGACGATCGCGCAGGAAAGCATCCAGTCGCTGGCTTAGTTGCTCGCGCGTACGCTCCACCGCGCGCTGCAGGCGGGCGCGCCAGCCCATCCGTTCGCTTTCGCTCATCGGTTTGCGGCGACCGATTCGAAATCCGAGGGCTATTCTAGCAGAGGGCAATCGCGCTTTTCTAACAACCGGGAGAAGACGAGGAGGGCGAGCTCAGACTTCGACCATCTGGGGCGCGAGTTTGAGCTGGCCAGCGGCCACGGCGGCAATGAGGGCATGCACGACGGCGGCGTCGAATTTTTTCACTTCGAGTGCCTTGATTTTGTCCAGCGCCACTTCCAGGTCCATGGCCGCCTGGTAGGGGCGGTTGGTGGTGATGGCGTCGAGGGTGTCGGCCACGGCGATGATGCGCGCCATCACGGGAATTTCGTCACCCTTCAGCCCATAGGGATAGCCTTTGCCGTCGAGGCTTTCGTGGTGGTATTCGATGCCGGGCAGCATCTCGCGCAATTGGGCGACGGGGCGGATGATGTTGGCGCCTTTGATGGTGTGCTGCTTCATGACCTCGAACTCTTCCGGGGTCAGCCCGGCGGGCTTCTTGAGGATGCGGTCGTCAATGCCGATTTTTCCGACGTCGTGGAGGAGCGCGGAGATGCGAATCTTGTACACCTCTTCTTCCGGCAAGGCCATAGCCTCGGCGATGATGACGGAGTACTTGGCGACACGTCCCGAGTGGCCGCGGGTGTAGGGGTCTTTTTCGTCAATGGCGGCCGCGAGCGTGCGGATGGAGCCAAGGAAAAGCTCGTGGTTCTCCTGGGCGGCCTGTTTGAGGCGCTCGACGTAACGCTCTAGGTCGTCGGTCATCAAGTTGAAGGTCTGGGCCAGCTCGCCGATTTCGGTGCGGCTGGTGAGGGTGATGCGCTGGGAGAAGTCGCCCTTGGCGATGGCCTGGGTGGATTGGGCCAAATACTGGATGGGCGTGGTAATCCGCTGGGCGGAGACGTAGCCGATGACGACGCTCAGCAGGATGACCAAGAGGGCCAGCAAGAGCGCGTTGCGTTCCATCTCCGAAGCCACGCGGAAGGCGTCGGCGGTGGGCTTCTGCGCGATCACGCCCCAGTCGAGCTCTGCCACCGGCGAGAACGTACCCAGCATCTCGGTTGGCTTGCCCCCTTCTTCGACGACGCGGGTGGCGGTGACCGAGGCCAGCGCGCTGCCAGCAAGGAAATCCTGCACGAACGGGACTTGCGTCATGTCCTGACCTAAGGGGTTGTTCTCGTCCGGGTGCAGCACGAGCCGGCCGTTGCGGTCGACGACGTAGCTCACCAGGCTCCAGCGGTTGGCTTCCGGCAGCCACTGGCTAGACGCCTGGAGACGCGCCCGCAAGGAATTGAGCCGCACGAGCGCGGCAATCATCCCTTTTTCCTGGCGCTCGTGGACCATGGGCATGGCGAGCAGCATCACGGGGATGCGTTCAGTGCCGCGCTGCACGATCATGGCGCCCCCGTGGAACTGCATGCCCTGGTGAGCAGCTTGTCTGGCCCGGTCCATGGTCAGACGGAGAAATGGATCTTCCTGCGGGGTTGGGCTGCCCGCCTGAATCCCCTTCTCTTGGGGATTCACGATGGCCACGTAGAGGAAGTATTCGGTCGAGCGGATGAAGGCCTCGGTGGCCTCGCGGAGGAGTTTTTCGTGTTTGGGGTCGCCCACGTCTTCAATGGCGCCGCTGGTCTGGAGCATTTGCACGAGGGACTCAATCTGCGTAACCAGGTTGCGCCGGTAGAGACGGATTTCCTCCGCCAGGGAACGCGTAATCGTGCTCTGCAAGAGCCGTTCGTTGGTTTCGAGGGCGTTCCGGTTCTGGCGGGCGACGACCTGGCTGTAGAACAGGAGGGGCACCACGCTCAAGAGCAGAAGCACCCCGGAGACGAGATAGAGGATGGGGATGCGCTTCGGGAGCAACCATTGGAGCGAGGTGCGTACGCTGGCGGCCAGTTTTCCGAGTGTTCCTGCCATGCCCCTGGGAGAAAGCTGGGAGGAATTCTAACCGATGGGCTCTGACAAATCAATGCGCCGGGTGAGGGCGGACGAACTGGAACCGGGCCAGCTTGCGGTACTCGGCGCCCCGAGGCGAGAGGTGACTCTGGTAGAGGTAGAACTCCGAAATCGTCTGTCGGCCAAACTCGCGCGCCGCCAACGCCGGCCGGCGTTCCTCGAGGCGCGGGTTGCGCGCCGGCACGCGGAACCGCGCCAGCGTCAGGTGGGGGTGGAAGGCGCGCTTCTCGCGGGGGATGTCGAGCTCCTCCAGTTCTGCCTCGATGCGGTCGGCCAGCTCGGCCAGGTTGGGCGTGGCTTCGATTCCCACCCAGAGGACCCGGGGTTGACGCTCATTGGGGAAGAAACCCACCCCGTGGAATCGCATCTCGACCGGCGAGCTGGACTGAATCCCCGCCAACCGGTTTGAGATCGCGCCTACTTTTTGCTCTGGTGTTTCACCGATGAACTTCAAGGTGATGTGCATACCCTGGGTTTCGACCCAGCGTGCGCTTGGCACGAGGGGGCGAAGCTCCTCTATGAGCTCCCGCACGGCGGCGTGAATCTCCGGCGCCACATCCACGGCCACGAACAGGCGCATCGGGCTATTTCATCAGCCGGCGGCGCACGAGGTCGAGAGCCGCCTGGGAGGCCTGCCAGCGGACGCGCTCGCGATCACCCAGGAAGCGGTATTTCACGACGTGCTCGCGGTGGTCATCGGCGAGGGCGATGAAGGTGGTGCCGACGGGTTTGAGGGGGAGGGCGCCCTCGGGGCCGGCAATACAGGTGACGGCCAGGCCGAGGCGGGCGCGCGTGTGGCGCCGGATGCCGCGCGCCAGCGCCGCCGTCACCTCTTCGCTCACGGGTCCCTTCTGCTTCAGAAGCTTGTCGGGGACGCCGGCCAGTTTTTCCTTGACCGTATTGGAATAGCAGATGACGCCGCCCAGGAAATAGCGCGAGCTGCCGGGAACGTCGGTGAGGCGGCGGGCGATGAGTCCGCCGGTGCAGCTTTCGGCTACTGCCAGGGTGGCGCCGCGCATCAGGAGGTACATCCCCACGACTTGCTCCAGCGTCTCGGGGCCGCGGGAGAAAATGTTGTCTCCCAGCAGCGCTTCGATCTGATCGCCCAGTTCAGTGAGCAGTTGCTCCACGCGTTCGCGGCGCTCTCCGGTGGCCTGCAGATGGACTTGCACCTCGCCCGGCGAGGCCAGGAGGGTGGTGGCGGGATTGGAATAGCGCGAGTAGAGGGGAGCGATTTTTTCTTCCACTTCGGATTCGGGCATGCCCACGACCTTGAAGACGCGGGTCAGGATAATGTTGCGGGGGGCACGGTCGCGCAGCGGGCCCAGGCAGTGCTGCTCGAACATGGGCATGAGCTCCTGCGGGGGTCCGGGCAGCAGGAGGACGACCTTGTTGGCCTCTTCCAGCCAGAGGCCGGGGGCGGTGCCGTTGTCGTTGTCGAGCGCAATGGCACCGCGGGGGACGAGCGCCTGGCGCTTGTTGACTTCCGGCATCCGCCGCCCGCGGGCGCGGAAGCGCTCTTCGATGCGCGCCAGGATTTCCGCATTCTCCTCCAGCGGCCGCTGGAGCAGGTCGGCGACGACTTCCCGCGTCATGTCATCTCGGGTGGGGCCAAGTCCGCCGATGCCGATCACCAGCTCGGCGCGCTCGAGGGCTTCCTCGAAGGCGTTGCGGATGTCCACGCGGTTGTCGCCGACCACGGTCTTGCGGATGACGGGGATGCCGAGGCTGAGGAGTTTTTCAGTCAGCCAGAGGGAGTTGGTGTCCTGGCGATGAGGAGTGAGCAGCTCGGAGCCGATGGCGATGATTTCAGCCTGCATCGGCGCGGCTAGGAGAGCAGGGGCTTGCCGGCGGTCGGCCAGTTCAGATGGTAGAGGGCATTCGTACTGGCCAACAGCAGGAGCTTGGCGGCGAAAGCGAGGCCGACCAGGTTGGGTCCGGAAATGACCAGATCGGCCTGGGCGTCGGGGGTGAGCCGCACGACGCCGCGGCGGCCATGGAGGGAGGCGACCACGTAGAGCATGCCATCAACGTCGAAGGCCAGCCCCTGCGGGCGTCCCAGGCCGCGGTAGAAGTTGGAAACTTTGCCTTCGGGAGAGACGCGATAGACGGAGTCGAAGCTGGAGGTGGTCGGGCCGGTGACGAAGAGGGACCCATCGGCGCCAAAGGCGAGGTGATAGGCGGCGATGGAAGGCTCCAGGGTGGCAAAGACAAAAATCTGGCCGTTGCGGTTGACCTTGAAGAGGGTGCCGCTGCGGTCACCGACGTAGAGGTTCATTTCGGCATCGAAGGCGATGCCGGTGGCGATGCCCATGCCTTCGGCGAAAACACTGCGCTGGCCCTCCGGCGTGACACGGTAGACGATGCCTTCGTGCCGGCTCGAGACGTAGAGCTGACCCTCGGCATCCACCGCCAGGCCCGTCGGGTTCATCAGGTCGGCTACAAAGGGCTTGATGTTGTAGTTGCGGTCAATTCGGTAGATGGAGATGGGCACTTTCTGTCCGCGTGTGCCGCTGAAGGTCACATAGATGTTGCCCGCGGCGTCCACGGCGGGATTGGCCACGGGATGGAGGTTGTCGGCGATCTGGACGCCGATTTCAAACGGGAAGGGATCGCTGGCAGTCTGGGCGGAAGTTACCTGGACGTTCCCGCCCAGCGCACCTTCGGGGACCCGGGCGACCACAAGCTGGTCGGAGGCCACCACCACGGGCGCTTCGCTGTCACCGAACCGTACCTGGGGCCGCTGGTGATCAGGAGCAAAGCCCGAGCCGTGGATGAAGACATCGCCGCCCGGAATGGCAGCTTGGGGGTGGACGCGCTCGATGCGCGGGCCTACACCGCCGTCACCGGGTTTCTGGAGTGGGGAAAGTTTTGAGGTCACGCCACGAACCCTGTGTACTGCACCAGCGCCAGCACCGCCGCCGCGTAGAGCCCGGCGGCGAGATCGTCCGCCACCACGCCCCATCCGCCCGGCCAGCGTTCCAGCCGGCGCAGCGGAAAGGGCTTGGCAATGTCAAAGGCGCGAAAAAGTATAAATCCGAGCAGCCACATTTTCCACCCGAAAGCCCCCGGGAAGGCGAGCGGCAGCAGCGCCAAGTGCTGGCCGATGAATTCATCAATCACAACTTCGCGCGGGTCGTGTCCGCCCGCAGCGCGCACGGCTGCAGCCGACGCCGAGACCGCTACCGGCAGCAGGACGCCCAGCCACACTAAATGAGCAAACAGAAGACTCTGCGCGGGGAGGACGCGGACGAGCAGGACGAAGAACAAGGCGGATGCCAGCGAGCCGGCGGTTCCCGGGATACGGGGGATGCGGCCCAGGCCGAACAGGGTGGCGATGGCCGCTGCGCCGGCCTCGGCGTCACGTGTTTTCATCGCGGGCGGCGGCGGATGGCTTCCACTGTTGCAGGCTGCGGATCAGGCCGAGGAGCCGGGCGGTGTCGGCCGGGTGTTCGCCGTAGCGGGCTTCCTGGTAGAGACGCGTGAATTCGGCTACGACCGGGCCCAGCGGCTGGGTCGAGAGACTGGCGGAGAACTCGAGCGGCGTCTGCCCGGGCCGTTTGTGAAATCCCTTCCGGGCGAGGAGCTTCAGGAAGCGGCGATAGCTGAGCGTGGCTTCGCGGCCGACGAGGCCGGCGCTCCTCCGGCGTCGGAGTTGCCAATTCAGGGCGAGCCAATCGCGCAGTTGGCGCCCGCGGAAGAAACCGATTAGAGCCAACAGAACCACCAGCAGGGCGGGCAGCAGGGAGGGGCTGGTGAGGATACTGGTTTCTGCCTGCTGGAGTTCGCGGGTGATATTGCGGCGGAGTTGGCGGAGGTAGAGGTGCGCCTGCAGAGTCCAGGAGCGCGTGCGTCGCTCGAGGTTGCGCGCCAACTGAATCTGGTGGCTGAAGTCGTAGTTGATGACCCATTCGCTCCACCAGAGGTCAAAGGCATCGGCGTAATCCCCCAGCCGAGTCCAGAAGGTCCGCGCGCGATACTCGGCGGAGGGAGGCGTGGGGTCGAACTCTACCCAGCCGACCTCGGGAAAGAAAACCTCCACCCAAGTGTGAGCGTCGCTGGCGCGCACGATGTAGTCTTCGCCCACGTCGTTGTAGTCGCCGGTGAGGAAGCCGTTCACGATGCGCGCAGGAATGCCTACGGAGCGAGCGAGCACGGCCATCGCGGCGGCGAAGTACTCGCAATGGCCGCGGCGGGTTTCAAACAGGAAGCTCGCGATCGGGTCGTCCGGCAGGACGGGCGGGAGGTCGAGTGTGTAGCCGTATTGTGTGCGCAGATGGAGCTCAAGGGCGGCGGCCTTGTCGTAGGCCGTAGCGAGCGGGGCGGTCAGCGAGGCCGCCAGTTCTCGAATGCGGGGATCGAGTGGGGGGAGCTGCAGGTAGCGTTCGCTGATTTCCTTCGGGTAATCAGCGCGGGTTTGCCGGAGCAGGGAAGCCGACGGGCGCGTCACCACCGAGCCGGCGGCGTAGCTGACCTTCGTGTAGTTGTGCTGCGGGTTGACGACGGAATCATTTGCATCTACGCCGAGACTCTGAAAGCGGCCCTCCACCCAGGCGGGGACGGCGGCGAGAAACAGAGCGTCGGTGCTGACAGGTTCGAGCAGCACGCGGTAATCCAGGCGGCGGCCGACCGGCCGGCGCGGATATTGCGCAATCGGCAGGTAGAAGCGCGTGGCACGCGGCAGGCGCAGGACGGCCGGCGGGTGAAGTTCGTTGTACCAGCGCTTGCCGTCAAACTGCGCCAGGGCGATGCCGCGCCACTTGATGTCTTGGGCGGCCTGCGGGTCGTTGCCTGCCACCTGAATCCGCATGATGACGGCGCGATTGCGCTTGATTTCCCCGATCTGGCCGAGCGTGACATCGTTCGAGAATCCGGTGATGAGTTCGGGCTGGAAGGCGTAGGCGCTGAAGAAGCCGGTCGAGAAGCGCGGCAGGATAAAGAAGATGATGGCGGCCAGTACGAGGATTCCCACCGACACCACCGCCGAGGTGACAAACAAGGAGCGGTGCAGGCGGCGTGCCAGCGGCGTGTGGGCCGGCAGCGGCGCCGTCCGCGCCGATTCCGCGCCGCGCTTGATTTCGAAGCTGACGAAGGTCGAGATTCCCAGCAGCAGGAAGAGGAAGAAGAAGAAGAGGAAGGTGGTGTCCACGGTGAGGATGGCGGCGGCGAGCATTTCCAGGAAGGCGATGAGGGCGAGCCAGAGGTAGTCGCGGTTGGTGCGCGCCGAGAAGAGCTTGACCACAGCGAGGAAGAGCACGAGGTGGACGGTGGCATCGAGGAACGTGCCAGACAACAAGAAATAGTCGAGGGCATAGAAGAGGAAGTAAAACCAGGTCAGCCGGTTCACGATCAGCGGGGAGAGCTCCGGCTCGGGATGGCGCCGGTAGCGCAGCGCCTTGACCGCGAGCGCGAGGCCCGCGACGACGAGCGAGGGAATGTCGAGCCGGCCCGTGCTTGCGAGCGTCAGAAAGCCCACCGTCAGCAGCAGGAAGAGTGAGACCTCGAAGTAGCGCTGCACGACGCTGGGGCTGGGGCGAGCCGTTGCCGCCATGACTCTATGCTGCGCCATCATACACCGAATGCACGTCGCCTCTCAGCGCTTCTGCAATCTTGCGGGTTCCGGCGCTCACGCCGATTTCTTGCAGACGATGCGGAGAGACCCAGCGCGCGCCCGGCAAGCTTCCGTCGCGGCGAGCCGCGCCGACATAGACGCTGAGGTCAAGGTCGCCCGCGGTCATCGGATGGCGAATCCGCACGATCGGCTGGCGAGAATCGAGCCGAGCGCGGAAGCGCGCTACAAGCGCCACGAGCGAAGGGGGCAAGCTCCTTCCGTTGCGGCGGCTGGCATAGGGGAAGTGCCAGAGACCGCTGAAGAGGCCGCGGCGCTCGCGTGTAACCAACAGCCGCCCGTGGCGGCGGAGAACAAGGACGGCAAGCCGTCGGCGCGGGCGAGGGCGACGCGCAGTGCGCGGCGGCCAGGAATTCTCGATGCCTGCGCGTCGCGCCGCGCAGACTCGCGCAAGCGGACAGGCCGCGCAGCGGGGCAGTCTGGGCAGACAGATGGTGGAGCCCAATTCCATCAACGCCTGATTGAAGTCGCCCGGCCGCCGAGGCGACACCAGGCGGTCGGCCAGCGGCTGGAGTTTCGCCCGCGCGGCTTGCGAGTCCGCCAGGCGAATCCGAAAGACCCGCGCCAGCACCCGCGCGACGTTGCCGTCCACCACCGCGTGCGGCTGGCCGTAGGCGATGCTGAGGATGGCGCGGGCGGTGTAGGGGCCGATGCCCGGCAGGCGCAGGGCGGCTTCAAGCGAGTCGGGGAAGCGACCCCGATGCCGGCTCAGGATTGTTTTTGCGGCTCGATGGAGATTGCGCGCGCGCTGGTAGTAGCCCAGCCCCGCCCAGGCCGCGAGCACCCGCTCCCGCCGCGCCGTCGCCAGCCGCCGCAGAGTCGGAAACACGCGCAGGAACCGCCGGTAGTAGGGAATCACGACGGGCACGCGCGTCTGCTGGAGCATGGTTTCGGCCAGCCAGATGCGATAGGGGTCGTCCCGATAGCTATCGGGACGTCGCCACGGCAGGTCGCGCCGGTTCCGGTCAAACCACCCGAGCAGAGCGCGCCGCAGGGATTCGGTTTTCGTCCGCGAAGCCATCACGACGATGTTCTTTGCCCCGATTCTAATACCGAACCCACCCCCGAGCCACCGCGCTTCTGGCCCGGCGCTCCGCTCCCCGTTTGTCATTCCGACCCTGCCCTTTGGCCTTGCTGCACACCCACGGGCGGAAGCCCGTGGGGCTGAACGGCTTCCGGCGCGGCTGAACCAAAGGCGAAAAGGGGCGGGGGGAATCTGCTTGCCTTGCCGACCAGGGGGCCCGGGCTTTACCGCATCCGCAGTCGCGTTCAGGCTGCCGCTGGCGGCGTGATAGGGGTCAGGATTTTCCCACTCGCCCGTGGACGTGCCTGCGGGCTCCAGCGGCTGCGCAACGCGACGGAACGGATCCTTCGACCCGCCCCTTCCGGTGACCACCATAGGTCCTAGCCGAGCAGCCTGCCAAGGATTCCCTAGTCGACGCCGACGCCCTCAACCTTCTGCAGGAGCGTCTCCAGCGAGCGGCGGCGAACCCATCCCGTCTTGACGATGACCCTCCTGCTCGTCACCCCGAACTCAGACGTGGCGTATCTGAATGAGCGCACCCACGCCCTCCACGACGGCACCCAGGCCCGCTTGGTGGACCGCGCCGCCCTTCTCGAAGACTGATCCTGCGGCTTTTGCCGAAGGGCTCCGCCTGACAGACTCTGGTCACTTCTCAGTTCAAACACTGGCGCTGGCGCTGCTTGCACCGCATTCACTTGATACGGCAGCTTTTCTTTGGTAATAGGAAGCAAATTTTCCACCCAAGCAGAAGGGCTTGGCCATGCGAAAGAAGACCCTCCGATCAGCATTGATAGTTTTCGCTTTTCTCGTGGTTGTTGGCTTTGCTTGGTGGTTTCGGACTAGTCGCCAAACAGTAGGAGTGATCGCCGCTACGGGCGGTGGGGAGTTTTCGGCAGCCAGCTATCTCCAAGCCTCCGATGGCGGGATGGCGCAATTCGGAGTAAGGCTCCAGCAATCCGCTTCCCCCTCAGAGACGTTGCAGACGCTCTCGGATTGGAACAGCTATGTCGTTTCCCGCTCGGAATGGGGACTAGGCCTGACGGCGCCACTGTTGGATCGGCTGGCCACAGCCGACTGGAACGCCCGTAAGGCGGGTTCACCGCAGATTACCGCCGAGCAACTAGCGACAGCTGTAACCAACTTGATCAATGCAAGGCTTGCAAGCATGACGGCCGAGCAGCAGGTGGCCCTGTTCTGGGCCATGATGACCGAGCTTACGCCAAAAGGCAGACTTGGTCTCAACCAGAAGGAAGATTATGTCAGCGCCGTCAAGCAGGGTGACGGCAGATGGACGGTCACAATTAGTTCCGCTGCGTTTGCGGGAGGCAAGGCCACGTTTTCGCAATGGGCGCCCGGCATGGTCAGCAACTCAACCAACTTCTACCCCGGCGAAGCGATACTGGTTTTCTATTTCCTCGCTTCCGGAGACACAGGCTTCGGGGGCGATTTCTCCAGCAAAGTTAGAAAGGCATTGACCGATCTGACAGGATTAGACATGGCAAACCGATATCTCTACGGAGAGCGCGGATACTTGGTTCGCCGTCCACTGCAGACTTTCTTAACTGAACAGGCAATGGGCCAGTTATTTGGCGAGCTGGGCTTCTAAAATGGCCCGACCGAGTCTCAACCTGAAGCAGCGGAGCTACGCCAAGTTCATCCTTGCCGCTGCTGTATCTCTGGTCGGCTGTGCTCCGCCACTTCCGCCAGGAGGGGACTTGCGAGTCCAAGGAACCCCTGGAGATGTTGTTACCGTGCAACGCGCAGAACCTGTTCATGCTGGCGTCTGCTGCTTCCCAATCGATGGGTGCGCCGACTTTGCTACCGTTCGACTTAATATGTTTGGTGTGGCCTGGGCAACGCACATGGTGGACAACATCCGATACACGGCGTTGAGCCCCTTTACGGGGTGTATCGGAATCGCTACTTTGCCCTGTGCAGGAGAGGCCACTTTGATTTGCCAGCCCGCTATAGTAACCATCGTCCTCGGCAGGCTGATCATTGAGGGTCCGGGCGTCGAATGTCAGGAGACTTGTTCAGAGCCTGAGTGTTTTAGAAGACGCCAGATATGCAATAACACAAGGATCTGGGTTAACATCAATGGCACAACCATAAGTGCTTTGGCCATCGCCGGCACTACTGCTTCCTCTCTAGCTCAACAGATAGCCAGCAGAATCAACTCCGACCCTGCTCTGTCCGCGATCGTCGTAGCAACGGTTTCCGCTAACGTGGTAACCGTACACGCCAGAAATGCCGGCGTGGAATATGCCTACCCGTGGATGACCTCATGCTCTTACAATCACCTCTATTTCCCTGAGTGCGCCTTCGAGGCTGTGCGTGCACCGGTTTCCACGCTGGAAGTCCAAGAACAATAATTAAACCCACTCACTTCCCGGTGGCAGCGGTGGCACGCCCCAAGCCCTGAGTGCGGTCGAAGAGCGTCTCGCCGGTGGACTAACGCGAGGCATTGGGGTACTAGGGTGTGAGGATTTCCATCGCCGGCTTGCCCCAGGCCGTATGGGAGCGGGTCGAGCAGGCCGCCAAAGCCAGCCAGTCGAGACGCACCCCATCCCTCGGCAAAAGGAAATCAAACCACCCCCCCTGCGGCCATAAATCCCCTCCGCTGCCCCCGTAACTGACTGGGCCGCAGGGCCCGCCCAGCCCGTCCATGCGCGGCCTGAATCCTGGTGTTTCTTGGCGGGACAGGCTCGTGATGCGCGAACCGTGATTCGGGAAAAAGACTAACAGCAGATCCCTCCCCCGACTGGCGGCCGCGGCTGCCGTCGGGGTCGGGATGACAGGCACCGCGGGGGCAGCGACCGGCGACGCGTGGGGATTCAGCCTGAACGGCTTCACCGTAAACGGGTTCACCCTGAACGGGTTCACCGTGAACGGGTTCAGCCTGAATGGCTTCACCGTAAACGGGTCGCGGCTACCGGGGTGACTAGAAGCGGTTGCATCACTCCAAGGGGGAAGTCCTCAGGGGCTAAAGCCCCTAATTTTTCGGGCCTTTCATGTCAGGGCTAAAGCCCTGACCCGCCAAGTACAGGTTTTGCAACAGCCTCTAGAACCTATTTCAAGACTCCATCAATGACCATCGAGAATGCCGTCGGGTTCCCGCAGGGGCTTCCCGCAAGAAACGTGCGGGATCTGCGCTCGTCCCGGACGCTTTCGGGACTCGCTCCGAAAAGCCCGGTGTTTTTGGCGGCTTTTTCGGCACGGCTAAAGCCGTGCCCTCCCGAGCGCACATGGAGTGGCGGTTTTGACATAAGCTTCTAGTGAGGTAAAGCCCCCGGCACCAGGCGCGGGGAAATCCTTCGGCTTCGCTCCCTTCGTCCCGAATGCTTTCGGGACTCAGGGCAAGCAGGATAAACCCTTCGGCCTATCGGCCTCAGGGTAAAGGTGATAGGGGGGAAACCGCAAAAACCGTATCGTCCGTATCGTCCGTACGAACCGTACCGTCCGTATCATCCGTATCGTCCGTACCGTCCGTGGACACCTCAACAGAAGCGTGGTACTTGGGGGCGAATGCGAGAGGTGTGGCGTGTGGCAGGAGGGTGTGCCTTATGCCTTGTACCTTCTACCTAGAAGCGGTTGCATAACTCCAAGGAGGAAGTCCTCAGGGGCTAAAGCCCCTAATTTTTCGGGTCTTTTCATGTCAGGGCTAAAGCCCTGACCCGCCAAGAACAGGTCTTGCAACAGGCTCTAGTGACTTGTGGCACGGCGGCAGCCCCTCGCCCGTCTGCCGGAGGCCCCCGGGCTCGGGGTGAAGAGGCAAGAAGGCAGGGTGTGGCCGGTGGTGGGTGACTGGTGGCTGGTGGCTGGAAGCAAGGAAGCAAGGAAGCAAGGGCGGTGGCTGGTGCTTGGTGACTGGTGGCTGGTGACAGGAGTCTAGGAGATGTGCCTCGTGCTTTGTGCCCCGGAAGGCGACGCGGTTCGACGGGGGAGGGCTCGATGCGACGCGATCCGCCGCGATGAGTACGGCTTCCACCGCCGTGATGCGCCCATGAGTGTTCAGTTGTCAGTTCTCAGTTGCGAGTCACCAGTCACGGGTCATCGGTCAGCGCCCTAGCGGGGGGCGTAGGCGGTGCGCATCAGGGTGCGCTGAGTGAAGGGGCTGTAGACAAGGACGGGAATCAGTGCCAGCGAAAGCAGCACGCCGGTTTTCTCTACCAGCAGCAGCGGCGACAACGCCCAGATTACGTCCAGCGCGAACAGCCAGGGGAACAGCCGTTCGAACTGCTGGCCGATTCGCGGATGGTCGAAGCCTACCGCCGGCAGCAAGTAGAGCCGCGCGGCAATGCCGCAGAGCGCGAGGGCGACGATGGCCACCAGGCAGATGATTCCAATCGCGGGCAGCGCCGGCAGCACCTCGGCCAGGATGACCGCCGCCTCGCGCACATGGTAGAGCGTGACGACGTAGAGCGTCAGGTAGCCGCCCTGAATCAGCAGGAAAAACAGCCGCGCCGTGCGCCGCCGCATGGGGACGACCGTGGCCGGCAGCGGCGCGATCGCGGACTCAAGCGAGCCAACAAACTGATAGCCCACGCGCGGCCGCGTGCGGATGTAGCGCGGCTGCTCGGGGTCGTCGCCCAGCGCCCGCCGCAGCGCGGTGATGACCTGCACCAGCGCGTCGTCGGTGACGAAGGTGTCCTTCCAGAGATTTTCCATCAACTCCTGCTTCGACACGGCCCGCTCGTGGTGCTCGATGAGGTAGCGAAGAACCTGGAAGGCTTTGGGCGGCAGCTCGACCTCGCGCTCGCCCTGCCGCAGGCGCCCGGCCGCTGCGTCTAACTCGAACTCCCCGAAGCGGTAAAGGCTGGCTCCGGCCACCTTCGTCCCTTCCTCGGCGAAATCTCGGAGACTCTTCGCCTGCCCCTCGTTACTCCCACCGAAGGCCCGACTAGGCTGCCGCTCAGCAAACTCTACCACAGCCGCTGGCCTGCGCGCCAAAGCAGGCGGCGGGATAGGAGGCGGAATGCGAACGCTGCTGTTTCCCTTACTGGTACTGGCCGCCCTGCTCGTGCTGGCACTGCTGATGCTGGCCGTGCCGGCGCGGACGGATGAGCCGTTCAACCCCCAGGCCGGCGAAACCCACTGGGCCAGCCTCGGCCCGTTGCCGGTCGGAGCAGGTAGATGAGGAGGTAGCCATGCGCAAAGCTCTTTGGTTTGGAGTTGGTCTCGCCACCGGTGTCCTGCTGGCGATGTTCCTCATCGTCGTGGCGGTCGAAGCCGCCGAGCCGGCCCAGGCCCCAGCGCAGGAATCCAATTGGGGAAACCTCGCGCGCCTGCCGGGTGGAACGTTGGTCATTGTCGAAGACATTGACGGCAAGTTGCATCGAGGGTGCTTTGTGGGGATGGCCGACGATGCCATCAGCATCCGACAACGCAAACGCATCCGTGGCATCCCGCGAGATCGTGTCGAGCGTGTTTGGCTCCTCGGGGGCAGAAAGATTGCCAAGGGCGCTGCCGTCGGTGCCCTGAGTCTTGGACTCATCGGCGCACTCACCTATGGTATCGCGGGGGCAAGCTCGGGCGAGTCCGGCGAAGGCGCCGCCGGGGCCATCGGGGGTGGTTTGATGTTTGCCGGCATCGGGGCTGGCATCGGCGCTGCCATCGGAGTTGGTGTTCGTAAGCGGACACTGATTTACCGCGCCCCGCCGTCGCTGAGTCCTGCGCAGCCCAATCCACCGCCGGCATCTGCCTTCCCCTCGACCGCGTCCCTTCCTCCGCCGCTCCGCACCGCCTACCGGCCTTTCTGTGCCCGGGAGGCGGTCAACGAAATCACTTGGGAATCCGGTAGGAGAAAGCCCGATGGGCACTGAAACTGTCAGCCTATCTCAAACGGAAGCGAGCCAGGAGTTTCGCCTGGCAACGCGCGAGCAGCGCAGCCTTCTCGCCGCACCGGAAAAACGTTGCCTGCTGTGGTTCGCGCAGCGGATGCCGCGCTGGGTCAACTCCGACCACCTGACCCTGCTCGGGCTGGCGGCGATGCTCGCGGCCGGGCTCAGCTACTGGTGGGCGCGCTCGAACCGCTACGCGCTGTTCCTTGTCATCTTTTGGCTTGCGGTCAACTGGTTCGGCGACAGCCTGGACGGCACGCTCGCGCGCGTGCGCAACCAGCAGCGGCCGCGCTACGGCTTCTACGTCGACCACATCGTGGATGCCTTCGGCGCTCTCTTCCTCGTCGGCGGACTCGTTCTCTCGGGCTATCTCAGCGCCTGGGTTGCGGTCGCGCTGCTGCTCGCCTACTTCCTGCTCTGCATCGAAGTCTATCTCGCCACCTACACGCTCGCCACCTTCCGCCTCACCCACTTGGGCCTGGGGCCGACCGAGCTCCGCATCCTGATTGCGCTCGGCAATCTCGCGCTCTTCTTCCAGCCGACCGTGCCGCTGTTCGGCGCGCGCTACCTCCTGTTCGATGTCGGCGGTGTGGTCGCCACCGCCGGGCTGTTCGTGATGTTTCTGGCCGCTGCCGTCCGCAACACCCTCGCTCTCTATCGCGCGGAGCGCCTGCCGTGACCGCCGAACGCAAGAGCTTCTGGCTCGCCCTGCTCGGGCGCTGGCTGAAATTCGACGCGGTCGGGATTCTGGGTATCGGCGTGCAACTGGCTGCCCTGAGCCTGCTCGCTGGCGCCGTCGGCCTGCACTACCTCCTGGCTACCGGCCTCGCGGTCGAGACCGCTGTCCTGCACAACTTCCTCTGGCACGAATACTGGACCTGGCGCGACCGCACCCGCCACCGCCCCGGCATCCTCGGCCGCCTGCTTGGTTTCAATCTCACCACCGGCGCGATTTCGATTCTGGGCAACCTCGGTCTGATGCGCCTACTGGTGGGAACTCTCGGCCTGCACTACCTGCCCGCGAACCTGTTGGCCATTGCCGCCTGCGGCCTGCTGAATTTCCTCCTCAGCGAACTCTTTGTGTTCTCTCCGGTGTCTTGGCCGCGACTCGCTGGCCTGACGAATACCCTTCGAAGGAGAGCGCCATGCAAGACCTGAAGCGTTGTCTCTTCTTCCTTTCCGCCTGGCTCGTTCTTGCCCTCCCGGCATCTGCCGGCGAGCCCGAGTCGGGCGAGCCAGTTCAACCGGAGGCGGCGGCCGGGCGCATCGAACTCCAGGCAGTCGGAGGCTACGCCGGCTTTGTGGATGAAGCCTTCATTGACTTGCATCACTGGGCGGTGGGCGGCGCCCCCCCGGTTCTATCTGACCCCGCGCTTCAGCCTCCAACCCGAGCTCGTTTATATGTACCACTCGCCCGGCGACAAGGATTGGGTCGTGGTGCCCGCCTTCGCCGCTGTCCTCCGTTCGGGAGAGAAACGCGTCGTGCCCTACGTCATCGGTGGCGTTGGCTTGCTCTACCACCGCGGGGCATTCGGCTCCGGGACTTCGTTCAGCGCTGGCGTCGGCCTGGGCACGAAGATTTTCTTAAGCGAGCGCTGGTATCTGGCGCCCGAGGTGCGTGTGGGCTGGGAACCCTTTCTCCGCGCCACCGTCGGAATCGGCTATGTGCTCCGCCACTGACCGCGCCGACTCGAGCGCTTCAGCTTCATTCCGTCGGAACCTCAGGGGCTGAAGCCCGCTGCTTACGAGGGCTTTTTCGGCACGGCTGAAGCCGTGCCCTCCCGAGCGCATGAAGATTGGCGTTTGGAATAGTTACAAGAGCTATTGCATGAAGAGGATGTAGGAGGAGGACCAGAGGCTGGTGGGGATGGAGCCGCGCGGCCGCGCCGTGAGCAGAATCTTGAACGTGTCGGCCTCGGCGGCGAGTCGCTCGAGCAGCGCCGTGTCGTCGGCACGCTGCGGCGCGATGAACGCAAGTTGATAGAGCACGTCGTAGATGATCTCGCCGGCTGGCGCCATCGGCGTCTCGCTGCCCGGCGTGCAGAACTTCAGTTGCGCGTCAATCTCGTAGAAATGCCAGGCCAGGCAGGCGCAGAGCGTGACGCCGTTTTCGAACTCTTCTTCCCAGCCTGCTGGCAATTCCTTTTCCGGCGGCAGGCAGGGATCAAACACCAGCTCCACGCGGCGCTCGTCCTCGCGCGTAAACTCGCGCACTTTGAGCTGCTGGGTCTTGGCTGATGCTTTCCAATCAATCGAGCGGGCGCTGTCGGTGGGCTGGTAGCCGCGGATGGCGTAGAGGTCGTGGCCGCGGCCGCGGTAGAAACTTTCCAGCTCGCCGCTGATGAGCGGCAGGATTTCGTAAAACTCCTCGGTCGGGCGCACCGGCGGATAGACGACGAGTTCGGTCGTTGTGGGAACGGTACGCGTCTTGAGCAGAAAGCCGAAGGGAAACTTGCTTGAGACGCGGAAACTCTCCTGCGTGTAGCGCCCGCGGCGGGGGAAGAGAAGCTCCACCTGCTGGGCCGCCGATTTCCCCCGCGGCAGGTAGGGGAAGTAGACGGTCTCCGTCAACACGCGCCCTTGTTTCGTCCGGTTCCCGTTTCCCGGTTCCCCTTTCCTCTTCTTGGCGGGCCGCCCGTCACCCGCGACGTAGAGCGAGAAAGACGGCAGCGTCGCCTTGTCGTTGTGCAACCGCACGGTCGCTTGCACCGGCTGCTGGGCAAAGATGTGGTCGGGCAGCAGGAACTCCAGGCGAACGCCCGTCAGCACCACCCGCGACACGATGCCGGACACCAGAATCCCCGCCAGCAGACTCGCCAGAATAATGAAGAGCAAGTTGTTGCCCGTGTTGAGCGCGGCCAGGATGATGATGAAGACCGCCGCCAGATAGACCATTCCCTCCCGCGTCAGCTTGTAGTCTTCCAGAAAGAAGAGCCAGTGCAGGGGCGTGCGGCGGGCGAGCGTGGGGACGATGGCGACGGCTACGAAGGCCGCCACGATGAGCGCCAGCGTCGCGTAGAAGGCTCCCAGCCGCTGCTGCCCGGCCTCGAACGCCGCCGCCCCGTGCAGCGCCAGCAGCAGCGCTCCCGCCAGCAGCAGCAGCGCAATCCCGAAGCTCTTCCAGCCCGGCCAATCAATGGTACGCCACCCCGAGATTCGGGAAACGTGAAACGGGAATCGGGAATCGGGAGTCATTGCGTAGCTTTCCGCGTTCTCTGCAGATAGCGAATGTAACCGTTGATGAGTTGGCTTGCTCGGAGAATCTGCTCCCGCAGTTCACTCTGTCTTGCGTTTGAGATGTATCGGTTTTCCGCTGCAACAGACAGGTGATCAATCAGTTCATAGAGCGATCCGCGGGCCTGACGCAAAAATTGAATATTTTCCTGATAGTGGTAGCGGCCGTAGCCTTCGGCAATGTTCGCCGTGGCCGAACGGCTCGCGCGCAGGAGCTGGGTCCGCAGAAGGTAACGTTCCTCGCGAGGCAATGCCTCCACGAGCGGTGTCATTTGTTGCCTGACGGCAGCACACGCCTTCCAGGCTTCGAGGTCTTCGAAGGTGCGAATTCGGCGCGGAGGAGTGGTCTCGTCCGGTTCCCGTTTCCCGGTTCCCATTTCACCTCGCTTAGAGGGGGACTTCGGTCGAGTCCACGATTTCCTGGAGGATGGCTTCGGCCTGGTCGGATTTCTTCAGCGTGGAGGTGTAGCGCGTGCTGACGATGACGCGATGGGCGAAGACGGGAATGACGAGGCGTTTGAGATCATCCGGCAGGCAGAAATCGCGACCTTCGAGGAAGGCCAGGGCCTGGGCGGCGCGATAGAGCATCATCGAACCGCGGGGGCTTACGCCCAGCGTCAGGTACTCGTGCGCGCGCGTCCGCTGGACGATGGCGAGCGCGTAGTCCATCAGGCTTTCCTCCACTCGCACTTTCTTCACTCTTTCCTGCAGCGCCGCCACCTCCTCGGCCGGCAGCACCGGCGTCAGACGCTCGAGCGGCTGGCTGTCAGTCTGACTGCGGAGGATTTCTTTCTCGCTCGCCGTTTCGGGATAGCCCATCCGGATGCGCAGCAGGAAGCGGTCGAGTTGCGACTCCGGCAGGGGATAGGTGCCGTGGTGCTCGATGGGATTCTGCGTGGCCAGCACCATGAACGGGCTCGGCAAAGGATAGGTGCGGTTGTCCACCGTCACCTGATACTCGTTCATCGCCTCCAGCAGCGCCGACTGCGTCTTGGGCGTCGTGCGGTTGATTTCGTCCGCCAGCACCACGTTGGCGAACACCGGTCCGGGCTTGAACTCGAAGCGCTGCTGGTGCTGTTCGTAGACCGAGATGCCGACGACGTCGCTCGGCAGGAGGTCGGAGGTGAACTGGATGCGTTGGAAGCTGCAGTTGAAGCAGCGTGCCAGCGCCCGCGCCAGCATGGTCTTGCCGACGCCGGGCACATCTTCGATCAGCAAATGCCCGCGCGCAAACAGCGCCACCAGTGCCAGCTTGATAGCCTCGTCCTTGCCGCGGATGACGGTGCCGATGGCGCGCTGCAGTTCACCGAGCTGGTTCGCCGTTTCTGTCTTCTGCATGCTTGCGAGTCGCATTGAACTCACCTAGAATCGTTCCCGCGGGCGCTTAGCTCAGCGGTTAGAGCGCTCCCCTCACACGGGAGAGGTCGTAGGTTCAAATCCTACAGCGCCCACCACCCTCCTGGGCTCAACAAAAAAGGCGCAACGCAGGCACTCCCCACGCGCGCCCTCCCGTCCACCCCAAAGGCGGCTCGGACAGGATTCTAGCGAAAAGCGCGGGGCAGGGAAACTGCTTTTCCGCTGCCCGCATCTCGCCGCGCAGACGCGAGGTTCTGCTCGGGCGACTGACGCTCGCCCGCTCTCTGCTATAGTAGGCGGGAGGTCCCGGGTGCGCATCGGCATCATCGGCTTGCCGCAAGTCGGCAAGACCACCCTGCTGAAAATTCTGACCAGTGGACACGCGCGCGCCCCGCACGATGCCATAGCCCACGTGGGTGTCGTCCGCATTCCCGACCCGCGCTTGGAGGCGCTGGCGAAAATCTATCAGCCGAAAAAAGTGACCCCGGCCCAATTGGAGTTTCTCGACGGCCCCGCCCTGACGAACGAACCGGAAAAAGATGCCGCCGCCCTCGCCCACTTCCGACAGGTGGACGCGCTGGCGCACGTCGTCCGGCTCTTCCGCGACCCGAACGTGGGACACCTCCCGGGGGAGGTCAACCCCGCGCGCGACATCGCTGCCCTCGAAACCGAACTCGTCTGGGTGGATCTCGACACGGCCAACAAGCGCTTGGAAAAACTCGAGCACGACATGAAAAAAGCACGCGCCCCCGAGGCGGAGCACGAACACGGCGCGTTGGTAAAGTGCCGTGAGCGACTGGCCGCTGCAACGCCGCTGCGCGCCGTTGTCTGGACGGCGGAGGAGCGGCGCCTGCTGCGCGGCTTCATGTTCTTCACCGCCAAGCCGCTGCTGCATGTGCTCAACGCGGGCGAGGAGGACGCCGCGCGGCTCGCTGAGCTGCCACGCATCTGCAAGCTCGAAGCCCTGCGCGAACAGCCGGCTGTGGGCGTAACACCGATCTGTGGCAAGATTGAGGCGGAACTGGCGGAGTTGGAAGCAGCCGAGGCGGCGGAGTTGCGCGCAAGCTATGCGTTGCAGGATTTACCCCACGAGCGCCTGCTGCCGGAGCTGCTGCGGACGCTGGAGCTGGTGACTTTTTTCGCCGTCAGCGAGCCGGAATGCCGCGCCTGGCTGGTGCACCGGGGCACAACGGCGCTCGAGGCCGCCGCGCAGGTTCACACCGACTTCGCCGAGCGCTTCATCAAGGCGGAAGTCATCCCTTGGGATCAACTGGTCGCCACCGGCGGCCTGGCCATCGCCCGCGCTGAGGGCAAGATCCGGCTGGAAGGGAAGGACTACGCGGTCGCGGACGGCGACGTCCTCTACATCCGCCACGCCGCCCGCAAATAGAAAATGACAAATGGCAAACACACTGGGGGCACAGTGAACTGGAGTCGGACGTGAGCGCGGTGGCGTGGAGTTTTCTGCTGGGGCTGACGGCGGCGGTGGCGAACGTGCTGGGCGGCTTTATCGTCACCGAGGGCAATTGGAAGCGGATTTACCTGAAGTATTTCATCGCGCTCGGCTCCGGCTTCATGCTGGCCACGGCCCTGCTCGAGATGGTGCCGGAAAGCGTTGCCGGCGCGGGCAGGCTTGCGCTCGCGTTTGTGCTGGTCGGCTATCTGATTGTGCATTTCTTCGAGCACACCATCAGCCCGCACTTCCACTTCGGCGAGGAGATTCACCCGGAGGAGATGGCACGCCCAGGTGTCGGTTACGCGGCGGTGCTGGGCATGGTCATCCACACTTTCTTCGACGGCGTCGCCATCGCTGCTGGCTTCGTCATCTCCAACTGGCTCGGCGGCGTCATCTTTCTCGCCATCTTCCTCCACAAGATCCCTGACGGCTTTACCGTCGCCTCGCTGCTGCTGGCCAGCGGCTACCGGCAGCGCACGGCTGTCTGGGCCACCGTTCTGCTCGGCATCTCGACTCTGCTCGGCGTGGCGGCGATGTGGCTGTTGCGGGCCGAAGTGAGTTGGGGATTGGCGCTGGCGGCCGGTGCCACGCTCTACGTGGCCGCCTCCGACCTCATGCCCGAGGTCAACCGCGAGCCGGGCGTGCTGATGCCGCTCTGGGTGTTCGTCGGCGTCGCCTCCATGCTCGGCCTGAAGTATCTGTTTGGCGTGTGATGACCAAGGGCCAATGAACTAATGACAGATGACAAATGGAAAATGGAAAAGCTAGCTCATTGGGTTCAGAGGGAATTGCAGCGGGGCGGACGCTCGGCGGTGGCGGCGCAGACGAAAAGATTTTTCAAGCCGGACGAGAAGATCCACGCGCGCGGCGTGCGCGCTACCGACGTCCGCCGCATTGCGGCGCGCGCCCCAAACGCGCCTTGCGGCAGAACGGCACCGACCGGGACGTTATCCGTTTTTCCGAGGCACTGCTGGCCAGCCGCTGGTTGGAGGACAGAGCAGCAGGCATCTACGCAGCGGAAAGTTTTGTGCGGCGCTTCGGCGAGGCCGAGTTTCGCCGCAGGGAGCGCTGGCTGCGATACACCTCCGACTGGGCCACCAACGATGGCCTGAGCGTCAACGTCCTGGGGCCACAACTTCTGGCGGACAGAAAACGCGTGCAGCGGGTGTTTTGCTGGGCGCGATCGCGGAACCGCTGGTATCGGCGGGCGGCCGCCACCAGCCTGATCCCCGCCGCGCGCCGCGGCTTCTACGCAACTGCAGTCTTCCGCCTAGCGCGACGGCTCTATCGGGATTCGGACGAAATGGTGCAGAAGGGCGTGGGCTGGCTGCTCAAGGAGGCCTCGAAGGCGCGGCCGGCAGAGGTCGCGCGCTTTCTGCTGAGTGTCAAGCACGATGCGCCCCGGCTCGTCCTGCGCTATGCTTGCGAAAAGCTGGCCCCGGGCGAGCGCCAGCGCGTGCTGACGTGAAGGGCGCAACCTTTCGGAGAAGAAGGGGTTAGATAGAAGGGGAGGACATGGCGGCGGAGAGTGATGAGCAGCAGATGCTGCGTGTCAAAGCAGGCGACGCCGATGCGCTTACGCCTTTGGTCGAGCGCTACCGCACTCCGCTCGTCCACTTCCTCTATCGGATGGTGCACGACGCGGCCACGGCCGAAGAATTGGCGCAGGAAGTTTTCCTGCGCGTATATCGCGCGCGGAGTTCGTACAAACCGCGAGCCAAGTTCTCCACCTGGCTGTTCAAGATTGCCACCAACGTGGCGCTCAACAGCCTGCGCGACGGCCGCCTCCGCCGCGCGCGGGAGGTTCCCGCCGGGAGCGACGCCGCGGGGAACCCGAAGCGGAACGAGGCCGCGGGCGAGGAGCATGAGCGGCTGGCCGATGTAGCAGATGCGAGGCCAACGATGGAGCAATACCTGATGGAACGCGAGCGGCTGGCCGTCATCCGCCAAGCGGTCGAAGAGTTGCCGGAAAAGCAACGGCTGGCGGTGCTCCTGCACAAGTATCAGGAGCTCGACTACCGAGAGATCGCAGACATTCTGGACTGCTCGGAGAGCGCGTTGAAGTCGCTGCTGTTTCGCGCCTATGAGGCGCTGCGGATACGGCTGAAGCCATTTGTCGCGAATCGGGAAGCGTGAACCGGAAAACGGAGAGGAAAGCGCGATGGACGGACATCTGAGGGAAGAGCAGGTGGTGCCCTACCTGGACGGACGGCTCGCCCGGGAGGAACAGGAAGCGGTCGAGCGGCATCTGGCCGCCTGCGCCGAGTGTCGCACCCGCATCGAGGACCTGCGCGGCCTGCTGGGCGTGCTGGATGAGTGGCGCGGGGCAGATGTTTCGCCGGGTTTCCCGGCCGCCGTGCGCCAGCGGATTGAAGCCGAATCCGCCAGCGTGGGACGCAGCGGAAGCTGGAGTTGGGCGTATGCCGGGGCCTTGGCCGTGGCGGCGGCCGTACTCCTGGTCATTATCGTGCAGCCACCCGCACCGGAGCCGAGCGGCTCGCCCGCGGAAATCACCCAAACGCCTGAAGAAACCGCCGAGGAGATGGCTCTGGTCGAGCCGGTGGTGCTCGAAAACTACGACTTGCTGCGCGACTTCGATCTGCTCTTCGAGCCGCCGGCGGAGAAGAAGCCGCCGGACAAGAAGCAGGGAACGTGAGGCATTCGTGAAGACAAGAGCCCTGGCTATCTTCGCTGCGCTTGCGGCCGCCCTCGCACTGCTGCCGCCGGATGCGGGCGCGCAGATGCGTCAGCGCCGCGGCCCTGGACCGGGGCCACAGCGGCGTCCTGGCGTGGAGCGGCCGGCTCCGAGGCGCGAGGCGCGGATGGTGCGGCTGTTCGAGCGTCTGCAGCAGTTGCCGCCCGAGCAGCGGCTGCGTGCCCTCGAAACCGACGACCGCTTCCGCCGCCTCCCGCCCGAACAGCAGGAACGTCTGCGCGAGCGGCTGCACTGGTTCAACAGCCTGCCGCCCGAGCAGCAGCGGCTGATGGTGGAACGGATGGAGCGGCTGGAGGAGATGACGCCCGAGCAGCGCCAGCAACTCCGGCGGCGCGCGCGCATGTTCGCCGAGCTGACCCCAGAGCAGCGGGAGGAAGCGCGCCGGATTTTCTACGGCTGGCAGCAGTTGTCGCCTGACCGCCGCGCGCTCATCCGCGACCGCGCGCAGCGTCTCCGCAACGCGCCGCCAGAAGAGCGACGTCGGCTGCTCCAAGACCCTGAATTCCTCGGCGCCCTTACCGAAGAGGAGCGCGCTTTGCTGCGTGGCGTCATTCGGCTTGCGCCGCTCCTGCGACAGATGGAAGAACCCGCAGAAACGCCCCCCCTCTAAGCCTCCTCTCTGCTCTCGACGACACTTCGCGCAGCGGCAGCAGTCTTTTCTAGCGAATACAAGGCGAAAGCAGCAGACGAAAAATTTTTTGCCGAACGTTCATTTTTCCCTTGACACGAGAAAGATGCGAACCTATAAGGTGGCGCGAAGTGGAAAGAAGTGGCTTTCAGTGTGAGTTTGTGGAGGGTGGGGGAAACGTGGTTGGGCCACCACTAGCTGAGGCGATGCAGGGGAGGCTTATCGCCTCGGGCACCGTTGTCGCGGTGATGTCGAAGGTCTGACGGCCCACCTTCACGTTCCCGGTACGACGCGCTGCGGCGCGGAGGCAAGCGAGAAGCGATGCTGCGGGGGAACTATCCGGCGCGCGTGGACGAGAAGGGCCGGTTGAAGATTCCGCAGGCGTTTCTGGGGGTATTGCGGGAAAACTATGCGGGAGATTTTTTCGTGACCAGTTTGAACGGCGAATTCGTGCGCCTCTGGCCGCTGGAGGAATGGAGCCAGATCGAAGCGCGCCTCGCTCGCGTCTCTTCTACGAATCGCGCCAAGAAAAAATTCCTGAACCGGGTCAACTACTACGGGCAGCAGGTGAAACTCGACAAACAGGGACGCCTGCTGATTCCCTCGCTGCTGCGCGAGGCCGCGGCGATGCGGGGCGAGGTGGACGTGCTCGGCTCGCTCACCTACCTCGATGTCTGGAACCACCAGCGGTTCCTCGAAGAGATCAAGAAGAACCCGATTACGCCGGATGACGAGAAGATTCTGGATGAGCTGGGCGTGTAGTGAGATGGCATACGCCGGTTATGGTTGCGGAAGTCTTGCACTACCTGGCCGTGCAGCCCGGGGGCGTCTACCTGGATGCCACGGTGGGCACGGGCGGCCATGCCGAGGCGATTTTGGCCCGGCTCACCACCGGTAGATTGATTGGAGTGGACCGAGACCCGATGGCACTGGAACTGGCTCAGGAGCGGCTGCGACCGTATGGGGCGAAGGTCACGCTCGTCGCCGGGACTTTCGCGCGCCTGGAGGAAATCTGCGAACGGCTGAGCCTAGGCCCGGTGGACGGCCTGCTGGCCGACCTGGGGGTCTCCTCGTTGCAATTGGACGCTCCGGAGCGAGGCTTTTCGTTTCAGCAGGCGGGCCCGCTGGACATGCGCATGAGCCCGACGGAGGCGGTGACCGCCGCCGACCTCGTCAACCATTTGCCGGAGGGAGAGTTGGCCGAGATTCTGCTGCGCTACGGCGAGGAGCGCGCGGCGCGGCGGATTGCCCGCGCCATCGTGCGCGCGCGGCCCATCCGCGACACGCGGCACCTGGCACAAGTTGTGGTGGGGACCCAACACAAGGGAAGGCAGAAACTGCATCCCGCAACAAGAACGTTTCTGGCGCTGCGGATTGCGGTGAATCGAGAGCTGGAGGAGCTCGAGCAGTTTCTCCGTCGGGTCCCCACCACAATCAAGCTGGGCGGGCGGGTGGTGGTGCTTTCCTACCACTCGCTGGAAGACCGGCTGGTGAAGCAGGCGTTTCGCGTCGGCGCGGTCGCCGGCACGTTGCGGCTGTTGACGCCCAAACCCGTGCGACCCGAGGCGGCCGAGACTCGCGCCAATCCCCGCGCGCGCAGCGCCAAGCTGCGCGCCGCCGAAAAGGTGGCTCAGAACTGATGGCTCGCCCTGCCCACATCTACTGGGTCAAGCGGATTGACAATTCCCGGCTCGTGCGCCAGCGCCACCGCGAGCGGCTGCGCGAGGCGGCCCCGCTGCTGGCGGTGGCGGGCATCTGCCTGCTGGTGGCTTTACTCTGCGCCGGGCAGCACTTTCGCTATCTCGATACCGGCTACCGGCTGGAGGAGCTGCGCGCCCAGTTCGAGGCGGCGCGGGAATGGAACCGCACGCTGCGGCTGGAGCAGGCCAGCCTGCGCGACCCCATGCGGATTGACACGCTGGCGCGCGCGCGGTTGGGGCTGGGGGCGCCGGAATCGGGGCAGTGGATCCCGGTTGGAACTCCGGCGGCTGCCCGCCCGGAACCGGTCTGGGCGCGGCGGCTGCCTGCCACACAAGTTTCGGTTACGGACTAATGAAAGGGGGTCGGGTTGGCCGGTCTCATTGGATGCTGAGCTCCACAGCCTTCTTGACGCTGCACCCGGACCAGTCCCGACCCCATCGGGACAGCCCCGTACCCCACGGGGCCCGCTCGAAGGACAGCTCCGGCCCGTCCCCACCGGGTCGGGGCTGCACTCATAGTAATTCTACTACCGGGGTGAGCCGGGGGGCGAGCCGCCAGGAACCTCGATGCCAGTGGCAACGTCCCGTGCACGCATAGTCGGCCTGGGAGCGGTTGCCTTTCTCTGGCTGGGGCTCGTTCTCGTCCGGCTGGTGCAGCTCCAGTTCTTGCAGCACGGGGAATTCGCCCTTCGCGCCGAGCGGCAGCAGCAGCGCGTCCTCACCGTCAGTCCCAAGCGCGGCATCATCTATGACCGCAAGGGCCGCGAACTGGCCGTCACCATCACGGTGGACTCCCTGTTCGCCATCCCCGGCGAAGTTTCCGACCCTGACCTAGTTGGCCGCCTGCTGGCTCCGGTCCTGGGAGAGCCGGCCGACCAACTGGCGGAAAAACTCCGCAGCCCGCGTTCCTTCGTCTGGATCGCGCGCAAGCTCGACGCGCAGCAGGCGGCGCGTGTCCGGGCGTTGAACCTGAAAGGGCTTTACTTCCAGCCGGAGAACAAGCGCTTCTATCCCAAGCGGGAGCTGGCCGCCCACGTCCTGGGCTTCGTCGGGATTGACGAGGATGGGCTGGCGGGCATCGAGCACAAACTCGATGGCGAGATTCGCGGCCCCGCCCAGCGCGTGGTGGCGTTTGCCGATGGTCGCCGTCGCCCCTTTCATCGCACGGCGGGGCCTGCGGCCGAAGGCGCCAGTGTCGTGCTGACGCTGGACGAAACCATCCAGTTCATCGCCGAGCGCGAGTTGGCCGCAGCCATCCGCCGGACCAGAGCCCGCACGGGAACCATTGTTGTCGCCGACCCGATGACCGGCGAGGTTCTGGCGCTGGCCAACTGGCCTACCTTCAATCCGAATAACCCGGCCACGGTTCCACCCACTCATCACCTGAACCGTGCGGTCAGCCTGGCGTTTGAACCCGGCTCCACGTTCAAGGTGGTTACAGTGGCGGCCGCCCTGGAGGAACGCTTGACCTGGCCGCAGGAGGTCATCGACTGCCAGCGCGGCGGCATTCTGCTGGCTGGCCATCTCATCCGCGACCACAAGCCCTTCGCCGACCTTACGGTCAGCGAAATCATTCACGAGTCCAGCGACGTTGGCGCCATCAAGCTTGGTCTGCGGCTGGGCAACCGGCGGATGTACGCGCACATGCGGCGCTGGGGCTTCGGGCAGTCTACCGGCAGCGGGCTGCCGGCCGAAAGCCCCGGGCTGCTGCGCACGCCGGGGAATTGGTCGGGCATCTCCATAGGGGCGCTTTCGATGGGGCAGGAAATCGCGGTCACGCCGCTGCAACTGGTGGCGGCCTTTTCCGCCATCGCCAACGGCGGGGAATGGGTGGCGCCCCGCATTCTGCGCGAGATCGTTCCGTTCGGGAGCAAGCCCGGCACCTCCTTGCTTCTGCCTTCAACCCGCCGGCGCGTGGTCAGTCGTCAGACCGCCGAGCGGCTGCGCGCCATGCTGCGCGGTGCGGTGGTGGCTGGCACGGGCGTGTTCGCCCAGCCCGACAGCTACACCGCCGCCGGCAAGACCGGTACGGCAGAGAAGATTGATGAAACCGGAGCCTACTCGGCCACGGATTTCATCGCTTCCTTTGTCGGGTTTGCACCCGCCAGCAAACCCGCCATTACCGTTCTGGTGGTGCTGGACTCCCCGCAGCCGCTCTACCACGGCGGCGAGGTGGCGGCGCCGGTTTTCAAGAGTGTGGTCGAGCAGACGCTGGCTTACTTGAACGTTCCCCCGGATCTCAAGGGGCCGCCACTGACGCGGCGACCTCGCCTCCAATACGCCGCCGTGCGGGATTTTTCCCCCGCGCAGCGACAATTTTCCCTCTGGAGGACGGCAGCGGCCAACTCGGAAGCCCGGTTTGCGACTCAGAGTGAATGGGAGGCAGAACCGCAGGAACAGGAAGCAGACGCCGGCCGGGAGCGGGCGACGCAGGGCCGCGTCATCCTCGAAGCCAGCCAGCGCGTGACCGTACCGAACTTCCTGGGCAAATCCGTGCGGGAGGTAGTGGAGGAATCCGCGCGCGTGGGTTTGGAAGTGGTGCTGGTGGGCACGGGGGTGGCGGTGGAGCAGTTCCCGCGTGCGGGGACGCAGCTGCCGCCGCGCGGGCGCGTGCGCGTGCAGTTTGGTCGCGCGCCGGCTCCGTGGATGTGAGCGAGCGGAGGCGAAGCGGCACTATAATGCCGAGTTTGGCACCATGCGCTTGACGGAGATCCTCCAGGGTATCGAGCCGGTTGCCACGGTTGGACTCCGCGATCTCGAGATTGCTTCCCTTCGCTACGACTCGCGCGCGGTCGCGCCCGGCGACCTGTTTGTCGCCGTCCGCGGGGAGAAAGCCGACGGGAACGAGTTTGTGGCCAGCGCACTGGCCCGCGGGGCGGTGGCCATCCTCAGTGAACGGCCTGCCCCGCCCGGTTTTGACCGCACCTGGGTCCAGGTTGCCTCCGCCCGGCAGGCCCTGGCTCTGGCAGCCGCGAATTTCTATCGGCATCCCGGGCGGAGCCTGCGACTCGTGGGCGTGACGGGCACGAACGGCAAGACCACGACCACGCATCTGCTGGAAGCCATCCTGCGCGCGGCCGGCCAGTCGGTGGGTCTGATTGGCACGGTTGAATACCGCTCGCCGGCGGGTCTTGTCCAGCCGGCTTCGCACACCACGCCGGAATCGCTCGACCTGCAGGCGCTGCTGGCGAACTGGCGCGATGCTGGCGTGGGTTGGGCCGTAATGGAAGTCTCTTCGCACGGCCTAGCGCTGGAGCGCGTCTACGGCCTGCCCTTTGCCGCCGCGGTCTTCACCAACCTCTCCCGCGACCACCTCGACTTCCACGGCGACTTCGAGAGTTACTTTGCCGCCAAGCAGCGGCTCTTCCTGGGCCAGGGCGCACCACCGCCGCCGGTGGTGGCGGTGAATGCCGATGATCCCTACGGTCGCCGGCTGGGTGCTCCCGCCGGCGGGCGGCTCTGGCTCTACGGGTTCAACGCAACGGCCCAGGTCAGCGCCCGGGACTTGGAGCTTTCCTCCTCCGGCCTCCGGTTTGTTCTTTCGACACCGGCGGGAACGGTTGCGATCCAGTCCCGACTGGTCGGCCGCCCGAACGTCTCCAATATCCTAGCTGCCTCGGCTGCGGCGTTGGGGTTGGGGGTGCGCCTGGAAGAGATTCGCGCGGGCGTGGAGGGGCTGGCCTGCGTCCCCGGGCGATTCGAGCGGGTTGAAGCCGGTCAACCCTTTGAGGTAGTAGTGGATTTTGCCCACACCGATCTTGCGCTGCAGTCGCTGCTCGAGACGGCCCGGGAGACTTCGCGGGGGCGGCTGATTTTGGTTTTTGGCTGCGGGGGCGACCGCGACCGCACGAAGCGCCCCGTCATGGGGGAAATCGCCGCGCGGCTCGCCGATGTGATCATTCTCACCAATGACAACCCGCGCACGGAAGACCCCGTCCGCATCGTCAACGACATTGTGGTGGGTGTGCAGAAGGCGGGGGGAACGTGCGAGATCCGTCTCGAGCGTGAGGAGGCCATGGTGCGGGCGTTTGAGCTGGCGCGGCCGGGAGACACGGTGCTCGTGGCGGGCAAGGGACACGAGCGCAAGCAGATCCTGGCCGACCGCGTCATTCCGTGGAGCGATCAGGAAGTTGCCCGACGCTTGCTTGCCCAGAAAGGGTTCGGCAGTTCTATGAGTCAGCCGCTTGTCCGGGGAGGTCGCTGAGGCCGATGCAGTGGACGCTGGGAAAAATCGGCGACGTCCTGCGCGCCGCACCCCCGAAGCTCCCCGGGGAACTCGTGGCTGGCTTTTCCATCGATTCGCGCACAATCAAGCCCGGCGAGGTTTTCTTTGCCATCCGGGGGCCACGGCACGATGGCCATCGGTTTGTCGGGGAGGCCTTTGACCGCGGGGCCGTGGGCGCGGTTGTCAGCGAGCAACTTCCTTCCCAGGGCTCCGGCGCGCTCAGCGACCGGCTGCTGCGCGTGGCCGATACGTTCCAAGCGTTGCAGGAGTTGGCACGCTTTGCGCGCCGCGCCTGGAATCGTCCCGTGCTCGCCGTCACCGGGAGCACCGGCAAGACCACGACTAAGGAGATGCTGGCGGCGCTGCTGGCCCGCCGTTACCAGGTGCTGAAGTCCGAAGGCAACTACAACAATGAGTTTGGCCTGCCGCTGACGCTGCTGCGCCTGCAGGCGGACACAGAATTGGCGGTGGTCGAGCTGGCGATGACCCACCCGGGCGAAATCGCCAAGCTCTGCGCGGTGGCGGAGCCGAACCTGGGCGTGGTCACGAACGTCAATCCGGTGCACCTGGAATTCTTTTCCTCCGTGGAGGAGATCGCCGAGGCCAAGCGCGAGCTGATTCAAGGCCTGCGGGAGCCGGCGACGGCGGTGCTCAACGCCGACGATGGACACGTGCGGCGCTTCGGTGAGCAATTCAACGGTCGGGTAGTTTTTTTTGGGTTAGCGGACGAGGCAGATGTGCGCGCGGCGAAGGTTGCCGACTCCGGCTGCGAGGGGAGCGAGTTTGACCTGCTGAGCGGGGGCCAGCGGCAGCGCATTCGGTTGCCGCTCATCGGGCGGCACAACGTTGCGAATGCGCTGGCTGCATTCGCCGCCGCCAGCCAGTTCGAGATCAGCCTCAAGGCGGCAGCGGAGGTTTTTTCTCGTCTGGAGGCACCAGCACTGCGCGGCCAGCGGCTCCGCTTTTCCGCTCCAAGCGGCGGGGAAGGCTTTACGGTCATCAATGATGCCTACAACGCGAACCCGCGAGCCGTGGCCGCGATGGCCGAAGCCATCAGCCGCACACGCAGCGCCAAGCGGCGGATTCTCGTCCTGGGCGAGATGCGCGAGCTGGGGGAGACCAGCCCGGCCTTGCATCAGGAGACGGGCGAACTGATCGCGCGACTCGGCAACGTTGACATCCTGGTCGGGGTCACGGGGCTGGCGGCGGAGCTGGTGGCGGGCGCACGCCGCGCGGGCATGCCTGCGGCCCGAACCCTGTTTTTTGAAACCAAAGAAGAAGCCACCGAGTGGCTCTGCGCCAGCGTGCGCGAGGGCGACCTGATTCTCCTCAAAGCTTCCCGGGCAATCGCGCTGGAGACGCTGGTCGATGCCTTCTGCGCACGGTTTCCTCTCGAAGTCCCGGCCCCGGCGGTGAAGGCGCACTGATGCTCTACGACGTCCTCTATCTCTGGCTGCAGCCCTACTTCAGCCCGCTCAACGTCTTCCGCTACATCACCGTGCGGACGGCCTTCGCCGGCCTGACGGCGCTAGTGCTCTCGCTCATTCTCGGGCCGTGGTTCATCCGGCGGTTGCGGGAGTTTCAGATCCACCAGTTCGTGCACGAGGACGTGGCGGCGCACCGCGCCAAGGCGGGGACGCCGACGATGGGCGGGCTGCTCATCCTCACCGCCGTCGTGGCCGCAACCCTGCTGTGGGCCAACTTGCGGAACCCGTTTGTCTGGATTGCCCTGTTTGCGCTGCTGGCCTACGGGGGGATCGGGTTTGCCGACGACTACCTCAAGATTACGCGCCAGCAAAACTTGGGTATGCGGGCGGGGCGGAAGTTCGGCCTGCAAATCGTGGTGGCGGTCATCATCGGGCTTACCCTGCTGCTCATGCGCGACGGCTTGTACTCGACCGAGATTCTGTTTCCCTTCTTCAAGAACCTCCGGCCCGACCCGGTCATTGACAGTCTCTTCAACGGCTGGTACAGCTTCCCGCTGGCGGTCGCTCCCTTCCTGCTTTTCATCGCTTCTGTCCTGGTCGGCTCGTCCAACGCCGTGAACCTCACCGACGGGCTCGATGGGCTGGCCATTGGCTGCGTGGCCATCGCGGCCGGCGCCTTGACCGCCTTGACGTACATCAGCGGCCACGCGCGTTTCGCCGAATATCTGGATCTGGCCAAGATGCCGCAGGTGGCCGAGCTGACGATTTTCTGCGGCGCGCTGGCCGGCGCCAGCCTGGGCTTTCTCTGGTACAACGCCCATCCGGCGGAAGTGTTCATGGGCGATGTCGGCTCGCTCGCCCTGGGCGGAGCCATCGCCACCGTGGCCATCATCATCAAGCAGGAAATCCTGCTCTTCTTCATCGGCGGGGTGTTTGTGATTGAGGCGCTCTCGGTGATGGCGCAGGTTGCCTCCTACAAGCTGCGCGGCAAGCGGATTTTTTTGATGGCGCCGCTCCACCACCACTTTGAGCTGAAGGGCTGGACGGAGTCGAAAATCATCGCCCGCTTCTGGATTGCGGCGGTGGTGTTTGCGTTGTTTTCTCTGAGCACGCTGAAGCTGCGCTGATGGACGTGAAAGGCAAACGCGCGCTCGTGGTCGGCTTGGCGCGGACGGGTGTGGCGGCGGCGGAATTCTTGGCCCGGCGGGGTGCCCGTGTCACCGTCAGCGAGCAGAAACCGGGCGAGCAGGTGGCCGAGTACAGCGAGCGTCTGCGGCCGCTCGGCGTCGAATTGGAGACCGGCGGCCACCGGGAAGCCACGTTCTTGCGAGCAGACTTCATCGTGCCGAGTCCCGGCGTGCCCTTGAACCTGCCGCCGCTCGAAGCGGCTCGCCGGAAGGGAATCGAAATCTTGAGCGAACTGGAGTTGGCCTGGCGGTTCCTGCGGGGAAGCGTGGTGGCCATTACCGGTTCGAACGGCAAGACCACGACTACGGCGTTGCTGGGGAAAATCTTTTCCGATTCCGGTCGGCCGACGCTGGTGGGCGGCAACATCGGCACGCCGGCGATCACGCTGGTCGAGGCGGCGAGCGAGGCGGCCACGGTTGTGCTGGAAGTCAGCAGCTTTCAGTTGGAGGCCATTTCCAGCTTCCGTCCGCGAGTGGCGGCGCTGTTGAACATCACTCCCGATCACCTCGACCGGCACGCCTCGATGGATGACTACATTGCCGCCAAGGCACGCCTATTCGGCTACCAGCACGAGGACGACTTTGCGGTCTTCAATGCCGATGATCCCGGCTCGGCGGCGCTGGCCCCGGCGGTACAGGCGCAACGCTTCTGGTTCAGCCGCCAGCGGCGGCTGGATGCCGGCGCGTACCTGGAAGGCGACTGGATCGTCTTCGTGCAGGGTGCGCGGCGGGAGCGCGTGCTGCCGCAGAGCGTCATTCAGCTTAAGGGCCTCCACAACCTGGAGAACGTCCTGGCTGCTGTGTGCGCCGCCAGCCTGCTGGGTGTGTCTGCGGATGTGATTCATCGGGCAGTGGCGAGCTTTGAAGGGGTCGAGCACCGGCTGGAGTTTGTGGCGGAGATTGACGGGGTGGCGTACTACAACGATTCGAAGGCCACGAACGTGGATGCGGCTCTGAAGGCCATTGCCGCCTTTCCCGGGAACTTGATCGTCATTCTGGGGGGAAAGGATAAGGGCAGCGACTTTGCGCCGCTGCGGGAGGCGCTGGCCGGGCGGGCGCGCTGCGCGCTGCTCATCGGAGCAACGCGGGAGAAGCTCGCTGCTGCGCTTCGCAATGGTTTGCCGTTCGAGCAGGTCGAGACGCTGCCGGAAGCGGTTGTGCGCGCCGCTGAGCTGGCCCGCGCGGGCGACACGGTGTTGCTGGCGCCGGCTTGCGCGAGCTTTGACCAGTTTGAAAATTTCGAGCACCGCGGCCGTGTGTTCAAAGAGGAAGTGAGGAAACTCGCAGCGGTGCACTCGGGAGCCAAACGTGGCCAAGCGTCTTGAACTCGACCGCGTGCTGCTGGGAACGCTGCTGGCCCTGCTGACGCTGGGCATTGTGATGGTGTTCAGCGCCTCGGCCATCTACGCACGCGAGCACCTGGGCAGTCCCACGGCGCTGCTCTGGCGGCAACTCGCCTGGCTGGCGGTTGGCGGGGCGGCCTTGGTGGGCGTGATGAATCTCGACTATCGCCGGCTGCGGCAGCCGGTGGCCATCTTCACCGCCATCTTTGTGGTGGTGGCGTTGCTGGTGGCGGTGCTGTTTCTGGATGCGTCGCGGCAGACGCACCGCTGGATCCGCTGGGGAGCGCTGTCGCTGCAGCCGTCGGAGCTGGCCAAGCCGGTGTTGATTCTTTTCCTGGCCTACTTTCTCGATCGGCGCCGGCGGGCGGTGAACGACCCCTACGGGACGCTGTTGCCGGCGCTGGGCATTGTCAGCGTGTTCGTCGGGCTGGTTCTGATTGAGCCGGATTTCGGGACGGCGGCGTCGCTGGCCTTGATTGCGGGTTCGATGTTTTTCATTGCCGGTTTGCAGTGGCGCTATTTCGCCTATCTCGCGCTGGCCACGTTGCCGGCCGCCTACTTGCTGATTGTGCGCGTCCCCTACCGGCTGGAACGCATCCGGGCGTTTCTGGATCCTTCCACCGACCCACGGGGCAGTGGCTTCCAGATGCTGCAGTCGCTGCTGGCGGTCGGCTCGGGAGGCGTGACCGGCGTGGGGTTGATGGACGGCAAGCAGAAGCTCTTCTACCTGCCCGAGGCGCACACGGATTTTGTGTTTGCGGTGGTCGGCGAGGAGCTAGGGCTGCTGGGCGCGGGGTTGGTGGTGGTACTGTTCGGTATGTTCTGCTGGCGGGGGCTGCGCATTGCCGCGCAGGCGCCGGACAATTTCGCCCGCCTGCTCGCCATTGGCGTGACGACGATGGTCATCGGGCAGGCGCTCATCAACACCAGCGTGGTGCTCGGGTTGCTGCCTACCAAGGGCATTCCGCTGCCGTTCATCAGCTACGGCGGCACCAGCCTGTTGGTGATGATGCTGGGAACCGGGTTGCTGTTGAACTTGAGTCAGTTCGTGGACTGAGATGGTTGTGAGGCGATGCGCGTGATGATGGTGGGCGGCGGGACCGGCGGGCACGTGTTCCCCGCGCTGGCGGTGGCCGCAGCGCTGCGAACGCGCAATTCAGGTCGCGAGATTACGTTCCTCGGGACGGAGAAGGGCGTGGAGGCGCAGGCGGTGCCAGCAGCGGGCTATCCGCTGCACACGATTGCGGCGCGGGGCTTTCGGGGAGCGGGCTGGGGAGAGAAAGCCCGGAGCCTGTGGTTGCTGGGGCAAGCCATGCTGGCCTCGAAGCGCCTGATTCGGAAACTCGACCCGAATGTGGTGTTCAGCATCGGCGGCTATGCCTCGGCGGGGGCGGTGTTGGCGGCGCGGCTGCATCACTGCCCCATCGTTTTGTTTGAGCCGAACGCTGAGCCGGGGCTGGCAAACCGGGCGCTCGCGCCGTTGGCGACACGCGTAGCCGTGGCCTACGAAGCGACACTCAATTATTTCGGCAACCGCGCGGTTCGGACCGGGATGCCGGCGCGGGCGGAGTTCTTCCGCGTGCGGGAAAAGAAACACGAGCCACCGTTCACGCTGCTCATCTTCGGCGGCAGCCAGGGGGCGCTGGCGATCAACGCCGCGGTAGTGGAGAGCCTGGAGGCGCTCGGCGCCTCGGGTCTGGAGCTGCGGTTCATTCATCAGACCGGGCAGCGGGATTTCGACGCGGTGCGCACGGCCTATGCGCGGCGCGGGGTGTGCGCCGACGTGCGGGTCTTCATTGACACCATGGCCGACAGCTTTGCCCAGGCCGACCTGGTCATCTGCCGGGCGGGCGCCAGCACCCTGGCCGAGTTGGCCGCCGCCGGCAAGGCTGCGCTCCTGATTCCTTATCCGCATGCGGCCGGGCATCAAGCGCGGAACGCGGAGCTGCTGGCGCGGGCCGGTGCGGCCCGGGTGCTGGAGCAGAGGGAGTTGACCGCAGCGCGGCTGGCCGAGGCCGTTCTCGACCTGTTCCGGCGACCCGAGCAACTCGCGGCGATGGAGAGCCGCGTGCGCGCTTTCGCGGTTCTCGACGCAGCCGAACGCATTGCCGGCTTGATTGAGAGTGTGGCCCGATGACGCCGAGGCAGCTCACCTACCCGCCGCGCCAGCACGTGCATTTTGTGGGCATCGGCGGCACGGGGATGAGCGGCATTGCCGAGGTGCTGCTGACGCTGGGCTACACGGTCTCTGGCTCCGACCTGCACGCCAGCGCCGTCACTGAGCGGCTGGCCGGGCTGGGCGCGAGAATCTCCATCGGCCATCAGGCGGCGAACGTTGCCGGCGCGCAGGTGGTTGTCGTTTCCACCGCAATTCGTTCCGACAACCCCGAAGTCGAGGAGGCGCGGCGGCGGCAGATTGCGGTGATCCCGCGGGCCGAGATGCTGGCCGAGCTGATGCGGCTGAAGTACGGCATCGCGGTGGCGGGTGCGCACGGGAAGACGACGACGACGTCGCTGATTGCGGCGGTGCTGGCGGCGGCGGGGCTGGACCCGACCTTCGTCGTGGGCGGGCGGGTGAATCAGGCGGGCGCGCATGCGCGGCTGGGGAAGGGCGAATGGATTGTGGTCGAGGCCGACGAGAGCGACCGCAGCTTCCTGCTGCTGACGCCGGTGGTGTGCGTGGTGACCAACATTGACCGCGAGCACCTCGACCACTACCGCGACCTGGAGGACATTCGCAGCGCCTTCGTCGAGTTCATCAACAAAGTGCCGTTCTATGGAGCCGTCATCCTGTGCGCGGACGATGCCAACCTGCAGGCGCTGCGACCGCGCATTCATCGGCGCGTCCTGACTTACGGGCTGGCCGCAGCCGCTGACTTTCGGGCGAGCGACGTCAGCCTGAAAGGCTGGCACGGCCAGTTCCGGTTCCACGATCGGGGGAAAGACCTGGGAGTTTTCCGCGTGCCGCTGGCCGGGCGGCACAACGTCTTGAACGCGGTGGCGGCGGTGGCGGTGACGCGGGAGCTCGGCTTGCCGGTCGAGCCGGTGCGGGAAGGATTGGAGAAATTCGCGGGCGTGGGACGGCGGCTGGAGACGAAGGCAACGGTGGGCGGCATCACTGTTCTTGATGACTACGGCCACCATCCCGCCGAGATTCGCGCCACGCTGGAGGCGGTGCGGGGCTGCGGCTTCCGGCGCCTGGTGGTGTTGTTTCAGCCGCACCGCTACACGCGCACGCAGCATCTCTGGGACGATTTCCTGACCTGCTTTGATCTGGCCGACATGCTGGTCGTCACCGACATCTACGCGGCCAGCGAAGCGCCGCTCGCGGGGATTACGTCGGCGGCCCTGGTGGCGGCGCTGGAGCGAGCCGGGCAGCGCGACGTTGCGCATTGTGCTACGCCGGAGCAGGCGGTGGAGTGGGTACTGCCGCGACTCCAGCCGGGCGACGCGGTGTTGACGCTGGGAGCGGGCAACATCTGGCGCGCGGGAGAGCAACTGGCCGCGCGGTTGGCGGCCGCGGTGGGGGCGCCCCATGCGCGTTGAACCCCAGGCACAATCGAGGCTGCGGGAGCTGGGAGTGGAGCACCGCCCCGGGGAGCGGCTGGCGAACTGGACGTCGCTTGGCGTGGGCGGGACAACCGACATGCTGATCGTGGAGGACGCGCGGCGGCTCCCCGAGCTCCTCGGATGGCTGCGCGGGGAAGGCCTGCCATGGCGGCTGCTGGGCGGAGGGACAAACCTCCTGGTGCCTGACGGAGAGCTGCCCTACCTCGTCCTGCAGCTCTCTTCGAAGCAGGCCGGTGCGCGGTTCGACGGCAATCGCGTGGAAGTGGATGCGGCGGCGGACCTGGGGCGCACGGTGACGGAATGCGCGCGCCGGAACTTGGGCGGAATGGAAGGGTTGATCGGCGTGCCGGGAACGGTGGGGGGAGCGTTGCGGATGAACGCGGGCGCGTATGGAACCGAGATCAGCCAGTTCGTGCAGTCAGTCAGCTTGTTCCAGGCTGCGCGCGGGGAGATTGTGCGCGTCCCAATGAGCCAGGTTTCCTTCCAGTACCGCCACAGCTCCTTCGCGCCGGAAGACATCCTGCTGGGATGTGAGCTGCAGTTGCCGGAGCGGCCCTACGAGGAGATTCGCGCGGCCATCCGCATGTGCAACGAGAAGCGGCGCGCGTCGCAGCCGCTCAATGAGAAGAGCGCGGGCTGCATCTTCAAGAACCCGCCGGGAGGTTCAGCGGGGCGGATGATTGACGAGCTGGGGTTGAAAGGGCATCGGCGGGGCGGGGCGGTGGTGTCCGAGCGGCACGCCAACTTCTTCGTGAACCGCCACGGGGCCACGGCCGATGATTTCTTCGTCCTGTTGGAGGAGGTGCGGAGGCGCGTCCGACAGTCGTTTGGAGTGGACCTGGAGAACGAAGTCATCCTCTGGAGCAACGGCGCGTGACGTACCAGGAGAGGGAGCAACTGGAGGAGCTGGCAGCAGAGCCGCCGACCCGCTACCTGCGGCCGCCGCGGAGGCCAGCAGTGCGGCGGCGCGGCGTGTGGCGGCAACTGCTGGACCGCTGGCCGCGACTCGTGGCTGGAGCCGCGGTACTGATGGCGTTAGGGGCGACGTTCTATGCCGGGTTTCGCTCCCTCCACACGTCGCCCCGCTTCCGCCTGTGGGACAGCTCGGCTGTAGAAGTCCTCAACCTCAGGTATGCGTCGGCGACGCAGGTGCGGGACCGCTTCGCCGGGGATGCTGGCCGCAGCGTCCTCTGGATTCCGCTGGAGGCGCGGCGGCGAGCGGTGGAGGAGATTCCCTGGGTCGCGCGAGCGCGCGTGCAACGGCTGCTGCCGAATCGCCTGCGAGTGGTGGTGGAGGAACGCACGCCGGTGGCGTTCGTGCGGCAAGGAAGCCAGCTCCTGCTCGTTGATGGTGAGGGGGTGCTGCTGGAGCGGCCAGAAGCGGGGAGCTTCACTTTCCCGGTCGTTACGGGAATCCACGCAGGGATGGAGCGGGAGGAACGGCGGGCGCGGCTGCAGCTCTACGAGGAGTTCATCCGCGACCTCGATGCCGGCGAGCGAGCCTACAGCGACGAAATCTCGGAGGTGGATCTGAGCGACACGGAGAACCTGCGGGCCACCGTGGTGGAGAAAGGCGCGGCGGTGCTGCTGCATTTCGGGCGCGACCGCTATCGCGAAAAGTACGAGGCCTACCGCAAGCACCGTCCGCTGTGGCAGCAAACCGGCGAAGTCGTTCATTCGGTGGACCTGCGCTATCGCGGCCAACTGGTGTTGAACCCGGAGATAGAGGCTGCGCCGCGGAGCCGTACGCGATGACCCAGCCCGAACACTACCTCGCAGCCCTGGACCTGGGCAGCAGCAAGGTTTCGGCGATCCTGTGCGAAGGGGATGAGGCCGGGCAGGTGCAGTTGCGGGGGCTGGGCGTGGCCGAGTCGAAGGGATTTCGCAAGGGCGTGCTGGTGAGCCTGGAGGCGGCAGTGGGAGCGATCCGGCAGGCGGTGGAAGCCGCGGAGACGCAGGCGGGCGTGTCGCTGGAGAACGCGCTGATCGGAGTCTCCGGCAGCCACATCAAGGGCCTCAACAGCCACGGGGGGATTGTGCTGGGCCACCGGCCGCGCACGGTGACGCTGGAGGACGTGCGGCGCGCGATCGAGGCCGCGCGGGGAGTCAATCTGCCGGAGGGGAGAGAAGTCCTGCACGTCTTGCCGCAGGAGTTCTTTCTCGACCAGCAGGAGGGCTTGCGCGATCCGGTGGGGATGCTGGGCAGGAAGCTGGAAGTGAACGTGCACATCGTGACCTCGGACGCGTTGGCAACGCAGAATCTGGTGGGGGCGGTGAACCACGCGGGCGTGCTGGTGGCCGACACGGTGCTCGAGCCGCTGGCGAGCGCCGAGGCCTGCCTGAGCGCGGATGAACGCGAGTTGGGCGTGCTGGTGGTGGACATTGGGGGCGGCACCACGGACTGGATGGTGGTGGCGCAGAACGCCCCGCGGGCGACGGGCGTGGTGCCGGTGGGTGGAGAGCATTTCACCCAGGATATCGCGGTCGGGCTGCGCACGCCGCTCTGGGAGGCGGAGCGGCTGAAGCGGGTGTATGGCTGCGCGGGGCGGCGCTGGCTGCGGGAGGAAAGTCTGCTGGAGGTGACCGGCGGGCGCGTGGTGTCGCGGCGGGCGCTGGCAGAAATTATCGAGGCGCGGGCGGCGGAGTTGCTGGCGCTGGTACGCGCCGACCTGCTGCGCAGTGGCAACGAGCGCCCGCTGGGCGGCGGCGTGGTGTTGACCGGCGGGGGCGCGCAACTGGAGTCATTGGCAGAGTTGGCGGAGCAGATCTTTCAGATGCCAGCGCGGGTCGGGAAGCCAAGTGGAATCCTGGGTCTGACGACGCAGACCGGGGCACCGCATCCGCTCAAGGACCCGGCTTTTGCCACGCTGGCGGGGTTGGTGCTGCACGGGAATCGCATCCGGCAACTCCAGCGCCGGCCCGCCGGGATGCTGGGGCGACTCAAGAATCTCTGGACGCGGCCGAAAAACGGCCACGGGAAAGGCTGGGCGGCCTGAGCCCAGAACTCAGAAGGAGGGAGACACGAACGATGGGTCGAGAGAGGAACCGCAGGACGAGTTACGGCGAGCGGGTGCGGAACGCGGCGCGCATCAAGGTGGTGGGCATCGGCGGGGGCGGCGGCAACGCGGTCAACCGCATGATTCAGGCGCGGGTGGAGGGCGTGGAGTTCCTGGCCGCCAACACCGACCTGCAGGCGCTGCAGCAATCGAAAGCGAAAGTGAAGATTCAGCTCGGCGCCAAGCTGACCAAGGGGCTGGGCTCAGGCGCGAATCCCGAGATCGGCCGGCAGGCGGCGCTGGAAGACACCGAGAAGCTGCTGGAGGCGCTGGAAGGCGCCGACATGGTGTTCGTAACTGCGGGGCTGGGAGGAGGCACGGGCACGGGCGCGGCGCCCATCATCGCCAGCCTGGCGGCTGACTTGGGCGCCTTGACGGTGGCAGTGGTGACGAAGCCGTTCGGGTTTGAAGGCCGGCGGCGGCAGGTGCAGGCCGAGCAGGGGCTTTCCGAGCTCGTGCCCTGTGTGGACACAGTCATTTGCATCCCCAACGAACGTCTGCTGGCGACGGTAGCGAAGGGCACCGGTTTTTTTGAGGCCTTCCGGATTGCCGACGACATTCTGCGGCAGGCGGTGCAGGGCATCACCGACATCATCGCCATTCCCGGCATCGTGAACCGCGACTTTGCCGACGTGAAGGCCATCATGCAGGGGATGGGGCACGGGGTGATGGGGATGGCGGTGGCGCGCGGACCGAAGCGCGCGGTGGAGGCGGCGCAGCGGGCGGTGGCGAGTCCGCTGCTGGATGACGGCTCGATTCAAGGCGCGCGCGGGGTGCTGGTCAACGTCACCGGCTCGCGGAACCTGACGCTGCAGGAGGTAGAGGACGCCTGCTCGTTGGTTCAGAAGGTGGCGCACGAAGATGCCAACATCATCTTCGGCGCGGTCGAGGACCCGCGGATGAAGGACGCGGCGAAGATCACCGTCATCGCGACCGGCTTCCGCGAGGCGAAAAAAACGGCCGGGGTGGGGCCGGCTGCGGGCGTGCGGCTGGGTTTGCCGCGCGTGCTGCCGCTGGCGAAGAAGCCGGCTGGCCCCGGCAGCAGCGGGGCCGGCCTGGACGTGCCGCCGATACCGCCAACCGACCTCGACACACCGGCGTTTCTGCGTCGGCGGCTGCGCGTGAACTAGAGCTCGCTGCCTAATCTGTTCTCCGTTGAACCTCAGGGGCTTCCCGCAACAAACGTGCGGGCTCTCCGCTTGTCCCGAAGCTCGGGACTCGCTCCGAAAAGCCCCTTGTTTTTGGTGTTTTTTTTGGCACGGTGCCTTCGGCAGGCAGGACTGAAGTCCTGCCCTACCAGCCGTGCCCTCCCCACTGCATCAGAAGTTGTGGTTTTGAAATGGCTACCAGCGATGCGACGACAGCGGGGCGGCTGATGCTGCCGCGCGCGCTGGCTGAGGAGTTGCTGGCAGAGGCGCGGCGGCAGGCGCCGCTGGAGTGCTGCGGTCTGCTGGGCGGGCAGGGGGAGCGCGTCGAGGCCATTCTCCCCGCCGTCAATGCGCTTGCCAGTTCCACGGCCTATGAGATTGCACCGCAAGAGCTGTTCGTCCTCTTCCGGCGGCTGCGCGCGGAGAACCTGGAGTTGGTGGGCATCTACCATTCGCATCCGGCGAGCGACAACTCTCCCTCGGCGCGGGACCTCGAGCGCGCCTACTATCCCGAGGCGGCCTACGTGATCATCTCGCTGGTGAGCGAGCCTGCGATTCGGGCGTTTCGGATTCAGGGGGGAAAGGCGGGGGAGTTGCGCGTAGAGGTAGCGGGCTGAGGATGCAGAATTTCCTCATAGACATCCAGCACGCGCCGGACGGAGTCCTCCCAGGAGAAGCGCGCGACCTGTTGGCGGCCGAGCTCAGCCAGGCGGTGGCGCAGCTCATCGTCTACGAGCACCTGGCGGAGGGCGCGGCTGATGTCGAAGACATTTTCCGGATTGACGAGCAAGGCGGCCTCTCCAACCACTTCCGGGAGGGCCGAAACGTTTGAGGCCACGACCGGCGTGCCGTGCGCCATCGCTTCCAGCGGCGGCAGACCGAAGCCCTCATAGAGCGAGGGAAACACAAACGCCTCGGCGCAGGCGTAGAAGGCCTTCAGGGTCTGCGGGGGAACGAAGCCCAGGAAGCGCACGTGGGGCTGCATGCGGCTTTTCAGCACGGCGCGGCGCAGGTCGGAGTGGCGGGCGAGCTCATCGCCGATGATGAAGAGGAGAATCCGGTGGTAGCGGGGGTGGTCGCGCAGGTCGTTGCGGACGACGGCGAAGGCCTCGATGAGGCGGGAGAGGTTCTTGTGCGGCTTGACGTTGCCGACGTAGAGCACAAAGGGAGCATCGACCTGATAGCGGGAGAGGGTGCGCTGGGTCTCTTCGCGGCTCAGGGAACCGGCCAGGCGTTCGTCCAGGGCGTTGTAGACGACCTCGAGCTTCTCCGGCGGCACGGCGAAGACGCGCTGCACGTCGCGCCGGGTGGTGTGGGAGACGCAGAGGATGCGCGCCGCCTGCTGCAAGGCGCGGCGGATGCGATAGGAGCGCCAGGAAGTTGCGAGTGGCGAGCGCTCCGGCGAAGGGGCGAGAAAATCAATGATGTCGTGAACGGTCAGCACGTACGGACAGGGAAGCAGCAGCGGGGCGGTCAGATAGGGAACGTGGCAGAGTTGAACCTGGTTTTGGCGGAGTCGCCAGGCGAGCCGCCAGTGGAAGCTGATGCTGCCGTCGGAGGCGTCGGAATCGAGCAGGGAAAAGTTTTCTGGCAGCGGCCCCAGTTCGCTCCAGTCGCTGTGGGTTCCGATGAGGAAGTAGCGGTTCGGCGTCGGGAGGCGAGCGAGCTGGCCGATGACGTTGCGGGTGTAGGTGCCGGCGCCGTAGTCGGAGATGCGGCGGATGTCGAGGGCGATCTTCATCGGGGTCAACCGGGCAGATTACCTGTTTTCACGGATGGCCTCAGGGGCTAAAGCCCCTGGTTTTTCTTGGCTGTTTATGTCAGGGCTGAAGCCCTGACCCGCCAAGCGAGATTACGCACCCAGTTCCAATGCCGGAAAAAGGAGGAAGCAGATTCCTCGCTCCGCTCGGAATGACAGATAGGGCGCTTTTCAGCATCCTGTCAGCGCGCGCGCGGAGGAAGCGGCGACTTCCTCCAGGCGCAATTCGTAGAGCGGGAAGCGGGCGCAGAGCTCGCGGACTTGGGCGGCAATGCGCTCGATGACCGCCTCCTCGCCCATATGCTCGAGCGCGTCGGCGATCCAGTTCCCGATCAATTCCATTTCGGCCGTTCCCATCCCGCGCGTGGTGAGGGCCGGGGTGCCGATGCGGATGCCGCTGGCCTTGAGCGGCGGCAGCGTGTCGAAGGGGATGGCGTTCTTGTTGACGGTGATGCCGGCGCGGCCGAGCCAGGCCTCGGCATCGCGGCCCATGATGCCGCGCGCGTACACATCCACGAGAAAGAGATGCGTGTCGGTGCCGCCGGAGACGATGCGGAAGCCGCGGCTGGCCAGCGTTTCTGCGAGCTTCTTCGCATTGGCCACGGTCTGTTCCTGATAGGCCTTGAAGCCGGGCTCCATCGCTTCCTTGAAGCAGACGGCCTTGGCGGCGATGACGTGAACGAGCGGGCCGCCCTGGCCGCCGGGGAAGACGTTGCGGTCGAGGTCTTTGGCGTACTGCTCACGGCAGAGAATGAATCCTGCACGCGGGCCGCGCAGCGTCTTGTGGGTGGTGGAGGTGACGAAGTCGGCGTGGGGCACGGGGCTGGGATGGACGCCGGTGGCGATGAGGCCGGCGATGTGCGCCATGTCCATCATGAACAGGCAGCCGGCCGCGCGCGCGATCTCGGCCAGCCGGGCGAAATCAATGATGCGGGGATAGGCGCTGGCGCCGGCGACCAGCAGCTTGGGCTTGTGCTCGCGCGCCAGGCGCTCGACCTCGTCGTAGTCGAGCGTCTCGGTGTCCTTGCGCACGCCGTAGGGGATGAACTTGTAGTGCTTGCCGGAAAAATTGAGCGGGTGGCCGTGAGTGAGGTGGCCGCCGTGGGCGAGGTTCATTCCCAGCACGGGGTCGCCGAACTGGAGCACGGTTTCATAGACGGCGATGTTGGCCTGGGTGCCGGAGTGCGGCTGGACGTTGGCGTGCTCGGCGCCGAAGAGTTTCTTGGCGCGCGCCTGGGCGAGCGACTCGACCACGTCGGTGAATTCGCAGCCGCCGTAGTAGCGCCGGCCGGGATAGCCTTCGGCGTACTTGTTGGTGAAGACCGAGCCGGTGGCTTCGAGCACAGCCTCGCTGGTGAAATTTTCCGAGGCGATGAGCTCGAGCCCCTGCGCCTGCCGGCGGACTTCGTTGCGGATGGCCTCGAAGACTTCGGGGTCGACTTCGCGCAGGGGGCGATTCAGGCGGTTGGCGAAGCGCGCGGTCATTGTCTTGCCGCCAGTGCCGGGCGACGTTCCAGCTCGGCGATTTTGTCGAGCCGCCGCTGATGGCGGCCGCCCTGGAAGCGGGCATGCAGCCACTCTTTGACGATGGCGACGGCGTGGTTCGCGTCCACGACGCGCGCGCCCACCGCCAGGACGTTGGCGTTGTTGTGCTCGGTGGCCATGCGCGCGGTGTAGGTGTCGTTGCAGTTGGCGGCGCGGATGCCGGGGATTTTGTTCGCGGTCATGGCGGTGCCGATGCCGGTGCCGCAGACCAAGACGCCGCGCTCGGCCTCGGCGCTGGCGACGCTTTGCGCCACGCGCACGGCGTAGTCGGGGTAGTCCACCGACTCGGCCGAGTGCGTGCCGAAGTCAATCACCTCGTAGTTGGATTTTTGCAGGAACTCCTTGATGCGTTCCTTCACCTGGTAGCCGGCATGGTCGGCGCCGAGGGCGATGCGGCGGGCGGTCTTAGTGGTCATCAGGGCCAGTCCCTGCTGGCATTCTAGCCCACCCATCCGAGCCGCGCAATCCGGCCTGATGGCGGCTCTTCCGCAGCCAACCAAGGTGAGTTGCGGGTGGTCGTTTGTGATTGGATGGCGTTGACGACGAAGAATAAAGAGAGCGGGCTTATCCCGCTCTCTGCCGCGCCTGGCTTAGGCAGGCGGTAAGTTGTGCCGGGGCCGGGCTCGAACCGGCACGCCCCTGGAATGGGACAGAGGGGTCCCGCCGCCTTCGGGGCAGCGAGGGTTCCCTCCGCGTCTGCCGTATTCCGCCACCCCGGTCAATCTGCTACGTAGCAAGCTACGTGCCAAGGCGAAAGCGGTCGCATCCCACAAGCCGCGCAGACTGCAGAGCTTGCAAGCCCGAGGCGCTGGGGCTCTGCGCGTGCAGGCCAGAAGGACAACTGGCTGCAGCTACGTAGCAAGCGAGTTCACGTACTCGAATTGCACGCCCCGCCTAGCGAATGCGCGCGGCCTGCTCGAGATCCGAGACGGCAAGCACGACGCTGGCTTTGCGCGCGCCCTTCACGCTCGTCTGGTAGCCAGCGGTGATGTTGATGCCTTTGGCGGCGAGTTTCTCGGCGAATTTTCCCAGTGCCCCCGGCACATTCGGGAGCTCGAGGTGGAGCACTTCGCTTTCGCTGTAAGAGAGCAGGGCAGCGTCGAGAGCCTGCTTGGCCTTGTTGACGTTGTCGACCACCAGGTGCACCGCGCCTTCAGTTCCCGCGGTGGTAGTGAGAAAGCCGAGAATATTCACCTTGGCGTCCCCGAGCACCTTGGCCACCTGCGCCAGAGTTCCGGGACGGTTTTCGACCGCCACTCTGAGCTGTCTTGCTTTTGCCATCGGTGGGCCCTCCTGCGAGAACAAGCTCTCGTGATTCTACCACCGCGCAAGAATGAGGGCCGCGGATGGTGACATCATGGCGGTGGAAGCCGGTATCATCGCG
>JBBIPK010000006.1:0-76964 GCA_037442885.1 Acidobacteriota bacterium | reverse complement strand
CAGTTCGGCTTCCGCATCGAGTGGTAAGCCGCAGCAGGTAGTCGGTAATCAAATCGGGCGGGCCGCACGGCCCGCCCGATTTCTTTTTGTTCGGGTAGCGGCGACGAAACGCCTTTTCTCGTCGCCGGTCTTGGCTGGCTAATTCGCCGCCTGGGACAGGTGCTTCGCCAGCGCCGCCCGCTTTTCCCGCGCGCGTGCCGCCAGGGGATGCTGAGGATAGAGCTTGAGGAATTCGTCCAGTTCCGTCAACGCCTGCGCATTCTCACTGCGCAGGATGAGGGTCTTGTAGAGCAGCAGGTGGGTCGTCGGCGTGGCGGGATTCAGCGCGTGCGCCCGCTGCGCATGCGGCAGAGCCTCCTCCGCCCTGCTCATCCGCACCAGCGTCTCCCCCAATTCCAGATGGGCGAACCAGGACCGCTCCTGCAGCCCCAGGGATTGCTCGAACGCGCGGGCAGCCTCGGCCAGCCTGCCTTGCTCGCGATAGGCCACCCCCAGCAGGGCATAGGCCTGCGCATTTTTCTCATTCACGGCCACTGCCTTCGCCAGCACCTCCTGCGCCTCGGCATAGGCAGCCTGCCCCAGGTGCGCGAGGCTCAGTTGGATGTAGGCGTCGTCGTAGTCGGGAAAGATGGCGATGGCCTTGCGAAAGCGCGCAACCGCTTCCTCCAGCTTGCGCTTGCCGGCGGCTGCTACCCCCTTTTCGTATTCCCGCTGCGCTGGCTCGGGAACCTGCAACTGGCGGACGGAGACGGACGCGTCTTTTTCAGCCGCGCCCGAAGTCTCGTTCTCGACCAAGTGGAGCACGGTCTCGTAGGACTCGTAGGAATGTTCTACCGCCTGGCGAATGGGACGGTAGCCGGTGGCGTCCACCGCGAGTACATAAAAGCCACAGGCAACCCGGGGGAAGATGAAGTAGCCCGAATTGTTCGTCCAGGTCTGCGCCACCAATCCGCCGGTGTTGGTCTCCAGCCGCACCGAGATGGAGCTTGCCCCGCGCTTGGCTCCGGGAAAGCGGACGTAACCGGAGATTTCGCCTTTGACGGGGCTGATGGGGTTGTCGACGATGGGCTCACGCCCACCCGGCACCGGCGCCGGCTCCTGTCCCCACAGCGAGGCGGTCGCGGCCAGCACCGCGAGCAGTAGCAGGTGGCGGCATCTGATGCGCATTGCCGTGCCTCTCGGAGAGGAGGATGGTTGTTTGTACACCTTCCCGGGCGGGAAAACAAGCATTTCCGACCCGTAAGGTCGAATTGTGCGGGCGTAGTCAGAAGGAGCGGGCGAGGGCGGCCACGATGCGGGCCAGCGCCTCGACATCAGTGAGGTCAATGACCTCGGCGGCCGAATGCGAGTAGCGCAGCGGCCAGGCGATAGGGACGTCCACAGCGCCGTGGCGGACGAACACGGCGCCGTCGTTTCCCCCGCCCGTGACGCCGTACTGGACGCGGATGTTGTTCTGGCGCGCAACCTCGATGACTCGTTCGACCAGCCCTCGCGGCGCCACGTTGCTTGAGTCCACCGCGCGGATGACAAATCCCTGCCCGAGCACGCCATCGGCAAAGCGCTTGGATTCGAGCGGGGAGTCGGCGCTGACGAAGGTGTCGACGGCAAAGACGGCCTCGGGTGTGTTGCCGCTTGCGGCGGCGCGGTCGGCGAAGGCTTTGGCGCCGCGCAAGCCGATTTCCTCTTCAACCGCCCAGAGGAAGGTGACTTCGCGGTCGAGTTGGGCGGGGTCGAGTTGCCAGAGCGCCGCCACCAGCGCGGTCGAGCCGACCCGGTCGTCAAACGAGCGGCCGTTGGCGCGTGTGCCGGCCAAGCGGCGGTACTTCTTCGGCACGGTCACCGAATCCCCCACGGCAACGCCGAGCGCTTCGGCCTCGGCGCGCGAGCGGACGCCGAGGTAGGCGGTGTGCTCGCGCCCCGGCACCAGCGCGTAGCGCTCGCTCCAGTAGTTCGCCGGCAACTCCAGCACCGCGGGCACGCGGCCCGCCCGCGTGTGCACGAGCACCACGTGGCCGAGGAAGTGCTCCTCGAGGTACCCGCCGCGACGGCGCAGCAGGAGCCGCCCGTCGTCGCTGATTTGCTCAACCGTCCAGCCGATCTCGTCCGTGTGGGCCACGAACAGAAGCCGCGGCTGCGCGACCTTCTTCCCGAAGGAGACCCAGAGGTTGCCGTCTCCGTCCGTTTCCGCCCGCTTCCGCGCCCACTCCGGGAGCAGCCGTCGCACCGCGTCCGCCACCGGCTCTTCGTGGCCGGAGACGCCGCAGGTTTCGACCAGCGTCTGCAGAATGTCCTCCGTCTTCGGTGCCGTGGTCGCCACGGCGGAAGCCTTCTCGACCGGCGTCTCTCTGCGCTTCTGCTGTGCGTTCACCGGACGCACTGACGCGCCCACGGAAGCCGCGAGCAACTCCACCAGCGCGCTGACATCGCTTGCGCTCACCACCTCCGCCGGCGTCAGGGGAAATTTGACCCCCACGCCCACCTGCGCTGTGCGCGCGGGAAAGTCGGGTCCGCCGGTGTAGGAATTGCGCGGATGCGCAGCGCTGTAGGCGGGCTGCGCCGGGATGCCACGGCTGCGCGCCAGAGCGAGCAGTTCGCCGGCCAGCCCGGATGCTGGCTCGAGCGGTTTTCCGGCCGCGTCGCGCTCGCTCGTCGCGATCAGTACGCCGCTTCCTGGATTCGCGCCGCTTTCGGGCAGACTCTCCACCAGAATCACTTCGTCCGGTTTCACCTGCTGCACGAGCCGATCCAAGCCCTGGCTGCCCATCCAGTGCCGCACCGCGAACGCGACGATGAGCGTGCCCTGAATCTTGTTCGCCTCTATCCGTTCCAGAAGCTCAATCAGCGCCGCCGCGCCTGCCCGCGCCGAGAGCGTTGGCCCGGCGAGTTCGCCGCGCGCCAGTTCGAAGACGCGCTTCTCCAGCGTCAACGGGTCGAGCAAATCCACGCCCAGCGCGCGCGCTTCCTCTGGCGAACGCGCGCCGATGTCGATGTAGAGGCGCTCGACATCGTCGGTGCGCTTCTCGGCCACCGACTGCCTCCCGGGCTGGATGTGGGTTGAGAGCCCCGCCACCACGCCCGGCACGAACTTGCCGCTCCGCGTCCAGATTGAGGCGGGTTGCGCGGAATGCAGCAGGTCGAACCACGGGTGCGGCGCTCGCTGCGGCAGTCGTTGCACCCGCAGGTAGCCGTCCTCGGTGATGGCGCTGACGACGTAGCCTGCTTCATCCACACAGGTAACAAGCATCCGACGCTTGCCCTGAGCGGAGTCGAAGGGAGGTGCGCCGCTCCCCAGCGTTACCCAGACGTTGCCCAGGTTGTCCACCTGCGGCGAAAACTTTGCGCGCGTGCGCAACAGATCGAGGCGCTGCTTGAGAAGCGACACCAGCGGCCCCTCGTAGCCGCTCACGGCCGCGGTCTCGGCGAGTTCCCTCAGCGGGTGGCTCCCCGCCTGCGCCCAGCTTGTGCCGGCGACGCAGAGAACGAGAAAAATTCCCGACAGTACGCGCTTCATCGTGGCCGACCTCTCCTAAAGAAATTCCCGGTGCGGCGCGGCGATTCTATCCGCAGCGTGCGGCGCGCGCAATCAAGCTTCTCTTGCGCGCTAAGCAACCCTTGCGTAAAGATAGGCCTCCATTTGGAGAACGGCTAAGGGAGGGCGTTATGGGGCGAGGGCGATGGGCTCTGCTGCTGTTGCTGCTGCTCTATCCGGCGGAACTGCCGGCGCAAGAGGAGCCCGAAAGCAAGCGCGGCTGGCTCTGGACCTTCGGCTTTTCGAGCTACACTTATCCCCGGCGCACGCTTCCGCCCGACGCCACCGGCCAGAGCCCCGGCACCATCCGCGCGCGTACCTACGCCATTGACAACTCCATCGGCTACCGCTTCAACCGCCTCTTCGCCGTCACCACCGACATCCCGCTCTACCTCGCCCGCTTCTGCCGAACCGACAACGCCGGCATCACTACCTGCGGCTCCAACAACGGCTTTGGCGATGTCGGCTTCTCCGCCCGCATCAGCCTGGAAGGAAGAGTGGCCAATCTCTATTCCACCGGCACGGTCTTTCTCCCTACCGGCAGCACCAGCCGTGGCCTCGGCGCCGGCTCCACCACGGCCGCCTGGACCAACTCCGCCAGCTTGAACCTCTGGACCACCACGCCCTTCGTCAACGTCACCATCGCCAACAGTTTGCTCCGCACCTCCACCTTCCTCCGCCCGTTCGCCAGCAAAGGGCTTGTCTATGAAGTGAGCGGCGGCATCGAGCACGAGTTTCATCGCCTCCTGCGAGTTGGCGGCTTGTTTTACGGAGTCTTCCCCAGCGGCACGCAAACCACCTTCGGTCGCCTGCGCCGCGGGCCACCCCCCGTGCCCATCCCCACGCCGCCTCATGTTCCCCAGCAGGGGGAAACCACCAGCGGTGAAGACCTCACCCGCGACAACGGCGCCTCCACCTGGATTCGCTTCCCCTTTCACGACAACTTCCAGCTCCAGATCGCCTACACCCGCAGCGTCCGGCTCGACCTGAACGTCGTCTCCTGGGGTTTCTTCATCAACTTCTCTCCCCTCCTCCCCAAACCCTGACCCTCTTGCTTGCTGGGTAAGGCAAGGGCTTGTGCCCGTGCTTTGCTGGCTCCTCTTGGCGGGTCAGGCCTTCAGGCCTGACATTAGGGCATTGCTCTAAGTTTGGGCTTCAGCCCCTGAGGTGTGTTCGCGTCGCGTGGGGGATCTGCTGAGAGCTGAAGGCTGAACGCTGAAGGCTAGGCGGCCTTGGGCCGCCGCTCCGCCCGCCGCCGCAGCAGTGCCTTCAATCCCCACAGCACCCGGTTCAGGTCAGCGAGCCTGCGGATGTCGCTCCGCCGGTGCAGCCCCAGGCGGCCGTAGTGGGCCGCAATGAAGTGGTCAAGCTGCACGCGACTCATCCCGAGTTGTGCCGCGTGGTAATCAAGCAGCCGAAAGTCGGCAGGCATGGCGAGAATTTCCGGATGCGCTTCGTAGCCTTCCCGCCCGGCGGTGCCGGCGACGTACGCGAGCGTGCGGCTCCGATACCGGCGCCGACCGGCTACGCGTTCCAGCCGCCGGATGACGTAAGCCGCATCCATCCGGCTCAGTTCGGTGGTCGTCCGCGCACGGCCGCGCGTCAGAATCTCGACATAAGCGTGCCGCAACTGTTGGTCGCGCTCGCGGTCGAGCTTGAGCGGTCGCATCCAGCGATGCCAGAGAGTTTGCAGCCGCCGGAGCTGCGCCCGCGTCAGGCTCCCCGGAGCCAGATTGATCGCCACCCGCACCATTTCGTGCCTCCAGGTGATTAGATGCGCTTGGCGAAGAAAAGGTGAACACGAAAGACGCGGTGAGACAACGCTGGATCTGGCCCCTCCCCTGGAACAGCCAGCAGCCGCGGGAAAACAGTCGAACAAACTCTCTAGCTGAGGGCCTCGTCCGCCGAGGGACTGTAGATGCCGGGAACTTTGCCGCCGGTCAGCCGAATGTAGAGGCTGAGTTGCCCGCGATGATGAATGGCGTCGAACAGTACCGCCCACAGCATCTCGCCCAGCGGCAACTCGTACACCTCGCCGCCGGAGAGCAACTGCGCCCTTTTCTCTTCCCAGGTCTTGTCGTCGAGTTTCTTGAGGCGCGGGGCCAGCTCTCTGTGTGCCTTCTCGTAAGCCGCAATGGCTTCCCCAAGACTCCTCGGCGCGGATGTTTCCTTCCACTCGACCTTCCCCGCCTCGATGCAGCGCGAGCAAGCCTCCTCTTCCAGCACGAGCAGCCACACCAACTCGGCCGCCGAGCGCGAGCGTGGGTGAGGCCGATAATCGGGGTTGCCCTGCGGCAGTGCCCGGAACACCTTGAGGAAGGTGGGATACTCTTCCTCCCACCGCTTGATAAAGAATTCCCGGTTCGTCATCCTCGCCCTCTATACTCTTCGATCCCTCACCGCAACACGGAAGATTTCTGCGCGATTTGTTTGAATCCTTTGCCAAGCGTATATTCAAACCAGAGAGTAAATCCTGTCGGATCAACATCGCCATACCCTGAGACCTTCACTCTGATGGTTTGGGAATTCAGCCATTCTACCGCCTCGATGTAGACGTGATGATTTTCGAGAACGCTTCGATTTCTAGGCACCGCCCGATGGAGTTCCTCGCGCAGGTTAATGGAAGTGATTGGATCCCGAAGGACGAAGACTATTGCTTTGGTCGAATCACTCCCTTCGTGATCATTAACAACAAGCTGCGAACCATCCGGAGACCAGAGGACATCGAGATACCTCCCATACGACAAGAGCTTCATTTCTTGCTTCGTTTGGGTATCCTTCAGGAAGAGGGTATGAGGAGGCTCTGAGGCTTCGTCATAGACACTGTAAACAACGTAGCGCCCTGTGGGCGACCTACTTTGCGAGTAATCTCCTGGAAAGCGCACACGTTTCTGTCCAGTAAGACTTGGCTGGGCAAACGCCAAACAGACCAGTGCGAGCAAAACAACTAGTTTCCTAATCACATGCTCCTCGCAGGTCTTAACCACTCAATGCCGTAACCCGGACTCCGTTGCGAGACGGCTATGAAGCCCGGCGGAGGAGGAGGGATTCGAACCCCCGAGCCCCATCTCTGGGACTAGCCGCTTTCAAGGCGGCCCCGTTCAACCGCTCCGGCACTCCTCCGCTGCCCCATTATACCGGGAACGTCCACTCAGTCCGGAAGAGGTGATCTGCACCCGCCAGCTTGTTCAACCCGCGGGCTTATGCCCGTGGGCATTGAGTCTGGGTTTGCTCTACCCACTCACCCTGACCGCAGTGTAATCTTGGAGCGTCAATCTCAATTCAGTAGGAGTTATTCGATGAGCGCAAAGCCGTTGTTCCTGCTGCCAGCCTTAGGCCTCTTGTTGGCGTGTCAATCTTTCTCCCAGTCGCAGCAGCGCGCTGAGCCACAGGAAGGCGTTCCGCCTGGCTTCAAGGTGGAGGTATTCGCCGAAAATCTCGGGCGGGCGCGCTTCATGGCCTTTGGCCCGGATGGCGTCCTCTACGTCAGCTCCATCCGTGCCGGGAACGTGCTCGCGCTGCCGGATCGGAACAAAGACGGCAAGGCCGACGAGGTCATCACCTTTGCTGATGGGCTGCGCCTGCCCCATGGATTGGCGTGGAAAGACGGCTGGCTCTACGTCGGTGAGACTCATCAGGTCGTGCGCGTGCGCGACACCAATGGCGACGGCAAGGCCGACGAGCGAGAGGTCGTCGTTCCCGACCTGCCTGCGGCCAAAATGCACTTCACCCGGACCATCGGCTTCGGCCCCGATGGCGGGCTCTACGTTTCAGTCGGCTCGAGTTGCAACGTCTGCGAAGATGAGCCGCGCCGCGCGGCCATCCTCCGCTTCAACGCCGATGGCTCGCGCGGCGAGGTCCACGCCCGCGGGCTGCGTAACGCCGTTGGCTTCGTCTGGCGCCCCGGCACGTCGGAACTGTGGGCCACCGACAACGGCCGCGACTGGCTCGGCGACAACCTCCCGCCGGAAGAACTCGACCTCGTCGTCAAAGGCGGCGACTACGGCTGGCCCTACTGCTATGGCAACCGCGTCGTTGATCCCGAATACAACAACCCCGCCCGCTGCCGCACGACCCAGCCCGCCACCTTCGAAATGCAGGCGCACTCCGCCCCCCTCGGCCTCACCTTCTACGACGGCAGGATGTTCCCCGAGGAATATCGCGGCGACTGCTACATCGCCTTCCACGGCTCCTGGAACCGCTCCATCCCTACCGGCTACAAAGTCGTCCGCGTGCGCTTCAAAGACGGCAAGCCGGTCGCCATCGAAGACTTCATTGACATCTGGTTCAAAGACGGGCGCGTGAGCGGGCGGCCGGTGGACATCAAGGTCGGTCCCGACGGCGCCCTCTACATCTCCGACGACCACGGCGGCCGCATCTACCGCGTCACGTACCAGAAGCCTTGAAGAGAGATGCGGCGCCCCGTACCGTGGAAGGTTGGCACGGGGCGCCGCGGCCGGGTGTCAGTCAGGCGGGGTAGTCACGGTCGGGTGGGAACTCAATTCCCCAGAAATCGTTGCGGCCGAGAATCTCCAGCCCCATCTGCACACGCCCCTGGCTCGCGGCGGGCTCGCGCCAGACGACGCGCGCCGTGGCCAGTTGCCCGCTATCCGGCTGGCGCACCTGGAGGAGCCGGCCCACTTCCAGGGTGTTGCTGGTGGTGAGCCGGACACCGTGCTGGCTGAGGTTCAGCGTCTCAGTGGCTTCCTGCTGCGCCACGCCGCTGGCGGTTTCCCAGTTCAAGTCGAGCGGAATCCTCTTCCGCAGGCGCAGCGTGCGTCGGCGGGTGGGGAGCAGCGTGGCGGTGTCGGGCGGGAAGGTGATGCCCCAGAAATCCTGGGAGCCGATGAATTCAACGGCAATCTCGGTGTGCCCGGGCAAGTCGGCCAGTGTGCTGTAGACGACCCGCGAGCGGGCTTCGCTGCTCACGTCCGGCAAGCTGAGCCGCACCACGCGGCCGGCTTCGAGGTGCATGTAGCTGTAGGAGCTGAGCAGAGCCCCGTAACGGCTCAGCAGCTTGGTCTCGGCCGCCTCCTGCCGCACTTTTCCGTCTTCGTCCTGCCAGTTGAGCATCACGGCTAGGCGACGGGGGACGCGGGCACTGCGCCGCTTCTGCGGGACGAGAGTGGCGGGATGGGGCAGGTGCAGCCCGTTCTTTCCCCCTTGCACCTCCCGCACGTAGTGCAGGATGCGCTGCCGGTAGCTGGCTGGCAGACCCAGGAACGCTATCGCCATCGAACGTCCTGGCTCGGCGCGCACTACGCGCCCCACCGCTTCCACCGGTTGCTGGCCCGGCGGAACGAAGAAGCGGACGATGACGTCGGCGCCTTCGGGCAGGGTCTCGGGGGTCTCGATCAGGATGCCGCCTACGCTCAGGTTCCGAGCACGGCCCAGACTGGCTAGGGCCGGCGAGTGCGACTCGACCTGAGTCAGCAAGGGGACACGAGGGTGCTGCCGAGCATCCATCGCAACCGGCTTCGACTCCTCGACTTGGCGGTCTATGCTCTCCCCCATGGGCGGGCTCCCCGGGCGGGGAGAGTACTAATGCGGGGTCACAGGTACAATAGGAGGATAGTCACTTAATTGCGTAGTACTTTCCTTTTTCCTTCCTCTCCTCTATGTGGAATATCTCCTGAAATGAAGGGGTTAGAGAGGAACAAATGGAAGATGTGAGTGTCACGCCTAGGAGGGTCGTCCGACGCTGACTAATCAACCACTCTGGGATGTGTGCAAATAGTTGCATATGCTCGGACCTGTGGCCCTCGCGCGTTCCTTGACACCGGCCACTGCCTGCGGCAAGCTTCCCTGCCAACTCAGTTCGGCCTGCTGAGACCTGAACCGTTCGAAAGTTTCTTCTATGGGGGTGCCCTTTGCTTTCCCGACGCGAGTTCGGCCACCGGTTGCTTGCGGGCGTAGCGGGTAGCTACCTCGTTCCTTTCTGGGGTTGGCCACAGGAGGCGCGTGAGCCGGCTATTCTGTGGTGCCCCAGCCTTGTCAACGCCGAGCGAATCAACCAGACACTGGCCGAGCTGAGCCAGATTGGGCGGATGCCGGAGGGCGGCTCTAACCGTGTAGGCTTCTCGCCGGAAGACCTGGCCGGGCGCGAGTGGTTTCTCGCCCAGATGCGTCAAGCGGGCCTTGAGGTCTGGATTGACGCCGCCGCCAATCTGCGCGGTCGGCGTGCGGGCAAGGATCCCACCAAGCCCACCTTGCTGTTCGGCTCCCACATTGACACCGTTCCCAACGGCGGCCACTACGACGGCTGCGTCGGCTCCTGCGGCGCCTTGGAAGTGATGCGCACGCTGAACGACCAGGGCATTGCTACCGAGCATACCTTCGAGATGGCGGTGTGGTCGAACGAGGAAGGCGTGCACTACGGCAAGGGACTCTTCGGCAGCCGGGCGCTGGCGGGGCTGCTCGACCCCGGCGAGCTGGACGCAGTGGACGAAGCGGGCGTCCGGCTGGCCGACTGGGTGCGGCGCGCGGGCGGCGACCCTGCGCGCATTGCGGAGATGACGCCTCCCCCCGGAACCTTCAAGGCCTATCTGGAACTCCACATCGAGCAGGGCGGCATTCTCTGGCAGCGCGGCCTGTCCTTCGGGATTGTCGAAGGCATCGTCGGCATCAACCGCTACGACGTGACCCTCGAAGGTTTCGCCAACCACGCCGGCACCACCCCGATGGATCAGCGCCGCGACGCCCTCATCGCCGCCGCGCAGCTGATTCAGACGGTGCGCGAGGTGGTACGCAACGTTCCGGGGCGCCAAGTGGGCACGGTCGGCTTCGTCCACGTCTTTCCCGGCGCGCCCAACGTCATCCCCGGCCGGGTTGCCCTGCCGATTGAACTGCGCGATCTCTCCATGCAGAAGATCGAGGAACTGGCGGCCGAAATCCGCCGTCGCGCCCAGGCCATCGCTGAGCGCGAAAAGGTGGCCATCACGATCCAGGAAACCTCCAGCCACGACCCGGCCCTGACCGACCCGCAGATTCGCTGGCACATCCAGCAGGCAGTGGCCGAGATGCGCGCCCCCGCGCTGACCATGGCCTCCGGCGCCGGCCACGATGCCCAGGCGATCTCGCGCCTCTGTCCGATGGGGATGATTTTCGTCCCCAGTCGCAACGGCATCAGCCACTCACCGGAAGAATACAGCCGCCCCGAGGAGATCGCCTGCGGCGCCGAGCTCCTCTACCGCACGTTGCTCCGCCTCGACAGGACGTAGCGGCGAAAACAGAAAATAGAAAACAGAAAATCGAGAACAGGACGCGACGGGATAGGGCTGCGAGTGGAGCGACTGCGCGTGTTTTCTCGTTTCTGATTTCTGTTTTCTGCCGTTATTCGGGGTGGCCGATGAAGTAGCCGGGGCGGGAACGGACGAGGACGTCGCTGCGGCGCACACGGACACGGATTTCGTGGAAGCCTTGCTCGCGGAGATTGGTCGGACGGTAGGCAAGCACGTACTGGTTGTGCAGCTCCTGCCCGATGCGATTGATGGCTGCCTGCAAGGCCGTGTCGCTCGCCTGGCCGTGCGCCGCGCCGCCCGTGCCTGCGGCCAGCACCTCCAGCACGTCCTGCTGAATGGGAGCGCGGAGAGTGGAGACCAGCACCTGAATCAGCGCCAGCAGGTCGGCACGCGCCTGGTTTTGTTGCTCGGTGGTGGGAGTCTGCGGCGTGCCCGGCAGGGGCGGAGTGGGAAAGACGCCGGGCGGATAGGGCGAGGCAGGCGGCTGGCGGTCTTGCGGCTTGGTTCGCCAGAGTGCTTCCGAGTAGGAGAGCCCCACGGTGTAGATGGTGATGTCGGCGAGTTGCGCCGTGCGCAGAACCTCGCCCAGCGGGGTCTCGCTGCCCACATCGCGGGGCTCGCTCACAATCAGGATGGCCTTGCGGTGTGCAGGCGGGCGCGGCACGAGCAGGCGGATGGCCGTGTCGATGGCGTCGGCCAGGCGTGTTCGGTCACCGCCCGGCTTGATGGCCTTGATGGCCTTCTCCAGCACTTCGGAATCGCTCGTGAACTCCTGCCGCACGTGAATTTCGTCATCGAAGGTGACGACGGCCGCCTCGCCCCGTTCGCCCAGGATGTAGCTCTTGATGAGAATCCCGATCTGGCGAACGCGGTCGAGCAGTGGCTGGACGCGGTTGGACGTGTTGAGCAGCACCGCCAGGGAAATGGGCGAATCGGAGAACTCAAACTGGCTGATCTGCTGGGGGACGCCGTTGTCCCAGACGGTAAAGTCGCTGCGTGTGAGCCCGTAGACGAAGTCTCCGCGGCTGTCCAACACCGTCACCGGCGTCGCGACCAGGTCGACCTGGATGCGGAGACGAAACTCTTGCAGACTTTCTTGGGCGGGTCGTGGCGGAGTTGCTTGCTGCCCCCAGGCACCCGGAAGCAGGAACGCTGCCCACAGCGTCCCCCAGGCCAGCACGTGCCCTCGGACTTTCATACTCGATGGGATGCCCCCGGCCGCGCGACGGTCGCCCCGTTTCGGGATGCGCTCAGGCAGCCGGAGGGGCAGCCACCACACGCTCCTTGGCCCGCAGGACTTCGAGCGCTTTCAGAACCACCGGGTCGTTCTCCAACGGGGGACGGAGAACGGGGCTGAACTCTTCCTCGTCGAGCGGCTCGGCGGCCACGGCCACGGTCGGGTCAACCCCTTCTTCTTGGATGGGCTTGCCCGCAGGAGTGTAATAGTTGGCGACGGAAAGGATGAGTCCCGACCCGTCGTCCAGAGGAATCACTTTCTGCACCGTGCCCACGCCGTAGGTTTGTTCGCCGACGAGTTCGCCCCGGCCGTGTTCGCGCACGGCCGCCGCGATGAGCTCGGCCGGCCCGGCGGTGGAAGAGTCAATCAGAACCGCCAGAGGTCCGCGCCAGAGCGTGTGGCGGGGATCGGCGGTGAACTGCTGCCGCGGCACCTGTTGCCCTTCGAGATAGGCCAGCAGGCCCTTTTCGATGACCAGGCGTGCGGTTTCGACGGCCTCCGTTGCCTCGCCGCCGGCACAGCCGCGCAGGTCGAGCACGAGCTTGCGGATGCGGCGGCGTTGCAGCCGTTGCAAGTGCTCACGGAGTTCGGCGGCCGTGCCCCGCTGGAAGGTCACGACGCGGAGGTAGCCGGCATCGCTGCTCACGAGATCGCTCATTACTACGCGTCCCTGCCAGACCGCCCGCACCAGCTCAAGTTCCTTCGGCTCGCTGCGCCGTTCCCGCACCACGCTGACTTTGACGGTGGTTCCGGGCTCGCCGGCCAGCAGCAGCTTCGCCTGCTCGATGGACATTTCCCGCGAGGAAAAACCGGCAATGGATTCCAGGATGTCGCCCACGCGCAGGCCGGCGCGTTCGGCGGGGCTGTCGGGGCGCGTGGCAATCACGCTGATCAAACCGAAGCGCTTGGAAAGCACGAGTCCCACATCGGCGGTGTGATTCGGGTTGCGCTGCTGGTAGGCGGCGAACTCCGCCGGGCTGAGATAGCTCGAATAGGGATCAAGCGATTCCAGCAAACCGTGCAGTGCCCCGCGGGTAACGGCGGGAATGTCGGGGTCTTCGACGTAGAAATTCTTGACGTGGGTCAGGACTTCGCTGAAGACGCCCAGTTGGCGGTAGGCGCCTTCCCCGGCGGTCTGTCCGAGCAGTCCGCCGATGAGCACATAGAGCGCCACCGCCAGGGAAACCACGATCAGTCCCGTCCGCAGCCGCGCGCTCACCGTGCTCTCTTTCCGCCCGAAGGCAGTGGCGCTCTGCGGAAGCCGGCGAGCCGCCGCCGCTCCAGTTCTTGCTTCCGTTTCACGCGCTTGCCGAGTTTCTGATTCAAGAAACGAAACTTTCCCATGCTCGTAGGGATTGCTCTTGCGCCCGACCCTCCTCCCCGGAAAGAAGTATACGTTGCCCGCCCGAAAAACTCAACGAAGAGAAAGTAAGGGCGAGGTCTGCCCGCCTGAGAGTGACGCCTGTAGCGGGCTCAGGCTGGGGGCGTGGCTTGGGTGAGCAGGGTGCGGGAGATGCGGTCGTGCCAGGTGAGATGGTCTTCGTCGGCCACCGCCCAGAAGAAGCCGAGCAGGAGCGAGCCGGTGGAAACGACGTAGCCGAACGCGCGCAGCCGCGCGTCCGCGGGTGTCAGGGGCTGGCCGTCGAAGCGGACCGGGATGAGTCCATAGCGACGCATGCCGGGGGTAGAGCCGCCGAAATAGGTGAAGAGTCCCAAGTAGAGGCACGTCAGGGCAAACGTGGCGATGCCATAGATGAGCAGGTCGCGTCGCGCGAGCGCCCCCGAGGCCTCGGGGCCGCCTAGCGCCGCAAACAGGGCGAAGAAGACCGCTGCGGCACCAAGTATCAGGGCGGCATCACAGAGGCCGGCGCGGAAGCGCGGCGCCAGCGGCGCCACTCGATGGGCCACCGGAATTTCTTCTTCGCCGTCAGCCGGATTGAAGTCGAGTGTCGTCTGCACCAGCGGCATCTCGATGCATTCGATGGCGCGCGGGCGCTCGGCGAAGTAGGCCCCCTGTCCCAACTCGGCGAGCGCATCGGCGCTGATTGGATAGCCGCGCGACCCGCGCCCGCGGCGGCGCGGCCGATAGGAGCGGAGCGAGCCCCAGAACGAAGCCTGCCCGCCAACGTTCTTTGGCGTGGCCTGCCCGGGCTTGTCGGTAGAGGTTCGGTGGAGGGATTTATCCTGGCTGTTGTCAAAGCGAGGATGACTCCGATTTTCCGATTGCGGGTCGGCCGGGAGCGCAGCCGGTCGGGCGCGGAGTTCGCGACCGTTTCCGTTGCCCGCCTTCTGCGGGCGCGAGAGCGTCCAGCCGCAACTCCGGCAGTTGCCGGAATCGGCAAGAACAGAAACACCGCAGGTCGGGCATTGCATGAACAGCTACTCCGAGCGCTGCGGCGAGGCGCATCCTAACAAAGCGCTGCGCAGGCGTCAACCATTCTCCCCCCAGACGCAGGCTGTGGTAGGCTTGGCAGCCATGAACGAGACCTGGCTTCTGGTCGGGACCGCAGCGAGCCTGGGGTTTGTCCACACGCTGCTGGGCCCTGACCACTACCTGCCGTTCATCGCCCTGGCGCGTGCGGGAGCCTGGTCGCGCGCCAAAGCCTTGACGGTCACGCTGGTGTGCGGACTCGGCCACCTCTTGGCCTCGGTGGTGCTCGGCCTGGTGGGGATTGCGCTGGGGGTCAGCCTGGTGCGGTTGGAAGCCATTGAGTCTGTGCGCGGGCAGACGGCAGCGTGGTTGCTGATTGGTTTTGGTCTCGCCTACGCGGGCTGGGGGCTATGGCGGGCGTTGTCCCGGCGGCCTCATACGCACGTCCATATCCACATCACACGGGACGAAAGGGGAGAGCAGCAGACCCTTTTGCACGCTCACCCGCACACGCACAGCGGCGTGCACGCGCATCCCCACGGCAACCCCGCGCGCATGGCGCCGTGGGTGCTGTTCATGATTTTCGTCTTCGGGCCCTGCGAGCCGCTGATCCCCTTGCTGCTCTATCCGGCGGCGCGGGCAAGCTGGATGGGCGTCGGCTTGGTAGCCGTCGTCTTCGGCGCCACCACCCTCCTGACCATGACCGGCGTGGTTCTGCTGGCGCTCGCCGGCATCGAGCGCGTCCCCTTCGGGGTACTTGAGCGTTACGTCCACGTCCTGGCCGGCGCCACCATCGCCGCCTGCGGCCTTGCGATCCAGTTCCTGGGGCTGTGAAGAGTTGATGAACATTCATCTGGTGGGGCGCTGCACAGTGCTCCAAGAACTTCGGCTGCCGAAGCCGAGTTGATCGCGTCGCGGCAGGTGCAGTCCATCTGGCCATTCGATGCGGGATTCACTGGCAAACAGGTTTCGCGAGGAAAAGGCAGGGCTCGCCTCGATTCTGGGTCCACTCTTTCTACTGCTGGCCACACCGTTGCTGTGGGCGCAGCAGGCCCGCGAGGTCGAAATCCTGGCCGAGACGCAGGAGAAAATCGGCAACCTGTTCATTCTACGTGGGCGCGTGGAGATTCGTTTTCGCGGTGCCATCCTGAAGGCCCATGAGATTACCTACGACGATGCCACAGGCGAAGCGAGGGCGGAAGGCAACGTCGAGTTGGAGCGGGAAACCGACGTCCTTCGCGCCGCGCGCGGCCACTACAACCTGCGCAGCGGTGCCGGGCGCTTCGAGCAGGTGCGCGCCATCGTGCGCATCAAGCCGAGCGAGGATCCCGATCTGCTCGTCAGCCCCAACCCCTTCTACTTCGAAGCCGAATCGGTCGAGCGGCGCCCCGACGGCAGCTACGTCGCCCACCACGGCTGGATCACCAACTGCACCCCGGAAAGCGCCAAGTGGAAGCTCCGTGCCCTCCGCGCCGTCATCCGCCCGGGCGAGCGAGTGAGGCTGTTTGGGTCGAGCTTCCACCTCGGACCCATCCCGCTCCTCTTAGCTCCCTTTTTCACGCATTCGCTCCAAGAGCGCCCGCGCCAGAGCGGGTTCCTCTTGCCGAACTTCGGGAACAACTCGCGCAAGGGTTTCACCGTCAGCGAGTCGTTCTTCTGGGCCATCAATGACCATGCCGACCTGCTGGTGGGGGCGGAGCTGTTCAGCCAGCGCGGGTGGTCGCGGCGGGTGCAGCTTCGCGTTCTGCCCTCCGCACGGAGCGCGATTGATGTGAGCTACCTGGGGGTGAGCGACTGGCGACAGGTGACGGTGGGAGGCCAGCGGTTCGACCAGAGCGGTGAATTCGCCCATATCTTCACGGAAGCTGTACTGGGTCGCGGCTTCCGCACGGTCGTGGATCTCACCTACCTCAGCTCGCTGCGATTTCGTCTCGGTTTCAGCGAAACCTTCAACGAGGCGGTGGTCTCTGAAGTGCACGCCAATGCCTTCGTTTCGAACAATCCCGACACTTTCTACTTCAACGCGCTCTTTCGCCGCTATCGCAACTTTGAAATCCGGCAAGGGGTGAGTCTCTTCACTCCGTTGGAAGAAACCAGTGTGACCATCGCCGGTGCGCCACTGTTTGAGTTTGGCACGCGCCCGCGGTGGACAACCCTTCGCGGCGTGCCCCTCTATTTCAGTCTCGATTCGAGTGCGGGGGCGCTACGACGCACCGACCGGCGGATGGAAACCCCGGCCATGGTGCAGCGCTTTGACCTCTCTCCGCGCGTCACCCTCCCCCTGCTGCGCACTCCCTGGCTGCAGCTCACACCCACCTTCGGTTTCCGTGCCACTCGCTATGGCGCCCGGCTGGTGGATGCGGCCACTACGCCCGGATGTCCCCCGGACGGCCGCAGTGGCCTGCGCGTGCTGAACTGCGCCCTCGACCGCGTGGCCTCCGACGTCGCTGTGGACCTGCGCCTGCCGGCGCTGGCCCGCGTCTACGAGCGGCGCGGGACCCGCTACCGCCACGTCCTCGAGCCCCAGATCACCTACCGCCATGTCAATGGGGTGCGCGACTTCGAGCAGATCCTGCGCTTCGATGAAACCGACATCCTGAGCAATACGAACGAACTCGAATACTCGCTCACGCAGCGCCTCTTCCGCCGCCAACCGGCCACGACGCCGGAGACTTCCGGGGGTATGGAAGGTATCCGCGAAGTGGCTTCCTGGCGGCTGGCACAGAAGTACTTCTTCGACCCTGGCCTGGACGGAGCGCTCCTGCCCGGGCAACGCAACGTCGTCACCGCCCTGGCCTCTCTCACCGGTTTCGCGTGGTCGCTGGGTCCGCGGCGATTCTCCCCCCTGGTTTCCACGCTCAAGATCTCGCCCGGCCGCCGCACCGACGCCGAGTGGCGGGTGGATTTCGACACACGCGCGAACAAACTCACCAGCAGCCGTCTGCTCGTGAGCGCGGCGGTTGGGCGCGATGTGCGGGCGTGGCTGACCCACTTCGTTACGCGCAACGACCCGCTGTTGCAGCCACGTTTCCACCAGCTCGGCTTTCTCGTGAGCTACGGGCAGCTCAATCGCCGCGGTCTCAACGCTGCCTTCAGCGCTGCCTGGAACATCCGCCAGGACTTTCTGCCCAGCACGGCGGCTCAGGTGAGCTACAACTGGGATTGCTGCGGCATCGCGCTCGAATTTCGCCGCCTCGGACTCGGTGCGGTGCGCAGCGAGAACCAGTTTCGCTTTGCCTTTCTGATTGCCAACGTCGGTACCGCGGGCACACTGCGCAAGGCGGAGCGACTCTTCTGACAATGGCCGGCAATCCGCTCCGCGTGCTGTTCTTCCTTGCTTTCAGCGCCGGACTGCTCTGGGCGTTCTGGCACGTACTGTGGGAGGGCTGGCGCCGCCGCGCGCCCATTCCTTTGCTTCTAGTCGCTGCCGTCAATGTAGTGTGCGGCCTCGGCAATCTCTTGCTCGGCGGCGCGCACCTCGTCGTGGTGCTTAGCCGCGCGCTGGCCGGCCACGGCTTTAGCGGAGCTGAGGTGTTCGCCTATGACTTCCGCTTTTACTCGCTGGTGCTGGTTGGCCTGCTGATCCTGCTTCCCGGATTCCTGTGCCTGAGGCACGCGCGCGGTCTGACGCAAGGGGAGGCTTCCGCCTACCGTCAGGCGCGCCGCGCCACGCTCTGGCTGCTGGCCGTCAACCTGCCGCTGATTCCCATCCAGGGCTTTGCGGGCATGCTCTCCGCGCTCGCCGGGTTGAACCTGTTCGCGCTGCTGCTTTTGCACCGGGTGTTTCGTCGGGCCGCGCTATAATGGTCGAGGGACTTCACCCATGACCTTTCCGACAACACGGTTGCGGCGGACGCGGCGCACGGAAGCGCTGCGGCGCTTCGTGCGCGAGACGCGCTTGCACGTGGACAGCCTCGTCTATCCGCTCTTCGTCGTTCCCGGGGAGGGTGTCCGCCAGGAAGTCGGCTCGATGCCGGGGGTCTTCAACCTTTCGGTGGATGAGTTGGTGAAGGAGTGCCGCGAAGTCGCGGCGCTGAAAATCCCCGCGGTCATTCTCTTCGGCATCCCGGAGAGCAAGGACGAGCTGGCCCGCGGCGCCTACGACGAGAGCGGCATCATTCAGCGCGCCGTCCGCGCCCTCAAGGAAACGTTGCCGGAGCTGCTCGTCATCACCGACGTCTGCTTGTGCGAGTACACCAGCCACGGCCACTGCGGCAAAGTCGAGGGCGGGGAGATCGTCAACGACCCCACGCTCGAGCTGCTTGCCAAGACCGCACTCAGCCATGCCCGTGCAGGCGCTGATATCGTTGCGCCGTCCGACATGATGGACGGGCGCGTGGCTGCTATCCGCCAGGCGCTCGATGCTCACGGCTTCACCAACACACCGATTCTCTCCTACGCCGCCAAGTACGCCTCTGCTTTCTACGGCCCCTTCCGCGAAGCCGCGCAGTCGGCGCCACAGTTCGGCGACCGGCGCAGCCATCAGATGGACCCCGCCAACGTGCGCGAGGCGCTGCGCGAAGTGGCACTGGATGTGGAAGAGGGTGCCGACATCGTAATGGTCAAGCCGGCGCTGCCCTACCTCGACGTTCTCCGCGCCGTGCGCGAGGAGTTCAACCTGCCGCTCGGCGCCTATCAGGTCAGCGGCGAGTATGCCTGCCTGCAGGCCGCCGCCCGGCTCGGCTGGATTGACCTTGAGCGCACAATGATGGAGACGCTCACTGCCATCAAGCGCGCCGGCGCCGACATCATCCTCACCTACTTCGCGAAAGCCGCTGCCCGCAAGCTCGCCTGCTGATGGCACCCCGAATCGGGAACTGGGAAACGGGAACCGAACGCCGGTTGCGTTCTGCGCTTTTCCTAGTTCCTCTGCTTCTTCTGCCTCTTGTGCTTCCTTTGCCTCTATCGGCACAGCGGCGGGCACGGCCAACTGCCGCCGAGCGCTGGCTGGCGGAGCGCATCGGAGAGGTCATCGGCCGGGGGGAAGCCGACCGCGGCTTCTGGGGCATCGAAGTGTTTGCCCCGCAGCGCGGCCAGACTCTCTACTCGCTCAATGCCCACCGCTTCTTCACCCCCGCTTCTGTCACCAAACTCTTTACGAGCGGCGCCACCCTGGCTGTCTATGGGGCGGACTACCAATTCCGCACCACGGTTGAGACTACCGCGCGCGTGGATGCTTTCGGGCGGCTCCTTGGCGACCTCTACCTGGTCGGGCGCGGCGATCCCAATCTTTCCGGCCGCCGCCTGCCCTACGCGGTCGAATTCCAGAAGCGCGAAACCTGGGAGCCACCGCTGGTTGTTCTCGAAAAACTCGCCGACCAAGTGGTGGCAGCCGGCGTGCGCGTCATCACCGGCGATCTCATCGCCGACGACTCGTTCTTCGCACCCGAACGCTTCCCTGCCGACTGGGCCGTGGGCGATACGCTCTGGAGTTACGGCGCGGCCGTCTCGGCGCTGGCGGTCAACGACAATAGCGTCACGCTGCGGGTCGAGCCCGGCGAGCGTGAAGGCGACCCCGCGCGGCTCAGTTGGCTGCCGGAGACCGGCTATTTCCGCGCCGTCAATCGCATCGCCACCGTTGCCTCCGGCGACCGCACGGAGCTTTCGCTGCGGCGCGAGCCGGGGGGGCGCGAGCTGACCCTCAGCGGCACCATCGCACTTGATCAAAAGGCGCGTGAGCTCGTTCTGGCGGTCGATGAGCCGGCCGAGTTTGCCGCTGCTGCTTTCCGCGCCTTGCTCGAAGCCCGCGGGGTGCGCGTCGAAGGCAGCCTGCGTGTCCACCACGCGACGCCCACGGTGGAGGCGCCGGAGATTACGCGGGCTGAGGACGCCGCCGAAGCCCGTACCGTTCTCGCCGAGCATCTGTCGCTGCCTCTGAGCGAAGGTGTCAAGGTGATTCTCAAAGAGAGCCAGAACCTGCACGCGGAGATGCTTCTGCGCTTGCTGGGACGGAAGTTGCCGCCGGCCTCGCCTCTGCCGCCGCGCAAGTTGAAGCCAGACGAGCGCCCGCCGCGGCTGGGCAACGGCAGCGCCGAGGCGGGCCTGGAAGTGCTTCGCGCCCTGCTGGCCAATGCGGGGGTGAATCCGCACGACGTTGTCCTGGAGGACGGCTCGGGACTTGCGCGGGGGAATCTGGTCACACCGCACGGGGTCGTGCAATGGCTGAAGTTCGTTCAAGCGCAGCCCTGGCGCGAAGCGTTTCTGGCGGCGCTGCCAGCGGCGGGCGTGGACGGCACGCTGAAAGACCGGATGAAACAGGGGCCGGCCTACAACCGCGTGCGCGCCAAGACCGGCACCCTAGGCAGCGTGAACGCGCTGGCCGGGTTCATCGAGACGCAGAGCGGCGAGCCGTTGCTGTTCGCTATCTTCGTCAATCACCACACGCTCGAAAACCAGCGCGCCCTCGACCTGATTGACGAGCTCGCCGCCCTCTTGGCTGAACTGCCGCCGGCAGCAACGAGACCGGAAAAGAGAAACTAGAAAACAGTGACCGTTGTAACCGTCTTTGGCAGTTCGCAGCCGGCGCCGGGCACGGCGGAATACGAGACCGCGCGGGAACTCGGGTCGGCGCTCGCGCGCGTGGGATTTACGGTCTGCACCGGTGGCTACGGCGGCGTGATGGAAGGCGTCTCGCGGGGTGCGCGCGAAGCCGGCGGCCACACCATCGGCGTCACCGCTGAAGTCTTCGGCTCGGCCGCCAATGCCTGGGTGGTGGAGGAAGTGCGCGTCAAGACCTGGCAGGATCGCTTGTTTGAGCTCATCCGCCGCGGCGACGGCTACGTGGTGCTACCTGGTGGCACCGGCACGCTGGCCGAACTCGCCGTCATCTGGGAACTGCTGAACAAAGGCTTCCTCGCCCGTAAACCCCTCGTCGTCTTGGGCGACTTCTGGCAGCCCGTGCTTGATCTGGTGGGCCGCAAGGAGAACGCGCGCCATTTCGTGCTCCGAGCCGGAGCCCCGCAAGAAGCAGTTACCCTGCTCCAAGAGCACTGCAGGGTTTGACAATTCGGTGGCATCGGCGTCTCGCCGGTGGCGGTGCGGATTGACAGGCTAGCGGGGGCGGCCTAGGATGGCTTCTTCGCAGGCTCCCTGCATGAATCCCGAAGCCTTCGAGCGCTTGGAATTCCCTCAATTGCGGGCGCTGGTATGTGCGCGGACAACCTGCCCGCTCGGCCGCGCGGCCGCTGAAGCGCTCGCGCCCTCCACCGACCGCGCCTGGATTGAGCGGGAGCTTGCTCTCGTCGCCGAAGCGGGGGAATTCATCCGCCAGGGGAACGACCTCGGGTTTGCGAGTCTGGCGGATCCGGCCGCACTGCTGGCGCGACTGGGCGTCCGCGACGCTGTGCTGGCGCCCACGGAAATTCTCGAACTGGCGACGTTGCTGAATGCGGCCGCGCAGGCGCGGACGACGCTGGGTGCGCCACGCTTCCGGCAACTGCTTCCCGGTTTGCGCCAGCTTGTCGCCGAACTGGAAGACCATTCGGCGCTGGAGCGCGACATCCGGCGCAAGATCCTGCCTGGCGGGGAGATGGACACCTACGCCTCGCCGGAGCTGGCCGACGTTCGCGCCGAGATCCAGCGCACCGAGCAGAAGCTCCATCGGGCGCTGCGCCGCGTGCTGGAAGAAGCTGCCGCCCGCGCGGCCTTGCAGGATGAGTTCATCACGCTGCGCAGCGGCCGCCTGGTGCTGCCCATCCGCACCGACGCCCGCAGCCGTCCCGACGGCGTCGTGCACGCCGAAAGCCGCACCGGGCAGACCCTTTTTCTCGAGCCGCTGGAAACCATCGCGCTGAATAATGAGCTGGTGGCGTTGCGCGAGCGCGAAGCGGCTGAAGTCCAGCGCATCCTGGCGGAGTTGACGCGCCGGCTGGCAGCGCGGCGCGCTGTGCTCCAGCGGGCGGCGGAGATCATCGGGCATCTCGATGCGCTTTTTGCCCGCGCGCGCTTTGCCCGCGATTTCCACTGCATCATCCCACAGTTCGGCGCCGACTCGACGTTGACGCTGCGCGCGGTGCGGCACCCGCTGCTCGAGGCGGCCCGCCGCGCGGCTGCGGTCAACGGCGCGGTCGTACCGATTTCAGTCGAGTTGAAATCCGACCAGCACGTGCTGGTCATCAGCGGGCCGAACGCGGGCGGGAAGACGGTGGCAGTGAAGACCATCGGGCTGGCGGCACTGGCGGCGCAGGCGGCGATTCCGGTGGCGGCTGAGGAAGCGCGCCTGCCGATCTTTGAGCACGTGCTGGCCGACATCGGGGATGAGCAGTCCATCGTGGAAAATCTGTCCACTTTTTCGGCCCACGTTCTGAACCTGCGGGAGATGACGAGGGAGGCCAACGCTCACTCGCTCGTGCTGCTCGACGAGTTGGGCGCGGCCACCAGCCCGGAGGAAGGCGCGGCGCTGGGGATTGCGCTGCTCGAGCATTTCCGGCGGGCCGGGGCGATGGTCGTCGCCACGACGCACCACGAGCGGCTGAAGGCCTATGCCGCTGCGACGCCGGGCGCGTTGAACGCGGCGGTGGAATTCGATGAGGTGAATCTGCGGCCAACTTATCGGTTGCTGTTGGGTGTGCCGGGCGTGTCGAGCGGGATTGAGATGGCGGCGCGGCTGGGTCTGCCGGGAGAAATTGTTGCCGAGGCCCGCCGCAAGCTTACTGCCGAGGCCGCCGAGAACGCGGAGTTCATTCGCTCGCTCCATCGCACCCAGCAGGAACTGGAGCAGTTGCAGGGTGAAGTGCGGTCGGAGCTGGAGCGGCTGCGCGCCGAGCGCGAGGCGGTACGCCAGGAGTGGCTGAAGGCGCAGCGGGCGAAGCTGGGCGAGCTCGAGCGCGAGTTGGAAGCCCTCCTCAAGCAGTTCCGTGCGGAGCTACGCGGCGTGCTGGAGGGGATTCGCGAGCCGGCGGCGCGCAGCCGGGCGGAGAAAGCCGCCGCGCGGCAGGCGGGCCGTGCGCAGGCAGAAGCGAAAGAGGCCTTCGATGCGGCGGTCGTGTCGCATCTGGGCGAGAGGGCGGCAATCCCGCAGCTTCGGGACGCGGTGCCGGAAGCGCGCGTGGAGCCCGAGGAAGTGGTGCCCGGCGTGTGGATACGCGTTCGCGGGATTCAACAGAAGGGGCAGGTGCTGCGGAAGCTGGACGCGCGCACGGCGGAAGTCCAGATGGGCAGCCTGCGAATGCGCGTGGCACTGGATGACATCGTAGCCATAGAAAAACCGAAACCAGAAAAGAGAAATTGGAAAATAGAAAAACCTAAAACCGCGGCGGTTCCAACCGAGATGAATGTGCGGGGGCTGCGGGTGGAGGAGGCGCTGGCGAAAGTGGACAAGTTCTTGGACGAAGCCGTACTTGCGGGCCACGGCGAAGTACGCATCGTGCACGGCATTGGCACGGGCAAGCTGAAGCAAGCCCTGGCAGAGTTTCTGGCGACGCACCCGCACGTCGAATCAGTGCGCGAAGCCGACCGCGAGCACGGCGGCCCCGGCGCCACGCTGGTTGTGCTCCGGAGCAATCCGTAATGGCTGATTCGAAACTCGAAACTCGAAACTCGAAACTCGGCCAGACTTCACGACTGCGCGTCAGAGACTTCACCGACCTAGATGCGTGGAAGTTAGCACGAGAATTACGGCAAAAAATCCATCAGTTGACGACGAAGGTTTCTGCCGAGGAAAGACATATTCTGACCCCACAGCTTCGCCGCGCGGCGATTTCAATTACGGCCAACATCGCGGAAGGATTCGGTCGGTTTTCGTATCGAGAAAACACCCAGTTCTGTCGCCAAGCGCGCGGTTCGGCCTACGAACTGCGTGATCACCTCACCACAGCTCTGGACGCGGGCTACCTCTCAGAAAGAGAATGGCGCGAGATAGATGCGTTTGTTCAGCGGGTAATACAGGTGCTAAATGGGTACATTCGGGCTACCGGGAAACGGGCACGGGGATCAAGGGAAGAGTAGCTAGCGAGTTTCGAATTTCGCTTTTCGAGTTTCGAAGGATGGCGGAGCCGGGGAGCATCGCCGATCGGGTCAAGCAGCAGGCGGACATTGTCCGCGTGGTGGGCGACTATGTCCGTCTGAAGAAAGGGGGGCAGAACTTCCTGGGGCTGTGCCCCTTCCACACGGAGAAGACGCCGTCGTTTGCGGTGCATCCGGTGAAGCAGATTTACCACTGCTTCGGCTGCGGCGCGGGTGGGGACGTCTTCAAGTTCGTGATGGAGATGGAGAAGGTGAGCTTTCCGGAGGCGCTGCGGCTGGTGGCGACCAAGTGCGGGATTGCGCTGCCAGAGCGGCGCCCGCGCACGGCAGAGGAAGAAAAGACGACGCGGGTGCGGACGCGGCTGGTGGAGATGCATACGCGTGCGGCGCGGTTCTTCGCCGAGCAGTTGGCGACGACGGCAGAAGGGAAGATGGTGCGCGGCTACCTCCACGACCGCGGGCTGACGGAGAAGACGATGGAGGAGTTCGGCATCGGGTATGCGCCGGCGGGCGGAGATGCGCTGGTGCGGATGCTGCGGGCGGCGGGCTACGCGAACGAGTTGCTGGAAGCAAGCGGCCTCGTGAACAAAGACGACCGGGGGACGCACTACGACCGCTTCCGCCGGCGCATTATGTTCCCGATTGCGACCGAGAGCGGGCGCATTGTCGCCTTCGGTGGGCGAGCGATGGGCGAGGACACGCCCAAGTATCTGAACTCGCCCGAAACGCCGATTTATTCCAAGAGCCGCGTGCTCTACAACCTCGACCGGGCCAAGGAATCCATCCGGCGGGGCGACGCGGCGCTGCTGGTGGAAGGCTATATGGACTGCATCGCGGTGCACGAAGCCGGCCTGCCCAACGTGGTCGCCACCTGCGGCACCAGCCTGACCGAGACGCAGGTGCGGCTGCTGGGGCGGTTCAACCGGCGCGTCGTCGTGAGCTACGACCCGGATTCGGCCGGGCAGGCGGCCACGGAGCGGTCGTTGAACCTGCTGCTCGAGCAAGGATTGGAAGCGCGGGTGGTGGCGCTGCCGGCGGGCTTCGATCCCGACAAGTTCGTCCGGGAGAAGGGTGCGGAAGCCTATCGGGCGGAAGCCGGGCGGGCGCTGAGCTACGTGGAGTTTCTGATTGCGCGCGCGCGGGCGCAGTTCAACCTGGGGAATCGCGAAGGGCGCGTGGGGGCGCTCAACTACTTGTTGCCGTACCTGGCGCGCATCCCGAACAAGATTCAGCGGGCGGAATGGGCGGCGGAAGTCGCGCAGCGGCTGGGCGTCGAAGAAGCGCTGTTGCGGGAGGAGTTGCGGCGCGCGGCCACCGAGCGGCGCAGCGAGATGCGGGTGAAGACGGAGTTCAGCCCGCCCGACGTGCGTCCGGCTGAGCGACGGCTGCTGCAAATCCTGCTCGAGAATCCCGACATCCGGCCCGACCTGTTGAAGGAGTTGCGGGATAACCCCGTGCATCGGGGCGCGACCCTGGAGGCAGCGTTCGAGCAGGTGCTGGCGCTGGACGAGGCGGGCGTGGGGGTGGACGTGGCGGCGCTGGCCGAGCGCGTCGCCGAGGGCGAGCGGCGGCTGGTGTTTGAGCTGGCTTTCGATTCGGCGGGCTCGGGGAGCCTGGAGGAAGCGCGCTCGTGCCTGGCGGCGCTGGAGCAGCGGCGGATCGAAGCGGAGCTGAGGGAACTGCAGCGGGAGATTCAGCAGGCCGAGCAGAGCGGCGACCGGACACGGCTCACCGAACTGCTGGCGCGGAAACAAACCCTGCGGAAGCGCGTGCAGGTGCCGGAAGGGAGTTGACGCAGTAGGTTGTTTTTGCTAGATTTGATTGGTTTTGCAAACCTTTGCCCCGCGTGGCCCATCTAAGGGAGTGCGGAGTTGGACGCCTGCGGGAGGCTGCGCCGGGCGGAGCGAGCTCGTTGCACGTATCCCTCGTTAAGTCAATGACTTAGGCTTTTCCGCCCCTGGGATGACGAGATCCCTGCCTTCTGAGGTGTGACACCATTGGGGATTGAAGACAAGTACGAGCAAGTTCGCCAACTGGTACTGATGGGCAAGGCACGCGGCTATCTGCTCTACGACGAGGTCAACGAACTGTTGCCCTCGGAGCTCACCTCCTCGGAGGAGATTGACGACGTCCTGAGTGTGTTCGACGACGCCGGGATCGAAATCGTGGAGGAGGTGCCGAAGTCTACCGCCTCGCGTCCCGAGTCGGCCGAGGTGGAAGCCGAAACCGAAGCCGAAAAGACCGAGGAGATTGAGCTCGACCTGACGCCGGGCACGCTGGAGAAGACCAACGACCCCGTGCGCATGTACCTGCGCGAGATGGGGACGGTGCCGCTGCTGACGCGCGAGGGAGAGGTGGCGATTGCGCAGCGCATCGAGCGCGGCCAGGTGCGCGTGCTGAAGGCGCTCTCGCGCTCGCCGCTCGTGATCAACGAGCTGCTCAAGTTTCCCGAAGAGCTGCGCACGGATACCCGCTCCATCAAGGAAGTCGTCCAGTTTGACGACGATGAACTGAGCGAAGACCGCGTGCTGGCCAAGACCCGGCAGGTGCTCCGGACGCTGGGCCGGGTGGAGAAGGCGCACGCGGAGGCGCGCAAGGCCTACGCTCGGATGAACAAGATCCGCGCGCGCAAGACGCGCGCGGCCCTGCGCGCCCGCGGCCGCCTGGCGCGGCTGCGGGTGAAAACCGGCCAGCTCGTGCGCACGCTCGAGTTCAGCCACACCGAAATCAAGCGGCTGATCGAAAAGGTCTGGCAGGCGGTGGACGAGTTGAACCTCTTGGAGCGCGAGGTGGCGCGTCTGGAGCGGCGGGTGGAGGTGGCTTCCGAGGACAGCGCCCGGGAGGCAGTGCGCGAGTTGCGGGAGCTGCGCGCGCGCCTGACGGCTTTGGAGGAGGCAGCGGAGGTGCCGGCGGCGGAGCTCCGCCGCACGCTGGCGGTGATCCAGCGCGGCGAAGCCGAATCCGACCAGGCGAAGAAAGAGCTAATCGAGGCCAACCTGCGCCTGGTGGTTTCCATCGCCAAGAAGTACACGAACCGCGGCCTGCAGTTCCTCGACCTGATCCAGGAAGGCAACATCGGGTTGATGAAGGCGGTGGACAAGTTCGAGTGGCGGCGCGGCTACAAGTTCTCGACCTACGCCACTTGGTGGATTCGCCAGGCCATCACGCGGGCCATCGCCGACCAGGCGCGCACCATCCGCATCCCCGTGCACATGATCGAAACCATCAACAAGCTCGTGCGCACCCAGCGGCAACTGGTGCAGGAGCTGGGGCGGGAGCCGACCTCGGAGGAAATCGCCAAGCGGATGGACCTGCCGGTGTTCAAGGTGCGCAAGGTGCTCAAGATCGCCCAGGAGCCGATTTCGCTGGAGACGCCCATCGGGGAGGAGGAAGACTCCCACCTGGGCGATTTCATCGAAGACAAGGCCGTGATCTCGCCCGACGATGCGGTCATCAACCTGAACCTGAAGGAGCAGACCGAGTCGGTGCTGAAGACGCTGACGCCGCGCGAGGAGAAGGTGATCAAGATGCGCTTCGGGCTGGACGACGGCTCCGAGCACACGCTGGAAGAGGTGGGGCAGTCGTTCACCGTGACGCGCGAGCGCATTCGGCAGATTGAGGCCAAGGCCTTGCGGAAGCTGCGCCACCCCTCCCGCGCCCGCAAGCTGCGCACCTTCCTCGAAGGCCCGGAGCGCGACTAGGTTCGCGGCTCGTCCAGGTACTTCACCAATACCACTTCATTCTGCGCTTCGTTGTAGAGGAGCTCGTCCACCTTCGCCCGCGCCAGCAGGATGCCAAAGCCGCCGTCGCGCAGGCCTTTGGCGGCGCGAGCTGCCGCGTGCTGAAAGGGCTGGTCGGGTGGGTTGGCGAGGGCGGCGTGGTTGAGGTCTGCGAAGCGGAAGCCAGGGCCGGGGTCGGCAATGCGGTAGAGCAGCATGCGCTTGGCGCGCAGATAGGCGATGCGCACCTTGCGGTTCGGCTCGAGCTTTCCGCCCCACTCGATCGCGTTGAGCAGGATTTCCCGAAAGGCTTCTCCAACAGACTGGCGGACGTCGGGCGAGAGGTCGGTCTCGAGCTGTTCGAGGAAGCTCTGCAGGCGGTTGGCGACAGTCAAGTCGCAGGGAACCAGCAGCTCGACCCAGTCCCGCCGGGCGGAGAGGACTTCGATGGGGGCGGGCTCGGGGGCGGCGGCGAGGGCGCCGCGGACGAGTTCGAGCAGCTCCTGGGGCTTGAAGGGTTTGGTGAGGTAGTGGAAGGCTTGTTCGCGCACCGCCCGCAGCACCAGTTCCGGGGTATTGTCGCCGGTCATGATGATGACCTTGACCGGGATCTGGCGCGAGCGCAGCTCGGCCAGCAACTCCAGGCCATTCAGCCGCGGCATCCAGATGTCGAGCAGGACGAGGTCGTAGGGCTGGCGCTGAAGTTCCCAGAGGGCGTCCAGGCCGGTCTGCAGAGTAGTGACAGAGTATTCGGCCGAAAGTAAGTCGTTCAGAACAGTACAGAGGTCTGGGTCATCGTCCACGACCAGAATCCGTTTCAATTGTTTGCCACCGGTTGGCATCCGGCCCTGGAAGCCGGCGGCGAGACTGCGGCTCTGCGTGGCTGCCATCCTACGCCCCGGCGGGCAGCCGGTCAAGGGAATCCCGAACCCGCGCGGTTTCATCCGATCAGGCGAGACAACCGCCGGCCGGTTTTCCCCGTCCAATTGCTGAATTGGGATAGAATGGAGCGCTCATGGACGAAGTGCTGAGAGACAATTTGGCCGAACTCATCGGCGACCCTTCTCCCGCCGAGGCTCCTCCGAGCGGGGAGGGGCAGCTGGCCAGCAGGCCTGGGGACGAGGCGATTCCCATTGGTTTTCTGGTGCAGATGGCCGAGGAGCTGAACTCCACGCTGGAACTGAACGAAGTACTCCGTCAGGTGGCCGAGGGCGTCAAGCAACACGTGGACTACGACAGCTTCGGGGTGCTGCTGCTCGACTCCATCGGCCAGGAGCTGCGTATCCATTTCAACATCGGCTATCCCCCCGAAGTGATCAAGCACTGGCGCTTCGGCCTGGGGCAGGGAATCGTCGGGACGGTGGCGCAGACCGGAATGCCGCTGCGCGTCGGCGATGTCCGCACCGATCCCCGCTACATCAACGCGGGCGAAGGCATTCGCTCGGAGCTGGCCATTCCGCTGGTGGTCAAGAACCGCACGGTGGGCGTGCTCGACGTCGGGAGCCGGCACGTGAACTTCTTCACCCCGAGCCATCAACGCGTGCTCACCTTCCTGGCCGGGCACCTGGCCAATGCCATCGAGAACGCGCGCCTCTACGAGAACCTGCGCGAACAGACGCGCACCCTCTCCCTGCTGCACGAGGTGAGCCGCGAGCTGACGTCCATCCTCGAGCGCGAGCAGCTCTTCCGCAAGATTGCCCAGATTGTGAAGCGGCTGATCGACTTCCAGTTGTTCTGCGTGATGCTGTGGGACGAGGAGACGCAGCGGCTGGAGCACACCTTCTCGCTGCGCTACGACGAGCGCATCACCGAGAAGGGCGGCTTCCCGCTCGGCTACGGCATTTGCGGGACGGCGGCCGCGCTGCGGCAGTCCATCCGCGTGCCCAACGTGCATCTGGATCCGCGCTACGTCCGCTGCGGCCATGGAGTAGAGGTGCGCTCGGAACTGGCCGTGCCGCTGGTCTTCAAGGACCGCCTGATTGGCGTACTCGACCTGGAGAGCACCGAGTACAATGCCTTCAGCGAGCAGCATGAGCAGATGCTTTCCACGCTCGCTTCCTACATCGCCATCGCCCTGGAGAATGCGCGGCTCTACGAGAAGCTGCGCGAGGACGAGCAGCAGCTGGAGGAAGACCTTTCGATGGCACGGGAGATCCAGAAGGGCTTGCTGCCGGAAGTGCCGGCGCACCTGCCCGGTCTGGACGTGGCGGTTGCCTATCAGCCGGCGTTGCATCTGGGCGGTGACATCTACGATTTCCTGCCCTACGCCGATGGGCGGTGGGCAATCACGGTGGGGGATGTAGCGGGGAAGGCGTCGGCGGCGGCGCTCTATGGAGCGCTGGCGGTCGGCATCATGCGCAGCCACGTCGTCCACCATCCCTGCGAGCCGACGGAGATGCTGGCGCGGATGAACGAGCAGTTGCGGCAGCCACGGCTCGACAACCGGTTTGTGGCGCTGCTGTTCAGTCTCTATGACCCGCGCGGCAAGAGCCTGACGGTCGCCAACGCAGGTTTCACCCGGCCATGGCTGGTGCGCGGGGATCGCGCCGAGCAGATAGCGGTGGACGGCGTGCCGCTCGGCATGCTGCCCGGAGTCTCCTATGAGCAGAAGAAGCTGGCGCTGCACGGCGGCGATGTGGCGGTCTTCTGCTCCGATGGCCTGCACGAGTGCATGAACCACCGCGCCGAGGAGTTTGGCGCCGGGCGGCTGCAGGCGATGCTGGAGGAAATGGCGGGCGGTTCAGCCCGCGACATCGCTGACGAGCTGATTCGCGCCACCGACAGCTACGCTGCCCGCAAGGGCGAGCAGGCCGACGACCGCACGGTGGTGGTGCTGAAAGTCAGGCCTGCCTGAAGACCTGACCGGAACGAAACTCGAGAATCGAAACTCGGCTTGCCCGGCTGGGCTGAAAGCTGAGAGCTGACTGCTGACTGCTGCTTCAGTGTTGGTGCTGGTGTTGGTGCTGGGATTGCGGCGTCGCAGGAGCGGTTTCTGACGTTGGCGGTGGAGGCGGGGCGGCGGGCTTCTGCACACCGGTGCCGAATTGATAGACGAGCTGGCCGCCGCGGTCGGCGCCGAACAGCAGCATCAGGCAGACAACCAGCAGCCCCGCGAGCAGGAAGGTTTGCAGGCGGCGAGGTTCGAGTCGTCCGGTGCCGAAGAAGACGACACCGGCCAATACCACCGTAATGCTGGTCATCCAGAGCATGATAGTTTCGTGCAGCTCGAGCACTTCGTGGGAGGCCTCGGTGTGCTCGACGGTTTCTTCGGCAAACCAGCCGGAAGTGGCGGCGGCGATGGCGCCGGCCGCGCCCAGGTAGAGGAGCACGACGGCGGCGCGGTGCCAGTCGTCGCGGCGGCGCCAGACGGCCAGCGCCTCCACCAGCAGCGCGCCCCAGAGAAAGGCGATGGGGAAATGGACGAGCAGGGGATGGATGTTCGGCATGGCCCGCAAGCCCGGCAGCAGTGAGTCCATACGTCCCTCCTAGTTCGGCTTGAAAATTTCTTCCAGCACGCGGCCCTGCGCGTCCTTGGGCGGCGGCGTACCCAGGATGCGCGCCACCGTGGGCGCGACGTCCACGTTGTTGATCACTCCGATTTGTCCGGGGCGAATCTGCGGCCCCACCGCCAGAAATAGAGCCTGCATCTCGGGGAAGTCGGCGAGGTAGCCGTGCATGCCGACGGGGCCGGCGGGCTCGAAGAGCGCGCCGGGCTCGCTGCTGCTGCCGAAGGTATAGCCGGGGTTGAGCGAGAGCCAGACATCGCCGGTTGTTTCCTCGTTCAGAATGTGGAAGCGCGCGGTGTCCTGGCGGGGGGCAACGACGGCGAAGATGGGTTCGCCGCTCTGCGGATCGCGCACGTCGGAAAACAGCTTCACCAGGCGCGAGACAATCCGGGCATAGTCCTTCGCCGGAACGACCCCGTCCGGCTGACGCCCCGCCAGATTGAGGTAGACGTGCGCCTGGGCGCCGCTGGGGATGACCTGCACCTGCGCGGTCGCTTCGGCCCCGGGGCTGGCGAGGCGAAAGCCGCGGCTGGCCAGCAGGCGATTGGGAAAGAAACGCGTGTGCACAGGAATCATCCCGTGATCGGCGGTGACGATGACGGTCGTCCAGCGGTCGGCTTCCTCGACCACTTCGGCGAGGTTGGCGTCCACGCACAGCCAGGCGTTGACCATATTCTTGGCCATGCGCGCGCGCAGCGCGGGGTCGGCGTAGCCCTGCTGGCGCGGGTGGCGGAGGAAGAACTCGTGCGCGGCCTGGTCGGCTTGCGGTTGGTAGGTGATGAGCAGGTCGTAGCGCTCGTTTTCCATCACCCACTCGGCGGCGTCGCGCAGGTAGTAGGCCTCGCGCGCTTGCTGCTCGAACCAGGTGTCGTCGTCAATCCAGCCGCGGGCGAGGGCGCGGTTGTCGGGGGCGCCGGGCCAGAAAGGTCGGGTTTTGTCCCGCGCGAGAGCGCGCTCGAGGCGCTGGAGGAACTCGACCGGGGCGCCGTGGTTGTAGTGCGCCCCGCCGACGTAGAGGCGCAGGCGGCTCAAGTCGTCGGCTACCTCCAGTAGCTTGACCCAGGAGCCGATGGCCGTGGTGTGCTCGATGGGCAAGCGCACGGGCGCCCACTGGCTGGGGGCGAGTTCGGCGGCGACGCCGTTGGCGAGGTCGCGGTCGAAGTCAATGAGCAGGCGGTCGTAGCGCTCCTGGCCGTCGTGTTTGCTGTCGCCGACCAGAAGGTTTGCGCGGTGCTGGCCGTGCTGGCGCGTGCTGATGAGGAAGGAAGCCGCGCGGGCGTGTTCGAAGCGCCTGCGGCCGAACTGCCAATCTTCGGCGGGTGCGAAGTCGGCGGCGGTAAGCTCGACGAGTTGGCTCGAGCCGTCGTTCTGGCCGAGGGCGAGGACGGCGTCGGGGCCGGGGCCGGGCGTGGCCAGGCCGATGTCCTGGCCGACCAGGATGACGCGCTTGCCGGCGCGGCGCAGCGTCTGCCAGATGGGCTCGGCGGCGAGCGGAGCGTCAAAGGCCGAGATAGTTTTCCCCAGCGGGTCGCTGACGCGGTAGTAAGTGTTGCCCATCAAGCCGTGGCGCTCGGGATGGGCGCCGGTGTAGAGGGAGGCGAAGCTGGGACCGGTCATCGAGATCTGCACGGGCAGGGCAGCGGCGCGCACGCCGCGGCGGACGAGTTGGGCGAAGCCGCCCTCTGCGGGCAAGGTCCCGTTGGCGAGGTACTCCTCGAGAAGATGGCTGGAGCCCGCGTCCACGCCCACCCAGACCACGCGCGGCGGCCGCGGCCAGAAATACCAAGCCAGCCCGCCCAAGACCAGCAGGAGGAGGATGACTAATGCTGCGGTCTTGTTCACCCTCGGCTCTTCCATGCCGAGATTCCGAAACGCGTCGAGCGGCTTGCGCATTGGAGTTGCTTATCCTACACGAGGCGGGGCTGGCAGCGGCAAGGATTTCGCGCTGCGCCCGCGCCCGAATGGGGACATCATGGCGGTGGAAGCCCGTATCATCGCGCTGAGCGGAGTCGAGGGGGAGCGCAGTCGAACGGCGCACAAGCCTCGAGGCACCAGCCACGAGTCACCAGCCTGCCCTGAGGCTGCAGGCCGAAGGGTTACCAGTTACCATCCTCTCCCCCTCCCTGTCTCCGCCGGTACGGACGGTGCGGTTTTTGCGGATCTCCTCCCTATCCTCTTTCTAATCTGCCGATTGCACTCTTGCTTCTGTCATCCCGACCCGGCCCTTTCCGGCCGATTCGCAAGACAGGCCGAGACCTGCCCGCCACGGAAAGGGCGGGGAGGGATCTGCTTGTGCGCCCTTCCGCTTGGGTAGCGGTGACGATTCGGTCTGCCCGAATCGTCGTCGATAGTTCAGGCCCTAATTGCCACCCGTACGGGTGCCAGCCGCAAGAGCTTTTTTCTCAGACCTGGACAGACCGACGAGGAATGCCACGAACCCAGGCTGGCATTCCTCGCCGCTACCGGCCCCACCCTTCAAAGAGCGAAGGGTGGGCCAACCTGCCTGTGGCACTGGAATGATCGTCCGGCACCCGGCCCTATTTTCTCGCTCCTCTTCTCGGATGAGCTTTATACGTTCCGAATGACAAAGACAGATAGGGCAACGACCCCTAGAAGAAAAAAGATTAGGGCCAAGTCGTATGATCTTCTAACCACGCTCTTTCGTGATTCCTGTCCCAGCGGGTTTGATGCAAAACCGCCGCCGATAGTAGCTCCAGTCCTGGTTGAGCGTCAAAGACGACCCAGAAGGGGAAGCCATGGTTGTCTCCGTACCTCAGAGGCTAAAGCCCCCCTCTTCTTAGCTGTTGCGTTCGGCACGACTAAAGTCGTGCCCTCCCGCACCTGCGTGGGGGCGGTGGTATAGTGACGTCCTTCGGCTTCGCTCAGGATAAACGGGATGGGCGGGGAGTTCAGATTCGAGGTGGTAGCGAGGGAGCCTACGGAGTCCCGCCCTTCGACTCCGCCCTTCGACTCCGCTCAGGGCAGGCTCAGGGGAGGTTCGCACTCGCGTGCTCGCCTGGGGCGGTTGCGCACGCCGCATGGGGTGGTGGAGACGCCGGTGTTTATGCCGGTGGGGACGGCGGCCACCGTCAAGGCGATGACGCAGGAGATGCTGGAGGAGCTCGGGGCCGAGTTGCTGCTCGCCAACGCCTACCATCTCTACCTCCGGCCGGGGCACGAGGCGGTGCGGGCGCTGGGCGGGCTGCATCGCTTTATGGGCTGGCCGCGGGCGCTGCTGACCGATAGCGGCGGCTTCCAGGTCTTCAGCATGAACACGCTGCGGAAGGTGTCCGAGGACGGCGTGCTCTTCCGCTCGCACCTCGACGGCAGCCAGCATTTCCTGACCCCGGAGAAATCCATCGAGATTCAGGCGGCGCTGGGGGCAGACTTCGTTATGGCGTTTGATGAGTGCCTGGAGTATCCGGCCAGCCACGAGAAGGCGCGGCATTCGATGGAGCTGACGCTGCGCTGGGCGGAGAGGTGCCAGAAGGCGTTGGCGGAGGCGCCAGGTCCCTCGGGCCGTCCCGAAACTTCGGGACGCGGCCCTCGGGATAAACAGGCTCTGTTCGGGATTGTGCAGGGCGGGACCTATGCCGATCTGCGGCGGGAGTGCGCGCGGCGGCTGGTGGAGATGGACTTCTTCGGCTACGCCATCGGCGGGCTGGCGGTGGGCGAGCCGCCCAGTCTGAGCGCGGAGATGACGGCGGTGTGCGTGGCGGAGTTGCCGGAAGAGAAGCCGCGCTACCTGATGGGGGTGGGCTATCCGCGGGACTTGGTGGAGTTTGCGCGGCAGGGCGTGGACATGATGGACTGCGTCCTGCCCACGCGCAACGCGCGCAACGGCTGCGCCTTTACCTGGGCGGGGACGCTCCAGTTGCGCAACGCGACCTTCGCTGCCGACGACCGGCCGATTGATGCGCGCTGCGGCTGCCGCGTCTGCCGGCGCTATTCGCGGGCGTATCTGCGGCACCTGTTTGCCGCCGGCGAGATGCTGGCGGCCATTCTGACCACCTATCACAACCTCTACTTCTACCTCGAGGTGATGCGGCGGATTCGCGAGGCCATCCCGCGGGGCGGCTTGGGGGAGTTGGCCGCGGAGTTAGCGGAGGCCGAAGCGGAGCAGGTGTAGGAACCCGGGGGGGAGCCCTTCGACTTCGCCCACGGCAGGCCACCGGGTCTTCTCTTTGCCGTCTGGGGTCGACGTTTTCCGTCCCGTTCCGCCCGGTTCCGTCCGGCTGCGACCGTTTTGTCCCCTCCCGCCGAGTTGGGGTCTGGGCGCTGATTTTGCCTTGACAGGGTCGCAGGCATTCGGCAGAGTATCGCGTTTGACGCCAACGCGGCGCTCGCTTCTGTAGGCGAGGCGGAAAGTCGTGGGGAGACCGGCGAGCGCGCGGCACGGGTTGTCCAGTTTGTCCGCTCACAGCCATGCTGGTTGAAGTGGGAGGGCTCAGGGTGTTGGCGAGTCTCGCGGCGTTGCAGCAACCGCAGGGAAGTCCCTGGGGCGCGTTTCTGCCGCTGGTCTTCATCCTAGTGATCTTCTACTTCCTCCTGATTCTTCCCGCGCAGCGGCAGCGCAAGCGCCAGCAGCAGATGCTCGCGGCGCTCAAGACCGGCGACCGCGTGGTGACGAGCGGCGGCATTCTGGGCACGATTGTCGGCATCAAGGACAACGTGGTCACGCTGCGCATTGCCGACCAGGTGCGCGTCGAAGTCATGCGCCATGCCATCGCGGGATTTCAGCCCTCCGCGGCGGAAGCCGAAACCAAATCCTGAGATGACCCAACCTTCCCACCGGCGATGACTGCAAACCTCCGCTGGAAAGCCATCATCATCCTCGGTCTGACCCTGGCCTGCCTGGTGGGTCTCGTCGCCTTCCACAGAGGAGCCGATGGCAAGACGCGTTTCAAATTCCCCACCAGCGTCGCGGACCTGAACGAGAATCTGCGCCACCGCATCAATCTCGGCCTCGATTTGCGCGGCGGGATGCACCTGATCCTGCAGGTGCAGGTGGACGAAGCCGTCCGCACCGAGACCGACCAGGTCTCCCAGCGTCTGGGCGTGGTGCTGCGCGAGCAGACGATTCCCTACACCGACATCCGCGTGGTGGAAACCGACCGCCTCCAGGTCACTGGTATTCCGGTGGACAAGACCGAGGCCTTTCGCAACTTTATCAATGAAAACTACCGCAACGCCTACGAGTTGCTGCCCGTCCCGGGCGACTCGAGCGCCTACTTCCTCTCGATGGTGCCTGCTTACGCCGAGCAGCTCCGCCGCGACGCCCTGCGCAGCTCGATTGAAACCATCCGCCAGCGCATTGACGCCCTGGGCGTGGTCGAGCCCACCATCGCCGAGCACGGCCGCGGCGAATGGGAAATCCTGGTGCAATTGCCGGGTGTGGACGATCCCGCGCGCGTCAAGAACATCATCCAGTCCACCGCCATGCTGGAAATCAAGCTCGTGCACGACGGCCCCTTCACGAGCGAACAGGCGGCGCTCGCGAGCCGCGGCGGCATCCTGCCACCGGATGCGATGCTGCTGCGCTCGGTCGAACGCACGCGCGAAGGCTTCTACATCGTCAGCCGCAGCTCCGTCGTCACCGGCCGCGACCTCCGCAGCGCGCGCGCTGAAGTCGACCCAGAAAGCCCCGGCTTTTATCAGGTCAGCTTCTTCCTCGGCCGCGACGGCGCCGCCCGCTTCGGCCCCTTCACCGAGCAGAACATCGGCAACCCGCTGGCCGTCGTCCTCGACAACAAGATTTATTCGGTGGCTACCATCCAGAGCCGCATTGACGACTCCGGCCGCATCACCGGCCAGTTCACGCTGCAAACCGCTTCCGATCTCGCTCTGGTGCTGCGCTCGGGCGCCCTGCCGGCTTCTATCCGCTACCTCGAAGAGCGCACCGTGGGGCCGTCGCTCGGCGCCGACTCCATTCGCGCCGGCTTCACGGCTTCGATGGCTGGCCTGGTGGTCGTCATCCTGACAATGCTTGTTTACTACCGGGGCGCGGGCATCAATGCCACCCTCGCCCTGGTGCTGAACCTGGTCATCCTGCTCGCGGCGCTGGCCTACTTCGGCGCCACGCTCACGCTGCCCGGCATCGCCGGCGTGGCCTTGACCATCGGCATGGCCGTCGACGCCAACGTCCTGGTCTTCGAGCGCATCCGGGAAGAGTTGCGCACCGGCAAGAGCGTCGTCTCGGCGGTGGAGACCGGCTTCGACCGCGCCTTCGTCACCATCTTCGACACCAACGCCACCACCGTCATCGCCGCTGTCTTTCTCTTCCTGTTTGGCACCGGCCCGGTGCGCGGCTTTGCGGTCACGCTGACGATTGGGCTGTTTGCCAACCTGTTCACCGCCGTCTACGTTTCGCGCGCCATTTTTGAGTGGATCCTGAGCCGCCAGGCGCGGCCCACGCGGTTGAGTGTCGGATGATTGAACTCTTTCGCGACGCCAACTACGACTTCCTGGGGAAGAAGTGGTACTGCATCGTTCTCTCCATCATCATCATCCTGGCGGGGATCGGCTCGATGGTGGCCAAGGGTGGCCCCCGCTTTGGCATCGATTTCCGCGGTGGCACGCTCGTCTATGTGAAGTTCGCGCAGACGCCCGAGCTGGATCGCCTGCGCGCCGCCCTGGGCCAGCGCGGCCTCGGCTCCAGCACCATCCAGCGCTACGGCCCGGAAGCAAACAACGAGCTCATCATCGGCCTGGAACAGAAAGGCTCCGAAGAAGAAGCTCTCGACACCGGGCGGATTGCCATCTTGGAGACTCTCCGCGCGACCTTCGGCACGCCGCCCGACAAGCTCGACCTCAACCAAGTCGGCCGCGACACCCTGGCCGAGCGCCTCTTGACGGCAGACCCCATCGGCCTGGCTTCGCAACCCGCCCAGGCCGCCACCCGCTACCGCGAAATCGCCGAAGCCCTCACCGATGTCCGCGACACCCAGCGCGGCGGCCTCTTCCGCAGCCTGGACGAGGTGCGCAGCCTGCCCTCGGTGCCCCCGGCTATCGTCGCCTACCTCGAACAAAACGCCTTCCTGTCGCCCTTCGTGGTGCGCAACGTGGAGATTGTGGGGCCGCGGGTGGGCCGACAGCTCCGCCTGCAAGCCTTGGCCGCAACTCTCTACGCGCTCGGCGGCATCCTCTTCTACATCGGCTGGCGATTCCGCCACTGGGTCTACGGGAGTGCCGCGGTGATTGCCGTGTTTCACGACGTGGCCGTGACGCTGGGCTTCCTTTCCTTTTTCAACTATGAGATCAGCTTGAACGTGGTGGCGGCACTGTTGACCCTGGTGGGCTTCTCGGTGAACGACACGATCGTCATCTTCGATCGCATCCGCGAGAACGTGCGCCTGCTGCGGCGCGAGCCCTTCCCGCAACTGGTCAACCGCAGCATCAACCAGACCCTCAGCCGCACCATCCTCACCTCCGGCTTGACATTTATCTCCGTTCTCGCGTTATTCTTGTTCGGGGGCGAGGTTCTCCGGGGCTTCGCCTTTACCCTGGTGGTCGGGTTCATCGTAGGAAGTTATTCGACTCTCTTTATTGCCAGCCCGATTGTGATAGGATGGATGGAGCGGAAGCAGCCGGGGACGCGGCCGTCAGCCGCCCCGGCCCGGGCGGAGAAGGCAAGAACCGGGAGCCAACCAGTGAGCGTCGCAGAGAATTCCAAGGCCGGGGCCACGCCGGCCGGCCGAAAGGGGCGCTAGCCTATGTTTGACCAGATGATTGTGTCTTCCACACGGAAGCACCGTCGCAATCCCTGGGCGTACTTCGCTTCGATGGCCATCCAAATCCTGGTCGTCGGGGTGATGATCTTGGTTCCGTTGCTCTACACGGAAGCCCTCCCGACCCAAGCCTTTGTCAGCTGGGTGGCCGCGCCGCCCCCGCCGCCGCCTCCGCCCCCGCCGCCCGCCCCCAAAGTAGCTCCGCGCGTCATCAAGAAAGTCAGCTTGATGGAAGCCGGCAAGCTGCGCGCTCCCTCCCAGATCCCTAAGCGCATCGAAATCATCCGGGAAGAGGAAATGCCCAGCATGCCGGGTGTGGTGGGTGGCGTGCCGGGCGGCATCGCCAGCGGGCAGCTCGGCGGTGTCATCGGGGGCGTCATTGGCAGCATTCCGGCTCCACCGCCTCCCGTCGAACCGCCCAAGCGCATCCGCGTCTCGAGCGGCGTGCAGGAGGCGAAGAAGATTCGCCACGTCCTGCCCCTCTACCCGCCCCTGGCCAAGCAAGCGCGCATTCAAGGCGTGGTCAAGCTCGAGGCGGTCATCGGCAAGGACGGGACGGTGCAGAACCTGACGGTGATCCAGGGACACCCCTTGCTCGTGCAAGCGGCGCTCGACGCCGTGCAGCAGTGGCGCTACGAGCCCACCCTGCTCAACAACGAGCCGGTGGAAGTCCTAACTTATATCGACGTTGTATTCCGTCTGAACTGAACGGGAGAAAGGAAGTCCGACACTCGGGATTCGAGTCCAAAACGGGGAGGAGAGAGAATGCTTGCCACTCTGTACATGATCGCGTTCTGGTTGCAGGAACAACCGGTGGTGGGCTGGGACCTGCGCAGTATGTGGGCTGCCATGGGTTGGCCCGCCCGCATTGTGGTCATCATTCTGTTCTTGATGTCGGCTTGGTCGGTCGGCGTCATGATTGACCGCGGGCTCACCTATCGCGCGGCGCGCCTGCAATCGCGCCTCTTTGTCCAAGCGGTCTCGGGGGCCCTGCGGGACGGCAAGCTGGATGAGGCCATCCGCATCGCCGAGCGCAACAAAAAGAGCCATATCGCCAAAGTGGTCGCCACCGGCTTGCAGGAGTTTCAAACCGCCTCCGAAATCCCCGGCCAGGAAATTGAGGCCAGCCAGCGCGCCCTGGAGCGCGCCATGGCCATCGTCCACGCCGAACTCAAGCGCGGCTTGAGCGGCTTGGCCACCATCGGAGCCACCGCGCCCTTCGTCGGCCTCTTCGGCACCGTGGTCGGCATCATCAACGCCTTCCGCGGCATTCACGCCGAGAAGGCGACGGGTCTGACCGCGGTGGCGGGCGGCATCGCCGAAGCCCTGGTGGCGACCGCCATCGGCTTGTTCGTGGCCGTGCCGGCCGTCTGGATGTACAACTACTTCAGCGGCAAGATCGAGGCCTTCGACGTGGAGATGGATAACAGCTCGAAGGAGCTGATCAACTACTTCATTATGCGCCGCAACAAGAAGTAGGAGGCGACGATGTTCAAGATCGTGACCCCGCAGGTCACCTCCGAGCCCAACGTGGTGCCGATGGCCGACATCATGCTCGTGCTGCTCATCATCTTCATGGTGGTGACGCCGATGTTGCAGAAGGGTGTCAGCGTCGACCTGGCGCGCACGGACAATCCCCGGCAGATGCCCGACGCGGACAAGGAAGACGCCGTGGTGCTGGCCGTCACCCGCACCGGCAACATCTTCCTCGTCAGCCAGCAGATCAATCTCGAGGACATCACCAAGAAGGTGAAGGAGATGCTCGAGGCCCGGCTCGATAAGACCGTCTATATCAAGAGCGATGCCCGGGCCATGTATGGAACGGTAGTCAAAGTCGTCGACGAAGTCCGCGCCGCCGGCGTGGACCAGCTCGGCCTGCTGACGGAAAAGACGGAAAAGAAAGGGCCGGCTCTGCCGGAGGCGTTGGAAACAACGCAGCCGGGCACCCAGTCGCCCACACCCTGAGCGAGAGCCGGAGGAGGAACGGCGATGGGAATGAAGGTGGGAACAGGCAAGGGAGCGATGTCGGACCCCAATGTCGTGCCCTTCATTGACATTCTGCTGGTGCTGATCATCATCTTCATGGTGATCACGCCGCTGATCCCGAAAGGACTGGACGCGCTGGTGCCGCAGCCGCCGCCTCCGGGTACGCAGACGCAGGAGGATGTGCTGGCCCGCACCATCGTCATCGTGCTGGAACGCGCTGGGGCAGGCACCCTGGTCAAAATCAACCAGGATGCGGTTACCTGGGACACGCTGGGTCCGCGCCTGAGCGAGATCTTCAAGACGCGCGCGGAAAAGATTGCCTTCGTCAAGGGTGATGACACGTTGGAGTTCGGTGAGGTCGCCCGGGCGATTGATATTGCCAAGGCCGCCGGGGTCGACAAGATCGGCCTGATGACCGCCAAAGTGGAGGCGGGCCAGTAGCTTCCTCGGCCCGACTCCGGCGTCCCATGCCATCCGGGACGCCACCGCGGAGGAGCCACCTGATGCCACGTCTGCGTGCTACCGCTGCCCTGCTCGCTGTCCTGATCGTTGTTTTCTCCCTCACCAGTTGCCAGAAGCTGAGAGCGCGCGATGAGCTGAACAAGGGTGTCCGCGCCTACAAAGGGGCTCAGTTCGACGCGGCCATCGAGCACTTCAAGCGTGCCATCGAACTCGACCCCCAGCTCATCAACGCCCGCGTCTACCTGGCCATCGCCTACGCCAACCAGTTCGTCCCCGGCTCGCCTAGCGAGGCCAACAAACGCCTCGGGCTGACGGCCATTGAAGCCTTTGAGGATGTCCTCAAGTACGACCCCAACAACATCACCAGCATCTCCTACATCGCCAGCCTCTATTTCGGAATTGGCGGAGCCGAGCGCGAGGTCGAGGCGATGCGTCCCCCCTTGGACAAGGCCAAAGAATATCGGCGCCGCCTCATTGAACTGGAACCCAATAACGCCGAGCACTACTACTCGATCGGGGTGATTGACTGGACACTGACCTACAAGCCCCGCATGGAGCTCAGGAATCGCCTGGGCCTCGTCAAGCCGGAGGATCCGCTGCCGCGCCGCGCCCGCGAGGAGTTGGCGGCGAAGAACAACGCGTTGGTGAACGAAGGCGTCGAAGTGCTGGAGCGCGCACTCCAGCTCAATCCGGAATATGCGGATGCCATGGCCTATCTGAACCTGATGTACCGCGAGAAGGCTGACTTGGTCGCCGACGCCAACGAGCGCGAGCAGTTCTTGCAGCGCGCCGACGAGTTGGCCGAACGGGCGCAGCAAATCCTGCGCAAGAAAGCGGAGGCTCCCACCCCCACAGGCTGACCGGTCGGAGCGGAACGCTCCCGTTCCATCTGCTAGAATGGAGTGGCAGCAGCCCCGTGGCGGGGCGCGCTGTCCTTCTGCCATGCCGGTCACCGACCCTGCCGCCATTCCTGCCACCAGCGCAGCCGCCTTTGCGGCGCTGGCGGAGAAGGTGCGCCAGTATCGGCCCCAGGATGACGTCGAGCTCTTGCGCCGGGCCTTCGAATTCTCCGCCCGCGAACACGCCGCCCAGACGCGGGCTTCCGGTGAGGCGTTTCTCTCTCATCCGCTCGCCGTGGCTCACCTGCTGGCTGAGATGCGCCTGGATGTGACCGCGCTCGCCTCCGCCCTCCTGCACGACATCGTGGAAGACACTGGCACCAGCCTGGCCACGGTGGCAGCCGAGTTTGGACCGGACGTGGCCCGGCTGGTCGAAGGCGTCACCAAACTCTCGACGCTCGACTTCTCCAGCCGCGAAGCCCAGCAGGCCGAAAGCCTGCGCAAGATGCTGCTCGCCATGATTGACGACGTCCGCGTGGTCGTGATCAAGCTGGCTGACCGCCTCCACAACATGCGCACGCTCGAGTTTCTCCCGCCCGACAGCCGCGCACGCATCGCCCGGGAAACCTTGGAAATCTATGCCCCCATCGCCCACCGCCTGGGTATGGGCAAGATCCGCGGCGAATTGGAAGACCTGGCCTTCCGTGCGCTGGAACCCGACCGCTACCGCCAGCTCCGGCAGGAACTGGAAGGCCGGCGCCTGCTCAACGAAACCTTCCTCGGAACCGTGCGCAGCCTGCTCGAAGCCGAGCTGCACAAGAACCGCATTGCGGCCCAGGTCGAAGGCCGCATCAAGCGGCTCTATTCCATCCATCAGAAGCTCATCCGTCAGAACCTGAGCCTCGATGAGATCTATGACCTGCTGGCCTTGCGCGTCATCACCGACTCCGTCAAGAACTGTTACGCCGCGCTCGGCGTCGTCCACCAGCTCTGGCGTCCCGTTCCCGGCCGCTTCAAGGACTACATCGCCATGCCGAGTCCCAACCTCTATCAGTCTCTCCATACCTCTGTCCTCTGCGACGGTCAGCCCTTCGAGGTGCAGATCCGCACCGAGGAGATGCACCGACTCGCGGAACAGGGCATCGCCGCCCACTGGAAGTACAAAGACGCGGCCGACGCCACGCCCACCGACGCCCAGCGCATCGCCTGGCTGCGCAGCCTGATCGAGTGGGCGCGCGAAGTCGAAGATCCCAGCGAATTCCTCTCCACCCTCAAAGTCGACCTCTACCCCGAAGAGGTCTACACCTTCACGCCTAAGGGAAGAGTGGTCATCCTGCCGCGCGACGCCACGCCCGTGGATTTCGCCTACGCCATCCACACCGAAGTGGGACACCAGTGCGTGGGTGCGCGCGTCAACGGTCGCCTCGTCCCTCTCCGCCAGCATCTGAAGAACGGCGACATCGTCGAAATCCTCACCCAGACCGCTCACAGGCCCAGCCGCGATTGGCTCAGCTTTGTCCGCACCTCCCGTGCCCGCAACAAGATCAAGCACTGGATCAACGTCCACGAACGCGAGCAGGCCACCGAACTCGGTCGCCGCTTGCTGGAAAAGGAGGCACGCCGCGCGGGTGTGAACTTGAAGAAGATTCCCGAGGACGTGTGGCTGCGCGCGGCCCAGGAGATGGCGTGTCCGACCGTGGAGCAGCTCTACGCCCGCATCGGCTTCGGCAAGTTTGCCCCGCGCCAGGTGCTGGCGAAGCTTCTTCCCGAGCGCGTGGCCGAGGAGCGGCGCGTCGCCACCGCCTGGCGGGCGCTGGGCCGCACGGTGAGCCGCGTCTTCCGTCTGCGCGGGGACGCCATGGCCCTGCGCGACCACGACCTCCTCATCTACCGCGCCCGCTGCTGCAACCCCGTCCGCGGAGAGCCCATCATCGGCTACATCACCCGTGGCCGCGGCGTCGCTGTCCACGCCCAGGCCTGCCCCAACGTGCAGAACCTGCTCTACGAAGTCGAGCGGCGCATCGAAATCGAGTGGGCGCCGGAAACCACCGAGAGCTATTCCGTGCGCTTGGCCATCCAGGCCGCCGACCGGCCCGGCTTGCTGAAGGAAATGACCACCGTCATCGCCGACAACCAATCCAACATCCGCCGCACGGAAGCTCGCAGCGAACCCGGCGAGCCGGCTCGCATCGAGCTGACCTGCGACGTGACCGGTGTCGAACAGCTGGAACGGATTGTGGCCGGCCTGAAAAAAGTCCGCGGCGTCTCCAGCGTCGTTCGTCTGCCCCGGCTCTGAGCCGTGTCGGCTGGTGTCCTCCTCCTCGCGCTCCTGCTCCAGGCAACACCCGTGTCTCGCATCGTCTCGGTGCGGACGGTGGAGCTCGACGTGCGTCTCGACCCGGCCACGCGCACCCTGGCGGGCAAAGCCAACCTCGAGCTCGATTCTCGCCGCGTTCTCCCCATTGACACACTCGATCTCTTCCTCTCACCGCCCTTCGCTGACCGCGCCCGCGTGGAGGACGTGTGGGATGAAACCGGGCTGCTCGCGTGGTCGGCAAAGATGGAATCCGAAACGCTTCTCCTCCGGCTGACCTTTGCCCGGCCGCTGCCGCCGCTCGCCCGCCGCACCGTGGTCATCCGGTTCCAGCTTTCCCTGGACGAGGTGGACTCGACTGCGGTCCGGCTCAACCAGCACGAAGCTCGCCTGGAATCCTCGGGCTGGTATCCGTTCCCCAAGGAGGCCGCGCTCGAGCGATTCCGGCGTATTCGCCTCGGCGTGCGCTTGCCGCGAACCTGGCACGTCGAAGCCACCAGCCAGTTGAAACGGGTGCGAACAGGCTTGGAGTTCGCCGAATACGAAATCACCGCCAAGAACGTTGCCCCCCAAACGCTTCTGTTCCAGGCGCGGCCAGAGTAGACTAGGTCGCGCGCTCACCGTTCCCGCAAGGAGAGGCCAATGAAACACACCTTCCTCACGCCGGATGCGCCCCAGCCGATCGGTCCCTATGCGCAGGCTGTCTTGGCGGGCGGCTTTCTCTTCCTGTCCGGCCAGATCGCTCTCGACCCCGTGACGTCGACCCTGGTCAGCGGCGATGTTGCCGCCCAGACCGAGCGCGTGCTCAAGAACCTGGAGGCAATCCTGCAGGCCGCCGGCGCCAGCTTGCGACAGGTAGTGAAGACCACAGTCTTCCTGACCGACATCAGCGATTTTCCCAGAATGAACGAAGTCTATGCTCGGTTTTTCCCCGAGGAGCCGCCGGCGCGCTCCACCGTCGAGTGCACACGCCTCCCGCGCGATGCGCGCGTCGAGATTGATGCGCTGGCGTGGTTGGGCTAGGGAACGACTAGGCGAGTTGGCGCGTGCGCCCGCTGCGGATGCAATCCGTGCACACCCGCATCCGCTTCCGCACGCCTCCGATTTGCACCCGCACCCGCCGCAGGTTAACATTCCACCGGCGGCTCGTGACATTGTGGGCGTGGGAAATTCGATTGCCGAATCGCGGTGCCTTTCCGCACAGCTCGCAGCGTTGTGCCATCGTCGGGACTCGCAGGATGAAATGAAAAACGCTCTAACAAGCACCAGTATAGCAGATCCTCCCGTGCGCGCAACTCGTCGCGCGCTCGCGCGGCGGCTTTGGCTCCCGCTCCTCCTCGGCCTCTGCCTGCTGGTGCTGTCGAGCTGCAACTCTCGGCAGAGCCGCGACGGTGAAGTCTGGGCGCTCGTCAACGGCAAGCCGGTTTTCCGTGCCGATGTGGAACGCCAATTCCGCCGTCAAACCGCGGGCTTGCCGACGCCGCTGAGCGAGGCGGAAGCCATCAGCCAGCGCCTGCGCCTGCTCGGCGAGCTGATCCAGCAGGAAATCCTCCTCCAGAAGGCGGCGCAGCGGGGCGCGCTCGCCGGCGATGCCGAGGTGGAAGCCGCCCTGCGGGAACTTCACACCTCCTACACCGCGCCCGAGTTCCAGCGCCAACTGGAGATGCAAGGACTGACGCTGCCCGAGCTGCGCGAGGAGCTGCGCCGGGAACTCAGCATCCGCAACTTGCTCGAAAAGGAACTGGCGGCCCAAGTCGAAGTCACCGCCGAAGAAGTAGCCGCCTATTTCGACTCCCATCGCGACCAGTTTCGCCATCCGGAAACCCTCTACCACGTCGCCCACATCCTGGTGACGCCCCGCACGGACTCACAGGTGCGCAATCTGCAGAGCAGCGACGCGGCCGGCGAGAACCAGGCGCGGCAGAAAATCGAGCAAATCTTCAAGCGTCTGCGGGCTGGCGAGGATTTTGCCGAGTTGGCGCGGAATTTTTCCGAAGACCCCAACACGGCGCTCGGCGGCGGCGACCTGGGATTCTTTCCCGAATCGGCGCTGGAGCAGAGCGATCCCGCGCTTCGCACCGTGGTCAAACAACTGGAAGTCGGCGGCGTCTCGGCCGTCGTGCGCAGCCGCGACGGCTACCAGGTCGTCAAGCTGCTCGACCGCCAGCCCGCCGGCCAACGCGATCTCTCGGAACCGGAAGTCGAGCGCTCCATCCGCGAGCACCTGCGCAAGCAAAAGCAATCGCTGCTGGAAGCTGCCTACATTGAGGCGGTGCGCAACCAGGCCCGTGTCGTCAACCACCTCGCGCGCCAGATCCTGGAATCGGGCCGCGCCCTCCCCTAGCCGCGCTCAGAGCTCAGCCCGCGTAGCTTTTTCCCCGGCGCAGAGCTTGCCGTACTCGCTCGTATAGTTGAGCTCCACGTCGTAGTACTTCCCGTGTTCCAGCGAGTACACCTCGCAGGTGTTGAACGGCCGCGAGTAGATGTGGATGCTGACGGCGCGGGCGGCGTATTCCTTGCGGTTCCGCACCTGGTGCACGGGTTCGTCCTGGTCCACCGCCAGGGGTGTTGTCGGTGAAATCAGCACCGTCGTGCTTTCTTCGAGCCGGCAGGTGTGCTGCTGCGGATTGCGGTCGCAGACGCGGTAATTTTGATTTTCCAGTTTGCCGATGGGTACCAGCATCCAGCAGTGTTGGTCGCGGTGGTTGTGGATGCGGCTCACCTGCCCGACTTCCCAGCAAATGGCGATGACCTCGAAGCGGTCGTTCTTGTGAATCAAATTACGCGTGTAGTTGTGCGGGCTGAAATAGAGATAGGGAGCGAGCGAGGCCGGCGCAATCGGGTGCGCGCGGATGTAGTCGTAAACCGCTTCGGGCGTAAAGCGCGCCGCGGGAATTTCTTCAAGCCCGCGCACGAACTCCTCGACCCCTACCGCCTGCGTGTTGGTTGCCTCCATCGTCCACCTCCGCTAACTCACCACCACCAGCGTCTGTCCGTGCTCCACCGTGTCGCCGGCGGAAACCAGAACCTGCTCCACCACGCCTTCCTTCGGCGCCGGAATCTCGTTCTGCATCTTCATCGCTTCCACCACCACGAGTCCCTGGTCGGCCTTCACCCGTTGTCCTGCGGCCACCAGCACCGCGATCACCTTGCCTGGCATCGGCGCCTGCACCTCTTGCCGGCCGGCCGCCACCAGTCCCGCCCCGCGGCGCCGCCAGCGCCGCGGATCCGCCACCGTCGCTACCAGCTCCACTCCGCGGCTCTGAATCCGATAGTGCTCGTTGTCCCGCTCGACCTGCATCTCGAAGGCGCAACCCTCCAACAGGACGGAGAAAACGCCGGGCCGCACTTCCGCGATGTCAGCGGGTAGCAGTTCGCCGTTCACCCGGCACTCCCAACCGTCCGGCCCGCGCCGCACCTCCACGCGCTCCGTGCGGCCGGCAATGGTCACTTCGAACTGCATCAGCTGCTTTTTCGATGAGGCGAGCGATTGAGCAGCCGCTCGCGCCCGGCGAGTTTCCAGCGGCTCAGCGGCGCTCTCGCGGCCGACGCGGTGCCGTTCCGAGCAGTTTCCGCACACTCCGCCAGCGCCGCCGTCACCGCGGCCATCTCGCGCAAGTCTTCCCCCACCGCTGGCGCCGTTCGTTCCGCCAGCATCCGGTCAATCAACTCCGTGTCCAGTTCACCGGCCAGAAACTCCGGCTGGTTCACCAGCCGGCGGAAGAACGAGAGGTTCGTGCGCACGCCGCCCACCCAATATTCCTCCAGCGCCCGGCGCACCCGCGCCACCGCTTCCGTCCGATCCTCGCCCCAGCAGACGAGCTTCGCGAGCAGCGGATCGTAATCGAGCGGCACGTCCCAGCCCTCGTATACGTAGGCATCAATCCGCACGCCCGGCCCAAACGGTCGCTCCAGCCGCGTGATTTTGCCCGGCGAGGGAAAGAAGTTGTTCTCCGGATCCTCCGCATAGACCCGGCACTCGATGGCGTGGCCCCGCCACTGGATGTCTTGCTGCCGGAACTTCAGCGGCTCGCCCGCGGCAATCCGGATCTGCCACTTCACCAGATCCAGCCCCGTCACCAGCTCCGTCACCGGATGCTCCACCTGCAGGCGCGCATTCACCTCCAGGAAATAGAAATTCCAGCCGAGCGGGCTGCGGTTGTCCCGATGAACGAGAAATTCCATCGTGCCGGCGTTCACGTAGCCCCCGGCCCGCGCAATCTTCACCGCTGCCTCGCCCATCCGCGCGCGCATCTCCGGCGCTTCCAGCATCACCGGCGAGGGCGACTCCTCCACCACCTTCTGATGCCGCCGCTGCAAGCTGCACTCGCGCTCGCCCAGGTGCACGACGTTCCCGTGCCCGTCGGCGAGAATCTGAATCTCGACGTGCCGCGGCCGCTCCAGGTACTTCTCGATGTAGAGCGAGGGGTCGGCGAAGGCGTTCTCGGCCTCCGACTGCGCGTCGCGCCACGCGCCTGCCAACTGCTGCGGCTCGCGTACCAGCCGCATCCCCTTGCCGCCGCCGCCGGCCACCGCTTTGAACATGACCGGATAACCGAACTCCGCTGCCGCGCGCGCGGCTTCCTCCAATGACGTAAGCCGCTGGCGCGTCCCCGGCACCACCGGTACGCCCACACGCTCGGCGGCTCGCCGCGACTCGGTCTTGCTCCCCAGCATCTCCATCGCTTCCGCCGGCGGGCCGATGAAAGCGATGCCCGCCTGGCGACACGCCCGCGGCAGCGCCGGGTTTTCGGCCAGAAAGCCGTAGCCCGGATGCAGCGCAGCCGCTCCCGAACGGCGCGCCGCCTCCATCAGCTTGTCAATCCGCAGGTAGCTTTCGGTCGAAGGCGCGGGCCCGATCGGATAGGCCTCGTCGGCCAGCCGCACGTGCAGCGATGCCCGATCTACATCGGAAAACACCGCCACCGCCTTGATCCCCATCTCGCGACAGGCACGAATGATGCGGACGGCGATTTCCCCGCGATTGGCAATCAGAATTTTTTTGAACATTGACCTGCACCGCAGGCTCGAAGGCCCGCCGATTCTAGCACACCCGCGCCGCAGCAGCGGGGGATACACCCCGACCCGTCGTAACTCGTTTCGAGAAACCAGGCTATGCGAGCAAACTAGTTTCGTCCGTCTTTCCCTGGTCGCGGGCCGCTGATCGCCGGTTGCTTCTTTACAGGGGGATGTTGCCGTGCTTCTTAGGCGGATTGGTATCGCGCTTGTTTTCGAGCATGCGCAGGGCGGCAATCAGCTTCGGCCGGGTGAACTTCGGCTCAATCACCGCGTCAATCCAGCCGCGCTCGGCGGCAATCCAGGGATTGGCGAAGCGCTCGCGGAATTCCTCCACGCGCTGCGCCCGCTCGCGCTCGGCGTCTTTGGCGGCGGCCAATTCCCGCCGATAGACGATGTTCACGGCGCCCTCCGGCCCCATCACCGCAATCTCGGCCGTCGGCCAGGCGTAGTTGATGTCGGTGCGGATGTGCTTCGACGCCATGACGCAGTAGGCGCCGCCGTAGGCCTTGCGGGTGATCACCGTGACCTTCGGCACCGTCGCCTCGGCGAACGCATAAAGGAGCTTGGCCCCATGCCGGATAATCCCGCCGAACTCTTGCTGTGTCCCCGGCAGGAACCCCGGCACGTCCTCGAAGGTAATCAGGGGAATGTTGAAGCAGTCGCAGAAGCGCACAAACCGCCCCGCCTTGTCCGAGGCGTTGATGTCGAGCACGCCCGCCAGCACCGCCGGTTGATTCGCTACGATCCCCACCGGCTGCCCCGCCAGTCGCGCGAACCCCACCACAATGTTCTTGGCAAAATACTCCTGCACCTCGAAGAAGTAGCCCTCGTCCACCACCAGCCGGATGACTTCCTTGATGTCGTAGGGCTGCATCGGGTCAGCCGGCACGATGCTGTTCAGCCGCTCCTCCGCGCGGTCCTCCGGGTCAACGGTCGCGTGCCGCGGTGGGTCATCCATGTTGTTCGAAGGGAGAAATGAGAGCAGTTCGCGAATCATCGCCAGGCACTCGGCGTCGTTCGCGGCAATGAAATGCGCCACGCCGCTCGTGGCGTTGTGCGTCACCGGCCCGCCCAGCTCCTCCTTCGTCACCTCTTCGTGCGTCACCGTCTTGATGACGTCCGGTCCGGTCACGAACATGTAGCTCGTGTCCTTGGTCATAAAGATGAAGTCGGTGATGGCTGGCGAATAAACCGCGCCGCCCGCGCACGGCCCCATCACCGCTGAAATCTGCGGAATCACTCCGCTCGCCAGCGTGTTCCGCAGGAACACGTCGGCGTAGCCCTTGAGCGACATCACCCCTTCCTGGATGCGCGCGCCGCCGGAATCGTTCAGCCCGACAATCGGCGCGCCTTGCCGCATCGCCAGATCCATCACCTTGCAGATTTTTTCCGCATTCGCCTCGCTCAGCGAGCCGCCGAAAACCGTAAAGTCCTGCGCAAACACATACACCACCCGCCCGTCCACGCGCCCGTAGCCGGAAACAATGGCGTCGCCCGCAATCCGCTGCTTGTCCATCTCGAAGTCCTCGCAGCGGTGAACGACGAGCTTGTCCAGCTCCTCAAACGTTCCCGGGTCGAGCAGCAGCTCGACTCGCTCACGTGCCGACAGCTTCCCGGCCTCGTGCTGCCGCGCGAGGCGCTCCGCGCCGCCCCCAGCCTCGGCGGCTTGCTCCCGCCTGCGCAGTTCCTCCAGCCGCTTCTCCGTCTGTTCCTGTATTTGCTTCTTACTCGCGCTCATGTCTGGGTCACAAGGTACAGGGTACAGAGTACGAGGTACAGCTTCCTACGCCAGCCCGTTCCAGACCTCACACAGGATAATCGAATTGGGTGGGTTCTTGGGATCATACTTCACACTCACCGGGTGTCCGGAGGCCACCTTGCGCAAGTCCAGCCGCGCCGCGTCTGCGCCCAGGAAGCCGATGTCCTGCGCCGCCTGATAATCCACGCCGCGCACCTCGTAGCGATAGACGATCAGCCGCGGCGGCCCGTCCGTCGCCCCGTTCTGCGCATCCAGCAGCTCCGTCACGCGCCCGTTCGCAATCCGTCCGATGCGATTGATGTGCAAACGCCGGCGCCGCTCCACTTCCGCCGGATCCTTCCGCCGCCCCCGCCACCAGAGATACAACCACAGGCCAAGAAGCACAGCGGCCGTCAGAATCAGACCGATAATCAACAGCCGGATGGGCTCGTTCACTTCCTGCCTGTCTTGACTTCCGCCGGGAGGATGTCGCCCAGCACCGCGCGCGCCTTCTCCCAATCCTTAAGGAAGGCGTCCAGTCCGCGGTCGGTCAGCGGATGCTTGAAGAGCTGCTCGAAGACTTTATAGGGCATGGTGGCGATGTCAGCGCCGAGCTTGGCCGCCTCCACCACGTGCATCGGGTGCCGCAGGCTGGCAGCCAGCACCTGCGTCTCGAACTTGTAGGGACGATATACGTCGATGATGTCGCGCAGCACCCGCATCCCGTCGCTGCCGATGTCATCCAGCCGCCCCAGGAACGGACTGACGAAATACGCGCCGGCTTTCGCCACCAGCAACGCCTGCGCCGGGCTGAACACCAGCGTCACGTTGATCCGAATCCCTTCGCGCCGCAGCACCCGGATGGCTTTGAACCCTTCGGGCGTCATCGGAATCTTGACCACGATGTTCGGGTGGAGCGACGCCAGCTCGCGCCCCTCGGCGATCATCCCCTCGGCATCCGTCGCCACCACCTCGCCGTTCACGATGTCCACCAGCTGGCACATCTCGAGCAGCGCTTCGCGGAAGGGCTTGCCCTCTTTCGCGAGCAGCGTGGGATTGGTGGTGACGCCGTCGAGCACACCCAGGCTCGCCGCTTGCCGCACCTCCGCTGCATTGCCGGTGTCGAGGAAAAACTTCATCACTCCCTCCTCCCCGTTACGTTGTCGCCGCTACCACGTGGTTGCGCAACCGCCCGATGCCCTCGACGCTCACTTCTACGACGTCGCCCACCTGCAGGGGTCCCACGCCTGCCGGTGTGCCCGTTGCAATCACGTCGCCCGGCTCGAGCGTCATCACGGAAGCAATGAAGCGTATTATAGCATCGAGCGGAAAAATCATCTCCCGCACGCTCGCCCGCTGCCGCCGCTCCCCGTTCACATAGGTCTCGACTACGAGCTTGCCTGGATCAAGCCCGGTAGCGATCACCGGCCCGAGCGGACAGAAGGTGTCGAAGCTCTTCGCGCGCGTGAACTGCACGTCGGCCTGTTGCAAGTCCCGCGCCGTCACGTCATTCAGGCAGGTGAAGCCGAAAACGTAGTCCAGCGGATTGTCCGCGGCGTTGAGCCGGTGACAGCGGCGGCCGATCACCGCCGCCAGCTCGCCTTCGTAATCCACCCGCTGCGACTGCGGCGGATAGACGATTGCCTCCTCCGGTCCGATGATCGCCGAGGGTGCCTTCAGGAAAATCAGTGGCTCGCGTGGCACCTTATGTCCCAATTCCGCTGCGTGCTCGCGATAGTTCCGCCCCAGACAAACAATCTTCGACGGCTCGCACGGTGCCTGCAGCCGCACCTGGCTGAGCGGATACCGCTGGCTCATCGGTTCGCCACCTGCCCAGGGGGCCGCGCTCAGTGCACTCACATCCTCGCCCCGTACTTCGCCGTAGCGTGTTACGCCCTCCACCTCAAAGCGGCAGTACTTTCCCATAACTACTCCGCCGGCACGGTCACGACCGCAGATTGCGAGCGCGCGCTCTCGTTCCCCCTGCGATCCACTGCGGTGACCGCGTAATAGTAAGTCTTCCCGGCTGCCACCCCGGTGTCTCCGAAACTCTGCACGACAACTGCCTCGGGATTCAGGCGCCGATACCCATCCTCCGGTTGCTCGGCGCGATAGACAACGTAGCCGGCCAGGTCAGCGGCTGGGCTGGCGTCCCAGGTCAAATCCACCCGCCCGCGGCTCGCAATAGCCGTCAGATTCTCCGGTGTCGGCGGCGCGAACACATCCTGCGGCGTCACGCTGACGATGGCCGAGTCCACCCCTTCCACCTGCTCCTCCCCGTACTGCGCCACCGCCCGCACCCGGTAGTAGATGGTTTCTCCAAATCGAAAATTCGTATCTGTATAGTCAGTCGTCGAGACTGTCGTTACCGGTTGCAGCTTCTCCGCCTGTTCCGGCCCCCGATAGACGCGATAGCCGGCAATCGCGGGGACCGGCGTCCGGCTTGTCGTCTCGCTCGGAGGTGTCCAGCGCAGGCGGATGGCACGTTCGCTGACCTCTGTCTCAATCTTTGCAACGGCGGTGGGCACGGGATAGACCCGCACGGCGACGAGATTCGAGAACGCGGCTGCCTCGTCCTTCCGGTTCAGCACTTTAATGCCATAGACCGCGTAGCGGCCCGCCTGCTCGGCCAGCCGCCGCGGTCCAAGCGGATCGGCAAACTCGATCTTCCCTTCGCGCTCAAATCGGCTCGCCACGTCCGCAGGAATGACGTAGATGAGTTGAGCCTCGACGCCAAATCGCTCGCTCAGGTTCTCCGAGCTTCCCGCAAACCAACGGTGAATTTCAATCTGCTGGCTACCCGTGACGCGCGTCCCATCCGTATGGAGCGCCGGCAGCGTCCAGCGGAGCACCACCTGCTCGCCGTGTTGCTCCGCCACGAGGTCCTGCGGCGGGACTGGAATCTTCGGAGTCGGCGGTACCGGCGGCCTCACCACCCCGCAGGCAAGAGAGACGAGAGAAAGAAAAAAAAGGAAAACAGACAAGGGACTGAAATGCTGGAACGGCACTAGAGGATGTAGCGGCTCAGATCTTGGTCCTTGACGATGTCGGCCAACATCTTGTGCACGTAGGCGGCGTCAATCTTCACCTGTTTCTTCCTCAGGTCTGGCGCCTCAAAGGAAATCTCATCGAGCAGCTTCTCCATGATGGTGAAGAGCCTTCGCGCCCCGATGTTTTCCATCCCTTCATTCACGCGCGCCGCATAGCGCGCAATCTCTTCGGCGGCGTCATCGGTGAAGGTCAGGTGGATGCCTTCGGTGTCGAGCAGCGCCGTGTATTGCCGGATGAGCGCATTCTTCGGCTCCCGGAGAATGCGCACAAAATCCTCCGCGGTCAGCGAATGCAGCTCCACCCGAATAGGAAACCGCCCCTGCAACTCGGGAATCAGGTCGGAGGGCTTGGTGACGTGGAACGCCCCGGCGGCGATGAACAGGATGTGGTCGGTCCGCACCATCCCGTGACGCGTGTTCACGGTCGTGCCTTCCACGATCGGCAGGATGTCCCGCTGCACGCCTTCGCGGCTCACGTCCGGCCCGTGGCCCGATTCGCGGCCCGCAATCTTGTCGATCTCGTCAATGAAGATGATGCCCGATTGCTCCACCCGGCCGACGGCTGTCCGCGTCACCTGCTCCATGTCAATCAGTCGGTTCTCTTCCTCCTCCACTAGGTACTCCCAGGCTTCCGAGACCTTCATCCGCCGCTTCTTCTTCATCTGGCCGAACAAACCCGGCAGCACGTCCTTGATGTTCACGTCCATCTCTTCCACGCCGCTCGAGGAGACGATCTCAAACGCCGGAAAGCTCCGCTCCCGCACCTCCAACTCAACGTACTTCTCGTCCAAACGCCCTTCGCGGAGTTGGGCGCGGATTTTCTCCCGCGTCTGCTGGAAGCTCTCCCGCTGCCGTGTGTCTTCGGGGCCCGTGGCGGTGGGTGGCGGCAGGAGCAGGTCAAGCATCCTCTCTTCCGCGTTCATCTCGGCGCGCTCGGCCACTTCTTCCAGCTTTTCCTCCCGCACCATCTCGATGGCGACGTCCACCAGGTCGCGGATCATGGACTCGACGTCGCGGCCCACGTAGCCCACCTCGGTGTATTTCGAAGCCTCCACCTTCAGGAAGGGCGCGTTCGCCAGCCGTGCCAGTCGCCGCGCAATCTCCGTCTTTCCGACCCCCGTCGGCCCGATCATCAGAATATTCTTCGGCAGAACTTCTTCGGCCATCTCCGGCTCGAGTTTCTGCCGACGAATCCGGTTCCGCAGGGCGATGGCGACGGCGCGCTTGGCCTGCTGCTGCCCGATGATGTACTTGTCGAGCGCCGAGACAATCTGCCGCGGCGTCAGTTCGTCGAGTCCTGCCGCGGGCGCTTCGGTTTCCGGCGCCGGCTCGCCGACTTTTCCGGGAAGGTAAATCGCCATCTTTCCTGTCCGCTAGAAATCTGGTTGCCCGAAGACAACCCTGCCGATTATAGCACCCCGGACCCTGGTAGAAATCCGCGAGGGCGACTCCAGCCGTTTGCTTCGTTGCCGGCCTAGCCTTGGCCCAGCAGGCGAGTCAACTTCGCGATGTCGAAGCCGACCACGACCTCACCGTCAATGACGCTCACCGGTGTCGTCATATAGCCAAGCTTCTCCAGTTCTGCCAGCGCCGCCGGGTCTTTGGAGATGTCTCGCTCCTCGAAGGGAATCTTCTTCTGCGAAAGAAACTCTTTCGTCTGCCCGCAGAAGAGTCACCCCGGCTGCGTATAGACACGGACTGTCTTGGCCATCGCAAGCCCCTCCTTTATTCTTCCGGTATCTGGCAGCAGGCTTCGCGCGCCTGTCGGGCCATGGCCGGATCGTGCACGGCCGCCAGCGCGCGCTCCACCACTGCCATCAGGTGCTTGCCGCAGCATTTGCCGGCAGGGTTGGTGACGTGGCAAAGCTTGCCCGTCCGGGCCTTGGTATATTGCTTGATGTCCTCGAGCGAGTCACAGCAGCGCTTGACCTGAATTTCGTCCAAGATTTGGGCCTCACACACATTCATGCAATAGCAGACAGGAACAGGAGGCGGGCCGATTTTGACGCCCACGCGCGTGCGGATTTCCTCCTGGGTAAAATAGATCGCTTGCGCATTGTTGTAATAGACGATTGGACAGTCGGGCGCCGAGCAGAAATAGAATTCTTCCTGCCAGGCCCACCGCCAGTGCTCCGGTCGCAGATGATTGCCAAGCGTGACCTGCCTCACCTTGTGGCCAGTCGTGGCCGAGACGGGACACATCTCAGCAGGTTGGTTCGCCGTTAGCCAGGCACGAGCCATCGCCAGCACCCGGCCTTCCACCGTCTCCACGCTGCGAGGCAGAGTCATCCTTCCATCGCTTGGGCTCAACGGGAGGCCTTGAACCCAGTGCGGTTGACGGCTGCGATGAGTTGCTCGGGCTTGACCTGGTCTGGATCATAGCGCACGTAGGCAGCTGCACCACCGACGTCCACACGCGCTTCCGCCACACCGGAAAATTTCAGCAGAGCCGTGCGCACAGAGACAGCGCAGGCTTCGCAACTCATCCCGCTGACCTTGAGGATCAGGTGAGCTGAATTCGCCTCCTTCATCGGGGCAGGGGATTGACCCGAGTGCTTCACTGAAGGCACCAGCCGGGCGCCATAGACGGGGAAAAGTGCCAAGGCGAGCACCGCCAAGGCTGCGATCCAGAGGAAAGGCCGGACGAACCTCTGCCTACGGCTAGCCGCAGGCGCACAGCTTTGGTCGGCGCATGCGACCGCCTTCGGCTTGCGGTAGGCCAGATAGAACCCCAGAGGCAGCAGCACGGCGGTTAGACCCAGGAAGTAGGGCCGCAGTGATTCAAACGCGGCCGAAAGCGCCACCCCTAAGCCGATCCCTCCTAACAGCAACGGTCCGAGGCAGCAGAGAGAAGCGAGAAAGGCGGTAATACCAGAGGCGACAACAACAGATTTCTCATTCATTGAGTTTCTTCCTTTCCTGCTTATTGGTTCTTCAATACCTGAGCTAAGGCGCCTTTGAGGTGAGCCAGTGCCTTCTGGCCCCCACCAGCTCGTACGGCGTCGGCCACGCAGGTATCCATATGATTCTCGAGCAGCCGAGCGGCGACCTGATTCAGGGCCGAGCGGATGGCGGTGAGCTGCAGCAATAGGTCTTCACAGGAGGCATGCTCGGCCAACATCCGCTTCACCCCCCGCACGTGCCCCTCGATCCGGCTCAGACGGTTCTGCAGCTCCTGCTCGACCTCGGCATCGAGATAGATGTCCTTGACGACAGGCAACGCCTTCGGCATATCCCCTCCTCAGGGATAGGATGCATGGAACGGCCAACGGTTGCAAGCAAATCTTTCTTGGGGAGCTGCGACCCTACCGGCTGGCCTGAAAGCCGGCCTGGCGGACGACGGCGATGAGCTGGTCAGGATGGGTGCGGTTGGGGTCGTAGGTGATGCGCGCGCGGCCGGACGACGGGTCAACCTGCACGCCCGCCACCCCCGGAGTTCGCTGCAAGGCCGCCTGGACGGTGAGCGCATCTGTGGGTGATTCAATCCCGCCGATCTGCAACTCGACGCTGTCCAGGACTGCCCGCGCCGGCGGCACGCCGCGGCCAGTGGGAACCGAGCGCTGCCGTTCGAACATCTTCAGCGCCAGCCAGACCAGCGCGAGAGCCACCACCAGGGCGAGCACGACCTGGAGCAGGCCCGCTCCCCGCCCGCGCCGCGCGGGTTGAACGCCTGCCGCGCTCAGCACGGCTCAGAGTTCCTCGAAGACGAAGTTGGTGTTGGTGAAGACGCAGATGCCGGCTGCGACCTGCATCGCCTCCTGCGCAACCTCGCGCGCGGAGAGTTTCGTGTGCTTGGTCAAGGCCCGCGCGGCCGCCAGCGCGTAGGGGCCGCCCGAACCGATGGCGGCCAGGCCGTCGTCGGGTTCGATGATGTCGCCGTTGCCGGAGAGCAGGAAGGTGCTCTTGGCGTCGGCCACCAGCAGCAACGCGTCCAGATGCCGCAGAGCGCGGTCCGTGCGCCACTCCTTGGCCAGCTCCACCGCCGCCCGCGGCAGGTTGCCGGCATGCTCCTGCAATTTGGCCTCAAAGCGCGCAAACAGGGAGAGCGCGTCGGCGGTCGCGCCCGCAAATCCCGCCAGCACCTTGTCGTTGTAGAGCCGGCGAATTTTCTTCGCCCCTTGTTTGAAGATGGTGTCGCCGATGCTGACCTGGCCGTCGCCCGCAAACACGACCTTGGCGTCGCGCCGCACGCAGAGCACGGTGGTGCCGTGCGGGCGTTGAGCTGGTTTCTTCACTCTTCCTACTCCCAGCGCGGATTATAGCATTCTGCCTGCACCGCAACGGACCTGCGGCGGCGACACCTGCGCCCGAGAGCCAGGGGAGCGTTTTCCCTCATTCGCAACCACCGACCCCTAGGGCTCTTCCTCTTCCTTCTTTTTCTTCTTTTTCTGTTTCTTGCCGATTTCCTGCCAGCGCGCTTCCAGCGACGCGCGCGTGAACAACTCGTCGGCGATCGGGCTCTTGAAGTCCACTTTCAGCTCGGTGGCTTCAAACACGCGCAGTCGGGCCCGTTCCCGCGTAATCTGGCGCGGCGAGCGCACGCCGCCAAAGTCGATATAGATGCCGTAATACTCCACTACCTCCACCATCTCCCGCGTCAGCTCGTCCTGCTCCCGATAGCGCAACCGCAGCGGCAGGTGCGTCTCCGCGTCCAGGTAGAGCACATAGCTTTCGTTCTCCGCGTCCACCATCTCCACCACTTCCACCCGTCGGTTGTCCAAGAACTGTGAGCCCAGATAGTAGAACTGCATCCCGGGCTCGGTGCGGCGAGCGCGGAGGAGAAAATCAAGATCGCGCTTCACACTCTCTTTGAAGTCGCGAATCGATTCCGGCGTCTGCTCGCGCACTCCCTGGGTATCCAGCTCCCAGCCTTCATCGCCGTTATTGACCTGGATGATGCTGCGATTCTTGTAATACTCGACCCGCGACTTGTCGGGATACTTGGCGTATTCGGTGAACACCGTGCCTGGGCTCGCCAACTCCCCGCGGCTGAAGCTGTAGATCCTGCCCGTGCGGATGTAGCCCGTGACGTTCAAGTACGCCTCGCCGCCCAGCGCGGCCACGGCCTGCTCGACCAGTTCCTGCGCCTTGTTCGGTGGTGTCTTCGCCTCTTGGGCGAACCCGGGTATGGCCACGAGCAGCAGCAAGAGGGCGAGCACGATTCTCATCGCTTACCCCACCAGTACCGCGCCGCCGTTCACGTTGACGATCTCGCCCGTCATGAATGTGGCCAGGTCGGACGCGAGAAACAGAATCGGCCCGGCAATCTCCTCCGCCGTCGCCACCCGCCCGAGCGGTATCTGCCGCAACACCCAGCGCCGCTGCGCCGGCGTGCGCAGCACGGGTCGCGACATTTGCGTATCCACCCAGCCCGGCGCCACGCAGTTCACCAGGATATTGTGCGGCGCCAATTCCGTGGAGAGTCCCTTGACGAAACTGATGATGGCGCCCTTGGTCGCCGCATAGTGGTCGTGGAACGCCTCGCCCCGCTGGCCGGCGGTCGAAGACAAGGCGATGATGCGCGCGGGTCGCCCGAAACGCGCAAACTGTCTTTTCATTACCGGCACCGCATAGTGCACGACGCCGTACACCGATTTCAGATTCACCGCCATCATCTCATCCCAGTCCCGCTCGCTCAACTTCTCAATCGGGATGTCTTCGACGTTCCAGATGCCCGCGTTGGCCACCAGGATGTCCAGCCGGCGGAAGCGGTCGACAGCAGCTTGAATCAACCGCTGCGCATCGGCCATCCGCACCAAGTCCGCGCGCACAGGCACCGCCTCTACGCCGTAGCGGCGCGCCGCGCGGGCCACCTGCTCGGCCGCGCGGCGCTGCCGGCGGTAGCTGAACACCAGATGTGCTCCCGCCGCGGCCAACAGCTTCACCGTCGCCGCCCCGATGCCCCGCGACCCGCCCGTGACCACGGCCACCCGGTTCGAAAGACTGATCACCCTGCCCTCCGCGAGCGAAACAGCAATTTTCCCGATTTGACCATTGCATTTCCAGCGGGGACTGGATCAGCCAAAGCGCGCCGCGATGAGGCTCCGCACTGTGTCGCGCAACTCCTCCGCCTGGCTCTTGTCCATCCCGGCGGTCTCAAGCGGTGCATCAATAATCACTTCGACCGTGCCGGGGCGAATCGTCCACGAGTGGTAATCGAGCACGGGTCGCGAGCCGCGAATCGTGATCGGCACCACCGGCACGCCGGCCTGAATGGCCGCCATGAAAATTCCGTGCCGAAACTCACCCACGGCCGGTTCGAGGTTGCGCCCGCCCTCGGGGAAAACGAAGAGCGAGCGCCCCTGGCGAATCGCGGAGGTGGCTTCGAGCAGGCGCCGCGCTGAGGTGAGCGGGCTGTTGCGCGGGATGGGCAGGTTTCCCGTCCGCTGGAGGTGCCAGCCCAGAAACGGGATGTGGAAGACCGAGGCTTTGGCCATGATGCAGAAGCGCGCGGGCAAGGCCGCGAACACAATCGGGGTGTCAATGTAGCTCTGGTGGTTGGACACGTAGACGTAGGGGCGGTCCGGATCGATGTTCTCGGCGCCGCGCACGCGCAGACGGACAAAGCTGGTCCAGAGAATCATCCGCGCCCAGAGCCGCGCGCAACCGTGCTGCAGCCGCGCGCCGCGGTCAAAGGGCGACAGCACGAACGAGATGAATCCCAGCAGAATCGTGTGCACGTAGATGAGCGGAATCGTAAAGACCAGCGAGCGCAGGAAACTGATGGGGTCGGCTACGCGCCGCCACAAACTCGCCATGGCTAGACCGGCGCCCCGGGCCGGGAGGCTGCCAGCGGGAAACTCTCCGCCCGCTCGGGCTGCGCACGGAGCGCCTTCTTCACCGCGCCGACCAGATAGAACGATCCGGCCACACAGATGACGTCTTGGGGCGCAGCCAGGGCGCGCGCACGAGTCAACGCCCGCACCGGGTCAGGTTCCACGAACACATTCGCATTCAGGGTGCGCGCAAGGGCTGCCAGTGCCTCGGCGCTGGCCGCCCGCGGCGAGTCGGCTTGCGTGACGATGACGGAGGCGGGCTGATGAAAGAGCAGGTCAGCCATCTCGGCAATGGCTTTGTCCCGCATCGCGCCGAAGACGAGGTGGAGGGCGCGCCCGCGACACCCCTCCTCCCAGAAGCGCAGCAGCTCGCGCGCTGCCGCCGGGTTGTGTGCCCCGTCGAGATAAATGTCAGGCGACTCGCCTGCCCGTTCCAGTCTCCCCGGCCAGTTCACTTCTGCCATTCCGCGGGCAACAGCCTCCGCCGGCAGGGGAAGCCCTGCTCGAACCAGTTGCTGGGCTGCCACTGCCGCCGTGGCCGCATTCCGCACCTGCACCGCTCCGCGCAACGCCGGGGCCAGCCGCAGCTGGAAACCGTCCGCAGCCATTAGCTCAGCTTCGTAGTAGCCATCGCCGTTGTGGCGGAGCGATTCCACGCGATAGTCGGCATCCAGCTCCACCAGGGGCGCGCCCACTGCCGTGGCCCGCTCGCGGATGACCCGCAGGGCTGCCGGATGCCCAGCCGCAATCACCGCCGGCACACCTGGCTTCAAGATACCCGCTTTCTCTCCTGCAATCTGCTCGAGCGAAGAGCCGAGGTAGCGTTCATGGTCGAACTCGACCTGCGTGATAACGGAGACAAGCGGGGTGATGACGTTGGTGGCATCGAGCCGCCCGCCCATGCCCACTTCCAGCACGGCAACCTCCACGCCCGCTTCGCGGAAGTGCCAGAGGGCCATGGCGGTGAGCGTTTCAAAGAAGCTGGGATGGTCGCGCAGGTCGCCGCGGGCGAGCAAAGCCTCGACGATGCCTTCCACGGCGGTGAAGGCCGCGGCGAACTCGCGGTCGCTGATCTCCGCCCCTTCGACGCGGATGCGCTCGTTGATGCGCACCAAGTGTGGCGACGTGTAAAGGCCTGTGCGGTAGTCCGCCGCGCGCAGGATGGAGTCGAGCAGGGCCGCCACCGAACCTTTGCCGTTCGTCCCGGCGATATGGACACTCCGCCAGGCCTGTTCGGGATTCCCCAGCGCGGCCAGCACCGCGCGCATGTTCTTCAGGTCCCACTTCAGCGCACGGCCTTCGTGCCCGAGCCACGCGAGCCGTTGGACCGCTTCCTGGTAAGTCAAGGACATGAGCGATGCCGTCAGGGGAGGATGGAGGCGGTGGGTGGCGGCTCCAGCCGCGGCCGGGTCGGCTCCGGGGGTGGGGGCGGGGCGCAGAATTCCAGCGCCTGCGCGAGATAGTTCTTCAAATCCTTGCGGTGCACCACCGCATCGAGAAAGCCGTGCTCGAGCAAGAACTCGGCGCGCTGGAACCCTTCGGGCAGCTTCTGGCGAATGGTCTGCTCGATGACGCGCGGGCCGGCAAAGCCGATAAGAGCGCCCGGTTCGGCGATGTTCAGGTCGCCGAGCATCGCGTAGCAGGCGGTGACGCCGCCCGTGGTGGGGTCGGTGAGGACGCTGAGGTAGGGGACGCGCGCGTCGTCCAGCCGCGCCAGCGCCGCCGAAATCTTCGCCATCTGCATCAGACTGATTACGCCCTCCATCATCCGCGCCCCGCCCGAGCAGGAGACGATAATGAGCGGCAGGTGGCGTTCCCGCGAGCGCTCAATCGCCCGCGTCACTTTCTCCCCCACCACCGCCCCCATCGAGCCGCCGATAAAGCCGAATTCCATCGCCCCGATCTGCACCGACCGTCCGGCGAGCGTGCCCTCGGCAAAGATGATGGCGTCCTTCAATCCGGTGGCGTCGCGCGCGCTTCCCAGGCGCTCCTTGTAGGGCTTGGTGTCCACGAACCGCAGCGGGTCATTCGAGGCCAGATTCGCATCGTGCTCCGTCCAGCGCCCCTCGTCGAAGAGCAACTCCAGGCGTTGCACGGCGCTGATGCGGTAGTGGTACTGGCAGCGCGGGCAGACGTTCAGGTTGGCTTCCAGGTCCTTCTTCCAGATAATCTGCGCGCAGCCCTCGCACTTGACCCACAGCCCTTCGGTCTTCACCGGACGCGCCTCGGGCGGCGGCGTCTCCAGCGGCTTCTTTTCGCGGCGGAACCAAGCCATTGTGGTTTATTGGTTAATCGGTTTATCGGTTGATCGGCTCAGTGAGTCGCCAGCGCGCATCTGCTTTCCCCTGATCAACCAATCAACCAATAAACCAATCAACCGTCCTTCAGTATTCGATGCCGCGCTGGGCATCAAACCCTTTCTGGTAGGGATGCTTGATCTCGCGCATCTCCGTCACCAGGTCGGCCATCTCGACAATTTCCGGCGCGGCGTTCCGCCCCGTCAGCACCACGTGCAAGCTGTCCGGCTTCTGCTCGAGGGCTTCCACCACGGGCGCGACACCCAGCAGCCCGTAGCTGATGGCGTAGTTGATTTCGTCCAGGATAATCATATCGTACTCGCCGGAGAAAATCTTCTCGCGGGCAAATGTCCAGGCCTCCTCGGCCGCTTTCTTGTCGGCCGGATCCAGTTCCCCGCCCAGCTTGACGAAGCCGCGCCCCATCGGCCGGATGACGAACTTGTCCGCGCCCAGCATCTTCGCGGCATCGAGCTCCCCATAGTGCCACGAGCCTTTGATGAACTGCACCATCAGCACGCGCAGCCCGCTGCCGACGGCGCGGAAGGCCAGTCCCAGCGCGGCCGTGGTCTTCCCTTTGCCCGGCCCCGTGTGCACAATAATCAATCCCTTTTTCTTCTCTTGACCCATCTAGCCCGTTCGCACCGAGCCCGGTGGCTCCTGCCACCGGGGACAATGGCTTCTCTGTCCCTCCCCGCCCAAGACGAGCCACTCTACTTTGAGAAGCAGCAACCTGCAAGCTACCTCCTGAGTGACCGATGAACCAATCAACCAATAGCCCGCTGCTACTTGGGGTAGGGGTGGCCGTGCAAGCTCGCGAAGGCGCGGTAGAGTTGCTCGACGAGCACCAGGCGTGCCAGCTCGTGCGGGAACGTGAGCTTCGAGAGCGAAAGCAACAGGTGGGCCGACCGCCGCGCCGGTTGCGAGAACCCTTCCGCCTCACCCAGCACGAACGTCAACGTGCGCTGGCCGGAGGCCTGCTGGCGATTGAGCCAGCGCGCCAACTCCTCCGAAGCCAGCTCCTTGCCTGCGGGATCGAGCAGGACGAGCAGGCCATCTTGTGCCAGCCGCTCCGGTTCAGCCGCGCGCGGCTCGAGGATTTCAATCGGCGTGAAGCGGCGGATGCGCTTCCGGTACTCCTCGATGAGCGCGCGCAGGCGCGGGTCGCGGGTCTTGCCGAGAAAGACCAGCCGAATCTTCACAGCCGAATGAAACCACGGATGCACACAGATTCACACTGATTTTTCATCAGCATTGTCCCGAACGCCTCTGGAGCGCATTGCATGACTGTGCCCAACGGTCGAAGACGAGGCAGCCACGCGACCTCAGTGGCTAAAGCCTGGTGTTTTTGAAGCTTTTTCGGCACGGCTAAAGCCGTGCCCTCCCGCAGGACGGAGCGAAGTGATCAGGAGCGCTGGGCTCGCCGCGGTTCCTCGTCGGCAGGAATCGGCAGGCGCTGCGCGCTGCGCCAGAGCCGCTCCAGATCGTAGTAGGCGCGGGCGCGTTCGCTGAAGATATGGACGACGAAGTCGAGGTAGTCGAGCAGCACCCACTCAGCCGATTCATACCCTTCCACGTGCAGCGGGGGCACACCGATCCGCCCGAGCTGCTCTTCCAGCGCATCCGCAATCGCCTGCACCTGGCGACGGGAGGCGCCCGAACAGAGCAGGAAGTAGTCGGTAAAGGAAGCTGCGGTTCGCAGGTCGAGCAAGACAATGTCGGCGGCCTTCTTGTCCTGCACCGCGCGGACAGCCAGCTCGAGCGCCTGCCGGAGGTCGTTCTTGTTCATCGCGAGCGTTGATAGAGGCCGACCGAGCGGATGTAGGCTGCGACGGCGGGCGGGACCGCGCCGCGCAGCGAAGCACCCTGCCGCACGCGGTGTCGCAGCGCCGTCGAAGAAACATCTGCGGAGACTGCCGTGAGCCGGTGCACGCGCGTTCCGGGGGCGATGCGCGCCGTCTCCTGGCCCGAGAGGGGGAAGCCGGGGCGGCTGGCCACGATGAACTCGCACAGTTTGATCAGCGCGCGGTAGTTCTTCCACGTCGGCAGGGTCAGAAACTGGTCGGCTCCCAGAAGGAAGTAGAGTCGCGCGCGCGGGTAGTGGCGGCGCATGCGGCGGAGGGTGTCAATCGAGTAGCTGCGCTGGCGCCCGCGCAGGTCGGGCCCGGCTTCGAGCAGGGAGGGAGCGAAGCGCGGCTCGCCGGCGCAGGCCAGCGCCACCATTGTGTAGCGATGCAGAAACGCGGTGGGCTGCCGGTCGGGCTTGTGCGGCGGCTGGCCGGAGGGGACAAAGTAGATGCGATCGAGCCGGATGCGCCGCAGCGCGGCGCGCGCCACCGCCATGTGGCCGGAGTGGATGGGGTCGAACGTGCCGCCGAAGATGCCGATCTTTGCTCTGGCTGCGCCGCGCGCGCTCATCCGCTTCACGCCCGCGTGGGCTGCGCGGTGGCTGCTTCCCGCAGTTCGCGCAGCCGGTCAGCCAGCTCCCGTACGAGCGCCGCTACGCCCGCGCCGGTCAAGGCTGAGATGGCGAGAAAAGGAAGCCCGCTGCGCTGGCAGGAGGCGCGGAGCCGTTCGAGGCGTTCGGGGTCGGCGAGGATGTCAATCTTGGCTGCCACCACGGTCATTGGTTTCTGTGCCAGCGCGGGGCTGAACTGTTCGAGTTCATGGGCGATCACCGCCAGGTCGTGGAGGGGATCGCGGCCGGTTTCGGAGACGTCGACCAGATGGACGAGCAGGCGCGTGCGTTCGATGTGGCGGAGAAAGCGCGTGCCCAGGCCGTGCCCTTGATGCGCGCCCTCGATCAGGCCGGGAATGTCAGCCATGACGAAGCTCTCTTCCTCGCTTGCCCGCACGACTCCCAGGCAGGGTTCGAGCGTGCTGAAAGGATAGTCGGCGATTTTCGGATGGGCGGCTGAGACGCGCGCCAGCAGGGTTGACTTGCCCACATTCGGAAATCCTACCAGACCGACGTCAGCCAGCAGCTTCAACTCCAGGCGCAGCCGGCGGAACTCACCCGGGCGGCCGGGCTCGGACTTGCGCGGGGCGCGATTGGTCGAAGTGGCAAAGCGGGCATTGCCCCGGCCTCCCTTGCCGCCGCGCGCGACGAGACAGCGCTGCCCAGCGGCGGTGAAGTCGAAAACCTGCTCGTGTGTCTCCTCGTCGAACACCACCGTCCCCACCGGCACGGCGATGACGCGATCGTCGCCCTCGGCTCCGTGGCGGTTTGAGCCTTCTCCGTGCCGCCCGCGCGCAGCGGCAAACTCGCGGTTGTAGCGGAAGGGCAGCAACGTGTTGAGATGCTCGCTGGATTCCAGGATGACGTCGCCCCCGTGCCCGCCATCCCCGCCCGAGGGCCCGCCCCGCGGAACGTACTTCTCGCGTCGAAAGGCGACGCAGCCGTTGCCGCCATCGCCCGCTTTCACCGTGATGCGCGCTTCGTCGAGGAATACCATGGCCGCCGTTCAGATGGGAATGAGGATAGCGAAAGCGAGGGCTGGAAAAAAGCGCAGAGGTTAATCAGCAGTGGCTGCGACTTCGCTGGGTTCGGGGGCGGTCACCGCCGCGGGGTTTGGCGCGGAGGCGGGTCGCACATGGACGTAGCGGCCGTGGCCGCCCTTGTCGGTAAACTCGACGGTGCCGTTCGTGAGGGCAAACAGGGTATCGTCGCGGCCCCGCCCCACATTGGCTCCGGGTTTGATGGGCGTGCCGCGCTGCCGAATCAAGATCGAGCCGGCATGCACCCACTGTCCGGCAAAGCGCTTCACCCCCAGCCGCTTCGCGCCCGAATCGCGACCGTTGGTACTGCTGCCCTGTCCCTTCTTGTGTGCCATGTTCTCAGTGCCTCACTCGGCGGAAATCTCGTTCACCTGTACTGCCGTGTAGGCTTGGCGGTGCCCGCGCACAATCTTGTACTGCTTCGTCTTCTTGTACTTCATCACCCGAATCTTCGGGTGGCGGCTTTGCTCGACAATCGTGCCCGTCACTTTGGCCTTTGCCAGTGTGGGGGCACCGACTTGCAGGCCCGACTCGTCCTTCACGGCAAGCACTTCCTTGAAGCTGACCTTCGCGCCCACCTTCCCCGGAAGCGACTCCACTCGAACAATACTGCCCGGTTCAACCCGGTATTGCCTGTTTCCGCTTCGGATGACTGCGTACACTGCCTTTCCTCGGCTGTTCGTAAGCCACTGATTATAGGGATGCCGCTCGGCACTGTCAACGTGAGGGGCGGAAGTGGGGGTCACGCCCGCAGCTCGTGGCGGCGAGCATGAGGAGGCACTTCTGGAGCCCTTCGTGTTAGACTGAGCACGACTCAGGGTTCTAGGATGGAACCGGTTCGCGTCCTCATCATTGACGGCGACCCGGCCGGCCGGGCTGCCCTCGCCTCCGTGTTGGGCAGCGAGGGCTGGCAGATCGAGCAGGTTTCCCAGCCCCAGGAAGGCCTCGACCGCCTGCGGCTGGGCGGCTGGCACCTGCTGGTCACCAACGTCAACCTCACCCCTCTGACCGGCTCCTTCTTCGACCTGCTGAAAGAGCTGGATCAGGGCCCGGCTCCCCTGCGCGTGCTCTTCCTCGTTCCCCCCGACGCCGACCTTTTCGTCCGCCAGCGCCTCGAGGCGCTCAAGCTTCCCTACGCCGCCAAGCCCATCCACATGCACAACTTTCTCGAGCAGGTCAGCGACCTGCTGCTCGCTGCCGGCCTCATCCGTGAGCCGCTCCTCGGTAGGCAGGGGCCGGCGGCCACGCCTCGCGCCGCTGCTGCCCGCGTTGACTCGGCCGGCAGTGGCCAGATGTTTGCCCGCCGCGATCCGGCCTTCGACTACACCGAGGAAGAGTTGCAGCAGTGGGAGGAAGAAGAACGGCGCAAGCAGAAGGAAAAAGAAGAGGGCGAAAAACCCCGCTAGCAGTTCTCGGCCCCTGTCATTCCTCACCAATTATAAGGTTCCGAATGGCCTCGACCACGATCGCCGGCGCGTTCAACTGAATCAGGTGACCGCTGCCCAGAACCATCAGGTGACGGCCACGGGCAGAAAGCCCGGCCAGACGCTCGTGCTCCCGTAGCCGTCCAGGCGACGAGCTGCCCGCTGACATCACCGTCAGCGGGATTTCCCTGGGAATCTTTCTTGTTGCCACTTGCGCCGCACTCTCCGGCAGGTTTTCCAACTCCTGCGCCCAGGCCTGAAAGTATGTTGGCCGTGACCACAGCGCTCGCAACTGTGCCACGGCCTCCGCCGGCAGCTTCTCCAACCCCGCCCGCATCCGCTCCGCCCCGCGCAACCCGCCGCCCACCGCCCGCAGATTGATTCGTGCCGCCGCCAGCGTGCACACGCCCACCACCAGCATGAACAGGCGCGTCGCCCAGCGGGGCCCCATCACCAGCGCCAGGAACAGTCGCGCCACGCCGAACCGCGCCAGCGCGGCCGCATAGCCGGCCAGCCGCACCCCTTTGGCCAGCCGCGCCTTCTGTCGGTCTGTCAGCGGATACCACTCGCTCGCGGGCAGCGGATCCACCAGCACCAGTCCGGCGACTTCGTTCGGAGAGCTGGCGGCAAACAACTCCACGACGTATGCCCCGAACGAATGCCCCACCAGCACGTAGGGAGGCGGAATGCCAGCCTTTCGAAGCAGCATCCGTAGCTCTTCAACCAGCGCGGCGCCGCTGCGCCCGTTCGAGGCGGGCTCACTCCATCCCATCCCGGCGCGGTCGTAGCTGACGACGCGGGTGAATTTCGCCACTTCCGGTTGCACCCGACACCAGCCGACCGATGAGCCTCCCAATCCCGCTTCCAGCACCACGACGGGAGAACCCTGGCCCAGGCTGCGCAGATGCAGCCGGCGACCCTCCACGTCCAGCATCTGCCCGGGCGGCGGATTCCGCCGCACATCCCTCCGGCTCTCCACCGCCTGCCACACCCATCCCGCAACTGCGAGGAAGAGGAAAGCCAGGGTCAGAGTCCCCACTACTTCCATGGGGCACCGTTCCGGCCTGTCAGATCAGATTATGCTTCGAAGACCCAGCGGCCGCCTACCATCGTCCGCTCGACGGGAATCTGAATCAGAGAGGACGGATTCTCGCGCAGAGGATCGCGACCCAGCACCACCAGATCAGCCAGCTTCCCGGGTTCGATGGAGCCTTTCAGATGTTCCTCGTAGGAGGCATACGCCCCGTTCACCGTGCTGACGCGCAGCGCCTCTTCCACTCTCACCCGCTGGCGCGCCCCCCAGACCTGCCCGCGGCTATCGGTGCGCGTCACCATCGACTGCAACGCCATCATCGGCTCAAACGGTCCGGCAAAATAATCTGACGTGTACGTCACGCGAATGCCGGCGTCGAGAAAGCTGCGCACCGCAAACATCCAGTCCAGCCGCTCGGCGCCGTACTCGGCCATCTTTTCCCCGTGGTAGTACACATAGGTGGAGAAGGGATTCGGGATGGCGCCCAGGGCGCGGATGCGCTGGATGAGTGCGTCGTTGACGACGGTGCAATGCTCCAGCCGGAAGCGCGGGTCGCGCCGCGGCCGCTCGCGTTGCAACCGCTCAAACACCCGCAAGGTGATGTCAATGGCGGCGTCGCCGTTGGCGTGGACGCCGAGTTGCCAGCCCGCCGCGTGCGCCGGGCGGCAGTGGGCATAGAGCTCCTCTTCCGTCATCACCAGGATGCCGTAGTCATTCGGCCGTCCGACGTAGGGCTGCGAGAGTCGCGCCGTGCGCTCCGAAATCGAGCCGTCGCAGGTCAGCTTCACCGCCCCCACCCGCACCCATTCGTTCCCCAGCCCCGTGCGCACGCCGGCGGCCAGCATCCGGTCGAGCTGCGCATGCCCGATCAGGCAGTACACGCGCAGCGAGAGCTCGCCCGCTTCATAGGCTTCCTGATAAGCGCGCAAATCTTCGGGCGAGCCGTAGGCATCGTGGACCGAGGTGACGCCGGCGCGGGTCATCATCCGGCCAATCAGCTTGATGCCTGCGCGGTAGTCCTCCGGCGAGTAGGTCGAGGGCATCACGCTGTAGAAGGGTTCTGTAGCCCGCTCGCGGATGCGACCCTGCAAGCGCCCGGTCGCGGGCTCGCGGTCGAACTGGCCGCCGGCCGGGTCGGGCGTCTGCTCCGTCACGCCCGCACGCTCGAAGGCGAGCGAGTTGACGTAGGCCGTGTGCCCCCCGCGGTGGTTCACGAACACCGGATGATGCGGGCAGGCTGCATCCAGGTCGGCGCGCGTGAGGGGCCGTCCTTCAGCGGTCTTGGTGTCGTCGTATTTGAATCCCAGCACCCACTCGCCCGGCGGCGTCTGTGCCGCGCGCTCCCGCAAGGCTGCCTGAATCGCAGCGATCGAGCGCAGGTCGCAGTCCACCCAGCGCAGATGGAGGCGGCCCGAGATGGCCGGATGGCAATGGGCGTCAATGAATCCCGGCACGACCGTCTTGCCTTCCAGGTTGAGCTGCCGCGTGCGGCGGGTGGCCAGCGGCCGGACGTCGTCGTTCGTGCCCACGGCCAGGAAGCGCCCGTCGGCAATCGCTGCCGCCTGGGCGCGTGGCTGACCCGCATCCACAGTCAGAATGTTTGCGTTGTAGAGAACCGTTTCAGGTTCCGTCCGCCGCGCGGGCAGGAAAGCCACGCCCGCGAGCCCGGTGAGGCCGTGCATGAACTTGCGTCGCGACAGCGCACCCATCGCCCTGCCTTTTCTCGTTTCCCGTTTCAGGATTCTGTTTCTTCTTCTACTGCCCCAGCAGCCACTTGTTGAACCACTCGAGGTTCCGCCGCATCGCATCCTCGACCAGCTTCGGCTCCTGGATGCCGTGGGGTTGCCGCGGGTAGACCACCATCTCGGCCTGCACGCCCACCTTCTTCAAGGCCAGATAGAACTCCTCGCCCTGCGAAAGCGGCACGCGGCGATCTTCCTGTCCGTGCTGGATGAGCGTGGGAGTCTTGGCGTTCTCCACGTAGTTCACGGCGGCGTGCCGCAGGTAGTTCTCCGAGTCCTCCCAGGGCCGCCCGCCGAAGTACGCCTCCATGAACTCGGGGATGTCGGTGGTGCCGAACATGCTGAAGGTGTTGGTGACGCCGGCGCCGACCGAGGCCGCCTTGAAGCGGTCGGTCTGGGTAACAATCCAGGAGGTCATGTAGCCGCCGTAGCTCCACCCCATCACGCCCAGGCGCTCGGGGTCGGCCAGGCCGCGCGCGATGAGCAGGTCGACGCCGCCCATGATGTCGCGGTAGTCGCCGTAGCCCCAGTCGCGGTAGTTGGCGTGGCGGTATTTGTAGCCGAAACCGCCCGAGCCGCGCGGGTTCGGCAGCCAGACCAGATACCCTTGTTCGGCAAACGTCTGCACGGGATAGACGCCGCGGCGCGGAGTGAAGCTCATGTCGAACACACCCGAGGGCCCGCCGTGCACGATGACGAGCAGCGGATAGCGCTTGCCCGCCTCAAAGCCCACCGGCTTGACCAGCAGCCCTTCGACCTCCATGCCGTCGTGCGCTTTGTAGACGATGAGTTCCGTCTGCCCGAGCTTGCCTTTGCCGTAGTCGGCGTTGATGGAGGTCAACCGTTCAGCCGTCGGGCTGCCGGGCGCCAGGCGATATACCTCCACCGGCGTGTGCGGGTCGCTCATCGTGACGACGATGGTCTTGCCGTCGCGGCTCACGTCATAGGAGCCGGCGGCCTTGCTGTCGTCGGCGCTGCTGAGTGGACGCACGGAGGCCTTTTCCACGTCAATCTCCCACAGCCGGTCATCCGCCTTTTCGCTGGCGTTGAAATAAATCTTCTTCCCATCCGGTGCCCACTGGACGGCGCTGACTCGTTCGTCGAACGACTTGGAGACATTGCGCAAGCCCGAACCATCGGGCTGGACCAGACAGACGTAGGTATTGCCGATCCAGTCCTCCCCGCCATCGGTGGAGGTGAAGGCAATCCATTTGCCGTCGGGGGAGAACCGTGGTGCCGTGTCCTGGCCGGGGCGCTTGACGAGGTCGCGCACCTCGCCGCTCGCGACATTCAGCAACTTCAGGTCGGAGTAACGGAAGTCGGGGACTTTGGGCGTCGGCTGAGTGCCATAGGCCACCCACTGACCGTCGGGGGAGACAGCGAAGCTGTTGACGTGGGCGTCCTCCTTCGTGAGTTGTGTGGCCTCTTTCTCTCCGAACTTCCACCGGTAGAGCCGCGCGTACTTGAAGTTCTTGTCCACCAGGATGGGGTCGTTCTTCTCTTTCTTGCGCTTCTCCTCATCCGGTGTAGCCGGGTCGGTCATGGAGAAGATGAAGCCCGAGCCATCGGGAAGCCACTCGAAGCTGCCGATGTTGCTCTTGGCTTCGGTCACCTGCTCGGCCTCGCCGCCGTCGGGCGAGATGACCCAGATGTTGACCTTGTCTTTGCGGTCGGAGAGGAAGGCGATGCGCTTGCCGTCCGGCGACCAGCGCGGGCTGTTGTCGCGCTTCCCCCAGCGCGTCAGTTGCAGCGCCGCCTTCGTGCGCAAATCAAGCAGCCACAGGTCCGTGTTGAAGACGTTCTCCTCGTAGTTGGCCGTCGAGACCACCAACACCGCCCGCTGCCCCTCCGGGCTGAGGCGCACCTCCCCTATCGGGCGGTACTTCATGATCTCTTCAATCGAAAGCGCGCCGATGCCCACCGGGATCAGCGCGATGAGTAACCCAACAATCAAGAATTTCGACCCCGCCTTCATGTTGACCTCCTCAACTTTCCCTAGGCAGGAGCCTAGGGGCTCGATGCATTATTGCACGGGACAACCTAATTCCGAGCCGGGAGGCTCCTGTGTCCTGGGTAGGGCAGGGGCTCGTCCCCTGCCGCGGCAAGGCCCAAGGCCTTGCCCTACCCAAACCTGCTAGCGGGGCCGCAAGACCGCGCGTTCCGCCGCCGCGTAGTGCAGCGTGTTGAAGAGGAGCTTGAAGGTGTTGTGCGGCTGGGCGCGGAACTGGGCGCGGAAGCCGAGGAAGACGATGCGGCCCTTCTCGTAACTCACTTCGGCAGCCGCAATCCGATCCTGCAGATACTCCGGGCCGCGAATCCAGCCGCTCTGCAGCGGGTTGGTCGCGGGGTAGCGCGCAATCACCTTGACGTCGGTGTAGCTGAAGCCCGGGGCCAGGTCAAAGGCCGGGCTGTCGACGAAATTCGCTGTCGCCTCCGCCGGCATCCCGTAGGCCACCGGATGCGCGTTGTCCACGAGAATCTTGAGCAGCGATCCGGGACAGGAGAAGTCGCTCGCGCGCACGCCTTTGAGGACGTTGCGCAGGGGCAGGGCCATATTCTCGAGAGCCAGCTCGGCGGAGTCGCCCAGCAGGAGCAGCGTCCCGCCGGCGCGCACGAACTCGCGCACGGCGGCTACGCCCTCTTCGCCGATCCCGCCGCGGTACTCCGCCCGGATCCATTCGCCTTGCCGCCCGCGGAGAATCTGGCGCGCATTCATATCGGGGAAGATGAGGGCATCGAACCTCTCCGCGGGTTTGCCGGCTTTGATGTCGGTGTTGTGCAGCGTGGTATAGGGGAATTCGTACTGTTCGAGCAGCCAGCGCGTCCAGCCTTCGTCCATGTTGGCCGTCCACGGCTGATAAAGCCCAATGCGCGGCGTGCGCAGCCGCAGTGCAGAGGCCGGAGGCACCTGCTCGATTTCCTGCGCGGTCAAGGAAAGCTCGTTCACCACCCGTTGCACCGCGGCTCCTGCAGTGGAGCCCGTGACGAGAATTGCTCCGGCGGGATAGCCCGCTACCTCCTCTCGCAGCCAGTAGACCTCCGCCCCGGCTTTGAGCAAGCGGTTGGTGGCGACGATTCGGTTATTCGTCTCGGGGCGAATCAGATAGCCGTAGACCTTGCGGCGTGCGGCATGCGCGAGAGTTCCGGGCGCGGCCGGAATCTTGTCCAGCCGGGTCAATTCCGCCTCGAAGGGTTTGTTGACTTGGGCGGCTTTCACGCCCATTTGCAGCGGGAGCGTCCAGCCGGTGACGTCGTAGGGGCGGTCGCGTATGCGCCCGGCCTCGTAGCGGCGCGGGTCGGGATGCTCCTGCTTCTCGAGCAAATCCTTAGCGTAGGCCCGATAGGGCTGCGCCATGAGAATCACGAACGTCCCCGACGGGTACTCCTTGCCATCGGCGGTGAATGCCTTTTCCGCGCGGTGCACCTCGACGCCGCCGAGCTTCAGCGTCTCGAGCAGCTTCACCAGCGTGGCCGCGTCATGCTGGTCAGGCGGGAAGACCCAGGCGTAGGGGTCGCCTTTCTTTCCGGCTTCAATCGCTTTGCGGCCGAGGCGATAGTGATTCTCCATCAGGCGGACGCGGCCGTTGGCGGCGGCATCGAGCAGGGCATAGGTGACGGCCAGCTCATAGTCCACGATGTCGCGCAGCCGCCAGGTGCCGCCGAGCCACGGCCGCGGGTAGTTGTTGCGGGGGACAGTGTCGCGCGGGGCAGGCAGGGGCTTGCGCGGGTCGAACTCTTCGCCGGGCTCGACGGGCGGCAGTTGCTTCCAGAGCTCGGTTTTCTCCTGCTCGATGGGCGAGGCGATGCGGGCGCTGGCGACCTCGGTGAGCAGGCTGGCGATGTTGTGCCACCAGCCAGTGGCGCGGAAGCCACCCTGCCACCAGGATGTGTAGATGCTGTCGGCGATGACGCCTGCAAAGCCCTGCTCGTTGAGTGCCGTATTCAGCATGTAGCCGAGCCAGCCGACTTCGGCCCAGATGACGGGGTCGACGTTGGGGTTGATGGGGTTCATGAAGGGCGGGACGAAGATGCGCGCGCCGCTCGAGCCCATCTGGTGCTCGTCGAGGAAGACCTGCGGGAACCACTCCTCGTAGAGCACTTTCGTGATCAGGCGGCTCTCGACCTGGGTGAGCATGAAGGCGTCGCGGTTGTTATCGTGGCCAACGTAGTGGTGGTAGAGCCAGGGCAGGGGGCTGGCCTCGTAGTCCGTTCCGACGTTCTGGTTGTACCAGTCCACCACCATGATCTGCCCGTCGGGATTGGCCGAGGGCAGCAGGAGAAAGACGACGTTGTCGAGAATGTTCTGGACGAAGGGCGAGTTCTCCGTCGCCAGGCGGTGCAGAACCTCCAGCGCCATCTGAGTGGAGCCGATTTCGGTCGAGTGGATGTTGCACTGGATGAACACCACCACCCTGCCCTCGCGAATCAGCTCGCGCGCGGCGGGCTCCTTCAGGTCGTAGGGATGGGCCAGGCGCCGCTGGATGGATTTCAGTTCTTCCTGCCGGGCGAGATTGGCGGGAGAACTGATGGTGGCCAGGATCATCGGATTCCCCAGGGTGGTCTTGCCGAGCTGACGCACCTCGACGCGGTCGCTCAACTGATCCACGAGGTAGAAGTACTCGACGATTTTCTCCCAGCGCAGGAGCTTCTTGTCAGCACCCATGCGGAAGCCGGCAAATTCCTCCGGGGAAGGAATCCGCTCAGCACGGGCGGGGAGCGCCAGCGCCAGGAGCAGCAGCGGCGCGAGAACTCGGGCAGTTGTTCTTCGCGTCATTTGCCTTTCCTCTCTCCTCCGTCCCTAGCGGGAGGGAAGCGACGCCGGTTGAGCGGCAGCGTAGTGGAGCGCGTTGAAGAGGAGCTTGAAGGTGTTGTGGGGCTGGGCGCGGAACTGGGGCTTGAAGCCAATCAGGATGATACGCCCTTTCTCGTAGCCGACTTCGGCCGCCGCGATCCGATCCTGCAAGTACTCGGGCCCGCGAATCCAGCCGCTTTGGAGGGGATTGGTGGTCGGATAGCGGGCGATGACCTTCACATCCGTGTAGCTGAATCCCGGGGCGAGGTCGAAGGCCCGGCTGTCGGCGAAGACGGCGGTGGCTTCCGGTGGCATCCCGTAGGCCACGGGGTGGCGGGTGTCCACGAGGATTTTGAGCAGCGAGCCGGGGCAAGCAAACTGCTCGGGTGTGACCCCGCGTAGGGCATTCTTTACTGGCAGGGCCAGGGTTGCAAGCGCCAGCTCCGTCGAGGTATCCATCAACACCAGCGTCCCGCCGGCGCGCACAAACTCGCGCAGGGCCTCGCTCCCTTCTTCCCCAATCCCACCTTTGTATTCGGGCCGCGTCCAGCGGCGGCGGTCGCCTTCGACAATCTGCTGCCGGTTGCGGTCGCTGGGAAAGACGATGACGTCGAACTTCTCGGCCAGCTTGCCGGCCTTGATGTCGGCGTTGTGCAGCGTGGTGTAGGGGAACTCGTACTGTTCGAGCAGCCAGCGCGTCCAGC
>JBBIPK010000005.1:0-85922 GCA_037442885.1 Acidobacteriota bacterium | reverse complement strand
TTTTTCGCGGCTCATAACCCAAAGGTCGTCGGTTCAAATCCGACCCCCGCAACCACGGGCGCTTGCGGAAAAAACCCGCCGGCGCCCTTCTTGCTTTCAGTTACGAGGATGAGCCGCATCGTTCCCTTCCCTAGTTGAGGGCCGCCCCATTGTTAAGGCGCGGGCAGCCTGCCGTCGCTTCGGCAGACGTGCGCATGTAAATCTCTGCCGAATGCCTGCAGGGTGAGAGCCAGCCGCGTGTGAGCCGCCTGGAACGCCGCGCCGGTCGAGCACGGCATAGCGAACGCCCTTGCGCAGCACCTCGGGTGCCCGCAGTTCTTCCCGCTGGCTCGCTGCCGCGAATAGCTGCCCGCATCCCGCACCAGACCGCCATTCCTTTTCCCTGACAAAATGCTCTGCGCCGCGGCGAGAAAATTCGACGGCCCCCTGTAGGTCTTCGCCTCATAAAAGAGCGCACTGCGCGGCGCAGAAAGCCCCACCAGCTCGCCACTCATTTCCGTCAAGCCGGTGGTTCCGTCGGAGCTCGTTCAAGAACAACAGGTTGCTGTTTCCCCCTGGCGTAGCCGCAGTGGCCTCCGGTGTGCAAACCGGGAGGCGAAGGACTGTGCGAGGTTACGAGCCTCGCTAAGCAGACTGGCGCCTTGTTCGACCCAACGAAACCAAGGCTCACCGCTGCGAAACATACGCGAGAGACAACAGTGAGGCGGACATGAAATCCGATGACCTAACGTTGGGGCAGGAATCTGAATCGTGGAGTCTCCCAGCCTACTGGCTCCGGCGCGGCATCACCCGCCGCGGCTTCCTGCAATTCTGCACGGCCATGGCCGCCGTGCTCGGCTTGCCGCCCAGCTTCACCGGGCGCATTGCCCAGGCCGTAGTCTCGGCGCGCCGCCCCGTGCTCGTCTGGCTGCATTTCCAGGACTGCACCGGAGACAGCGAATCCTTCCTCCGGGCGACTGACCCCTCGGCCACCGACATCATTCTTGACATCCTCTCCGTCGATTATCACGAAACCCTCATGGCCGCCGCTGGGCGGCAAGCCGAGAAATCCTTGCACGACGCCATCGCGGCCCATCAGGGCAAGTACCTGGCTGTCGTCGAAGGTGCCATTCCCACCAAGGACAACGGAATCTACTGCACGGTAGGGGGCCGCACGGCCCTGGGAATCGCCAAGGAGGTTTGCGGCGGAGCCCTAGCGACCCTAGCCGTGGGCACCTGTGCCGCCTTTGGGGGCCTCCCCGCCGCCCATCCCAATCCCACGGGCGCCGTCGGCGTGCAGGAGGCCGTTCCGGGTATACGCCTGATCAATCTGCCCGGCTGCCCCATGAACGGCGTAAACCTCGCCGCCGTCGTGGTGCACTTTCTCACCTTTGGGGCGCTGCCGGCCACCGACCAGTTCCGTCGTCCCTTGTTCGTCCACAATGACCGCATCCACGAGAAGTGCGAGCGTCGGAGCCACTTCGAGGCGCAAGAATTCGTCACCGAGTGGGGCGACGAAGGCCACTGGCGTGGCTGGTGCCTCTACCTGATGGGCTGCAAGGGCTCGGAGACCTGGATGAATTGCCCAACCGTGCGCTGGAACGACGGCACCAATTGGCCCGTGCGCGCCGGGCACGGCTGCATCGGGTGTCCGCAACCGTACTTCTGGGATCGGATGACGCCGTTCTACACGAAACTCGGCCGCTTGAAGCGGACCGGCGCCATCCTGCCGGAAGAGTTTCCTCGTAAGCCGCAGTGAGAAGGGAGGCTGATCATGCCCAAGATCGCAATTGACCCCATTACCCGCATCGAAGGCCATCTGCGCGTGGAAGTCCAAGTGGACGGCGGGCGGGTAAGCGAAGCCTGGACCTCCAGCACCTCTTTTCGGGGGATCGAGCTCATCCTCCAGGGGCGCGACCCGCGCGACGCCTGGGTCTTCGCCCAGCGCATCTGCGGCGTTTGAACGACCTGCCACGGGCTCTGCTCCGTGCGAGCAGTCGAAAACGCTCTGGGGATCACGATTCCGGATAACGCCCGCCTCATCCGCAACCTCGTTCATGGCATCCAGTTCGTACAGGACCACACCATGCACTTCTACCACCTGCACGCCCTGGACTGGGTGGACATCCTGCAGGCTCTCCAGGCCGACCCGGCGGAGGCTTCCAAGCTGGCCCAATCCATCTCCCAGTGGCCCCTCAACGGAGAGGGCCCGTTCCGTGGGGTGCAGCAGCGCCTGCGTGCCTTCGTCGAGAGCGGCCAACTGGGCCTGTTCGCCAACGCCTACTGGGGTCATCCGGCCTACAAGCTGCCTCCCGCCGCCAACCTGATGGCGGTCGCGCACTATCTGCAGGCGCTCGACTGGCAGAAGGATGTCATCCGCACGCACGCCGTGCTGGGCGGGAAGAACCCGCACATGCAGAACTTCCTGGTCGGCGGCACGGCGCTGCCGATCAATCCCGAGAGCCCCACCGCGCTCAACGCCGGCGACCTGGGCCAGCTGCGGGAGATGGCCGAGCGTGCCCGCGTCTTTGTCGAGCAGGTCTACTTCCCCGACCTCCTCGCCGTCGCTGGCTACTACAAGGACTGGGCGAGCCTCGGCTCGGGGGTGGGCAACTACCTCGCCTACGGAGAGTTTCCCACCGACAACAGCGGCGACCCGGAAAAACTCTTCCTGCCCCGCGGCGTCATCCTGAACAAAGACTTGAGCCGCGTGCTGCCGTTCAACCACGAGAAGGTGACCGAATACGTGGCGCGCTCCTGGTACGACTACCCGGAGAAGAGCGCCCAGGGCAAACATCCTTGGCAGGGAGAAACCCGCCCGCACTACACCGGGCCCGAGCCCCCCTTCGAGTTTCTTGAAACCGAGAACAAGTACAGTTGGCTGAAAGCGCCGCGCTACGAGGATCGCGCCATGGAAGCCGGCCCCCTGGCTCGGATGCTCGTGGCCTACGCGAAGGGCCACCCGCGAGTCCGCACCCTGGTAGATAGCGCACTCGCACGGCTGGGCGTGGGCCCAGAGGCGCTGTTCTCCACGCTGGGCCGCACGGCCGCCCGGGGCATCGAAACCCTGGTAGTGGCGGAGCAACTCCCCCTCTGGTTGGACGAGCTCGCTGCCAACATGAAGCGCGGCCAGTTGAGGGGGTGCAACGCCGAGCGCTGGGACTCGAGCACCTGGCCGAAAGAAGCCCAGGGGGTCGGGTTCGAAGAGGCTCCCCGCGGCGCTCTCGGCCACTGGGTCCGCATCCGCGACGCCATCATTGCGAACTACCAGTGCATTGTCCCCACCACGTGGAACTGCTCGCCGCGGGACGCCCGCGGGGCGCGCGGGGCCTGCGAGGAGGCGTTATTGGCGACGCCGGTGGCCGACCCGGAGCGTCCCCTGGAGGTGTTGCGGACCGTCCACTCCTTCGATCCCTGCATGGCCTGTGCCGTACACGTGGTGGATCGCAAGGGACGCGAACGCGTGCGGGTGCGGGCGGCGTGAGGGCAAGGAAGTGTTGCGCGTCGGCGGGAGGCCCGTATGGGAAACGTTCTCATCCTGGGTCTCGGCAACATCCTCTTGCGAGACGAAGGCCTCGGTGTCCGCGCCCTAGAGCTGCTTTCCCAAACCTATCAACTACCCCCCGAGGTCGAGCTGTGTGACGGTGACTGTCTCGGCCTCGCCCTGCTGCCGCGACTCGAAGGCGTGCGCTGCCTCCTGGTGGTGGACGCGGGCGAAACAGGAAAAAGCCCGGGAACGATTGAGCGCCTCGAACCGGGCGACATGGATCAGCGCTGGGAGTGGAAACTCTCTGTGCATGAAACGAGTCTTTCGGATTTACTCAGCGCCGCCGCTCTCCAGGGTCACAACTTTGACAAGCTCGTGCTCTTCGCCATGCAGCCAGCCTCGATCAGTGTGGGCTTGGAGCTTTCCGAGCCCGTGCAGGCAGCACTCCCGCGGCTCGTGCGGATGATGGCCAGCGAGTTGGAAGTGTGGGGAGTCGTGTTGAAACGCCGGGCCACACAGGAAGATTCAAAAGCTCTGCCCAGGAGATGAGTTCAACTATGTGTTTGGCCGTTCCGGGAAAAGTGCAGCAGGTGGTAGAGACGGCATTGGGATTTCGCGTGGCCAAGGTCGAGTTCAGCGGCATTACCCGCACTGTTCGCCTCGACTTCGTGCCGGAAGCCCAGGCGGGCGACTACGTAATGGTGCACGTGGGCTTTGCCATCAGCCGTGTCGACGCCGAGCAGGCCGCGCGCACCTACCAACTGCTCGCAGAAATGGGCCTGCTGGAGGAAGAAGGCCTGGGTCCCCAACGAGAACCGAAGGAGCTGACCGAGCTACCGCCGTGAAATACGTGGACGAGTACCGCGACGCACATCTCGCCCGCGCCCTGGCGACCGAAATTGCCCGGCGCGTCACTCGACCATGGGTGCTGATGGAGATTTGCGGAGGCCAGACGCATACCCTGGTGCGGCACGGCATCGACGAGTTGCTGCCCCCCGAGATTGAACTGGTCCACGGCCCGGGTTGCCCCGTCTGTGTCACACCCCTGGAGACGGTGGACCAGGCCATCACCCTGGCCGCGCGCCCCCAGTGCACGCTCGTCTCCTACGGCGACATGCTGCGGGTGCCGGGCTCTACGACTGACTTGTTCCACGTGAAAGCGGCGGGCGGCGACGTGCGCATCGTCTACTCCCCTCTGGAGGCGTTGAGAATCGCTCGCGCCCAGCCGCAGCGGGAGGTGATTTTCTTTGGCATTGGCTTTGAAACCACCGCCCCGGCCAACGCCATGACGGTGTGGCAAGCGCGGCAAGATGGCCTGCAGAATTACTCCTTGCTCGCGTCGCACGTATTGGTACCGCCAGCCATCCGGCTGCTGCTGAGCTCGCCGCTGAACCGCGTGCAGGGCTTTATCGCGCCCGGGCACGTCTGCACGGTGATGGGTTGCCGCGAGTACGAAGCGCTGAGTCGAGACTTTCGCGTGCCCATCGTCGTGGGCGGGTTCGAGCCGCTCGACCTGCTGGAAGCCATCAACCTCCTGGTCGCACAGTTGGAGGAGGGGCGAGCTGAGGTCGAAAACCAATACGTTCGCTCGGTGCGCTATGAAGGAAACCTGCGGGCACAGGAACTGATGGAAGAAGTCTTTGAGGTGTGCGACCGCAAGTGGAGAGGGCTGGGAATGATCCCGCGCAGTGGCTTGCGCCTCCGGCCGGCGTTCGCCGCGTTTGATGCGGAAAAGAAATTCAACCTGGCAAACCAGCAGGTCGAGGAGCCAGCCGAGTGCATCAGCGCGGCCGTGCTGCGCGGGCTGAAGAAACCGCCGGCTTGCACCGCCTTCGGGCGACGCTGCACTCCGGAAACGCCGTTGGGGGCGCCGATGGTTTCCGCGGAGGGAGCCTGTGCCGCCTATTACCGCTACCGCCGACCTGTTTAGCAAAGGAGGAAGCCGTGGCAGACAACAGCAAGACAATCGGCCAACTCACTTGCCCGGTGCCGCTGCCCACCCACGACCGCGTGTTGCTGGGACATGGCAGTGGCGGCAAGTTGACGGCGGAACTCATCCGGAACATCTTCCTGCCCACCTTCGACAATCCTGTCCTGGCACGGTTGGATGACCAAGCTATCCTCAACTGGAACGGCTCCCGCCTGGCTTTCACGACGGATTCGTTTGTGGTGCAGCCGCTGTTTTTTCCGGGAGGCGACATCGGGTCACTGTCGGTGTATGGCACGGTGAATGATTTGGCCATGGGCGGCGCGCTGCCTCTCTACCTGAGTGCCGCGTTCATCCTCGAAGAAGGACTGCCGATGGAAACCCTCGAGCGCGTGGTTCATTCACTGCACGGCGCCGCCACTTACGCTGGCGTGCAAGTAGTGACCGGCGACACCAAGGTGGTCGAAAGAGGAAGTGGAGACGGGCTGTTCATCACGACGACCGGTCTCGGAATCGTGCCTGAAGGCATCCATCTCTCGGCCGACCAGGCACGGCCGGGCGACCGCTTGTTGCTGAGCGGCTCCCTCGGCGAGCACGGCATCGCCATTCTGGCCGAGCGGGAAGGCCTGGAATTCGAAGGCGAAGTGAGGAGCGATTCGGCCCCCCTGCACTCGCTGGTCGCCGCCATGCTCGCCACCACCCGCGCCATTCATTGCCTGCGCGACCCCACGCGCGGCGGTCTCTCCAGCGCCCTGAACGAGATCGCGGCACAGTCGCAGGTGGGCATGGTGATTGACGAGCGAGCCATCCCGGTGCGGGAAGAGGTCAAGGGCGCCTGCGAGCTGCTCGGTCTCGACCCGCTTTATGTGGCCAATGAGGGGAAGCTTGTGGCTGTGGTCGCTCCCGAGGTTGCGGAGGAGCTGCTCGCCGCCGTGCGCTCGCACCCGCTGGGGCACGCAGCGCAAATCATCGGCTCGGTCACCGATTCCCACCCCGGCCTGGTGACCCTGCGCACCGCTCTGGGCACGAGCCGCATCGTGGACATGCTGGCGGGCGACCAATTACCGCGCATTTGCTGAGGAAAACGCCATGCACGAGCTCGCCATCGCCCATTCGCTCCTGGAAGCAGTCCGAGCGCAGGCGGGGCGGCGTCCGGGGAGCCGGATCGTCAAAGTGGGCGTGAAGGTGGGCGAGTTGGCCGGCGTGGACCCGGAAGCGCTCAGCTTTTCCTTTGAGGCGCTGGTGCAGGAATCAGAGCTGGCGCCGCTGACGTTGGACATCGAGCGCTGCCCGCGCCGCCAGCGCTGCCCGCACTGTCAGTCGGTTTTTGTGGTCGAAGGCTATGACCTGGCCTGTCCTGGTTGCGGAGTGCGAGAAACCCAATGCATCGGCGGGGACGAGCTCGACCTTGCGTACCTCGAAGTGGAGGAGTCATGACCCGGATTCCAATGGGAGAGAAAGTTCTCAAGGAGAATGACCGCATCGCCGCCCAACTGCGCGGGCGCTTCCGCGAGGCCGGGATCTTCTGCCTGAACCTGATCAGTTCCCCCGGAGCCGGCAAGACCACTTTGCTCGAGCGCACCCTGGAAGGTTTCGCTCCCGAGGAGCGCGTTGCCGTCCTGACGGGCGACATTCAAACGGACAATGACGCTCTGCGTTTGGCCCGCTTCGGCTTTCCTGTCCGCCAGATCACTACCGGGGGCACGTGTCACCTGGAGGCGCGGATGGTGGAGCGAGCCCTGTCCGACTGGGAACTGCGTGCCCTGGACCTGCTGTTCATCGAGAACGTGGGCAACTTGGTCTGCCCGGCGAGCTACGATTTGGGCGAAGCCGCAAAGATTGTGGTGGTCAGCGTCACGGAAGGCGATGACAAGCCGCTGAAATACCCCAGCATCTTCCATCGCGCCGAACTCTTGGTGTTGAACAAGATCGACCTGCTGCCCTATGTGCCGTTCGACCTCACCCGCGTTTACCAGAATGCCCTGCAGATTCATCCAGGGATGGAAATCCTCGAAGTCTCCTGCACGACCGGAGCCGGCCTGGAGGGGTGGCGGGGCTGGCTGGATCGGCAGCGCCAGGCCACGCGCGACGAACTGGCACGGGCAGGCTGAAACCGATGACGACAGAGATGCGCAAAGCGATCGAAGTCTCTGGCATCGTGCAAGGCGTGGGGTTTCGCCCCTATGTGTATCGCCTGGCCTCGGAGTGCTCTCTGGTTGGTTCGATTGCCAACACCGGGACCGGCGTGACCATCGAGGTGCAGGGCGCGAGAGAGGCGGTCGAAAGCTTCATCCGGCGCTTACCGATCGAAACGCCACCGCTCGCCCGCATCACGGGCATGGCCGTGCGCGAGCTGCCCTGCAACGGCGACCGAGAGTTTTGCATCCTGGCCAGTCGGGCCGGGACGGAACACCGCACCCTGATTTCGCCCGACGTGGCTGTCTGCGCGGACTGCTTGCGGGAGCTGTTTGATCCCGCCGACCGGCGCTACCGCTACCCCTTCATCAACTGCACCAACTGCGGCCCACGCTACACCATCGTGCGGGACATCCCCTACGACCGTGTCTTCACCTCCATGGCGGTTTTCCGAATGTGCGCCGCTTGCCAACGCGAGTACGACGATCCTACCAACCGGCGCTTTCATGCCCAGCCTAACGCCTGCTGGGACTGCGGCCCGCACGTGGAGCTGTGGACGCGCGCAGGAGAGCGGCTCGACGTCCCCGACCCGATTGTGGAAGCCGCCGCCCGGCTGGCAGCCGGCGACGTCGTCGCAATCAAGGGTCTGGGCGGATTCCACTTGGCCGTGGATGCCGGCAATGCCGCGGCGGTCGCACTCTTGCGCGAGCGCAAGCACCGGGTCGAAAAACCTTTTGCCCTCATGGCTCCCGACCTGGAGTGCGTCGAGTGCTTATGCCATGTGAGCGAGACGGCCCGCACACTACTTCTCAGCCCGCAGCGCCCCATCGTTATTCTGCCGAAAAAATACCCCACCCTCGTCGCCGAAACCGTAGCACCGTTCAACCGCACCCTGGGCGTCTTCCTGCCGTACACGCCGCTGCACTACCTGTTGTTTGCCGCACACCGCTTTCTCGCCCTGGTAATGACGAGCGGGAACGTGAGCGAAGAGCCCATCGCCATTGGTAACCAGGAAGCCCTCGAACGGCTCCGTGAACTGGCTGATTTCTTCCTCGTGCACAACCGCGACATCCTCCTCCGCAGCGACGATTCGGTCGTGCGCCTCAGCGCCGGCCGAGCGCGGCAATGGCGCCGCTCCCGCGGCTACGTGCCGGTGCCGGTATTTCTGGATGAGGAGCTGCCACCGATTCTGGCCGTGGGCGGCGAACTGAAAAATACGATTTGCCTGACCAAGGGCCGGCACGCCTTCCTCAGCCAGCACATCGGCGCCCTGGAAAACCTCGAGAGCTATCGCTTCTTCGAGGAAGCGGTGCGTCACCTCACCCGCATCCTGGAGATTGAGCCTCGGCGGATCGCCTACGACTTGCATCCTGATTATTTCTCCACTCGCTGGGCACTCGCACAACCCGCTGTCGAACGTGTGGGCGTGCAGCATCACCATGCCCACATCGCCAGTTGCATGGCGGAGAACCACCTGGAAGGACGCGTCATCGGCATCGCGCTGGACGGTACCGGCTATGGCACGGATGGCCACATCTGGGGCGGTGAAGTGCTTGTCGCCGACTACGCGCACTTCGAGCGTGTCGCGCACCTCGACTACGTGCGCATGCCCGGCGGCGCGGCCGCCATTCGCGAGCCCTGGCGGATGGCCGTGAGCTATTTGGCCAAACATTTCGGAGAATCTTTTCTGGACTGGGACATTCCCTTCGTCCAAGGCCTCAATCGCCAGCGCACGCAAGTCCTGCTCCGCGTGCTGCAGCGCGAAGTGAACGCGCCGCTCACGTCCAGCGGCGGCCGCTTGTTTGACGCCGTGGCGGCGCTGATCGGTATCCGCCAAGGCGTGAACTACGAAGCCCAGGCGGCCATCGAGTTGGAGATGGCCATCGAAGAAGACGAAGCGGACGATTCCGCCTACCCATTGGCCGTCGTTCCCCGTGACGGCCCCTGGATTATCGACACGCGTCCATTGTTCGAAAGCCTGCTCGCCGACCTGCAGCGCGGAACGCCGGTCGGTGCGCTGAGCCGACGCTTTCACAACGGCCTGGCGGAGGGCTGGGCGCGCGTGGCCGTAGTGGTACGCGAACGGACTGCACTAGACCGCGTGTGCCTGAGCGGCGGTTGCTTCTTGAACGCGCACCTGCTGGAAGCGTTGCAGAAGCGCTTGCAAGCAACGGGCTTCGAGGTATTCACCCAGGCGGAGGTGCCACCAGGGGATGGCGGCTTGAGCCTGGGGCAAGCTCTGGTCGCCGCCCGTCATCCGCGTTAGTTCCGCCCTGATTCCGTAGCCTGGCTCCCCTCCGCCGTCAGTGGCCGGCTTTGCTTTTTGCCCTGCACTTCGCTAGCATCCGCGCACGCAAAACGGGTGCGGTATGCTCACACTCACCCCACTCGACTGGTTTTGGATTCTCGCCTACAGCCTCTTGATGATTCTCTGCGGCGTAGCCTTCTATCGGCTTGCCAAACGCTCCGAAGCGGATTTCTTCCTCGCCCGCCGTGGCCTGCCCTGGTGGCTTCCGGCCTCGTCGGTCTTTGCCACCCACACCGCCACGGATACGCCCATGTGGATTACCGGCACGATTTACACCCAGGGGCTGCGGGGCATCTGGTATGCCACTCTCTTTCCCTCCTGGTGTGCCATCAGCGCCATTATCTCAGCGCGCATTTTTCGGCGTTCCGTCGCCTACTCCCAGGCCGAATGGCAGAGCCTGCGCTTCGGCGAACTCGGAAGCGAGCTCATGCGCGGTTGGATGACCGGCTGGGCTATTTTCCTCAACATGTTCATCCTCGGCTGGGTCGGCATGGCCATGGGAAAGGTCTGCCGCCTGGCCTTTGGCTGGCCGGACGGGTGGGGGCTGGTGCTGTTTTCCTCGGTGTGCGCGATCTACGTGCTGGCAGCGGGGTACTGGGGCGTGGTGATCACCGACTTCCAGCAAGGAGTCATCGCTTTTGCCTCCATCGTGCTGACCTCGGCCTGGGGCATCGCGGCGGCGGGCGGGCCGGCTGGCGTTGTCACCCGCCTCCAGGAAATGGGCGAGAGCTGGCGGCTCGATATGTTCCATTTCACCGGCTGGTTCACCGGCGACTTTCCTATCGCCTGGTTCGTGACCATGCTGATCTTCGCATTTCTGGGCGGCGTGGGCATGGCCACGACCATTGATTGGTACGCGGAAGCACAGCGCATTCAATCCGCCCGCACCGTCCGCGACGCCAGCTACGCCCTCTGGGCCGGCACAGCCTTGATCCTGATCCGCGATTCGCTCTGGGTGATTGCGGCGCTTAGCTTCTACGCGCTCTACCCGCGGATGGGAACCGTCAGCGAAGCCGAACTCGGCTGGTTCCGTGTCGGATTCGAGTTCTTGCCCGCCGGCATGGTAGGCTTCTTCTTCGCGACCATTCTCGCCATTCACTTCTCCACGATTTCCTCGCACTTGAACCTGGGAGCGCTCTACGCCACCCGCGACCTCTATCAGCACTACATCAATCCGTCGGCCAAGGAGCAACAGTTGGTGTGGGTGGGACGAATCAGCACGCTCGGCCTGCTGCTCGGTTCCTTCCTGCTCGGCACGATGATGGAAGAGATTACCCGCTGGCTTATCTTCGCGCTTTGGCTGATGGCGGCCGGCGTGTGGCTGCCGAACATCCTGCAAGTTGTCTGGTGGCGACTGAATGCCTGGGGCTATCTGGCGGCGTGGATGGCCAACCTGGGAATGAGTTGGCTGGTCGTGTGGGTGCTCCCGGCCTACGGCGTTCTCCCTATGCTTCCGGACTACATCCAGTTCTGGTTGCTTCTGGTCTTGAACGCGATGGTGTTCCTGCCAATCACGCTTCTGACCAAACCAGAAAACATGGACCACTTGGTGAAGTTCTACGTAATGACCCGGCCGGTCGGATGGTGGGGGCCGGTCCGGCGCGAAGCCGAGCGCCGCGGCCTGCTGCCGGCAGTCGTCGAACAGGAAAAGACGGAAGGCTTCCTCCGCCGCCGCTGGACGCCGGAAGCAGCCGATGCCTGGACCCGCGAAGACTGGCTGGCGGCCCTTCTCTCCGCTCTCGGCTACTTGCTCATCATCGTCGGTGGTACGCTCTCGCTGCTCGCCAGCAAGATCGGGTATGTGACCCTGGCGGCAGGTCTGGCCATCAGCGCATTCATGTATTGGATCATTGACCCGAAGCTGCGTGCGATCTCTGCAGAGTACGAGAGAAAACAAAGTCGCTATCTGGAGCGCGTGGAACGCTTGACGCGCTGGGAGCAGTCAGAATGAGATGGATTGCGATGTGTGCCCTGTTCGGGCTCCAGCAGGTGCCCCCGCAAGCGCTGGTGCGGGCGATGGTCATCTCCTATGCTCTCGGCTTTGTCGGCATGCTGCTGGCCTATCTGAACTATCGCAAGCGGCATCCGCGCAAGGGCCCGCCCGCGCAGAAGAAGGAGCGGCCCGAATGATTCTTGCTGCGCTCGCCACACGCATTGGTAACCCCTGGCTCGGGGTGCTGATTCCGGCAGCTGTTTTCCTGGTGTCCTTCGTGCTCACCTGGGCCGTTTACCGCCACTTTTCGCAGAATCCACCGAAGTGAGACTCAAATGCTCGCTCGTACCCGTTCCTCGGTTTGCTGCCTGATCGCCGCACTAATCTCCGCTCTTATCTTCCTCCCGACGGCGCCGGCAGCGGAAAACAATGAAACACCTGGCGACTGCACCGCCCTGCTCGAAAAGTGGAAAGCCATCTCTGTGATTCCCCTCGACGCCTGGCGCGTGCACCCCGCAGGCGACTTCCCCGGCGAGTCGCTCGCACTCGACGATTCGAGTTGGGAAACAGCCGGAAAGGGACAGAGCTGGGAAGCCGGTTCCTACTGGTTCCGCACCTGGGTGCAGGTGCCTGCTTCGCGGGGAGGCTATGAGTTCCGCGGAGCACGCCTTGACTTCCAAATCCGATTCGACGGCGACCAGCCTATCTTCACAACCGTCTTTGTGGACGCTTTGCAGCGCGCTGCGGGCGAAGAGCTCGAACCCGTGCTGCTTACCCGCAATGCCGCGCCCGGCCAGAAATTTCTCATCGCCGTAAAAGCGCAGGCGTCCGCCGGCAAGTTGCGTCTGCGGATGGCCCAGCTCGAATTGATAGAAGTGAGCGGACGCCCCAACGTTCGCGCCCTGCTCGAGGAATGCCACACCGCGGAGGCACTCAACCAGGTCGCCGTAGTCGGGCAGCCCGAGCGCACGGCAGTGATCGAAGCCGCGCGACACGCAGTCGATTGGGCGGCACTCGAGCGCGGCAACCAGCAGCAATTCGACGCCTCCCTCCTGCAAACCCGCGCCGAACTCGAGTTGCTGCGCGATTGGCTGAAAAGCTTTTCCATCGACGCCGTCGGAAACGCTCACATCGACATGGCCTGGCTCTGGCCGTGGACCGAAACCGTCGAAGTCACCCGCAACACGTTCGCAAGCGTCCTCCGCCTGATGCAGGAGTTCCCCGACTTCACCTTCGCCCACAGCTCGGCCCGCGCCTATGCCTGGATGGAAGAGAAATACCCGGCGCTCTTTGAAGAAATCCGCCGCCGCGTGAAGGAAGGTCGCTGGGAAATCGTCGGCGGGATGTGGGTCGAGCCCGACCTCAATCTGCCCGACGGAGAGTCCCTCGTTCGCCAGCTCCTCCTCTCCAAGCGCTACTTTCAGGAGAAATTCGGCGTCGATGTCCGTGTCGGCTGGAATCCGGACTCCTTCGGATACAACTGGCAGCTGCCGCAAATTTACAAACGCGCCGGCGTTGACTACTTCGTCACGCAAAAGCTCGGCTGGAATGACACGAATAAGTTTCCCCACAAACTCTTTTGGTGGGAAGCCCCGGACGGCAGCCGTGTGCTCACCTTTTTCCCGCACGACTACGTGAACACGCTCAACCCGGTGCGCATGGCCGACGATTTGGCCGATGCGGTTCGTCGCACCGGGCTCAACCGGATGCTCCACCTCTACGGTGTCGGCGACCATGGCGGCGGCCCCACCCGTCAGATGCTCGAATCCCACCGCCGCTGGCAATCGCCGTCGGCGCTCTATCCTCGCTTGGCACTGGGCACGACCCTGCGCTTTTTCGAGTCGGTCCAGAAAGAACTGGGCACTTTGGCACTGCCGGTCTGGCGCGACGAACTCTATCTCGAATACCATCGCGGAACCTACACCACCCAAGCCCACACCAAGAAGAACAACCGCCGCAACGAAGCTCTCCTTCTGAACGCAGAGAGGTTCTCCTCTCTCGCGTCGCTCCTCCGCGCAGCCTCCTACCCGCAGCGCGAACTGAATGCATCCTGGCAGTTGCTCCTCTTCAACCAGTTCCACGACATCCTCCCAGGCTCCGGCATCGCTCCGGTCTACGTCGATGCCGACCGTGACCACGCCCACATCCAGCGCGTCGCTGCGGAACTGCTCAACAGCGCACTGACTGAGATAGCAGCGCGCATTGATACACGCGGGCCGGGCGTCCCTCTCGTTGTGTTCAACCCGCTGGCCTGGAGGCGAACCGATGTGGTCGAGGCCGAGGTGCGGCTGCCCGGCGTCGCCACAAGCCTCGAAGTGCGCGCACCGGGCACAGGCACCGTGCCCGCGGAGGTCGTCTCACGTGACCCCGACACCCAACGCGTGCGCTTCCGTTTCCTCGCGCGGGCGCTGCCCTCACTCGGCTACAAGGTATTCCACGTGGTGAACGCTACGACGCCCAAATCCGCTGCGGGAGCCACCTCCCTTCTCGCCACGCGCGACACCCTCGAAAACGAATTCCTCCGCCTGCGTATCGACCTGAAGTCAGGCTGTATCACCAGCCTTTTCGACAAAGCGAGCGGGCGGGAAAGGCTCGCTCCCGGTGCTTGTGGCAACCTTCTTCAAGCCTTTCGCGACAAACCGCGCGACTGGGACGCCTGGAACATTGACGCGGATTTGGAAAACGAGAAATGGGACCTCGACCAAGCAGAAACAGTCGAACTGGTTGAACAGGGGCCGGTCCGCGCCGCGATTCGCGTGGTGAAAAAATTCGGAGATTCACGCTTCACCCAGGACATCACCCTCTATGCTGGCATCCCCCGTGCCGACATCCGCACGGAAGCGGATTGGCACGAGGAGCACGTCCTGCTCAAAGCTGCCTTTCCGGTGGCCGCCCGCAGCGATTTCGCTGCGTTTGAAATCCCCTACGGCTCCATCCAGCGCCCCACCACCCGCCGCACCCCCGAGGAGCAAGCCAAATTCGAAGTGCCGGCTCTTCGCTGGGCCGACCTTTCTGACGCCAGCGGCGGGCTCAGCCTGTTGAATGATTCCAAGTACGGTTACGATGCCAAAGGCAATGTGCTCCGCCTTTCGCTCTTGCGCTCGCCCACGTGGCCCGACCCCAACGCCGACAGGGGCCATCACCAGTTCACCTATTCGCTCTATCCGCACGCTGGCTCCTGGATAGCAGCCGGCACGGTCGAGCGTGGCTATGAACTGAACTATCCGCTGCTGGTTGTCGCAGCGGACTCTCATGCGGGATCCCTGCCCGCCTCCTACTCCTTTGCCACCCTTGCCCCGGAGAACGTGATCCTGACGGCTCTCAAGCGGGCCGAGGACGACGATTCCTGGCTCGTCCGCTTCTACGAATATGCCGGCCGGGAGACCCTCGTCCGCCTCCGACTGCCCGGTGCCGTGCGCGCTTGGGAGACAGACTTGATGGAAAAAGACGAGCGCCCCTTGGAAGTACAGAGCGGCGAGATTCTAGTTCCGACCCGGCCGTATGAGATCAAGACCGTGCGCGTCGAATGGAAGTTCGTCTCCAGTCCTTCCCCAAGGCAACCCAGCAGCCTGCGCAGGTGATGCAAGGAAGTTCGCGGTCTGAGAACTGTTCCTACCAGCGCGCGCCCAACTTTGCCCGGGCACGCGCAACGATCTCGCAACCTGACCGCCGCATCTCGGGTTTCTCACCGTTGGTCGGGCCTCCCCTCCCTGCCCCTTGCCCGGAAGCGACCCCATTGCACCAGACCTCGGCATATGTGACAGAGAACATATCGGCAGACTCCCGACAGGAGTATGCTACCTTCCGGAGAACTCAATGAGGCCCCGTCTACGGCTTCTTGAGGATGAGCTCATCAAGGAGATTGTCAGCGAGGCGCGCCAAGTACTTTCGACCCTGGGCGTTGAAATCCACAATCAGCGCGTTGTCTCACTGCTCTCCGACCACGGCGCCCGGGTCGGTTCCCGGGACGGCCGCGTGCAGCTTCCGCCCGACCTTCTTGACCGCGCCCTTCAGACGGTTCCCCACAGTTTCCGGCTCTACGATGTCCTGGGAACCCAAACGCATGACTTTTCTCCTGACAGCGTTTACTTCACGCCCGGCTCAGCCGCCATCCGCATTCTCGATAGCCGGACAGGCGAAATGCGTACCCCGGACACGTGTGATTACATCCAGTACGCCAAAGTGGTCAGTGGCCTGCCCCATCTCGCCTCCCAGAGCACGGCCCTCATCCCCGCTGATATCCACGAGAACATCTCGGATAGCTACCGGCTCTATCTGAGCTTGCTCACCAGCGAGAAGCCAGTCGTAACCGGTGCGTTTACCATCGAGTCCTTCGCGGTCATGAAGGACATGCAGTTGGCGATTCGAGGCAGTGCCGCCGAACTGCAAGCGCGGCCCCTTACCATTTTCACCTGCTGCCCCACCTCGCCGCTGAAATGGAGTGAGGTCACGAGCCAGAATTTAGTGGACTGCGCCCGCTGGGGGATTCCGGTTGAGCTGGTGGCTGTCCCGCTGTCGGGCTTTATGGCGCCGGTCACCCTGGTGGGGACTCTGATCCAACACACGGCCGAGAACCTGAGTGGGCTCGTCATCAGCCAACTCGCTCGTCCCGGTGCGCCCGTCCTCTACGGCAGCTCGACGGCCATCTTCGACATCCGCTACGAAACCACGCCCATGGGCGCAATCGAAACCATGATGCTGAGCTGTGCGGCCAGCGAGATCGGAAGGCATCTGGGGATGCCGACGCAGGGCTACGTCTCGCTCTCCGACGCCAAGCAACTGGACGCGCAGGCAGGATTGGAAACTGCCGCCGGAGCATTCCTGGCGGCCCTCGCCGGCATCAACAGCATTTCAGGACCGGGTATGCTGGACTTCGAGAGCTGCCAGAGCCTGGAAAAACTCGTGGTGGATAACGAAATCTGCGGAATGGCCTACCGCTTGCTCCGGGGAATCGAACCCCGCGAAGATTTCCCCGCCCTCCCGCTTCTGGAACAACTGCTGCGGGAACAGCACCTGCTGATTGCCAACCACACCCGCCGCCACCTCTCGGAGGAGATTCTCTTTCCTGGTCCTGTTATTGATCGGGCCAGCCGCTCCCGTTGGCTGGAGGAGGGTCAAACGACGTTGCGCGAGAGAGCCGAACAGGAAGTCGGCCGTCTCCTGGCAGCCTACACTCCTTCGCGCCTCTCTCCGGAGGTTAAAACGGAGCTGACCCGCCTGATGAAAACAGAAGCGGCACGCGTGGGAATGGAGAAACTCCCCGCGCAGGAACCATGAGAACGATCATCCAATTCTCGGCACGGGAAACGCTGCCCGAGCCTGCGGCCGTCCTTCACCGGCAGAACCTTCCGGAAGGCGCAGCCCCATCTCCGCGCGTGCGCGAACTGCTCCACTCCGCCTTCGATCTCTATGCCGCGCTGGCTGCTCCGCAGGGTATCTGGGAGGAAATCAAGGCGACAGATTTCGCCCGCGTCTATCAAGGTGAAGGCAGGAATGCAATCGAAAGTCCCCTGGCCGAGATCTTTCCCTCCGCAGACAGCCTGGCTTTGTTCGCCGCCACCACCGGTGACGCCGCGAGCACACGTCCCGGCGAACTCTTCCAGCAAGGTGAACTGGCTCTGGGCGTCATGCTGGATGCAGTGGTCTCGGAAGCCGCCGATAGACTCGCTGGGCTGCTGGCCGACTGCTACTCTGGCATGCTCATCAGCACGGGTCGCGCCTCGGAAGACACCCGGGTGCTCCCCTATGCCCCCGGCTACTGCGGCTGGGACATGAGTGGCCAAGCCCAATTGTTTGCCTATCTACGCCCCGAGGAGATCGGCATCACACTGAACAACAGTTTCCTGATGCGCCCGCTGAAGTCAGTCTCCGGGGTGCTGATTGCGGGGCCGGCAGGAATCCATTGTTTCCGCCCTGCCTACTCCTTCTGCGTCGAGTGCAAGGAGCGGGAATGCTTGGAGCGAATGGCATTTGCGCTCCGAAGGAAGCACAGCCGTCACCAGAGAGAGGTCTGAGATGGAGATCTTGCGGGCAATCGCGGAGAGCCTGGAACGCGGCGATCACGAGCAGGTTCGCCGGTTGACCCGGCAAGCCCTGGCGGGTGGCACGCCCGCAGCAGAAATCCTGCACGAAGCCCTCCTCGCAGGCATGAATGTCGCCAGCGACCGCTTTCGCCGGCACGAGATCTTCCTCCCCGATGTGCTGCTGGCTGCCAGAGCTCTGTACGCCGGGCTGGAGGTGGTCAAGCCGCTCCTGGGCCAGGAGAATGTATCCACCCTCGGGAAAGTAGTTTTGGGCACGGTGCAGGGAGATCTCCACGATATCGGCAAGAACTTGGTCGGGGTCATGCTGACCGGGGCCGGCTTCGCGGTGGTTGACCTCGGTCATGACGTCTCGTCAGAGCGGTTCGTGGACGCGGCGCTCGCCGAGAACGCGTCCGTCATTGGCATGTCGGCCTTGTTGACCACCACCATGCCGCGCATGAGAGAGGTCGTGCACCTCCTGGAGCAGCGCGGCCTGCGCGGTCGGATCAAAACGATTGTCGGTGGCGCGCCTGTTTCCGCGGAGTTCGCGCGAGCGATTGGAGCCGATGCCTACGGCTACGATGCCGCCAATGCCGTGCTGCGCGTGCGTGCTCTCCTCGGCATTCGCGGGAGTGGCTGACGGCTTGCCCGTCGCGTGTTGGAAGAAAGCTCGGAAGACTACTTGTCGTCGGGCGCGACTTTTCCCGTGGTCAGGTAGTGGAGTTTCTTGTATACACGGCCCATCGCCGCAAGCAGCTCCCGGACGCCAGCTGTGGCGCCGGTGATGCGTCGAGTTTCGATCTCATCATTCAACGCTTCCAGCAACGCCTGGGCACGCTGAATGCGGTGCGAGGTGAGGACGAGGCGGGCGCGCTGTGCGTCGCTGAACTCGTCCACGAGCGAGTTCAGGACGGCCCAGACTGTGCCCCGCAGGTGATCCACGGCCTCGCTCAGTTCCTCTACGGTTCGCTCCGGCAACTCAGCGTGCACGAGATACCGCGTCGCCTCCTTGCAATCCAGAGTTAATCGCCTGAGATTTTCTTCAAAGTGCTCTGGAACCTGCACGGGGCCCGGCCTCTGTGGCTTGGTTTTCGGCATGGCTCCTCTCCCTCACCAATCGCTCCGGTAGCTTTTCACTTCTGCAACGCCGCCCACTGCAGGAATGCCGTGTACTGCTCTCCCCAGAACTGGAAATCTGGCGTGTCCAGCTCAACCCCGACCTGCGTCCGCCCATCGGCTTCAATGGCGCCGCACCAGACCACCCGGCCGCCGTGCGCATGGCCGGTATTGCGGTTCACCACGTCAATGCGCTGCCCCTGGAACACAGGTGCCTTGAGCAGCAGGAGACACCCGTGGGCGTTGACCACCCGAGTCTCTGTTCGCTCCTCCACCGCGGAGCCATCCGATCCCTTCCACCTCGCGGTCACCGGAATACGTAACTCCGCTCGAATGCTCCGCCGCTTCTCGATTCCTTGCAGCGGTTTGGCCATTGCCATTCTCGGCAGCTCGGTCATAGCTTGGCCTCCTGCGTCTAACCCTTGCACGCCTCCTTCCGTTCAGACGAAGCAAGGGAAAGGTTACCGTTTCCGCATCCAATCACTTCCCGCGAACAGTCGGCTACCTCTCTACTTGCTTGCGCCCGAGTGTAACAGAGTGAGCGAGCTGACAAGAACTGTAACAGTTGGCGAAGACTCCTCTTCCCCAGAACCTGCCTTCCAATGAACCTCGTCTCCAAGCCTCCGAACCGCCCTCTGGCGCCATTCGCTGTATCAGAGACCGGAGCGAACACGAAATACTTGCCAAAACTTTGTGAATCAAGTAGTAAGGAGGCCACATCGAATGCCCGCAGGGCTGGGGCCGTTCGAAAGGCGGGCGAGGGTACCCAAGAATGGTGACGCGAGGGCGAAAGATTGTACTTGCAGCCAGTGATTCTGAGTCGAGCGAGTACCTGAAAAGCACCTGGCGGCAGATGCTGCTGGCAACGCTGCCGGCGCGTTACGCCAAGCTCATTCGCGCCGATTGGTCCATCAAGAATGAGACTATGCCGGATGGGCAGGCAGCCTGGGTGCCGCACGGGCTGCGCGTTGTCGAGTCTCTGCTCCTGCAAAAACTCCCACCCCAAGATATTGCCGTCTGTTATCCGGACCAGCTGCCGCGCTTTGTCGGCGAAGACACGCGTGTCGTCGGCATCCACGCCCACAATCCGCTCGGGATCACCTTCGCCACGGATATCTACTCCCACCTCTACGGGCTCGGGGCCGAACCCATCAACGCCACCGAATTCCGCAAGCTGATTCTCCATCCTGTCCTGCGCAAGCACAAACCCCACCTCAAGATTATCGTGGGGGGACCAGGCGCCTGGCAAATTGAGAAGATGGGTCTGCAGGACGAGTGGTTGGTGGACTGTCTCGTGGATGGAGAGGCAGAGGATGTCGTGGGGCCGCTGTTCGAGGTGGCTCTGCGCGGCGAGCCTCTGCCCCGCAAGGTGGAAGGCCACAGCCCGCTGCTGGATCGAGTGCCCCCCATCCACCACCGCTCCAGCTTTGGAGCGGTTGAGATCACCCGGGGCTGTGGTCGCGGCTGTCAATTCTGTTCCGTGGCGCTGCGTGCGGGCAAGAGCATCCCCCTCAAGCAAATCCTGCACAACGTTCGCGTGCAGGCGGCCGAAGGCGCTGACACCATCCTGTTCGTCACCGAAGACCTCTTCCTCTACGAGCAGGGGCCGCGGTTCGAAGTGAACCTGCCGGCCCTCAAGCGCTTGTTTGAATCGGTCGTTGCCGTTCCCGGTGTGAAGCACATCATGCTGACCCACGGCACCATGACCCCCGTGGTCGTCAATCCCCAGATCATCGAAGAATTGACGCCCGTCGGAGTCGGACGCAGCATCCACCAGCACGAAGCCTCCACCCACCCGGAGCAGCGCTTCCAAGACCTCTTCATTGGACTCGAAACCGGCTCGGTGCGCCTCTTCAAGCAATACATGAAGGGCAAGTGCTACCCCTTCCGCCCCGAGCAATGGCCCGACGTGGTGCTGAAAGGGATGGAGATTCTGAACAAGCACAACTGGTTCCCCTTCTGCACCTTCATTCTCGGGCTGCCCGGAGAAACCTCACAGGACACCCGAGAGTCCCTCGATCTGCTCTATGCCCTCAAGGATTCGAAATGGTGCGTCGTGCCGACGCTGTTCGTCCCGCTGGAAGGAACGCGTCTGGAGAAAAAGCCCGGCGCCCGCCTGCTAGAGCTCACCGACTTGCAGTGGGAATTCTTCTTCACCTGCTGGCGCTACAACATCGACTTCTGGCGCAAGCAACGCCGCGTGCAATGGCCCTTCAATCTCGGCGTGCCCATCTACTACTACTTCCTGGGCCGGCGCCTCTTCGGCCCCGAAATCAAGTATCCCTTGCTGCGGCTCGCCCACTTCCCGGAACGCTTTCTGCGGCGCAAACTCTACCTGGATTTCAGCAACGGCACGCCCGCTCGCTACCGTGTGCCGGAGAGCGTGGAGATTCCCGAGGAGCGTCTCCGGCCGCACATTCCCACCAGTTCGGAATTGATCCGGTTGTCGCCACAGCCTCAGGTGTTCACTGCGGACTAGGACTCCACCGGCGAGTCCGTCAGACAGACAAGGAGGAAAGATTGCCCGCCAGGGCGCGGTCAATCTGTACGCGGCAGGCCGGGCAGAACTCTGCCGTCTTGACATCCAGCCGCTCCACCGCATGCGCAGAGGCCATAACGCACCGCCAATCGGCACAATGGCGAAGGCCAAACGTGTGCCCGAGCTCATGAATGGCTTCCTTCCGCAACCGCTCCCGCAGGAGATTGCCGTTGGCCGGCAGCCCGTAAAACTCTTCCCGCAGCCGATGGAGTGAAACCACCGCACACCGCCCACCCAGCTGCGCTTCACCGAAAACAAACGTCAGCACCGGCACATACAGGTCTAGGGAGGTAACCGCCAGCAGGCGCATGCCTTCCGCGTCATTGTCTCTGGCCAGCAGTTGCAGGATGGCGGTGGAGTAGTACTGGTTCCTCACGGGATCGAAGGCAGAGCCAGCCTCCACGGCTTCCGTGCGCACGTGACACGAGATCCGAAAGACTGACGCGAGAGCGGCTGCCAATTCGTCCAAGAGGCCCATCCTCTCGTTCTCGGCCTGCTCGCCCGGGCCGATCACAGAAAGACCTGACCGGCCCACCCGCTGCAGGTGGATTGTCTGAATCACGGCGTTCACTCGTGCCGTCTGAGCCCGTAGCGTCGCAGCTTGTTGTAGAGGGTCGTGCGGTCAATGTCCAGGATGCGCGCTGCCCGCGACAGATTCCACTCCGTCTCCTCCAACACCCGCTCGATGTGCACGCGCTCCACATCCTCCAGGCTGCGGCCAGCCTGGGCTGCGGAGGGATGCAACTGGAAGGGGAAGTCACTGGCCTGAATCTCTGTGCCCCGGCCAATCACCAGCGCCCGCTCCACGGCGTTTTCCAACTCGCGCACGTTGCCCGGCCACTCGTAGTTCATCAGGAGGTCCAGGGCCGAGGCTGTCACGCGCGGCACCGGTCGGTTCATTGCCGTCGCGTACTTCTCCAAGAAGTGTTCCGCCAGCAGCGGAATATCTTCCCGTCGCGCCCGCAGCGGAGGCAAATCGATGCGAAACACGTTCAACCGATAGTAGAGGTCAGGGCGGAAGGAGCCCGCCTTTACCAATTCATCGAGGTCTTTGTTGGTAGCCGTAATGCACCGGAAATCCACTTTGATGGGCTGCGTTCCTCCCACTCGCACAATTTCCTTCTCCTGCAGGACACGCAGGAGGTCGGTCTGCGTTTTGAGGCTGATGTCGCTGATCTCGTCCAGGAAAACAGTCCCGCCATCGGCCACTTCGAACTTCCCCTTCTTGCGGTACTGCGCACCCGTGAAGGCGCCTCGCTCGTGGCCGAAGAGTTCGCTTTCGAGCAGCGTTTCTGTGAGGGCACCGCAATGGATGACGACCAGAGGCATGTAGCGGCGCGGGCTGGCCGCATGGATGGCGCGGGCGACCAACTCCTTCCCCGTCCCGCTTTCCCCAGTAATCAAGACGGTGGCATCGGTCGGCGCCACCATCTCCACCAACTCGTAGACCCGCTTCATCCCCGCGCTCCGGCCGATGAGCTGCGTCTCAGGAAAGATTTCTTGCAGGTTCTCGCGCAGGCGCACCACTTCGCGCTTTGCCTGACGATGTGCAAGGGCGTTGGCGATCAGGTGCTCCAACTCGTCCGGGTCAACGGGCTTCGTGATGTAGTCGTAGGCCCCTCCCTTCAGCGCCTGCACGGCGGTCTCGACGGAGGCGTAGCCAGTCATGATGATCAGGATGACGTCCGGCGCAATCTCGTGCAGCCGACGTTGCAGCTCCATCCCATCCATGCCCGGCATTTTGATGTCAATCAGCACCAGGTCGGGCTCGTCCTTCTGCAGGGCCTCCAACGCTTCGCGGGCACTGGCCACCGCGCGCACCTCGTAGCCTTCGGTTGTGAACCACTTGCCGAGGGAGTCGCGTACCACCGGCTCGTCATCTACGACCAGAATCCTTCCCTTGGTTTTTACTTCCATGGTTTCCACCACACTCACCTTCTTTCCCGTTCAGACTGAACGACAACTTCTTCGACTGACGAGACGCTTCCCCTACCATCCAGCGGAATCGTGATGCTGAATTCAGTTCCCTCCCCCGGACGGGAGCGGACAGCGATTGAGCCTCCGTGCGCCTCGACTATGCTGCGCGCCACCGCCAGCCCCAAGCCCGTTCGCCCAGGATCTTCCTTGGTCGTGAAGAACGGTTCAAAGATGCGCGGCAGCACCTCTGACGGAATCCCGAAACCTGTATCGCGGACGCCGATGCGCACGCTCCATCCATCTGCTCCCAGTTCGGTCGCAACCTCCAGTTTCCCGCCGCGCGGCATCGCGTCGCAGGCGTTGACCAGCAGCGTCAACACCACCTGCTGAACCTGGCCGGCGTCGCAGGCGACCGTCGGCAAACCTGCGGCCAGCTTCTTCACGAGTTCGACACCCTGGAGTTCGAGCTGATTGCGCACCAGCGTCAGCGCGCGTTCCACCAGTGTGTTAACGTCGTTGGGTTCGCGCTGGGCTGGTGCCTGCCGCGCAAAGGTGAGCAGGTTGCGCATGATCTGGCCGCAGCGACGGCTCTCACGCTCGATGATGCGCAGATGCTCCAGAATCTCTTCCTTTGGCAGCCCCTCAAGCGCAGATTTCTCCAATGCGCGGTGTGTGAGCCGGGCGTAGGTCAGGATTCCCGAAAGCGGGTTGTTCACCTCGTGGGCCACGGTGGCCGCCAGCTTGCCCAGCGACACCATCTTCTCGCTGGCGGCCAGGGAAGCGTGCGCGCGCAGCAACTCCTGGCTCTTGGCCTCGACGCGTTCCTCCAGCGTACGCCCCCACGACGTCAGTTCGGCCTGGGCTGCCGCTAGTTCAGCTGTCATCTTGTTGAAGGAAGCAGCCAGGTCGCCCAGCTCGTCACCCGAGCGCACAGGCAACTGGTAGGTCAGGTCTCCTTGCGCGACCCGCTGCGTCCCTGCGGTCAGTTCTTTGACAGGTTTGTGGACGACGAGCCAGATGAACACCACACTGATGAGTGACATCAAAACAACGGCTATGACCGTGAAGCGCAGGAGGTTGCGTTGCTGCTCGGCGAGTTGGCGGTCCACGGTAGCCAGAGTAAGGTCCGTATCAATCACGCCCAGGATGCGGCGTTCCGGCGGATGCGCGTGGCAGGCGGCATTGGTGCAGGCCGGTTCGTTCTCGATGGGCCGAATCAGTCCCAACACACGATCCCCGCGCGCGTCGGTGAAGATGCGGGCGCGGTCCGGGCGATCGAGCTTCGTCAAGGGGGCAGCCTGCGCGTGGCAGGCAAAACAGGCCTCTGCCCGTTTGTCCACCAGCGTGTTGAGTTCGCTGAGTTCGGTCGAGAAGCTGATGCGTCCTTCTTCGCTGAAAATGCGGATGCGGCGGATGCCGGGCTCGCTGCCAATCGTGTCGATCACCTGGTAGAGGGCCTCCCGGTCGTTGCGCAGCATCTGGTACCGCGTGCTGCGCAGGATCAAGTCGCTGATGCGGTCGGCGCTCTGCAGAACGATTTCCTCGGCATGGCTGCGCTGCAGGCGCAGATTCAGATAACCGAACAAGCTGAACAGCGCGGCAGTACTCAACACCAGCGCCACCCCCAGCTTCACCGCCAGCCGCACGCGGAGCGAACGCGCCCTGGGATTCAGCGACTCCATAGCTCACCCTGTGTAAACAGCCACCGCCTCCTCTGCTGCCTTCTCCACGGCCGCCTCTGCCGCCGCGAAGATGGGCAGATGCTTGGCGGCAAAGCGGAAGATGGCGAAGCCAAGCGCAATGATGGCGAGCGTCACTGCCACCTCCGTCCACCGCGGCAGATAACTTGTCCCCGAACCCGCCTCCATTCCGGTTACGCTCACGTTCAGTCGGTTGGTCACGAACCCGAAAATCACCGCCACGGCGCAGGCATAGAGCGCAGCCGGATTCATGCGAACCCGCCGGCGGAACAGGAAGACCACCGGAATCAAGAGCAGGGCGATCTCCAGCCCAAACAGATAGGTCTCCGTCCGGTTCTGCCGCAGCAACGGCAAGGCACCGCGGTGGTGCAGGTCGAGGAAGCGCATGCCCAGATACACGAGCAGCAGCACCACCAACACTCGCGCCATACTGGCCAGCAGCGGCCGTTCCAACTGCTTCCCGAAAGCCCGGCTGCTGTGCCAGGACTCGAAGATGGTCATCGCAAAGCCCACACAAATCGCGGAGACAAAGAAGAACAGAGGAAGCAGCGGGCTGTACCAAAGCGGATAGAGCTTGTGCGGGACGATGAGGTAGAGGCTGCCGAGCGAGGACTGGTGGAGGGTGGACAGGATCACGCCCGCAATCACGAGCGGCAGGGAAACCGCGTGCATCCAGCGCAGCGGCGCTTTCCATCCATAGCGTTCAAACACGACAGGGGCAAACTCCAGGGCCAGCACCGCCGTGTAGAGCATCACGCACCAGGCCACCTCGAACATTACCGAGCGTGGGTTCCACATCACCAGTGGGTGCCAAATGCGGTAGGGGCGGCCGAGGTCGAACAGCAGCGCCAGGATGACCAGCAGGTAACCGAGGAACGCGGTGAGGATGGTGGCGCGCAGGATGGGCTTGTAGCGCTCGATGTTGAAGATGTGAACGATCGCGGCGAGCGTGAAGCCCCCTGCGGCCAGACCGACACCGCAGAGAACATCAAAGCCGATCCAGAGTCCCCAGGGGAACTGGTTGCTCAGGTTGGTGGCGCCGCCGAGGCCGTAGAGTACTCGTACATAGGCTGCATAGAGGCCCGCCAGCATTACGAGCGCAAAGATCCATTGCCAGACCGTGAGCCGAGGCCAGCGCAGAGACAGATTCATCGCTTCTGCTTCTCCTTTTCCGCGAGCTCGGAGGCCGCCACTTCATCGCGGCGATGCGTAATCCACCAGATGCCGCCCAGCAACACCGTCCCCACGGCCACGATGTCGGGAATGAGCGAGAGCACACGCCAGGTCAGGATGGGAAGCGGCTCGTGCGGCAGGCGGTGGTTCATTCCCAGTTGCTCGATGGGCACGGAGGCCAGAACCAGGACAGATGTGCCGCCCACGTCTTCGAGGCCATAGATGTGGTCGTAGTAGTCGCCGGGGCTTTCGGCAATGCGGCGACGTGCCTCCGCGATCAACTCGTCGCGGTCGCCACTGATGGTGGCTCCGGTTGGGCAGATCTCGGCGCAAGCCGTCGGTTGTCCGGCCAACTGGCGCTGGTAACACATGTCGCATTTCTTGACGCGGGGCAGACGCCGGCTCCACTCATAGACCGGAACCTGGAAGGGGCATGCCAGCATGCAATAGCGACACCCGATGCAGCGCGTTTCGTCGTAGATGACAGGCCCGAGCGAAGTCTTTTGCAGCGCCGCGACCGGGCATACAGAAACACAAGTGGGTTCCAAGCAATGCATGCACAGCCGGCGCGTGAACCGCTCGCCGTGCGTGACCACGGTGGTTAGCTTGTGCTCAGAGAGCTGTTCCTCAGCGGCAATTCTCTCGTCGTAGGGTAACCCCCAACGCTCGGCACAGGCGGCCTCGCACAGGCGGCAGCCGATGCAGCGTGTGGTGTCGTATAAGATGGCCTTTCCCATGTCGCCACCTCTCGCCTTCTGTAGGGCAATTCCCCAGCCAGGCGGGACTGCCCCTAAGCATCGGAATCGCAATGTGATAGGCGCACTCTTGCGAGCCGTGTCGGAGGTCGGTGGACAACTTGTCACGCGTCGCTCCCCCATCGTCGGGAAAGACGACAGAGTTTCTCCACGACCTCCCCGGCCGGAGCGGCGCCTGGAACCTCCCCCGCCCCCCTAGGAGAGGAAGAATTCCCGCGTCAACTCTCTCCAGGAGACATCCGGCAGAGCGGCAAACACATCGTTCGCCGGGCGTCCACCATCGGCAGCAACGGCGCCGGCCAGTTGCGGCTGGCGAGCGTAGAGACGCTCCACGGCATCGCGCATCCAATCCCGCACGAGCTTGGTGGGCAGCAGATTCCGCGCCGTGTTTTCCTCGTCCGGCACATAGACGGTCATCAGCCAACCGCGACCATATGGGTCCTCGCGGATCAGCGACGGCTCGGCCAGAACTTCGGCGTTCACCTCAAGCACCTCGCCTTCGATGGGCGACACCATCTCGGCCTTCTCGCCGTTCCGATAGAACGTCCAGGCTTTCTGTCCCTGCCGGAGCCACTGCCCGGGCTTGGGAAGCTCCACTTTCGCCATCTGCCCGGCGAGTGCAGCCGCGAATTCGTCTGCGCCCACACGCACGACGTGCTTCCGCTCGCGCAGCAGCCAGGAATGGCCGGGGTGGTAGTGCAACGCCTCCGGAACTAGGAACCCTTCCACATAGGAAGGCTCGAGCACACCGGGGACGCGTCGTGGCTGGGGACGAGTGGCTGGCTGAGGAGCTTTCCTCCGCGTCAGCAGCGCGTCGAGGACAATGAACGCGAGCAGCGTCAGGAGCACAAGGATGACTGTCATGGCTCACCTTCCTTTCTCCCGACCTCGTGGGGCCGGGCGGGCCTCACACAGCCACCTCACCTAGACGCACTCACGCCGCCAAACCGCGCCGGAGCGAGCACGCACACGAGGATTCTAACTGGTACGTTTCCATAGACTTCCAACGCACGGCGAGGCAACCCTTGCTCGCAACCAAACCAGGCGTGTCGAAGAGCACAACGCAAAGCGTGGCGCTATTCGCCGCGTCCCTTCGAAGAAGCCGACGGCGCTAGGACTTTCGGGGGTGTGGCATTTTCCCACGCGGGCGCCGCGGAACTCGACAACAAGGGAAAGGTCTGCCGCCGATCCTCCGTAGGTGCCCACCTTGGCTCGCTCCCACCCCAAAGCAGGGCCCCTTGCCTAGTCCGGTTCTAGGCCGACTTTCTGTCGGCGGGGAGCAGAAGGCTCCTCGAGCAGAAGGACAATTTGTTCCCTGGCGCGTGATGCTGGGTGTCGGCCTCTTCGAGCTATGCCCTAAGTACTTCAGAGAAATGAGGATAATCGCGACCCGGCCTGTCCCACACCTCCCCTAACCGGCCCTTGAATTGCCCTCCTTAGGGTGGAAACAGAGGTACGCGAAAGGAGAGTATGCCGCCGCGACTGCCAAGAGAAACCTCTGCCGAAGAGGCTCTCCGCTGCGTGGAAAGTGGCCACCGCGTCTACATTCACCCTGGTTGTGCCACCCCCGAACCCCTGGTCAAGGCTCTCGCCCGCCGTGCGCCGGAACTGACCGATGTTGAAGTTGTCCACCTCTTGACCTTTGGCGAGGCTGACTACATCCGCCCGGATATGGAGAGCCATTTCCGCCATGTGGCTTTTTTCATCGGAGCCAACGTGCGCGAAGCCGTGAACGCCGGCCGGGCCGACTTCGTGCCGATTTTCCTCAGTGAGATTGAGCGCCTGTTCTGGTCGGGTACGATGCCGCTCGATGTGGCCCTTATCCAAGTCTCCCCGCCCGACGCGCACGGTTTCTGCAGCCTCGGTGTCGGCGTGGATACCACGCTCACCGCCGCCAAGTGTGCCCGCCTGGTCGTGGCCGAAGTGAACGAACAGATGCCCCGCACCCTCGGTGATTCTTTCTTGCGCGTGCAGGACATTGACTACATGGTACGGACAAATCGGCCGCTGCTCGAGCTGCCCCGCTATCCCATCACCGGGCTGCACCGCGCTATTGGACGCAACATTGCCGGCCTTATCGAAGACGGCTCCACCCTGCAGATGGGCATCGGCGGCATCCCCGATGCCGTGCTCCTCTACCTGCAGGACAAGAATGACCTCGGCATCCACACCGAGATGTTCTCCGACGGAATCATGGAACTGGTCAAGGCCGGCGTCGTCACCTGCGAACGCAAGACCCTCCATCCGCACAAGATCATCGCTAGCTTTGTGCTGGGCAGCCGCGCACTGTTTGACTTCATCCACAACAACCCGCTCATCGAGTTTCATCCCGTCTATTACACCAACGACCCCTTCGTCATCGCCCAGAACGAGAAGATGGTCGCCATCAACTCGGCCCTGCAGGTGGACTTGACCGGGCAGGTGTGCTCGGATTCCATCGGGCGAAGCTTCTACAGCGGCTTTGGCGGGCAAACCGACTTCATCCGCGGCGCGGCGCGCTCGAAGGGCGGCAAGCCCATCATCGCCCTGCCCTCCACGGCCAAGGATGGAACGGTTTCGCGGATTGTGCCGATGCTGGATTCCGGGGCGGGGGTGGTGGACACCCGTGCAGATGTTCACTACGTGGTTACCGAATACGGCATCGCTCACTTGTTCGGGAAATCGGTTCGCGAGCGTGCTCGGGAGCTCATTCGCATTGCACATCCCCGCTTCCGCGACGAATTGACGGCTTGGGCCGTGCGCGCCAACTTGCTGCCCAAGCGGCAAGCACTGGAGCTGGAGAAGGTGGCATGAAGAAAACGAATGCGGACGCCCGTGGACTGGTGGAGCTTGACTCGCAAGAGTGCAAGGGCTGCGGGCTCTGCGTCGAAGCTTGCCCGCCGCGCGTGCTCCATCTGGCGGAAGAGCTGAACCGCTACGGTATTCATCCGGTGGCCTACCTCGGCTCGGGCTGCACCGGGTGCGGCATCTGTTTCTTTGTCTGCCCCGAGCCGGGGGCGATTCGAGTGCTCCGGTTGGTCGAGCAGAGCCAGCGAGACGCAGAGGCGGAGGCAGCAGCATAGCCGATGGCCAAACAACTCATCAAAGGCAACGACGCAATCATCAAAGGCGCGATCCTGGGCGGCTGCCGTGCGTTCTATGGCTACCCCATCACCCCGGCCAGCGAAATCGCCGAAGCTGCTGCCCTCTACCTGCCTCCGGTCGGCGGTGTGTTCCTGCAGGCCGAAAGCGAGGTCGCAGCCATCAACATGGTCTACGGGGCGGCCGCTGCCGGTGTGCGCGCGATGACCGCCTCGAGCGGCCCGGGACTCAGCCTGATGCAGGAAGGCATCAGCTACCTGGCCGGCGCCGAGCTTCCCTGCGTGATTGCTGACATCATGCGCGGCGGTCCCGGCCTGGGAAACATTGCCCCCGAGCAGGGCGACTACCGCCAGATGGTCAAGGGCGGCGGACATGGGAACTACCGCACCTTTGTCCTGGCGCCGGCCTCGGTGCAGGAGATGGCCGACCTTACTTGGTACGCCTTCGAGCTGGCCGACGAGTACCGCAACCCCGCGGTCGTGCTGGCCGATGGCTACATCGGGCAGATGATGGAGCCGGTGGAGTTTCCCACCCGGGTGGTCCGGCCGCGGCAGATGAGCTGGGCGGTGGAAGGAACCGCAGAGACGCGCGCCAACCTGATCACCTCGATCTATCTCGAGCCCGACGAATTGGAGGCACACATCCACCGCCTGGAAGCGAAGTACCGCCGCGCCGAGCAGCGCGAGGCGCGGGCGGAACTCTGGCGTACCCAGGACGCGGAAATCATCCTGGTCGGCTACGGAATCATCGCGCGCATCCTGAAGGCCGTTGTGGAGCTGGGTCGTGCGAATGGGCTGCGGCTAGGCCTGCTGCGGCCCATCACCCTCTACCCGTTTCCGGTCGCTTCCCTGCTGCAGTTGAGCCGCCAGGCGCATGCCTTCGTGGTGGTGGAGATGAGCACAGGCCAGTTGCTCGACGACGTCCGCCTGGTGCTTCAGGGTCGGACCCCAGTCGAGTTCTACAGTCGGGTGGGCGGCAACGTGCCCTCTGCGGAAGAGATCCTGGAATTCATCAAAGATAGGACCGGGCGCAGGATGACCGAGTACGCCCCGGCGCAAGGAGTCGCCCTTGGCTAGCTACGCTGTCACCCACGCGAAGGCCGCCAGCTTCTACGACCGCTATTTCCGCAAGTCGGAGCTCCAGCACCAAACCCACTACTGCCCCGGCTGCGGTCACGGCATCGTGCACAAGCTGATTGCTAAGACCATTGACGAGCTGGGAATTCAAGACCGCACCATCTTCATCAGCCCGGTCGGCTGCTCGGTGTTTGCCTATTACTACTTCGATGTCGGCAACATCCAGGCCGCCCATGGCCGGGCCGCGGCGGTCGCGGCCGCCGTCAAGCGCGCGCGGCCGCAAAGCATCGTGCTTGACTACCAGGGCGATGGCGACCTGGCGGCCATCGGCACGGCCGAAATCGTCCATGCCGCCAATCGCGGCGAAAACATCACTGTCTTTTTCATCAACAACGCCATCTACGGGATGACGGGCGGGCAGATGGCCCCGACCACGCTGTTGGGACAGAAGAGCACGACCACGCCATTTGGCCGCGATCTCTGGAACGAAGGCTATCCTCTGCGCGTCTGCGAACTGCTGGCTGCGCTGGAGGCGCCGGTTTATCTCGAGCGCGTCTCTCTCTCCGACAACAAGCAGATCATGAAGACTGCGCGGGCCGTGCGGCGCGCCATCGAAAACCAGGTGCGTGACCTCGGTTTCTCACTCGTTGAAATCCTCTCTCCTTGCCCCACCATCTGGAAAATGACACCGGTGGAGGCGCAGCGCTGGGTGGCGGACGAAATGATGAAAGCCTTCCCCCTGGGTGTCTTCCGCGACCGAACCAAAGAGACACAGGCACGGCCGGCGCCCGCCCCCGCGCCGCCGGCGGAGAACATCCCCGAGCTCATCGGCATCACCAGCGGCCCGGCCGGCGGAGAAACAACCCGCCAGACGCACGCCGAAGTGGATTTCCGCATCAAAGTGGCGGGCTTCGGCGGCCAGGGAGTGCTGCTCCTGGGCCAATTGCTGGCCGAGGCCGGGTTGGACGCCGGACTGGAAGTTTCCTGGCTGCCTTCCTACGGCCCCGAGATGCGCTCGGGCACGTCGAACTGCCACGTGCGCCTAGGCACGCAGCCGGTTGACTCCCCGCTCGTGTCGCGCCCCAACGTGCTGCTGGCCCTGAACGAGCCTTCGCTCGAGAAGTTTCTTCCTACTGTCACTTCGGACGGGTGGGTGTTCTACAACGGAAGTGGCCTGCCGGACAATTGCCGGCGCGAGGACGTGCACTTCGTCGTTCGCCCCTTCACCCAACTCGCCGATGAGCTGGGCGAGCCCCGCGCCGCCAACTTGGTGATGCTGGGTGCGTTGCTGGAAGCCACCGGCGTGCTCAAGGAGACAGAAGTTCTGACGGCTCTGCAGCGAGTCGTGAAATCGGAGCACTGGTTGGAGATTGACCGGCGCGCCTTGTTGCGCGGGCGCGAATCTGTAAAGAACGAGGCGGCTCATGAACACTGAGAAGCTCGCGGACATGTTGGTGTTTTTTGACAACCGGTTCGTGCCGCTGCGGGAAGCCAAGGTGGGCATCCTGACCCACGCCCTGCACTACGGCACCGGGGTGTTTGAAGGCATCCGCGGCTATTGGGAACCCGACGCCCGCGATCTTTATCTGGTTCGACCCGTCGAGCACTACGCGCGCTGGCGCACCAACTGCCGGATTCTCAACATTGAACTTCCCCTCTCGCCGACCGAATTGACCGCACTCACCGCCGCACTGGTCCGCCAGAATCGCTTCCAAACCAATCTCTACGTCCGGCCGCTCGCCTACAAGTCGGCAGAACGCATCGGCGTGCATCCGGACGAAAACGATGCCTTTGCCATCGTGGCCCTGCCCTTCGGCGACTATCTGGACAGCCAGAAGGGCTTGCACGCGGGCGTGGTGTCGTGGCGGCGGATTGAGGACAACGCGATTCCGGGCCGGGCAAAGATTTGCGGCGCCTACGTCAACAGCGCCCTGGCCGGAGACGAGGCGCGGCGCAACGGCTATGACGAGGGCATCTTCCTGACCGAGAGTGGCCACGTGGCGGAAGGCGCCGCTTCGAACATCTTTCTCGTGCGCGACGCCAGGCTGATCACACCGCCGGTGACCGAGAACATCCTCGAAGGCATCACCCGTGCCTGCGTGATGGAATTGGCGCGGAAGGAGCTGCACCTCGAAGTCGAGGAGCGCCGCGTGGATCGCAGCGAACTCTACGTCTGCGACGAGCTGTTTTTCACCGGCACGGCGGTGGAGATTGCGCCGATTGTGAAGGTGGACCACCGACCGGTGGGCAAGGGCCAGATTGGGCCCATCACCGCTCGCCTGCGCCAGCTCTACACCGACGCCACCCGCGGCCGCCTCCCGGCCTATCGCAACTGGGTTTATCCGGTCTATCGCACACAGGTCCAGGCCCGAGCTGCTTAGCCAGGCCGGACCGAGGAGCACGACGATGACGATTCGGAAAGAAGACGCGCTTGAGTACCACGAACTGCCCACCCCGGGGAAAGTCGCTGTCACCCCCACCAAGCCCTGCCGCACGCAGCGCGACCTCAGCCTGGCCTATACGCCGGGCGTGGCGGCTCCGTGCCTGGAGATCCAGCGCGATCCGAGCCTCCTCTATAAGTACACCTCCAAAGGCAACTTGGTGGCCGTGGTGTCGAACGGCACCGCGGTGCTGGGGCTGGGCAACATCGGCGCCGGCGCCGGCAAGCCGGTGATGGAGGGCAAAGGTGTGCTCTTCAAGCGCTTTGCCGACATTGATGTATTCGACATCGAGATTGACACCGAAGATCCCAAGGAGGTCATCCGCGTCTGCCAGTTGCTCGAGCCCACCTTCGGCGGCATCAACCTCGAAGACATCAAGGCGCCGGAGTGTTTTGACATCGAAAACGAACTCAAGCGCACGATGAAGATTCCCATCTTTCACGACGACCAGCACGGCACGGCGATCATTTCCGGCGCTGCCCTGCTGAACGCGCTGGAGGTGGCCGGCAAGCAGATCGATGAAGTGCAGGTGGTCTTCAACGGGGCCGGAGCCAGCGGCATCGCCTGCGCCGAGCACTATGTGCGCCTGGGCGTGAAACGCGAACACATCACTTTGTGCGACACGAAAGGAGTCATCTACAAGGGTCGCACCGCCGGCATGAATCCCTGGAAGGAACGCTTTGCGCGGGAGACTGAGGCGCGCACGCTCGCCGATGCGATGCGCGGTGCGGACGTTTTCGTCGGCCTCTCCGTGGCCAACTGCGTGACCCCGCAGATGCTGCTTTCGATGGCAGACAATCCCATTGTCTTTGCCATGGCGAACCCCGACCCGGAGATTCCCTACGATGTCGCGGTCAAGACCCGCTCGGACGTCATCATGGCCACGGGTCGCTCGGACTATCCCAACCAGGTGAACAACGTGCTCGGCTTCCCGTTCATCTTCCGAGGGGCCTTGGACGTGCGGGCGACGGCTATCAATGAAGAGATGAAGCTGGCGGCCACACGTGCGCTGGCCGCGCTGGCGAAGGAAGACGTGCCGGACTCGGTCTGCCGCGCCTACGGCGTGGACCGGCTGGAGTTTGGTCGTGAATATCTCATCCCCAAGCCGTTCGACCCGCGTGTGCTCATCTGGGAGGCCTCGGCCGTGGCCCAGGCCGCGATGGAGACGGGCGTCGCTCAGCAGCCTGTGGACATCGAGGCGTACAAGGACAAGCTCGAGCGGCGGTTGGGCAAGGCGCATGAGGTGATGCGCGCGGTCATCCACAAGGCCCAGAGGCGCCCGCAGCGCGTCGTCTTCCCCGAAGGCGAGGAAACCAAGATCCTGCGGGCCTGCCAGATCATTCTGGACGAGAGCATCGCAACCCCCATCCTGCTGGGCAACGAGGAGAAAATCCATGCGCGCTTGGCAGAACTCCATCTGCACCTGAACGGGTTTGAAATCATCGACCCGGGTCGTTGTGCCAAACTGCCTGTCTACGTGGAGGAGCTTTACCGGCTGCGGCACCGCAAAGGGATAACGCGCAAGGAGGCGGAAGAACTGATCCTGAATCGGAATGTCTTCGGCTCCATGATGGTGCACCTGGGTGACGCCGATGCGCTCATCAGCGGCCTGACCCAACATTATCCCGACACGATCCGCCCGGCCCTGCAGGTGATTGACGTTCGCGAAGGGCTGCGGAAAGTCTCCGGACTCTATCTGCTCATCACCCCGAAAGGCGACATCTACTTCCTGGCCGATACCACCGTGAACATCGAGCCTTCGGCCGAGGACCTGGCCGAGATTGCGCTTTCGGCGGCGGACATGGCGCGGCGGTTTGACGTCGAGCCACGCGTGGCTCTGCTTTCTTTCTCCAACTTCGGCAGCACCCGCCACCCACTCTCCGAGAAAGTCCGGCGCGCCGTGGAGATCATCCGCGAGCGCGCCCCCGGCTTGGTGGTGGACGGGGAAATGCAAGCCGACACCGCGGTGGTGCCCGACATCCTCGAGCAAACCTATCCCTTCAGCACCTTGAAGGGCGGCGCCAACGTGCTGATCTTCCCCAACCTGGAAGCCGGCAATATCGCCTACAAACTGCTGGCGCGCATCGGCGGAGCCGAGGCCATCGGGCCCATCCTGATGGGCCTGTCGAAACCCGTGCACGTGTTGCAGCGGGGCGCGGAGGTGAGCGACATCGTCAACATGACCGCGATTGCGGTGGTGGATGCGCAGGAGGCCGCTTCGCGGAACTTCGCCGACATCCTGGAAGCCTGGCAGACCCGCTTCTCCCATCTGCGCACGGAGAAGCCCAAGAAAGAAGCCGCGTAACCTTCGGCGGGCCCCCCTTGTCGAGGCCGCCACGGGAGAAGAAAAATGATGGCAGCGGCCGAGACGAGTGGACTGGGGCCGCACGCTCAGGCGGTGCTGGCCAGCCTGCTGGCCGGGCTGGCCACTGGCCTGGGCGGCCTGCTGGTCATCCTGCTTCCTCGCCTCTCCCGTCGCGTCTATGACGCTTTGCTCGGCTTCTCCGGTGGCGTCATGCTGTCCGCCGCGGCCCTGACGCTCTTGTGGCCTGCCCTGGAGCGCGGCGGCATCGGCTCGGTGACAATCGGCCTGTTTCTCGGCGGCCTGGTCGTGCTCGGACTGGAGCGCAAAGTACCCCATCTCGAACCGCACTTCGCTCCCTGGCTCAACGCGGGCAACGGTCCGGGAATCCGTCTGGGGGTGTTGCTGGCCTCGGCCATCACCCTGCACAACTTGCCGGAGGGACTGGCGGTAGGGGTTGCGTTCGCTCCCGGCACAGCACAATTCGGCGTGATTGTGGCGCTGGCGATTGCGTTGCAGAACATTCCCGAGGGGTTGGCGGTAGCGACGCCCTTGCGCGCCCATGGTTGCTCTCCGGCACGGGCGGTGGTGTGGGCGACCCTGTCAGGGCTGGCGGAGCCGCTGGCGGCGGCTGCCGGCTATCACTTCGTGAGCTCGGCGCGCCCGCTGATTCCCTTCGGCTTGGCATTCGCCGCCGGGGCGATGGTATTTGTTGTGTCCGACCAATTGATCCCCGAAAGCCACCGCCAGCCGAGCGATAAGGCACCCTCGCTGGCCCTACTGGCCGGTTTTCTGCTCGTTGCCGTTCTCGTACGCGCCTTCTCCTGAACGCCGATAAAGCAGAGATACAAAGGGAGGCGAATCTTACTTGGGGACGGGTATGTCCTGGGGCCAGGCCGCTCCCTGCAGCAACTGGTGACGCGTGGAGGCCAAGCGGTCAGTAATCACTTCTGCCAGGGCGCGGTAAAGCTGAAACCCGAACTCCGAGTCTTCCAGGCACAGGTCCATCAGCGCACCCCCGCGAATGGCCAAGACTTCGGTGTTTTCCAGAGCCCGCGCCGAGGCGGTTTCCAGCCGCGGCTCCACCAAGGCGGACCAACTGAAGAGTTCTCCCGGGCCCACTGTCAGGATCTGCCGGCGGCCCCACCCCGGAAAGTGAAGTTCAATGGCCACCCGCCCGCTCTTGACGAGAAAGAGATAGAGACTCGGCGACCCTTCCTCGAAGATCACCTGGCCGGCCGTGAAATGAACCGGCTCGGCGAGCGATAAGAGCTTTTCGCGGACTGTGGGGGAAAAGTGTTCCAACAAATTGCTCGGCCACGCCATGCGGCACCTCTCAAACGCGGGGCTCTGCCGGAACCAGATCGCAGGCAGCGTAGGTTTGCAGCGCGACCCAACGGTTCCCGATGCAGTGGATCTCGGCGACGAAGAAAAATGGCTCGTCTTCGGTGGCGCATCCCGGGCAGGTGAAGAGCTCGAGGAAGTAGAGGTGGCGCGGCTCAACCTGCTTGTCGCAATCGAAGAGGCAGTCGCCGATGTGGAGGTTGCGCCCGCGGTCGTTCCCAAAGTGGGTTTCGGTCACCACCTCCCCCTTCCAGTGACACAACGGGCAGGTCCAGGAAAAATGCAGGAGGTCAGCGACACGCTTCTTTTTCTTTTCGGTCATGAGGGTCTCCCCACCGGCTTGAGAGCTTGTTGCACTACCTGCCTCAATTCGGTGAAGTCGAGAGGTTTAGCAAGATACTCATAGGCGCCCAAGCGAAGAGCTTCGAGATAGGAACTGGCATCGGGGGCAGCGCTGAGCAGGATGACGGGCAAGCCTGGGCGCCGTTCTCGCAGCGCGAGCACAAGGTCGAGGCCACTCTCCTGACACAGGTTCAGGTCGGCGATCACGATATCCACCGCCGCTTTCTCCGCCAGAGCGAGCGCGGCCAGCGTATCCGAGGCAAACTGGAGGGAATGCCCATCCAAGAGGAGGACGCGCTCGAGGGCGGAGCGGAAGTTGGCGTCGTCGTCCACCAACAGGATCGTGGCCATCGCGCACCTCAGCGCAACCCTGCGAGCACGAAATTCACCGTGACCTCGAGCAGCACCGGGACCGCTTGGTCATTCAGGAGGGTGGGCTCATAGACCCACTGTTGCACCGCATCCAGCGCTGCCTTTACCAGGATGGGGTGGCCGGAGAGAACCTTCATCTCCACCACGTGGCCGGTTTCATCAATGACGGCATCAATTCGAACCGAACCTTCAATGCGCGCCTGCCGCGCCAAGGCGGGATAGACAGGCTCCACCCTCCGAATCAGCCGCGGTGCAGTAACACGACCGCCCACGCGGATGGGCTTCGTCGGAGGCGGGGGCTTGGGAATCGCTGCCGGGATTCCGCCGATGACCCCGCCAATCACTCCTCCGATCTGGCCGCCGGGAACTCCCCCCGGAACTCCGCCTACTACGCCGGGCCCCGGGGCAAGCTCGGGCGCCTCGACGACCTGAGCGATTTCCTTGGGAATCACGGTCGGAGCCACGAGCTTGCCCGCCAGCATCTGCGTGACACGCTTTGGCCGCACCTGCATGGCAGTGGCAGGCGCGGGCGGCGGCGGTGGCGGAGGAGGAGGCGGCGGCGCCACCACCCAGGTGTTGACCAGTTCTCGGACGTCGAGCGTCTCCGTGAACGCCATCGGCACAATGACCAAGACCGCCAGCACGAGTCCTTGCAGCATTGCACCGGCTAGGGCAGAACCTGCCCGGCGCTTCCGTTCCCCTCCCGGCAGCTCGAGTAAGACATCGAAATGAACGGGCGCAGAAACAGGCGGGAGTGCCAGTGTCGGGCGAGGAGGCTCCAAGATCTCACGCACCAGTTCGGCCACGGACTCGGCTCGGCTGGTGCGCTCCAGAACGAGATCGAACCCGCTCTGGCGGGCTTGTTCGGCTAAGGCCTTCTCCCCCGGGCCAACGAGCAGGACAAACCGCGGTTGGGGAGACCCCGCCCGCAAGGCGCGCAGGGCTTCCAGGCGGCTTCCTTCCGGAAGCAGCGCAGCATCAGCAATGACAAGATCGTAGGGGGTCTTCCCGGGCGGCTCACCGGTGCGCAACTGCGTGAGCACGCGGACGCTGCAGCCGGCCCGTTCCAGTTCGCGCTTGAGACGAAAGCGAACCCAGGGGTCCTCGGCGAGGACGAGTGCCCGGGGCGGAGTGGTCGTCAGGATTTTTGTGAGTGGCTCTGCCATCTTTCACCGCCGGGGCCTTTTATCCAGCCCACTTCCAGAGGTAGCACAGCCGATGCCAGATGGCCGCGATGGGGCCTGCACGTATCTACTTGATAACGTAGAAGAAAACTTAGGCTTCGCGTCTGCCAGCTTGGCCGAGCGACAAATTGTCAGGACGGGGTGCCAACTCGTACCGGCTGGGACAGATTTTCTCGCTCCTCCGGCTAGCAGGGCCCCCGTGGAGCCTCGGGACTCGGAATCAATAGGCGCAGCTTGCGAGAACGCACTGAGTCGCCGGGCCTGCCCCGCGCTTTTTCAGCCGGCTCCCCCCGGGGCATCCCTCGGCCTGAGATTAGGACTTCATGGGCAGGATGTGGAGAATCTCCCGGAGGCAGGAACCTCCGGGCTCTGGTTAGTATTGCGACCGTGTAGTAATGCACGGTATCCCAGGCTCCCGCCTGGGGCCCCGGGTGACGCTAGAAGCTCGAGGATCCCGCCGCCCGCAGAGGGCTCTAGGTGACGTTCTTGTTGGCGAGGTGGCGGGCGATGGTGCGGGGGTGGATGTCAAGCAGGGACGCGGCCGCCGACCGGTCGTTTTGTGTGTACTCGAGCAGTGCCTCTATAGCGAGGTCTTCGACGTCCTGCATCGAGGTGCCTACGGGGAAGCTGAGAGTGATGATGGGTGGCTTGTCAGGCTGGCCGGCGTCCCGGCTGGCGCGATGAGCGGTTGGGTTGATAGTCTCCGGCAGCAGGTGGGCCTGGATCACTTCGCCCTCGCAGAGAACCACCGCCCGCTCGATCACGTTCTCCAGTTCGCGCACGTTTCCGGGCCAGTCGTAGGCGAGCAGGCAGCTCATGGCCGCGGGAGAGATGTCGCGGATGTTCTTCTGATTCCGTGCGGCATAGAGTTGGCGGAAGTGGTGCGCCAGGACCGGGATCTCGTCCTTGCGGGCGCGCAAGGAGGGCAGGGGGATAGTGATGACGTTGAGTCGGTAATACAGGTCTTCACGGAAGCGGCCGTCGCGCACGGCCTGCTCGAGGTTGCGGTTGGTGGCAGCAATGATCCGAACGTCGGAGCACAGAGTCTCGCGACCGCCCAGCCGTTCGTATTTGCCGTCCTGGAGAACGCGGAGTAGCTTAACCTGCGTGGTGAGCGGGATGTCAACGATTTCGTCCAGGAAGAGCGTGCCGCCGTTGGCGAGGTCAAAGCGGCCGGGCTTGCGGCTGACGGCACCGGTAAAGGCGCCGCGCTCGTACCCGAAGAGTTCGGCTTCGAGCAGAGTCTCCGGTAAGGCCGCGCAACTGAGTTTGATGAGCGGCTTGTGGGCGCGGCTGCTGGCCTGGTGGATGGCCTCCGCCACAACTTCCTTGCCCGTTCCGCTTTCACCTTCGATGATGACCGGCGCCGAGCTGGGCGCGACCTGCTCGATCAACTTCTTCACCCGCTGCATGGCGGCGCTGTTGCCCACCAGGATGCGGTTGATGGTTTGCTGACTCAGTTGCTGGCGTAAGGTGCGGTTTTCGCGCACGAGGGCAAACTTTTCCACTGCCTTGCTCACAGTGGTCAGGAGTTCGGTGGCATTGAAGGGCTTGGTCAAGTAGTCGTAGGCGCCCCAGCGCATCGCTTCCACGGCGCTCTCAATGCTGCCATAGGCGGTGACGACGACGATTTCGGCTTCCGGTTGCGTAACCTTGAGTTCGCGCAACAGGTCGAGCCCTTCGGCGTCCGGCAGGACGAGATCGAGCACGACGACGGCCACGCTTTTCTCCAGAAGCACTTCGCGCGCTGTCGCCGCGTTCTCAGCCGCGACCACCTCGCACCCGTTCTGTGCCAGCACGCGCTCCAATGATCCCCGCAGCGCCGCATCATCGTCCACCACGAGGACGCGCAACGATCCTTCGCCCACCGACAGAAGCTGCGTCGGGGTCACCACATCTCTGGTTGCCATGGTTCATCTTCCTTTCCCCGCCAGTTCGCGGGAAAGCTCTACGGCGGCAGATGCCGCCGGGAGTCGAATCTCAAACGCCGTGCCCTGGCCGGGCCTGCTGTCGCAGCGGATCGTGCCACCATGCTGTTCGATGACACGCAGCGTATGGGCCAGTCCCAGGCCAGTGCCGTCCTTCTTGGTGGTAAAGAACGGCTCGAAGATATGTGGCAAAGCTTCGGGGGAGATGCCGCGGCCGGTGTCTTCGAGCCGCACCGCCACTTCTGTATCCTGGCGGGCGATACGAATCCGCAGCGTGCCGCCCTCGGGCATGGCTTCAAAGCTGTTGCGGACGAGATTCAGAAAGGCCTGACGAAAGAGCTCCGCATCCAGCTCCGCCTCCATCGCCTCCGTGCCCAGGTCGGCCTCCACGCGCACGTTGCGCTGCCGGGCCTCCGGCTCGATAAAATCCAGGAAACTGCGAAGCAATTCAGTCAGCGATTCACGCGCAAGCACCGCCTGCGGCAAACGCGAAAAACGTAGATAATCGTTCACCACGCGCTTCAGGCGCTCGATTTCCTCCAGGATGGCGTTGCTCACTTCTCCCAGCCCCGCGCTCGCCCCACCGTAGGTCCGCGCCAGCTCGGCGCGCAGATACTCCACATTCAGTGCCAGCGTGGCCAGCGGTGTGTTGATCTGGTGGGCAATCTGCGAGGTCATCTTGCCGATGGTGGCCAGCTGCTGGCTCTGCCGGAGTTGCTGCTCGAGCGCGGCGCGCCGCTCGGCCAGGTGGGCGCGTTCCTCAGCCCGCCGACGCTGCAACCGGTACTGAAGCGTGAGGGTGGTGGCCCCGATCCCGACCATCAGCACCAGCCCGAGCAACAGGGTGATGGCTTGAAATCCGTGGCGCGTGTCGGCGATCACGCTCGAATAGGGTTCCGTCAGCGCGAGACTCCAGCGTCGCCCGGGCAGATGCACAGCCGTAAAGGAAACAAGCGCCAGGGGCTCGTTCGCCACCCGCACGCTCCCCACGCCGCTCTCATTCCGCAGCATGCGGTGTTCGAGAGAAAAGTCGGCGTGGCAGGGCAGACAGTTTCCTTGCGGCTCAGGGAGTCGCCTGCCCACCATCTCGGGATGGCGGCTGTTGGCCAGCACCAGCCCCTGTTCATCCAGCAGCGACAAGCTGACGCGAACCGCTGCTGAAGGGGGCAGGATAGAGTCGGTCAGGTGCGCGAACGGCAGGGTGAAGCCAACCTGGGCGGCCAGCGCTTCGCCCCGATACAAAGGAACCAGCAGCACCACCTGCGCTTGGCCCGAGGGGTCCACCCGTGGATTGGTCAGCACCGCATGCGATTTTCCTTGCCAAAGCGTGAGCGCGCTTTCCCAGCCCGCCTCGCCAGGGAGTTTTCCCGTCCAGACAAACCCGCTGTCGGAGCGCAGCAGCAGCACCTTGCCGCCGGGCACCAACGGGGGAAGTGTCGCAATCTCTTGCTCCCAGCTCGCCACGCTTGCTCGCTGGAGCCGCTCGCTGAGAGATTGCGCCGCAAACAGAAGCGAATCCACCCGCTCGGCCAGAACTGAGGCTGCAACCTGTGCCAGAACCTGCTGATCCTGGCTGTGCTTTTCGAGCACGCCGCGTTCGGTACGAGTGTAGAGGACGAGGGCTAGGAGAGCGAAAGCGACAATGAGCAGGCCAGAGATGGCCAGGCCGATCAGCCATGTGCGCGACAGCTTTGAGTCCGAACCAGTCATAATCCAGAACAAGATGTGCATCCGCACTGCCAAAAAGTCACTTGGCTATTGCAAAGAAAACAAAAGAGATAGGAAAGCAACCAGGCGTTGAAGAGGTTGCGAGACTCAGCTTCGAGTGAGCTATTTCGCGCAGAAGAGGCTTTTTGAAATTTCTCTTGACTTTCGCTTTTTATTCGCTTACAATGCCCTGCGAGCTGGCTCGTGGGGTACCGCCGGATGGCTGCATCGCTTCCATTTCTCTCCTCTTCCTCTCGCCCCTGGGTACTGCCGCGGCGCGGGCTGGCAGTTTTCTACGGCTGTGAGGAAACACCGCGGCTGGCGCACTACCTCCTGCCAGGTGTGTACCTGAGCCGGCGCTTGGTGTTGTTTGTGGACGGCGCGAACTGCTTCAACCCCCTGCTGCTGGCACGGCTGGCGTGCTCGCGGCGCATTCCCTCTGCACAACTGAACGAATCCATCCGGGTGGCACGCGCCTTCACCTGTTTTCAATTGGAAGAGCTGATCCGCCGCCTGCCGGATGTGCTGGCTCGCTTCCCGGCTCAAGTGGCGGTGATCACCGGGCTGCCCGACCTGTTTTGCGACGAGGACATCAGCGACTTTGACGCCGCTGCTTCCTACCGGAAGACGCTCGCCGCCCTGACGCGACTGCGGCAATGGCCCATAGCCACAGCAGTGTTTTCCGGCGGGACACTTCCCCGCCCCGCGGCCGCGCGGGCAGGTTTTTTCTTCCAGCTCGAGCGTCAGGCAGAACAAGTCTGGCGTTTTGCGGTGGACGCCGACGCAGGGATCGCGCTCGTCTGCGAGCGGTCGCGGCTGCCGGCGGCTTGAGGTGAGCCATGGGTCGCACGGTTCCGACGTTTCGCCAGCAGATTGATGAAGAAGCGCGCCGCTGGGGGAAGTTCCGGCGTGCGCTCTATCGCGAAGACCAGGCCTATTTCGACCAGGTATTCCAACGAGTGCGGCTCTATACCGAGGCTGCCACCTACCAGTGTCACGCGAACCCACTCGAAGCCATCCTGCTGGCTGTGGCGATTGACCAGGAGAAGCGGCTGGAGGCAATGGAACGAATTGTACGTGCGAAAGGACTGCTCGATGCAGATTCGCGGCTGGCTGTTCGACCTCTACCCCAACCCACAGGGGATGACGCTGTGGGTGATGGATCCGAACCGGAAACGCTACCGGCTGAGTGATGCATTCTCCCCGGTGTTCTACGTGCAGGGGCCGGAGGCACGGCTGCTCCGCCTGCAATGGGTGCTCGGGGCACGGGGTTGGCCGGTGACCTGCCGGCTCACCGAGCGGCGTAACTTCTGGGACAATCGAACCTGCCGCGTGCTGGCGCTTTCCATCGCCATCCCCACGCGATCCACCGCCATCCGCACGTTTGTTCGGCGTTTCGATCCAACGCTGCGTCTCTACAACAGTGACTTGCTGCCGGCTGCCCTCTACTGCTTTGAGAAGCAGGTTTTCCCCCTCGCCTGGTGCGAGCTGGAAGCCGACGCCTCCGGGCGCGTCCGCGCCCTGGCCTGCCAGGATGATGAATGGGCACTCGACTATGCGCTGCCTCCCTTGCAAGTGATGCGCCTGCGGCTGCACGGGGCAGAGGCTTTGAATCCCGGCCATGGCGTGCGCGCAGCGCTCGAAGTCGAGGTGGGCGACGAAAGCTGCGAGATCAGCGACGCCGACGAACCGGTAGCCAAGACTTTCCAGCGGTTGCTGGCACGCTACGATCCTGACCTGATCGTCTCGGACTACGGAGATTCAACGCTGCTGCCCGGGCTATTGCGCCAGGCAGCGCGATACCGGATTCCGCTGCCGTTGAACCGCGACCCTGACCACGCCGTGCAGCGCACGCGGGCGCGCAGCCTCATTTCCTACGGCCGCATTCTCTTCAAAGCCAGCAGCACCACGCTCTTCGGCCGCCTGCATGTGGACACGCAGAACTCATTCATCACGGAAGAATGCGAGCTGGCAGGACTGTGGGAACTCGCGCGGCTGACGAAGCTGCCCGTGCAGTACGCCGCCCGCACCACCACCGGCACGGGCATCAGCTACATGCAGATGGAAGTGCTCTATCGCGACGGCGTTCTCATCCCCGAGCAGAAGAGCGAGCCCGAGGCCTTCAAGCGCCCCGACCAACTGCAACTCGCCGACCGCGGCGGCTTGATTTTTCCGCCCCGCCTCGGCTTCCACGAAAACGTGGCGGAGCTGGACTGGCCTTCGATGTTCCCCACCATCATGGCTCGGTGCAATGTTTCCTCGGAAACGATCAACTGTGGTTGCTGCCCGCAGAGCCCGCCCCTACCCGAGCTCGGCTACCGCATCTGCCAGCGGCGGCGCGGCGTCGCGGGACGTACGGTGGCGCCGCTGATCGAAAAGCGCCGACGCTACAAAGAGCAGCTCGGCCCGGCGCTTGCACCTGCGCTGCGTCGCAGCTACCAACTGCGCCGCGACGCCGCCAAGTGGCTGCTTGTCTGCTGCTTCGGCTATCTCGGTTACAAGAACGCCCGCGTCGGCCGCATCGAGGCGCACGAAGCCATCAATGCCATCGCCCGCGAAACCTTGCTGCGTGCCAAGGAAATCGCCGAAGGAGCGGGCTTCCGGCTCCTCCACGCCATCGTGGATTCCATGTATGTGCAGAAAGAAGAAGCAACCCGCGCCGACTACGAACAGCTTGCCCGCACACTTTCCGCCGCCACGCGCCTGCCCATTGCCCTCGAAGCGGTCTATCGCTACATCGTGTTCTTGCCTTCGAAACAGTTCGACTACATCCCCGTACCGAATCGGTTTTTTGCTGTGTCCGAAGCGGGGGAGCTGAAAGTGCGAGGGCTGGAGCTGCGCCGGCACGACACGCCGCGCATCGTCGCGCGCATGCAGGAAGAAGTCTTGCAGTTGCTGAGCGAAGCCTACGATGCTCCCTCCTACCGGCAGAAGCTTGTGGAAGCACGCGCCGTGCTCGAACGCTACGAGGAAAAACTGCAGAGCGGACAGATTGCCTGGGAAGATCTCCTCATCCACAAACGCCTGACCCAATCACCCGAAGGCTACGAGAAAGCGAGTCTGGTGGCCGTCGCCGCGCAGCAACTGGCCGCCCGCGGCATTGGTCTGCGTCCAGGCGAATGCATCACCTACGTGGTCACCAACGCAAAGGCCACGCTCCCCCACGAACGCGCCCGCGCGTTTGCCTTGTTGAATGGCACCGAAGGCTATGACCGGGAGAAATACCTCGAACTGCTGCGGGATGCCTTTGAGCCGTTTGCCCACTTTTTCTCGCCCACCGTGCCCAACCCGGTGCTTACCGCTCCAACCGCTCAAAGCGGGCCGTGAAATGCCGCAGAAAGGGCGCGCTGTAGACCAGCCGCAGCCCGACAATGCGCTCGCGCTGCTCCCAAACGCGCCGGATGACTTCAATCACATAGTCCACATGGCTTTGCGTATAGACGCGGCGCGGAATCGCCAGCCGCACCAGATCCATCGTGGCATGCTCCCCGAACATCAGCGTCCCGATCTCGCAGGAGCGGATGCCTCCGGCCAGATAGAGTTCACCCGCCAGCGTCACGCCCGGAAATTCACGCGGTGGGATATGCGGGCAGAAGGCGCGCGCATCCAAATAGATGGCATGCCCGCCCGGCGGCTGCACGATGGGGACGCCGTACTCGGCGATGTGCTTGCCCAGATAGGCCGTCGAAACAATGCGGTAGCGGAGGTAGTCTTCATCCAACACCTCTTCCAATCCGACGGCAATGGCTTCCAGGTCGCGCCCCGCCAGTCCGCCGTAGGTGGGGTAGCCTTCCGTCAGGATGAGAAGGTTCTTCTCCTGTTGAGCCAGCCGGTCGTCGTTCGTACAGAGAAACCCGCCGATGTTTGCCAGGCCGTCTTTCTTCGCCGACATCGTGCAGCCATCGCCTAGGCGGAACGTTTCCTGTGCAATCTCTTTCGGTGTCTTCGCGGCATAGCCTGGCTCGCGCTGCTTGATGAAGTAGGAGTTCTCGGCAAAGCGGCAGGCGTCGAAGTAGAGAGGCAGATGGTGGCGGTCGCAGACAGCGCGCACGGCGCGGATGTTCTCCAGCGAAACCGGCTGCCCGCCGCCGGAATTGTTCGTTATCGTCATCATCACCAGCGGAATGCGCTGAGCACCCACGCGCTCGATCAGTTGCTCCAACGCGGCCACGTCCATGTTCCCCTTGAAGGGATGGAGAGTCGCCGGCTCCCTCCCTTCGGGGATGGGAAGGTCCACCGCCTCAGCGCCGACGAACTCGACATTGGCGCGCGTGGTGTCAAAGTGCGTGTTGTTGGGCACGACGTCGCCTTTCTTGCACATCACAGTGAAGAGAATGCGTTCGGCAGCGCGCCCCTGGTGAGTGGGAATCACGTGCTGGTAGCCGAAAATCTCCTGCACGGTGCGGCGCAGATGGTCAAAGCTCACGCTCCCGGCGTAGCTCTCGTCTCCCCGCATCATGGCAGCCCACTGCTCCGTGCTCATCGCACCGGTGCCGGAGTCCGAGAGCAGGTCAATCAAGATGTCTTCGGCCGGGACCAGGAACAGGTTGTAGCCCGCTTCGTGCAAGAGTTGCTCGCGCTCGCCCTGCGTGGTCCAGCGAATCGGCTCGACCATCTTGATCTTGAACGGCTCAATAATCGTCTTGAATTCCATTTTCCTCCCCCTATCCGACGGAGGGCTGCGGCGCTATAGTAGCGAAGGATCGGCCAGAAGCATACGACAGAGCATCGCGCGATGACGCAGGTCCCTGAACTCTCAGCTGCGCTGGACGGCACGCCGCTCGGGCCCTACTCCCTGCGGCTCGTCGATGTTCGACCGGGAAGTAAGTCCGGTTGGACCTCCTTCCGCCTCCTGCTCACAGCGGGCAAACACACCTTTCTTCCTCCGGTGGTCGAGGCAGTCTTCAGTCGCGGCGGGCGCGGTGTGTTCCCTTGGCTCGAGATCACCGAGTATCATTCGAGTGTCACGGCCGCCCGGGATCGCTCCATTGAAGCCAACCTGGCGACCGCCGGCCTCGACCGCTTTCTCTTCCGGCATCTCAGCGCGCTTATCCCGCCCGGCGGCCACGTCATGCTGGCCTGCGAAGCGCCTCAGCACGAGACCTCCTACCGCTTGCTCATGCGCCGCGTGCCACCTGTCCTCACACCACTTGGCACCCTTCTCTTCGACTCCGGCTTTCGCTCCGTGCGCTTCTTCTACCTCGCCGAGGGCGGCTGGGAAGGCCAGCAAAAACTCTGGGCTGAAAAGCCGAACAACGAGGTGACCGCGCGGCGCTGGGATGAAGAGACTGCTCGCGACATCCTCCGGTTTCTCGCCGAGCCCGCCCATGCTTCCTTTGGGGAGGTCTGCGTAGCGCCGTCACTGATGATTCTCGGTGCGATTCAACCGGGAAAACTGAAGCCCCAGGTCGAGGCTGTGTTGGAGGAGTGTGCCGGCAGCGAAAGGCAGCGGCCCCAGGCATTCTTTTCCTGCGTGCAACGCCTGCGCTCGCGCCTTGCCGACCAGTGGCCCTGAGGGCGCCTGCAGTTGGGCTGTTGCATGCGGCATTCGGCAAGAAATGTGGGGAAGGCAAGTTGGCAATCCTCTAAGCCACAAGTAGAATGACAGGGCACCGGGAAGAAATGACATCACCCCCGACTCTGGGCCTCCTGCTCCTGACTTTCGTCCAGGCTTTCGTTTCCGCACAGGGTCCGCCGGAGGCGAACTTTGCACCCGTTGTTGCCAATCTCCGCCCGCCACCCGCGGAAGTCCCTTCGGTGCTCCGCATTGTTTCCTTCAACGTCCACTATGCCCTTGAGCCGCTGAAGCTGGCCGAGGCTATCCGCACGAGCGAGGAAGTTGGCGCCGCCGACGTGTTCTTGATTCAGGAAATAGAGGACTATCCCGCGGAAGGCTCAAGCCGAACCGCGAAACTGGCTGAGGCGCTCGGGTTGAACTATGTCTATGCCCCCGCCCGGACAACCGAAACCGGCGGCACTCACGGCCTCGCCATACTGAGCCGCTATCCCTTGCGCGACACCGAAGTCATTCGGCTCCCGCAATTCAATCTCCGCTACCGGACCCGGCAACGGATCGCCCTGACTGCCCTCGTCGAGGTCGGCCGCGTTGCGTTGCGCGTCTATAACCTCCACCTCGATACTCGCCTCAATCCCGGCGACCGCCGCGAACAACTCCGCCCCATCGCCGAGCGGGCGGCCAGAGACTCGATAGCGCGCGTCGTCGTGGGGGGCGACTTCAACACCTCGCCCTTCCGCTGGCTGGGACACGTCGTTCCGATTTTTCGTTCCAACCAGGCCAAATCCGTTGATGAGTTCATGCTGGAACACGGCTTGGAAACCTCCTTGCGAGAAGCCGGCTCCACCAGCCGCCGGGGCTTCTTTCGGTTTCACCTCGACAGCATTTACACGCGCGGCCTGCAGGTGCGCGCCTCCGGCGTAGCTCGCAAGGTCAAGAGCTCCGACCACGACCCGGTCTGGATTGAAGTTGCCTGGCCCTGAATCATTCGAGATGGAATCAGCACCTGCGCTGCGCTTCATCCGCCGCGCTCCGCGAGGCATTGTCGCAACCGGCGGCAAGGCAGCCCTGGGCGTGCTCGGCGGAACCTTCAATCCGGTGACCAGCGGACACCTGGCCCTCGCCAACCAGGCCCAAGAGCATTTCCAGCTCGATGAGATTCTCTTCGTCCTGCCCGCGCGGCTTCCGCATCGCGAACCGAGAGAAGCAAGTCTGGAGGACCGCCTCGCCATGCTCGAACTCGCGCTCCAGCCCTATCCATGCTACTCGCTGGCTGTCTCAACCCATGGGATCTTCCTCGATATTGCACAGGCACTCGAATCCCACTATCCGCGGGAGGCTCGCCTGCTCTTTCTGATTGGTGCCGATGCCGCCAACCGCATTCTTCTATGGGACTATCCAGACCGCAAGGAAGCCTTGCGCGAAATGTTCCACCGATTTGAACTCGCGATAGCCCGTCGGGAAGGCGAGCTCCAATTGCCCAATGACCCGGAGCTCGCGCCCTATCGCGCGCGCATCCACACCCTGGAGATGCCCACCGAAGTCCAGCGCATCTCTTCCACTCGAGTGCGCGAGCTCTGCGGGCAGGGGAAATCTCTGGAAGGTCTCGTCCCTGCGGAGGTGGCTAGCTACATCCGGACGCGCAATCTTTATGGCCCTTAGCGCACGCGCAGCTCGAACGGCATCAGTGCCAGAACCGGATTGCGCGCTAACAGCGACTGGGAGGGATCAAGCCACTCCTTTGCCCCGCTCGGGGGAATGGGATTGGTGGTCACGCCGAACCACTCGGTGAATTCCTCCCAAGTGGTCTTGGGTCGGGGATAAACGACGTAGGTCACGCTCTCCTCAGCGGGAATCTTTGCCAGCTCTTTGGCCAGGGCAATCGCGCGGTCGAGACCTCCGAGCTCGTCTACGAGCTTCAACTCCTTCGCTCTGTCCCCCAGCCACACGCGTCCCTTGCCGATCCGGTCCACTTCCGGAACGGGAAGATTGCGCCCCTGCGAGACACCAGCGAGAAAATTGTCATAAATCTCCCGCATCAACTGCAGCACAATCGCTCGCTGTTTCGGCGTAAAGTTCTCAAACGGGTAGAGGAGCGTCGCATTCTCCGTGGTAGCGACTTGATCCTTCGTCATCCCGAGCAGCTCATAGAAACCCCGATAGTTGAGTTTCCCGAAGACAACGCCAATCGAGCCGGTGAGGGTTCCGGCCTGCGCCACAATCTTGTTCGCCGACATGGCAATCCAGTAGCCGCCCGAACCGGCCACATCCGACATGGAGACGACCACGGGCTTCTTTTCCCGAGCCAGCTCCACTTCGCGGCGAACGATCTCGGAGGCAATGGCCGATCCCCCGGGGCTGTCGATGCGAAAAACAATCGCTTTGACGGAATTGTCTTCCCGGGCCGCTCGCAAGGCTGCGCCGACCGTGTCCGATCCCATCGTCAGCCCGAGCATGGGGTCGTAGCGGCTGCGGCCGATATCGATGCCTCCTGTGCCGTGCACGATGGCAATCTTGTGCCGCCCCGTCCGCTCCGTGCGCTGCAGATACTCACCCAGACCGATGGTCCGAGGCGGGTCCTGGCCCGTCTTCTTTTTCAGCACGTCCTTCAACTGGTCTGCGTACAACAAGTCGTCCACCAGACCTGCCTGCTTCGCTCCCTCGGCACTGTAGGGCCCCTGACGGATTTTTTCCTCCACCTGTGCGGGCTGGAGTTGCCGCCCCGCGGCGATGCCTTGCACGAATTGCTGCGACCACCCGCGCACCAGGTCGTTGATCATTTCGCGATGGGCGGGGGTGAATTTCTTCTCCGTGAGCAGATTCGAGGCCGTCTTGTACTCAGCGATGTGGTAGAGATCTGGGTAGATGCGCAGCTTGTCCAGCGTGCCCCGCAGGAACGTGCTGTCGGCCATCAAACCCAGCAAGCCTAGCTGGGTTGTGGGCACGAGATAGACTTCCTGGCAGCCCGTGGCCAGATAATACATGCGGTTGTCCGCGATTTCCAGAAACGCCACGGTGAATTTCCCCGCCTGCCCGAGCTCCTCCAGTTTGCCCCGCAGCTCCTGCACTTTTGCCATGTTCATATCGAACGGATGAATGCGCACCAGAACACCGGCAATGTGTGGGTCCGTCTTGGCTCGATCGAGGGCTTCCAAGAGGTCCCGGACCACCAGCACATCGCCCATCCAGAAACGTGCCCGCAGATCCAGTGGCGGCTCTTCCGCCACCGTGCCGTCAATCCGGATGTCGAGCACCGTCTGAGCGGGGATGCGACGCCCCAGTTGATTGGCCACGACCGCCAACACAAGAAGCAGAAGCAAACTCCAGCCGATGATTCTGGTTGTCCTTCGCGCCATGGTTGACCTCCCGCGAAGAAACCCCATCTTAGACCGAGCGCTCGAAGACAAGCAACCGCCCACCTGGCGACGGCCAGATCGCGCTACAATGCAACGGATGTCAGGTCCGACAAGTCGCTACGCCTTCATCAACCTTCCCCACGCGCACACCATCCTCACCCGCATCGTCCGCTGGCTCGAGTATCAGGAGTCGCCCTGCCGGTACGAAGAAACGCCGCTCCCCGACATGCTGGCGGCGCTTGACCGCCTGCTGCGTCCCTATCCGGAAGACCCGCCGCCTGCCGTTGCCGTGCGGGTTGCCGACGAAGTGGCGGTATGGGCGCGGCGACTAGCCGAAGAGTGTGAGCGAGTCTGCTACCACGGAGACCGCTTAGGCCAGTACGTGCGCAACCTCTTCGAATGCCTGGGCCTGGCCAGCGAAGGCGCAGAACTCTCTCTGCGTTGCGGCGAGCGCCCGGACTCCCCGCTCCGGCCTTGACTCCCTGGCGATGTGCCCGCCAACTGCGGTAGAATCCGCTCAGGGTGGAGGAAACGTCCATGAAAGCCTACGTCTTGGTTAACGTGCGGGCGGGAAAGGCACGCGAAGTCGTGCGGAAAGTCCGGGCGATTTCGGCCGTCAAAGAAGTTCATCCCTGCTGGGGACGGCCTGACGTCTTCACGTTCGTCGAAGTGAAAGACGAAAAAACGCTGGCCGACACGGTACTCGCCAATATTCAGGCGATTGACGGTGTTGAGTCCACCGATACCCACATCGTGATCGAGTAGACTCTACTTCTGCACCCAATACTGTTCTTCCAGAAGGGACTCCTTCGGGAAACCGCGCCGGAGAAGGATGGCCCTGGCAGTTTCAATCATCTGCGGATGGCCGCAGAGGTAGGCAGTCGAGTTTTCGGGCGTGAAGGCGAACTGGTCGGCATACTTCCGGAGGACATCCTCCACACGCCCCACCTCGCCTTGCCACTGCTTGTCTTCCCAAGGCCGGCTGATGGTCGGGATATAGGCAAGCCACGGCACCTCCGCTGCCAGTCGCTCCATCTCTTCCCGATAGCCGAACTCCCAGGAGCGGCTGGCCCCCTGCAGGAGGAAAACCTGGAAGCCCTCCGGGAACCTGCCTTCCTTCCCCTCCCGGTGGAGCGTGCGAATCATGCTGCAGTAGGGAGCAATCCCGGTCACGGTGGCGACGAACAGATGCTTCTTCCGCCCGCTCTTGCGGTCGAGCGTAAAGCGTCCCTTCGCCACCTTTCGGATCACCAGCTCGGCCCCAACTTGCAGCTTGTGCAGCCGCGGCGTCAACGCGCCTTGCGGGACCAACTCAATGAAGAATTCCAGATCCTTCTCGTAGGGCGAAGAAACAATCGAGTACGGCCGTTCGACCACCGTCGTGTCTTCCACGAGCCCGAAGGTGGCATACTGCCCAGGTTGGAAGGCTAATTTGTTTTCCGGTTGCACGCGAATAACCCAGAGATCGTCGGCGAGATCCCGGCGCTCGGTGATCACGGCCCGGCTAAATTTTTCACTCATCTCTGCCATCGGTTGCTCTTGTGCAGTTGTCTAGGACGCTAGGATGCGCTCGAGCCGGTCGCGGTCGAACCCGATAATGACTTCTCCCTCCACGAGGAGAGTGGGGGTCGCGCGGCTCTGGTGCATCTCCACCAGCTCCACCAAGGCTTCCCGCTCCTGCGTAATGTCCTTTTCCTCGAACGCGATCCCCGCGACGAAAGAAACTCCTTCGCCCTCGTGCAGGCAGCTCAGCGGGGTTGCGTGTAAATCACGACTCGCTTTCCTGCCACTGCTGCCTCGCTTCCCTGCCAGCCATTCGTGCCCTTGATACCACAGAACCTGGAATCAAACCACCTCTCGCCGCTCTTCGTCCCCGCTTGCCTATTCGAGCAGCACGCGGCACAATGGGGGCGCAACAGCTTGCGAGTGGGACCGTACGGTGAACGTCAAGAAGGTTCTCCTGGCGGAAGACGAAGAAGATATTCGCCGCCTCGCCCAACTGAGCTTGGCACGCGGCGGACACTGGGAAGTGGTTGTGGCCGGGGACGGAGAGGAATGTCTGAACCTGGCCAAGTCCTCCCGCCCCGACGTCATCCTGCTCGACGCCAAGATGCCCCGGTTGGACGGGTTCGAAGCGTGCCGCCGGCTCAAAGCAGACCCTGCCACGGCCGGCATCCCTGTCATCTTCCTGACGGCCAGCGCGCAGGAGTACGAGATTCACCAGGGACTGGACATGGGTGCCATCGGCTACCTCACCAAGCCATTCGACCCACTGCAACTGCACGCCCAGGTATTGGAATTACTCCGCCGGGCCGGTGTCGAGCCTGAGTCCACTGAGTAGATCTGATCGCTAGCGCCGAATGGCTGCTCACACGCCAAAAGGGGCACGCGCGGCTTCGCTGGCCGGAGAAGCGGAAGCTCTGCGAGCCGTCCTCGATGCCACGCCCGAGGCTCTGCTTGTAGCCGACGCCGATAACCGTATCGCTTTCGTGAATCGCCGCCTCACGGAATTGTTCGGCCTCTCTCGCGAAAGCCTCCACGAAAAGGGCCTGGGAGAATTGGCGGAGATCCTGGCGGAAGGACTCGAAGACGCGGAAGCGGTGCAGATGCGCTGGACAGCGACCGCGCGGCTGCGCGATTCTGTCCAGGTGAATGAATTCATCTACCGGGGCAACCAACGCCTGCATCTCCAGGAAATCACGGCACCCGTGTGGCGCAGCGATGGGTCGCTGCTCGGCCGCCTGCTCATCTTCCGGGACATCACGCGAGAGAAAGAAATCGACCGGATGAAAACAGAGTTCATCTCCATTGCCTCCCATGAGCTGCGCACGCCTATGACCTCCATCAAGGGCTCGCTCGATCTTCTGCTCGGTGGCTTTGCCGGCGAGATTGTGGGCGAAACGCGCGAACTGCTCGAGATTGCGCAGAGTGGCTGCGAGCGCCTGATTCGCCTCATCAACGACATCCTGGACCTCTCCAAGATCGAAGCGGGGCGGATGCAACTCAGACTCCAGCCAATGAGCCTGTTCGACTCCGTGCAACGGAGCGCGCGCACGATCAAAGCCTACGCCGATGGCTTTCAGGTCAAGGTGGAAATCGACGCCCCCGAGAGGCTGCCCCTCGTGTGGGGAGACCGGGATCGCATTGACCAGATTGTCACCAATTTGCTCGGCAACGCCGTCAAGTTTTCTCCTTCCGGGGGAACCGTGCGCGTCGAGCTGCGCGAAGGCCGGGGCATCGTCGAGTGTGCGGTGGTTGACCGCGGTCCGGGCATCCCGCGCGATCAGCTCCCGCGCATCTTTGGAAAGTTCCAGCAAATCGAAGGCGCGCCCAAGAAAGGCGGCACGGGCTTGGGCCTGGCCATTGCTCACGCCCTGGTGCAAGAACACAAGGGAAAAATCTGGGTGGAGAGCCAGGTTGGGCAAGGGAGCCGTTTCGTCTTTCAGATTCCGCAAGCCCCAGCGCAGCGCGCGAGCTAGGCGCCCCGCCTGACTCCTGCCTACGTGCTAGATCGTGAGCGTCAGGCCTTCTTGCGCGGCAAAGCAGAGGAGCGAGGACCCTCGTGCGCGGAGGCGTTGCTGGCATTGACCCACCATGGCATCAATCATCTCGTCGGTATGCATCGGGTCATGGTGGTACAAAGCTAGTTGCTGCACTTGTGCCGCGATGGCCAGCTCGAGCACATCGCTCACCGAACTGTGACCCCAGCCGCGCTTCTGCTTGTACTCCTCGTCCGTGTACTGGGATTCACAGATGAGGAGAGCGGCCTGACGCACGAACGCCACCAAGTCTTGATCAAGCTTTTCGGTAAAGCCGCTCTCGCCCGCCAGGCGCCGATAGGGCTCGTTGTCGCTGATATAGACCACTGATTTCTTGCCGGCATCAAAGCGGAACCCAATGGCGAGACCCGGGTGATTCAGATACGTATAGCGGACCGTCGCATCGGCAATCGCGACCGGCCCGTCCAACTCCACAAATTTCAGCCTGGCTTGCATGTCACCCAGTGCCACGGGGAAGTAGTCGCTGTCCATCTGGCCGGTAAAGATTTTCTCCAGGCTGCGCTGCGCACCCCGCACACTGTAGACCGTCAGCCGGTTCCCCTGCTGGTAGGCGGGAAGAAAGAACGGGAAGCCCTGAATGTGATCCCAATGACTGTGACCGATGAAGACGTGAGCCTCAAGCGGGCGGCCCTGGAACTCTTCCGACAAGGCCAGGCCAAGTTCGCGTGCGCCGGTGCCGGCGTCGAAAATAACCAGCTCCCCGCGGTAGCGAAGTTCCGTGCACGCGGTGTTCCCGCCGTACTTGACGGTTTTGGGGCCGGGGGTAGCGATGGAGCCACGAGTCCCCCAAAACTTCACCCGGATCGGTGTCGCCCCTTCCTCGCTGAGGAGTTCCTGAACGTGCCGAACAAGCTCTTCGATATCGAACGGTTTCGTCAGGTAGACGTCCGCACCCAGCTCCCGCGCGGCCTTCTGGTCGGCGGGGTAGACCTTTGCCGTGGTAACGATAATCTTCAAACCGGCCAGGCTCTTGTCGGACCGCAATTCCTGCACGAGAGAGAAGCCGTGGATCTTGGGCATGAGCAAGTCCGAGATCAGTAAGTCCGGACGCAACCGGCGGCACAAGACAAGCGCTTCTTCCCCATCCTGCGCCGTAAACACCTCGTAGTCCTTCTTCAGACGGGCGCTTACCAGGGAACGAATCAGATCATCGTCATCGGCGATGAGGATCTTCTTTTTCATCGAACGCCTAGCCCGTCCTGGTGGTGCTGACTGCGGCCGTTACGATTATGGTACGGCGGCAGGCAGGACAATTGCAAGGTGAGGCCGCGCGGTTATTCGTAGGCCAGAATCGTCGCTGCCTCCGCGCCCGCAGCGCGGAGCGCGGGATAGAGGGCGCCCGCCAAACACCCGAGGAGGGCCAGTGCCAGCGCCTGCAGGAGCCAGTCAGTCGTCACGACAATGCTGAGCGTGGGGCGCAAGGAGGTGACAATCGACTTGACTACGTAGGTGCTGCCGACGCCCAGCAGGATTCCCACAACGGCAATGGCCAGACTCTCGCGCATAAACAGGGCCGTAATCGTCCACCGCGACGCGCCCAGCGCCTTCAGAATCCCGATCTCGTGCGTCCGCTCCAGCACGATGGTGTACATGCTGAGGAGAATCACCAGGAACGTGATCAACAATCCCACCAGGATGACCGCGCGGGTAAAGGGTCGAACCTCAGGCAAGTTATCCGAGACCATGAGAGACATATACTCTTCGACCGGGCGTACCTGATAGCGCGGGAGCAGGCGAGCCAGCTCCCGCCGCACCGGCTCTGTCTTCCCATCGGTCTGCACCCAAAACAAGGAAACGCGATTTTCCACTCCCAGAAGTTCCTGCGCCGTGCGGAGGGGGACAAAATAGCGGGCGCCTCGGCCGTGCTCGACGATTCCCGAAACGCGGAAATCCGCATTCCACAAGCGCACGCGGTCGCCGACCTTCAACCGCTGCGACTGCGCTTTGATGTCATCAATAATGACATCGTAGGCGTGTTGAAACGGCCCTCCCGCCAGAAAGAGGAAGCCCTTGCCGAGTTGGTCAAATTTCTCGTAGTCGATGCCGTAAATCACACTGAGGCCTTCCGTGTTCACCGCGGCGACGGCCGGCGCCACCACCTTTACCCCCTCCACCCGGGAGACCTGCAGAGCTTGCCGTTCGGGCAAGACGGCGCTGGAAAAGGCCAGGAAAATCGAAGCATTCGGCGGTTGCACCAACAGGTCGGCTCCGATTCCCTGCACGCGCTTGCTCCATTCCTGCAGGATACCGGTCGTCAACCCCATCAGGAACAACAACAGGAAAACCTGCAGGGCAACCGCCGCGACGCTCAGCAGCGTGCGCACCGGCCGTGTCTTTAGGTTCGCCCAGATCAGTTCCTGCATTCTGTGTCGCCTCGGCGCAGGCGCCTCAATCTAGCATCCTGGTCCCCGGCGGTCAAACCCGATGCGGGGAGGAGTTTTGCTCGTCAATCGCGCCCGCACTGATTATGATGAGCCGGCAGCGGTTGCGGTTCGCCGCAGGACGAACGAGGAAACCTCCCCAACGGAGGGCACGCGGAGTAGCGTTGCGTGGGCTGGAAACCGAAGAATAACATCCCGGGGGCGGCCGTGCTTGTGACGGGAGCGGCCGGTCATCTGGGGCGGCAACTCGCGCCTTTGCTGAAAGACTTTCTGCTGGTGGCCGTGGACGTCGTGTGTCCCGTCTTGGACCATCCCTGGACGCAATTCTGCTCGGCGGACCTCTCTCAACCCGATTCGACTGAACTCCTGGCGCACCTCATCCGGCAGAATAACGTCCAGGTTGTCATCCACCTGGCCTTCGTTCTGGATCCGGTGCGGATGGGTGCCATCGATGAACAGCGTCAATGGGAAATCAATGTCCAGGGAACGCGCCATGTGCTGGAAGCCATCGAGCGGGCCAACCGCGCCGGTGGGCAAGTGAGGCTCTTTGTGTATCTATCCAGTGTCACCGCCTACGGCTCCAACCTGCCGACTGCGGTTCGTGAGGACGCCCCGCTGGGCGGGCATACATTTTCCTATGCAGTGCACAAGGTGGAAACCGACCTGCTCTGCCAAGAGTTTCATCCGCGGCTGGGAGGCTGTGCGGTCTACATTCTGCGCGCTCACATCTTTCTGGGCCCGGCCATAGACAACTTCATTCTGCGCGCGTTTCGTGGCCAGCCCAGTGGCCGGGGTTGGCTGGCGCGCTTCGTAGAGAGACTCGGCTGGCGCCTGCCCATTGTCCTTCCTCGCGACCCGCGGTATGAAGGGCGATTTCAGTTTGTGCACATAGAGGACGTGGCACGGCTCCTGCAGTGGCTGTGCCACCAGTACGAGCCGGGCAGGCTGGTAATATTGAACGTGCAAGGCAAGGGGAAAGCTCTGACCAATTCGGAGACGGCCGCGATTGTGGGCGCGCGCCTGCTTCGGCTTCCCTCCTATAGGTTGGTGGAAGGGATTTTTTGGTGCCTGTGGTGGAGCGGGCTCTCTGGCGTCCCGCCAAGGGCGCTCCCCTATTTTACCGGCTCCTACATCATGAACTGCGACCGACTGCGCAGCGTCTTGGGCCCGGAGTATGACCGGATTATCCGCTACACGAGTGAAGAGGCTCTCCGGGATGCCGCGAGCAAAAGGCCAGTGCCAAGAGCGAACTGACGTCCCCTCCCCTCCTAGTCAGGACTCCGGGGGCTGCGTCCGGCCTTTTTCAACACAAGTGTTGAAAAGTGTGTGGAAAAGACTCTGGCTCTTCTGCCTAAGCACCGAGGAAGGAAAAACTTCGTACAGCCTGCACAAGAATTCAGCAGGCGAACAGATTTTCACCTCCAACCAAGAAAAAGAGAACTCTGGAATAGAACTTGCGAGGGGAACAGAGTGTGACGCTCAGTACCACCGGCGGGGGCGTTCCAATTTGATTTCGATGAGTTTGCGTTTCGGGTCAGCACGAGACTCGGTCTGCTTTTCTTCCGGTTCCTTGTTCTCACCCTCCTGACTCTGCTGGGCACTCTGCGTCTCTTCTTTCGGCTCGATTTCGTAGTACTGTCCGAAGGACTTCCATCCTTCTGCTACCACCTGGATCAGGACGCGACCCGGCTTCACGCCGGGGAAGCGCGCCAGCCCTTCCGAGTTGGTCTTGACATGCCAGCGGATCTGCGTGGCCCCGCGCAGGAACTTGAGTTGTTTGAACGTCACATAGACGCTGGCATAGGTGATTGGCTTCTGGTCGGCAGCCGACACCACCCGAACGTCAATAGGAACCAGTTCATCGTCCCCGGCCCGGCACACTATCGGCCCGGCGGTACACGAAAGGAACGCCAGACCAAAGATAACCAGAAGGAGACGCCGTCCCTGCATGGCTTTATTCCTCCCGCTCCGTACGTCGGCGCAGCACCGGAGTGCGGCTGCCCGGGAGCGCATAGAGAGCATCGGCGGCACGCAGCTCGAGCAAGCGCTGCTGGATGCGTCCGAACCGCGAAGTCGTCACCACATGCTCCGGCCGCGGCGGCAGAATACTCCCGATCGCTTTCTCTGTCCGTTTGATGCGGTCGGCGGTCATCGGGTGGGTTGAGAAAATTCCGGGAACGTTTGTGGCCTCATCAGTCTTGAGCCGCTCCAAAAGATCAATCATCGCCACCGGATCGTAGCCGGCCTTGAAGCTATACTGCAGACCCAAGAAGTCGGCTTCGCGCTCGGCGTTGCGGCTGAACTTGAGGAAGGTGAGCGGCACGGCGATGCTCATCACCTGATGGGCGGCGTAGGCGACCGAGCCACCTACGAAGAGGAGCGGGAGGCTCAGCCAATTGAAGAGGCTGGCTTTCGTCGCCTGCTCGACCGAGTGGCGCGCAGCGACGTGGGCAATCTCGTGGGCCAGAATGCCGGCCAACTCCGCCTCGCTCCGGGCCGCGAGGATCAGTCCGGTGTTTACGTACAGATAGCCCCCGGGAAGAGCGATGGCATTGACTTCTTCAGAGTCAATGATGCGAACCGTAAAGGGGACTTGGGCATCGGAGTTGCGCACCAGCAGCTGTGTCAGATCGTAGAGATATTCATGTACTTCGCGGTCAGCCAAGATCGCGCTCGTCGTCTCCAGTTCGCGCGCCAGCTGCTGTCCCAGGGCGATTTCCCGTTCCCAGGAATAGATATTCCATGAGCCCTTATTGATATCGCGCCTACCGATATTCTCAATATCGCTGTTCTTCTGCGCTTCTGCGGGCAGCGCGAACCAGATGACAGCAGCGAGCAAGGAGAGGAGGAGAAGACCGATTTTGCCGTGAGGAATCATCTTCGTGCCTACTGCTGACCAGCCGCGACGCGCCGCGTGCCCACGCATCCAATCACTTGGAAGCTTTCCGCCGCCGTGCTAGCCTACACGCCAGATTCTAGAGCGGGCGAGCAAGCCGAATCAACCCAGCGTTCAAGAGGAGCTGACCATGGGATTTGCCACCGATGCCATTCATGTGGGGCAAGAACCCGACCCAACCACCGGCGCCATCATCGTGCCTATCTATCAGACGTCCACCTACGTGCAGGAAGAGATGGGGAAGCACAAGGGCTACGAATATGCGCGCTCGCAGAATCCTACGCGGTCGGCTTTGGAGCGGAACCTCGCCTGCCTGGAAGGCGGCTCACATGCCTATGCCTTCGCTTCCGGAATGGCGGCCATCAATGCTGTCCTGACGCTGCTCAAAGCCGGCGACCATGTGATCTGTTCCCACGCCGTCTACGGCGGCGTGTACCGGCTGTTCACGCGCATTCTGACCAAGTTCAGCCTCAACTTCAGCTTCGTAGACACCACCTCCGTAGAGACGGTCCAACGCGCGATTCAGAAATCAACCCGGATGCTTTATATCGAGACCCCTACGAACCCGACGATGGCGGTGACCGATTTGGCGGCGATGGCGCAGCTTGCCCGCGCCCACAACTTGATTCTCGTCGTGGACAATACCTTCATGAGCCCCTACTTCCAGCGGCCTCTTGAGTTCGGCGCCGACATCGTCGTCCACTCGACCACCAAGTTTCTCAACGGTCACAGCGATTCGTTGGGTGGGGTGGCTATCACGAACAAGGCAGAGATCGGCGAACAGATTTACTTCATTCAGAAATCGGGCGGAGCGGTGCTCTCGCCGTTCGACTCCTGGCTCGTTTTGCGGGGCGTGAAGACGTTGGCGGTGCGGATGGAGCAGCACAACCAGAACGGGATGGCGGTTGCGGACTACCTCTCCCAGCACCCGAAGGTGAAACGAGTTCACTACCCCGGCCTGCCGACTCATCCCCAGCACGCGCTGGCAGGGCGACAGATGCGCGGCTTTGGTGCGATGCTCAGCTTTGACTTGGGCACCCGCCCAGCAGCCGAGCGGATGCTCAACCACGTTCGGGTGTGCTCGTTGGGAGAGAGTCTGGGAGGAGTGGAAACTCTAATTTCACATCCAGCGAGCATGACTCACGCCTCCGTCCCGGCCGCGGAGCGTGAAAAGATCGGCATCACCGAGGGCCTGGTGCGGATTTCTGTCGGCATCGAGAATGTGGAAGACCTGATCGCTGACCTCGACCAGGCATTGAAAAGAATCTAGGGCTTGCTCCGATCAGAGAAAACCCCGCCGCGATGGTTCAGAGCCAGCGCCGCCAGCGGAAATAAAACAAAAGACCGACCGTCAGCGCCAGCATGCTGAGGTTGACGATGAGGACGCCGCTCGGGTGATGCAGCAGCGGCAGGTTGGGGAAGTTCATTCCGAAGTAGCCCGAAATCAGATAGAGCGGCAGGACGATAGTGGCGAAGATGGTAAGCGCCTTCATGATTTCGTTGGTGCGGTTGGCGATAGCCGAAAGGTGGACTTCGAGCACGCCAGTGAGCAAGTCGCGGAAGGTTTCGGTCAGGTCGAGGGCGCGGACAATGTGGTCATAGAGGTCGCGCCAGTAGGCGGTCATGTCGGCGCGCAGGAAAGGCGGCCGCAAGCGTAAGTAAGCGTTCACCATTTCCCGCATCGTCGCCAGGGTCCGGCGAAACTCGATGAGGCTGCGCTTGAGCGCAAAAATGTCGCTGAGGCTCTTGGGTGCGGGACCGGCCCAGACTTCGTCTTCGAGCTCGTCAATGCGCTCACCAATCGTGTCGAGGACGGGCGGATAGCGGTCAATGATGTTGTCGAGCAGCGCGTGAACGATCTTGTCGGGACGCTGCAGCTTCGGATTGACCTTGACGCGGGGCAGAACCTCGCTCACCGAGCGCGTCGGGCCCACATGCACGGTGAGCAGGAAATCGGCACCGATGAAGATGTGCAACTCGCCGAACCACACGCCACAGGTTTCGGGCACAAAATGGAGTGTCGTGGCCACGACGAAAACGTGGTTCTCGTACTCGTCGAGTTTGGCCCGCTGGCCGCGATGGCGGCAGTCCTCCACCTCCAATTCGTGGAATTGATGGGCCTGAGCCAGATAATCCAGGAGCGGCGAGGAGGGGTCTTCCAGGTGATACCAGACAAAACTTGGCGTGCGCAGCACTTCGAGGCCGGCCAACTCGGCCGGAGCCGGGGCAACGGCCGGCTGAGCTGTCGAATTGTCCGCGGGTTGCGTCATCGGCCGGCCGGTTTTGTCCCTCGCGGGCGCGGTTTCGGCCGCTCCTCCGTCGTCGGGGCCGAAACCGCAGCGGAGAGCCAGTTCAAGTAGTTGGGCGCGCCGTCGATAATCGGCAGGCAGACAACTTCCGGCACCTGGTAGCTGTGGAGTCTTTCCACCGTTCGGCGGACACGATCAAACAACGGGCGGGCCGTCTTGATGACCAAGAGGATTTCGTGGTCGTCTTCCACCTTGCCTTGCCAGCGATAGATGGAGCGCACGGGAGTGGAGATATTCACGCACGCCGCCAAGCGCTTGCGCACGAGCTCGTGGGCGAGACGCGAGGCTTCGTCCGCGTTGGAGCAGGTAACCAGAACCACCACTTTGTCCGTCATTGCGTCCTCGTTCCCGCCGGGCGCGTTGCCGCGTCGCGGCCTACACGATACAATACGCTCCAATGGCCGACAAGCCTCCGATTCACTTCGGCACTTCCGGTTGGCGCGGGATCATCGGGGAAGACTTTACCTTCGCGAACGTCGAGTTGGCGGTAGCGGCTATCGCCCGCCATGTGAGGCAGCAAGACCGGAAGACCCCTGCGCTGGTGGTCGGTTACGACACGCGTTTCCTCTCCGAAGAGTTCGCCTGCAGGTCCGTGTCCGTCCTCTCCGAGTACGGGATCACGAGCTATCTGTGTGAAGAAGCAACGCCGACACCCACGATTTCCTATGAAATCCGCCGGCGTGGAACCGACGGAGGCATCAATTTCACGGCTAGCCACAATCCTGCCGAGTACAACGGGCTGAAATTCTCGACCGCGGATGGCGCCCCTGCCCTGCCGGAGGTGACACGGCGGATTGAATCTCTTGCGCGGCAACCGGGGCGCACGCGGAAGGGGCTGCCTAAGTCAAAGGCTCGCGGAACGACGCACAGTATCGATCCGCGCGCTCCCTACCTGGAGATGCTCAGTCAAAAAGTGCGGCTGGAGGAAATCCGCCGCGCCGGCCTGAAGGTGGTTTTTGATCCCCTCTACGGAACAGGACGCGGATACCTGGATCGGCTCTTGCGCGAGCATGGAATCAGCGTCACCACGCTCCATGATTATCGGGACGTCCTTTTCGGCGGGCATGCCCCGGAGCCGGACGAAGAGAACCTGGCGGAAGCGAAGCGTGCCCTGCGCGAGAACAACGCCCAGGTGGTGCTGGCCACAGACGGAGACGCCGACCGGTTCGGGATTTTGGACGGGGATGGGACATTTGTTTCGCCGAACCACATCCTGGGCCTCCTGCTCGACTACCTGGCGGAGACGCGCGGAGGGCGCGTCGGCGTGGCGCGCAGCGTGGCCACGACTCACCTGATCGACGCCGTGGCGCGGCACCGGAATCTGGTCGTGCACGAAACTCCGGTCGGGTTCAAGTACATCAGCGAACTCATCCAGGCGGACAAGATCATCATTGGAGGGGAAGAAAGCGCGGGGTTGAGCATCCACGGGCATGTGCCGGAGAAAGACGGAATCCTGGCCTGCCTGCTGGTGGCCGAGATGATGGCCAGCCGCGGGGCTTGCCTGCGCGAACAACTCGAGAAACTCTTCGCCACGGTCGGTCCCTACTATCCCGTCCGGCTCAACCTGCGCCTGGACTCCGCCACCCGGGAACGTTTCCAAAAACAGCTCCGGACGGAGCCGGAACGATTCGATGGGAAGAAGGTCGTCGAGATCAAGCGTCTGGATGGGCTCAAGCTGATCCTGGAAGATGGCTCGTGGGTGCTGCTGCGGCCGTCGGGAACAGAGCCCGTGGTGCGCTGCTACTGCGAAGCCCACTCGCAGCGCGAACTCGAAACCCTGGTCAAGGCAACGGAGCGGTTCATCCTCGGATGAGACCCCGGCGCAATCCGCACAGTTCGCCGTGGCAACGATTCTTCCTCACGATTCTCGGCCTGGGGCTGCTGGCCCTGGTCGTCCACACTCTCTTCGGCGAGCACGGCTACCTGGCGGTCCGGCGGCACCAGCAAGAATACGAACGCCTGCAGCAGGAATTGCAAGCTTTGCAGGAAGAGAACCAGCGCCTGGAGGAGGAGATCAAAGCGCTGAAGAACGATCCGCGCGCGGTTGAGCGCGTGGCACGGGAAGAACTGAAGATGGCGCGCCCGGGCGAGAAAGTCTACAGCCTGCCTCAGGAAGGAAGTGCAACCCCGCCGCAGGAGAGTCCACCGAAAAAGAAGCGGTAGGAGTTATCGGAAGGCGGTCAGCGGAGGACGCCCTCCAGGGGGCTGGAGGCACTGGCATAGAGGCGCTTGGGGATGCGCCCGGCCAGGAAGGCCTTGCGGCCGGCTTCGATGGCGTGCCGCATTGCCTCCGCCATCAGCACGGGATCCTGCGCCTGCGCAACGGCGGTGTTCATCAGCACGCCGTCCGCGCCCAGTTCCATGGCAATCACGGCGTCCGAGGCCGTCCCCACGCCGGCATCCACGATCAAGGGCACCTCCGTAATTTTTTCGCGCAGGATGCGCAGGTTGGCTTCATTTTGCACGCCGAGGCCGGAGCCGATGGGGGCGGCCAGGGGCATCACGGCGGCCGCCCCGGCATCAATCAGCTTGCGAGCGACGATGAGGTCGTCGTTCGTATAGGGCAAGACGACGAAGCCTTCCTTGACCAGCATGCGCGTGGCCTGAAGGAGCTGCTCGGTGTCTGGGAAGAGCGTGTGCTCGTCCCCGATTACTTCCAGCTTGACCCAGTTGGACAGGCCGACTTCGCGCGCCAGGCGAGCCGTACGGACCGCTTCCTCGGCGGTGTAGCAGCCGGCGGTGTTGGGCAGGATGAAGAACTTTTCGCGGTCAACATAATCGAGCAAGGATTCTTTCGTCCGGTCGGTCAGATTGACGCGGCGCACGGCGACGGTGACCATCTCGGCGCCGGAGGCAACGTGGGCGCGGGCCATTTCCGGCAAGGAACGATACTTGCCCGTGCCGATGATTAGCCGGGAGCGGAACTGCCGACCGGCAACAACAAAAGTGTCATCCACCTGCGCTTCCTTCCTTTCGATTTCATTCTACGCTGGGAGGGTAATCAGCGCAACTCAGGCGGTTGAGCGGGGCTCGTCCGGGTAGAGGGAATCGATGAGGACGCGATATTTCTCCTCGATCTGGCGGCGGCGCACCTTCTCGGTGTAGGTCAGTTCTCCATCGGAGAAGCTGAAGTCGCGCGAGAGAACGGCGAAGCGCTTGATGCGCTCGAATTGCGCCAAGTGGGTATTCACCTTGCCCACTTCCTCCTCGAAGAGTTTCTTGACTGCGGGATGGGCAATCAAGGCTTCGCGGCTGTCCGGGTTGATCCCCTGGTCGTGCGCGAACTGCTCGAGGGTGGCGAAATTGGGCACCACGAGCGCCGAAGCGTACTTGCGGCCATCGCCGACAACAACAGCATTCTGGATGTAGGGGCTGGCCTTCAGGCGGTTCTCAATGGCTTGCGGCGCAATCATTTTTCCACCCGAGGTTTTGAGGACGTCGCGCTTGCGGTCGGTGATGACAAGGTAGCCCTCCTCATCGAGGAACCCGATGTCACCCGTGTGGAACCAGCCGTTGGCCATAGCCGCGCGCGTTTCCTGCTCGCGCTTGTAGTAGGCCTTCATGACGTGTGGCCCGCGCGTGAGAATCTCTCCGTCCTCGGCGATGCGCACTTCGACGCCCGGGATGGGTTTGCCCACGGTGCCAATCTTCGACCGCCCGGGCGCGTTGACGGCCACCACCGGCGACGTCTCCGTCAGCCCGTAGCCTTCGTAGATAGGCACGTGCAAGGCCTGCAGGAATTCGTTCAATTCCCGCGAGAGCGGCCCGCCCCCCGAGATGAGCAGGCGCATGCGGCCACCGAGTCGGGCTTGAATCTTGCGATAGACAAGCCAGGCGGCCAGACGCTGGCGCCAGGCCAAGCCGCCCGGAACGGGTTGGCCGCGGAGCCGGTAGGGCAACGTCTTCCGGCCGACTTCGACTGCCCAGTCGAACAGCTCCCTCTTCAGCGGTGAATGCTTAGCTCTTTGTTCTTGAATGCGGGCATAGAACTTTTCAAAAAAGCGTGGCACGGTCGCCATCACGGTGGGCCGCACTTCGAGGAGGTTCTGCGGCACGGCTTCAATGCTCTCCGCATAGGCGAGAGGAACGCCGTAGACGAGGTAGCAGTAGGCGTTCATCCGCTCGTACACGTGACAGAGCGGCAGCATGGAGAGCGCCACGTCCGGCCGACTGAAACCCAGCACCTGCACCGCGAGCACGTTCGAAGCGAAGTTATGTTGGGTCAGCAAGACGCCTTTCGGCGCCCCCGTCGTACCCGAAGTATAGATGAGGGAGGCCACGTCGTTGGGGCCAACCGCTCGCGCCGCCCGCTCGAAATCCTCCATCTCCTGCGGGTGGACATTCCGACCCGCTACCGACTGCCACGCCACGACGCGCGCGTCGCCGACCGGTGCAAATGCCACCACCTTTTCGAGCGTGGGCAGCCCCGGCCACACCGCAGCCACTTTGTCGAATTGGGCTGCACCAGAGACGAAGCAAATGCGCGCCGCCGAATCTTCCAGCAAGAACTTGGCTCGTTCGACCGATTCGGTTTGATAGATGGGGACGATGATTGCGCCGAGGCCGAGGACGGCAAAGTCGCTAATGTGCCATTCCGGACGGTTCTCGCTGAAGATGGCCACGCGGTCACCTTTCGCGATTCCGAACTCTCGCAATGCGTGGCTGAGAGCCACCACCGAGCGCAGAAAGTCCTGCGTGGACATCTTTCGCCAGCTACCGCCCGCTTTGCACCAGAGCAAGTCGGGAAGGTTGTACTGGCGAAAGCTATCGAGGAGGAGTTGATTCAGAGTGGCACGAGGCATCTAGTCAGCTACTTTACCTCATTCCCTTTCCAGCTTCCAAGTTCGCGTGGGCCGCGCTATCATTGATCAGAAGTACCATGGCAGCCCCCCCGACCACTCGCCCGCAGGCCGTGCAGGCCCCGCGCGGTACCACGCTTTCCTGCAAGGGCTGGCACCAAGAAGCCGCACTGCGGATGCTGATGAACAACCTCGACCCCGAGGTGGGGGAGCGTCCCGAGGAGCTCATCGTCTACGGAGGCACCGGCAAGGCGGCGCGCAACTGGGAGTGTTTCCACGCCATCGTCGAGTCGCTCAAGACGCTCGACAACGACGAGACGCTGCTGGTTCAATCCGGCAAGCCGGTCGGAATCTTCCAGACCCACGAATGGGCCCCGCGCGTTCTCATTGCCAACGCGAATCTCGTCGGCCACTGGTCGAACTGGGACCACTTCCGGCAACTGGAGCGCGCGGGCCTGATGATGTACGGACAAATGACCGCCGGTAGTTGGATCTATATCGGCACGCAGGGAATTTTACAGGGCACCTACGAAACCTTCGCGGCAGCAGCGGAGCGGCATTTCAGCGGTGACCTGCGGGGGAAGCTGTTGGTCTCGGGCGGTCTGGGGGGGATGGGTGGTGCCCAGCCGCTGGCCGCCACCATGAACGGGGCGTGCTTCCTTGGGGTCGAAGTGGATCCCGAGCGCATCAAGCGCCGCGTGCGCACGGGTTATTGCGACATTATGGTGAACGATCTCGACGAAGCCCTGCGCATCCTGAAGGAAGCGATCAGGAAGAAGGACGCGATCTCTGTCGGCCTGGTCGGCAACTGCGCCGAAGTTATCCCCGCACTGGCCAAGCGCGGCGTGCTGCCCGACATCCTCACTGATCAGACCAGCGCCCATGACCCGCTGAACGGCTACATTCCCGCGGGCTACAACGTAGAAGAGGCCGCCCGGCTGCGCCAGTGCGACCCGAAGGAATACCGCCAGCGCGCGATGGATTCCATCGCCTGCCACGTCGCGGGCATGCTCGAACTGCAACGCCTGGGTGCGGTCACGTTCGATTACGGCAACAACATCCGCACCATGGCGTTTGAAGCTGGTGTCAAGGACGCCTACAACTTCCCCGGCTTCGTCCAGGCCTACATTCGCCCGCTGTTCTGCGAAGGGCGCGGGCCGTTCCGCTGGGTGGCACTCTCCGGCGAGCCGGGCGACATTCATCGCACCGACCGGCTCGTGCTCGAACTGTTCCCGCAGGATCGCGTTCTGTCGCGTTGGATCCCGTTGGCCCAGAAAAAAGTGAGATTCCAAGGCCTGCCAGCGCGCATCTGTTGGCTCGGCTACGGCGAGCGGGCCGAGTTCGGCCTGCGCATCAACGAACTGGTCGCCCGCGGTGAGCTCAAAGCACCCATCGTGATCGGCCGCGATCACCTCGACACCGGGTCGGTTGCTTCCCCCTTCCGCGAGACCGAAGGCATGCGCGATGGCACGGACGCCGTCGCCGACTGGCCCTTACTCAATGCGTTGCTCAACGCCGTCTCCGGGGCAAGCTGGGTTTCCATCCACAATGGTGGCGGCGTCGGCATCGGCTACTCGACGCACGCCGGTCAGGTCACCGTGGCCGACGGGACGGCAGCGATGGCCAAGCGCATCGAGCGCGTGTTGACCAACGACCCCGGCATCGGTATTGCGCGCCACGCCGACGCCGGCTATCCTGAAGCCATTGCCTTTGCCCGCCGCAAAGGCGTGAAAATTCCCCTGCCGCCGGACAATTCGCGCTGAGTCGGCACCACTCTCATCGCGTGGACAAGACCGTGCTAAGCAGGGACAGCGCAGGGACAAGCGCACCCGCGCGAGACAAAGCTATTTCTCTTGGCGGGCCAGCGCATCGAAGGTTACCGGCGGCCGCCTGAGCGAATCTAACCGAGCAGCCACACAAGGGAGGAAGTCATGTTCGTCATCATCGGCGCGACGGGAAACACGGGCAGCGCGGTGGCGCAAAAGCTCTCGGCCTCCGGCCAGAAGGTGCGCGTGGTCGGACGCAGCGAGGCGAAGCTCCAGCGCTTCACCGGCAAAGGGGCGGAGGCCTTTGCTGGCGACGTGCTGGACACGCCCGCGATGACACGTGCCTTCACCGGCGCCCGCGGCGTCTATGCCCTGATCCCGCCCAACTATTCCCAGGACGATTTTCGCGGCTACCAGCAGCGGGTCAGCGAAGCGCTCGCCAAGGCACTGCAAGCGGCCGGCGTCGAGTACGTGGTCGCCCTGAGCAGCGTTGGGGCACAACTCCCGGAGGGCGCGGGCCCCATCAGCGGCCTGCATCATTTCGAACAGCAGCTCAATCAGGTCCCGGGCCTGAACGTCCTGCACCTGCGCGCGGGCTACTTCTTCGAAAACTTTTTCTGGCAGATTGGCACCATTCAGCGCTTCGGGATGCTGGCCGGATCCCTGCGCGCCGATCTCCCCATCCCGATGATCGCCACCCGCGACATCGGCGTCCGGGCCGCCGAGGCTCTTCTCCGCCTCGACTTCCGCGGCCACCAAACCCGCGAGCTGCTCGGCTCCGCTGACCTCACCCTGACCGACGCCGCCACCATCATCGGCAACGCCATCGGACGCGCCGACCTGAAGTATTCGCAGTTGCCCTACGAGCAGGTCGAACAGGCGATGCTGCAGATGGGCCTGGCGCGCGGCGCCGCCCGCTCGCTCAACGAAATGTATGCAGCGTTCAACGAAGGCAGGGTGCAGGCGCTGGAAAGCCGCTCGCCGGCCAACTCCACCCCCACGCAGTTCGAAACCTTTGTGGCGGAAGAATTCGTCCCCCGCTTCCGCGGCCAGGTGGGAGGCCGCTGACCGGCTTCAGCTTTTCTTGGAAGTGACGGCGAAGAACGTGGCGGGTCTCTGCTCCACTTTCTTGCTCTTGCACTGGGGACACTCGACCTCGCCCCGCTCATACTCGGCGAGCGTCAACACCCGGCTGAATTCCTTGTTGCAGTCCTGGCAAGTGTATTCGTAGAGCGGCATCCGGCACCCTCCCCACAAGACTTCCAACCCTAATTCTAGACCGGTGGCGACGGGTGTCAATGGCCGCGACTGCTTCGTGCTCCCCTGCTTTCGCAGGGCCGACTGCTTGCCCTGAGTGGAGCCCAAGTTCTACCTGCCGCCCTATTCAACCCCCTGGCTCCCACCGCCGGGTTCCCACCGAGGTCAGCTTGGAAGAGGTGCTCTGCACCCGCAAGCCCTCGGCAGGTCGTGGCTGCTGGGGCAGGACTTCCGTCCTACCTGCCGAAGGCCCCGTGCCGAAAGAACGCGGGAGAGACGCCGGCTTCAGCCTCGAAGATTCTCCCCAAGCAAGTTCATATGCTCCAACATGCTTGCTAGGTTATCCGTCTGCCGCACACATCCGCTGTGGTATCCTGCCTCGCACCATCGCTGTAGAAACGCCCGTGTCATCGCCGCCGCTGCTCATCGCCGCCTGCCGCCAGTTGCTCACCTTGCAGGGGAGCAAGCCGCCCCGCCGCGGCCGCGCCTTGCGCGAACTCGGCCTCATCGCTGACGGCGCCGTGTTGGTGGCTGACGGGCGCATCGCCGCCGTCGGCCCCACCCGCACCGTCGAGCGCCATCGCCTGGCCGCCAAAGCCGCCAAACTTGATGCCCGGCAGTGGGTCGTCCTGCCGGGCTTCGTGGACTCCCACACCCACCTCATCTTCGCTGCCAGCCGCGTCGAGGAATACGAGCAACGCATCCGCGGCGCCACCTACGAGCAAATCGCCCGCCGCGGCGGCGGCATCCTCGCGAGCGTCAAACGCCTCCGCCAGGCCCCGGCAGAACTGCTGCTGGAAGAAGCGCGCCAGCGGCTGGCCGAGTTCGCTCGCTACGGCACCACCACACTGGAAGCCAAGAGCGGCTACGGCCTCGACCTCGCCAACGAACTCAAGACCCTGGAAGTCCTGCGCCTGCTCAATCGCGAGGGCCCCCTCGAAATCGTTCCCACCTTCCTCGGCGCTCACGTGGTTCCCCCGGAGTACAGGCGTCGGCCGCAGGCCTACGTGGACGTCCTGGTTCATCGCATGATTCCCACGGTGGCAAGCCTGGGCCTGGCCGAGTTCTGCGACGTGTTCTGCGACCGCGGCGCCTTTACCCCCTCGCAGGCACGCCACATCCTGAAGGCAGGGCGCGTCTGCGGGATGGAGCCGCGGCTGCACGCCGACCAACTCGCCCGTACCGGCGCCACCCGCCTGGCCGTTGACCTCCACGCCGCCAGCGCCGACCACCTCGAGCGCATCAGCCGCGCTGACATCCGCGCCCTGGCCCGCTCCGACACCGTCGCCACGCTGCTCCCCGGTGCAGTCTTCCACCTAGGCAAGGGCACCTATCCGCCTGCGCGGGCCTTGCTTGACGCCGGCGCTGCGGTTGCCCTCGCCACCGATTTCAACCCCGGCACCAGCCCCACGCTCAACATGCAACTCATCCTTGCGCTGGCCTGCACCCAGATGCAGATGACGCCGGCAGAAGCCATCGTCGCCAGCACCCTGAACGCCGCCTTCTCCCTGCGCCGCGCCGACCGCATCGGCTCGCTTGAAGTCGGCAAGCAAGCCGACCTCATCGCCTTCGAGCTTTCCGATTACCGCGAAATCCCGTATTATTTCGGGGTAAATTTCTGCCGCCTGACCCTGAAACGTGGACAGGTTGTTCACGATGGCCGAACAAGACCAGCGACCGCTTGATTTCTACCGCTGGCTCGCCGCCTGCGGGATGGACCCCAATCGCCCCCGCCCCCTCGGTCGCCTGGCCGCCCTGTTGATGGACTATCGCGCCTACCTGGAGCGCGCGGTCGGCAAGGACGACGCTCCCAAGTGGTTCGACAAGTATGCCCGCCGGCTCCGCGAATCCCTTGAGACCAAACCGTGACGAGACCCCCGGTGTCTACCCTGGTTGAATGCGTCCCCAATTTCAGCGAAGGCCGCGACCCGGAAAAAGTCCGCCAGCTTGTCGCTGCGCTCACCTCTGTCCCCGGGATTTCCCTCCTCGACCAGGAAATGGACGCCGACCATAACCGCTCGGTCATTACCATCGTCGGGCCGAAGGAAGCCATCGGCGAAGCCGCTGTCCGCGGGGTGGGCAAAGCGGCGGAATTGATTGATCTGACCCGGCACCAGGGCGCGCATCCGCGTATCGGGGCCGCTGACGTCGTCCCTTTCGTCCCTGTCCGCGGCGTTACGCTGGACGATTGCGTGGAAATCGCCCGTTGGGTGGGCGCGGAAATTTGGCGACGCCACCGCATCCCTGTCTATCTCTACGAAGCCGCCGCCACGCGGCCCGACCGCGTGAATCTCGAAAACATCCGCCGCGGCCAGTTTGAAGGCTTGCGGGAGGAGATCGCCACCAATCCCGAGCGCGCGCCCGACTTCGGCACCCCCCGCGTTCATCCCACTGCCGGCGCCACGGTAGTGGGAGCCCGCAAGTTTCTCATCGCCTACAACATCAACCTGAACACCCCCGACGTCGGCCTCGCCAAGGCCATTGCCAAGACCATCCGCTTTTCTAGCGGCGGCCTGCCCTACGTGAAAGCCATGGGCGTGGACCTCAAGGCGCGCAACCTGGCCCAGGTCTCCATCAACCTCACCGACTTCGAACAAACTTCCATCTCCCGCGTCTTCGAGCTGGTGCGGAGCGAAGCGGCCCGCTACGGCGTCACCATCGTGGGCAGTGAAATCGTCGGCCTCGTGCCCAAGCGGGCGCTGGAGGACGCGGCGGAGTTCTACCTCCAGCTCGAAAACTTCGATCCCGACAAGCAGATCCTCGAGAACCGCCTGGCGGCCGTCCTCTCCACCTCCCCGGCAGCGCAAGTGGAAGGATTCATTTCCGTCGTGGCCGCTCCTACGCCCACGCCGGGGGGTGGATCGGTGGCCGCCCTAGCGGGCGCGCTGGCGGCGGCGCTGGGGCAGATGGTGGCGGGCATCTCGAAAACCAAGAAGGCTCACGCCGAGCATGCCGCTCGCCTGGAGGCGCACGCGAGTGAGCTGGCCCGCCTCGCCGAGCAGCTCCGGGCAGCCATTGACCTGGACGCAGAGAGCTACGAGGCCGTGCTGGCCGCCTACCGCCTGCCGCAAGCGAGCGATGCGGAGAAGCAGGAGCGCCAGAGGGCAGTGGCAGCGGCGTTGCGCCACGCGGCCGAGGTGCCGCTGGGAGTGGCCGAGGCAACAGCCCGCGTCCTGGAGCATCTGAATCAATTAGTGGCTATCACCAGCGCCTCCCTGGCGTCTGATATTCGCACCGCACGCGCCATGGCCCAGGCCGGCGTGCGCGGTGCCTTGGAGAACGTAGAGATCAACCTCAAGGGACTCGATGATGCGGACTACGTAGCCCGGCAGCGCCAGCGCATCGCCAGCCTCGAGGCACGGCTGGCGGAAGCTGAACTCGTGGCAAAATAGGGTGTAAGGTGAGGTGACGATGAGGCTGAAGACGTCTCCGAGGGTACGGCTGGCAGTGGCCGGCGCGATTCTTGCGCTCGCGCTGGGAACGAGCTCGTGCGGCCTTGCTCCCACGGCCGTCCAGGCCATAGCTGAGGCGGCCGGCGGCGGTGGTGGCGGGGGCAGCTTCGGGGGCGGCGGCGGAGGTGGCGCAGGCGGGGGAGGGGCACAGAACGCCACGCTCGTCCTCTTTGCCGAAGATCAGGCCGCTGACAACGTTCACTCCTTCGAGATGACGCTCACCGGCATTACGCTCACTTCTACCACCGGCACCCCTGTCTCGTTACTGCCTTCCTCGGTCGAACTGGAATGGGTGTCGCGGAGCCTCGCGCCCACCCTGCTGAGTACCACGCAGGTTCCGGCGGGCACCTACAACCAACTGGAAGTACTAGTAGCCAGCCCGCAGATGGTGGTGTACAACCCCAGCACCGGTCTCTTCGACAGCCACAGCCCTGCCTTGACCGTGTCCTCGGTTACGCTTTCGGTCAACATCTCACTCAATGCCGGCGACATCGTGGGCTTCCGCCTGGATTTCGACCTGCTCGCTTCCGTCATCTCCACCACGCAGGTCACGCCGCAGTTCGCGCTCATCAGCACCTCGTTTCTCGTGGGCGAATTGCCCGGCGATATTGACGACGCCCTCGGCACCATCGACACCGTTGACCCATCCAACAACCGCTTCACCATGACCCTGATGGCCACCAGGCAGCAGATTACTATCGAAGTCGACGCCAATACGATCTTTGATGGCGTCGTTACCAGCTTGGCGGGACTGGCCACGGGACAGCGCGTGGAAGTGGATGCGCGCCTGCAATCGAGCGGCAACTACCGTGGTCTCGTAGTGGAGGTAGATTCCACGAGCTCCGCCAATTTTGTCCGGGGACTCGTGCTTGCGCGCTCGCCTGCAACGGGTGACGCCACCAGCGTGACCCTGCTGGTGCGGGAGGAAAACCCCGACCAGGTCATCCTCGACGCCGGCGACCAGCTCACTTTCTCCATCGACGCCAGCACTGCGTTCCGGCTGAACATCGAAGACCTCTCGGTCACTGGTCTGACCTTCGACCGGCAGGAGTTGCGCCCGGGCCAGAGCGTTTTGCTCGAAGCCGACAGCACCACGCCCACGCGCGCGGCGCAGATCGTGCTCAAACAGGGGACCATCCCCGGCCAGGTCGCTACCGTCGGCATTACCACCTTCAACTACACGCCGCTTTCCAATTTCTTCCCCGACGTCGGCTTCGCCACCCTGGTGTCGGCCACGGCTGCCGAGACCGAGTTTGAAGACCTGCCCGCCGGCCTGGGCAGCATGGTGCCCGGACAGACCGTTGGCGTGCGCGGCCTGTTTGTCGAACAGGTCGGGCAGGGGCGCATCATAACCAAACGGGTCAGACTGCTGGCCCCCTAGCTGCCATGAACAGAAGAACCCTCACCATTGTTGCAGCGTTAACTCTGCTGGGGTCTGCCCTGCCGGCGGCGCAGGCGGGAACTTTGCGCTCGGATGTCCTCTACCTGCTCCCGGCCGAAACCGGCCAGATCGTCTTCGTCGACCTGAAGGAAGCTCGCCGCTCACCCCACTATGCCAACTTGAAGTCGCAACTGCTGCCCGCGCGCTTCGAGCACTTCGCCAATTTCCTCAACTCCATCGGCATGAACCTGGACCAGGACATCTCCTGGCTGGCGTGGATATTCGTCCCGCCGGGGGAGGGCGCCGGGGAACGCTTCATCGGGCTGGCCGAGGGCAATTTTGCCCCCGAGCGCGTCGAGCGCTTCTTCCTCGACCAGAAACTCCCCCTCGACGTCTATCGCGGACAGACGCTCTTTCCCTTCGGCAGCGGCGTGGGAGAAGGAGACCTGTTTTTTTCCTTCCTCGATGCCTCCACCGCCATCTTCGGCACCCGCCCCGGTCTGGCCCTGCTGCTGGAGACACGTTACGGCGCCCACGACCACCTGCTCCACAACGAGAAGTTTCTGGCGCGGCTCAACGAAGTGAACGGCCGCGCGCCAGTCTGGGCGGTCTTCGACGAACTCTACACGCGCTACACGCTGGCCCAGGTGGTGCCGGAGGCCGCGCGCTTCGATCAATTCGAGACCGTGGCGCGCCGCTTCCAGGCCTCCACCCTGCAAGTGCAGGTGAGCCGCGATATGGAAATCAGTTTTCAGGCCTGGTGCGAGAGCTCGCTCGATGCCCAGGCCTTCTCGCTCTTGCTGCAGACCGGCCTGTTCGTGCAGCGCTACCGCATGAAGGATGACAATCCCGAGCTGAGCCGTGTGCTCGAGCAGAGCCAGGTGAGCACGCAGGGGGATCGTTTGCAAGTGCGGCTCACGATTGCCGAGCAGGAACTCCGCAAGCTGCTCACCCGCCGCATTTTCCTTTCCGGCCTCTAGTTTCCCCGCCGCCGATACTTCACCAGTGTGAGTTGCCCCCGCGGCGGAGTCGTCTTTTCCTGGAGGAGCCGATCCACACCCCGCGCCATCAGAAAGAAATCGGGCGAAGACACCGGCAGAGCTTCCAGATTCACGTCCTCCACCAGCGCCTCGATGCGATCGGCAAAGACATGAAGCTGCAGATGGATGTCGGCCTCGACCCCGCTTCCCTGTTGCTCTTCGAGCACCAGGCGGCACGCCTGTTCCACCGAATGGCCCAGGTTGAAGGCATCGGCTTCAGAGAAGGTAGCCTGGCGGGCGGCGATCTGGGCGGCGTCGCGCACGACGCCGAATAACTTCGGGTCAGGCGAAAACGACAAGCGCAGCTGCCGGAGGCGGGCTTCTTCGTTCATCCGCACAGAAGTGAGTCGAGGCGGCGGCAGGTAGGGAGACGCACGGCGGCGGGCACAGTCAGGTGATGGTTCCTTCCTGGGTAAGGTATTCGCAGGCCTCGCGACAATCCACACAGTAGTAGAGTCCGTCGCCCACCAGCCGCACGTTGTACGTGGATTGGCACAGAATGCAGTAGCGCTCGCATTGACACCGGTTCTCCGGCAGGTCGCACTGCGCGCAGGTGAAGAGCGTTTCCATTCCCCTTCCTCGGGAAGGGTCGAACCGAGCTGTCCTCACTATATCTGCCGACTACAGCCGCCACAACTAAAATCTATCCTCCGCCGTTGCCTCCCCTGTTGCCGCGTGCCTTGACCGCTTGGGAGGCGTGTGTTAGGTTTGGGAATTCTCGCGGCCGGCCTGCCTGCGCCAGACCCGCCCCCGGCCAGCGGCCCGGGCGCGGCGAGCAGGCGCGAGAAACTGGGTTGACCACCGAAATCCAAACCACTCTGCGCAAGACCGCCCTCCACGCCACCCATCGCGCCCTGGGCGCACGCATGACCAGTTTCGGCGGCTTCGAGCTGCCGCTCGAATACAGCGGAATCATCGCAGAGCACCTGGCAGTGCGAACGGCAGCCGGCCTCTTTGACGTGAGCCACATGGGACAGATTGAGATCCGCGGCCGCGAAGCCCTGGCGCTGGTGCAGTACGTCACCTCGAATGACGCGAGCCGACTGGCGATCGGGCAAGCACAGTACACCGCGCTGCTCTATCCGCAAGGCACCTTTGCGGACGACCTCGTCCTCCACAAGCTCGCCGACGACCATTACTTCCTCTGTGTCAACGCGAGCAACGGGGAGAAGGACTACGACTGGATTCGGCAGCAGAACCGCTTCGCCGCGACGGTGGAGAACACGAGCGACCGCTACACCCAGCTTGCCGTGCAGGGCCCGCGCGCGGCCGCCATCCTGCAGCCGCTCACCGAGCTCGATCTTTCCGCGCTGCGCACCTATCGCTTCAGCTTCGGAAAGGTGTTAGGGGTGAACTGCTTGGTCGCGCGCACCGGCTACACCGGGGAAGACGGCTTTGAGCTCTACTGTGATCCCGCTGAATCCGAGAAGCTCTGGAACGGGCTGCTGAAGTCCGGCAAATCCGAAGGGCTCTTGCCCGTCGGGCTGGGCGCGCGCAACACGCTCCGCCTCGAAGCCTGCTACCCGCTCTACGGCCACGAGATCGACGACACCACCACGGTCTGGGAAGCGCGCCTCGACTGGATTTGCAAACTGGAGAAGGGCGAGTTCATCGGCCGCGACGCGCTGCGCGCGCAGAAAGAGAAGGGACTGGAGCGCATCCTCGTGGGTTTCGAGATGCGCGACCGCGGTATCGCCCGCGAGGACTATCCAGTGCTCATCGGAGGCCATGTGTGTGGCCGGGTCACGAGCGGTTCTCTTGCGCCCTGGCTCAAGAAGAATGTCGGGCTGGCCTACGTGCCCGTTTCGGCCAGCGCGCCGGGAACGCGCCTCGCCATCCGCATTCGCGGCAGTGAGGCTCCGGCTGAAATCGTTCCCACACCGTTCTACAGACGAGCGAAGTAATCTGCTCGAAGGAGATAGCGGATGTACCCACGCGACTACCGCTACACGCGCGAACACGAATGGATCAAGCTGGAGGGCGACCGAGCCACCATCGGCATCACCCACTACGCCCAGGAACAGTTGGGCGACATTGTCTTCGTCGAGCTGCCCAAGCCGGGCGCGGAGTTTGCCGGCATGGAAGCCTTCGGCACCGTCGAATCCGTCAAAGCAGTCTCGGAACTCTACTCCCCCGTTTCCGGCCGGGTAGAAGAAGTCAACACGAGCCTGAATGAGAACCCCGCCCTGCTGAATCAGGAACCCCATGGTGCCGCCTGGCTCATCAAGATGCGCATCAAGGATCCGAGCGAGTTGAACAGCCTGCTGACCGCCGAGCAGTACGAAGCCTTCCTGCAATCGGGCGCGCCCGATACGGGGGCGCAGGCAGAGAGCTGATGCGCTACCTGCCGAAGTCTGACGCCGAGCGGAAGGCAATGCTGGAACGCATCGGGTGTGCTTCCGTCGAAGAGCTCTTCGCGGCGATTCCCGGCGCCATCCGCCTGCGTCGGCCGCTGGCCATCCCCGGGCCGCTGTCGGAACCCGAAATCGTGGATTTTTTTCAAGCGCGCGCACGCGAAAACGCCAGCGGCTATCTGCGTTTTCTAGGCGCCGGTGTCTATTCGCATTTCCGTCCGGTGGTCGTGGATGCGCTGGCCTCGCGCGGCGAGTTCTTCACCGCCTACACACCCTACCAGCCCGAAATCAGCCAGGGCACGCTGCAGGCGATCTTTGAATTCCAGACCTTGATCTGCCAGTTGACCGGCCAGGAAATTGCCAATGCCTCCCTCTACGACGGCTCAACCGCCCTGCCCGAAAGCGTGATTATGGCGGTGCGCATCAGCGATCGCGCCCGCGTGCTGGTGGCGCGCTCTCTGCACCCCGAATACCGGCAGGTACTTTCGACTTATGCCCGTGGCCAGGGACTCCAGATCGAGGAGCTTCCTTACGCCGCCAGCGGCCAGGTGGATCGGGAGGCACTGGCGCGGCAACTGGATGACCGCACGGCGGCGGTCGCCATCCAGTCGCCCAATTTTTTCGGCTGCGTGGAGGATGTGGCGGCGCTTTCCCGCTTCTGCCACGAGCACAACGCGCTCCTCATCTGCGCCATCAACGAACCGGTCTCGCTCGGCCTGCTGCGGCCACCCGCGGAGGCCGATATCGTAGCGCTGGAAGGCCAGGCGCTTGGACTCCCGCCGAGCTACGGCGGTCCCTACGTCGGTGTACTCGCCACGAAAGAACGCTTTGTCCGCAGCATGCCGGGCCGCCTGGCCGGTCAGACAACCGACAGCGAAGGCCGACGCGGCTTCGTCCTGACCCTCGCCACCCGCGAGCAGCACATCCGCCGGGAGAAAGCCACCTCCAACATCTGCACCAATCAAGCGTTGTGCGCGCTCATGACCACGATTTTCATGACAGTCTACGGCAAGCAGGGGATGCGGGCGCTGGCCGAGCAGAATCTTGCCAAGGCCCACTATGCCGCAAGTGAACTGGCCAAAGTCCCCGGTGCGCGAATCAGATTCAGCGCGCCCTTCTTCAACGAGTTTGTGCTCCAACTGGCCTGCCCCGCTGAAGCGCTCCAGCAGCGCCTGGCCGAACAGAAGATTCTGGCCGGCATCGCCCTGGAACGCTTCTACCCCGAGCTGAAGCAGAGCCTGCTCGTTTGTGTCACCGAAACCCATGCGCGGGCCGATCTCGACCGCTTCGTGGCGGCCGTGCGGGCCGCGTGCGCGGAAGCGCCGCGAGGGAAGGCCTGATGGGGGATTCGACAGCCAAAGCGCGGCCCCACGTTACCCCGGGTGAAGGACTCATCTTTGAAAAGTCCTCACCCGGCAAGCACGCCTATTCCCTGCCGCCGCTGGATGTGCCCGAGGTGCAGCCGGAAGAGGTGCTCGGCGCGGGCTTCGTCCGGCGCGAGATTGCGGGCTTCCCGGAAGTGAGCGAGATCGAAATCATCCGGCACTTCACGCGCCTCTCCACCTGGAACTACGGCGTGGACACGGGCATGTATCCGCTCGGCTCCTGCACGATGAAGTACAACCCGCGCATCAATGAGGTGGTGGCGCGGCTGGAGGGCCTGGCGAGCGAGCATCCCTATCAACCCACAGAACTCGCCCAAGGCTGCCTGAAGATTCTGCGCGCGCTCGAGAAGGCGCTGCTCGAGATCACCGGCATGGACGCCATCACCCTGCAACCAGCGGCGGGCGCGCACGGGGAGCTGACCGGGATTCTGATGGTGCAGGCATATCTGACCGCGAAGGGCAATCCGCGGCAACTCGTGCTGATTCCCGATTCTGCGCATGGGACGAATCCCGCCACCGCCGCCATGGCCGGCTACAACGTCGCGCCGGTGAAGTCGAATCGCGGCGGACAGGTGGACCTCGACGCCCTCCGCCAGTTGATGACGGAAAACGTGGCCGCGCTCATGATTACGAATCCCAATACCCTCGGCATCTTCGAAGAGCGCATCACCGACATCGCCGAAATCGTCCACGCGCGCGGCGGCGTGCTTTACCTCGACGGAGCCAACCTGAACGCGCTCGCGGGTGTCACCCGCCCAGGCGACTTCGGCGCCGACATCGTCCACCTCAACCTCCACAAGACTTTCTCCACCCCGCACGGCGGCGGCGGACCCGGGGCCGGGCCCGTCGCGGTGAAGAAATTCCTGGAGCCGTTCCTGCCCCTGCCGGTGCTGCAAGAGTCGCCCGAGGGACGCTTGCGGTGGAATTTCGAGCGGCCGCAGTCCATCGGGCGCGTGCGAGCTTTCTACGGCAACTTCGGCATGCACGTCCGCGCGCTCGCCTATATTCTCGCCCACGGCCCGGAAGGCATCCTGCAAGTCACCCGCGACGCCGTCCTGAACTCGAACTACATTCGCAAAGGTCTCGAGGGCGTCTACGACCTCCCCTATCCGAGCCCCACGCTGCACGAGACGGTTTTCTCCGACAAGCGCCAGGCGCGCTTCGGTGTCCGCACCATGGACATCGCCAAGCGGCTGATGGATTACGGCTTCCACCCCTACACCGTCGCCTTCCCCCTCATCGTGCCCGGGGCAATGATGATCGAGCCGACGGAAAGTGAATGCAAAGAGGAGCTCGACCTCTTCATCGAGGCTCTGCGCGCCATCGCCCACGAGGCCGAAACCCACCCCGACCTCGTCAAGACCGCGCCCCACACCACCCGCGTCCGCCGCCTCGACGAAGTCACCGCCAACCGCAAACCTATCCTCCGCTGGCAACCTGCCCCGCGCCCTTCCGCGGGGCCTGCCCCAGCCCCCGAACCCGCCGACTAGCTCAATCAACCTGGCAAAAACCAGCAGTGCAAGTGGGTGCATCATCGAGGTGGAAGCCGATATCACCGCGCATCTCCCCGCATCGTTCCCGCCACTTGTCATTCTGAGCCCCGAAAGCATTCGGGGCGAAGAATCTGCTTGTCGGTCACTACCCGCGCCGCTTCAGTTCAAGCCAGTGGCGCCCGCCACTGCCTGCTCACATAGACCAGTTTGGAAGAGGCGCTCTGCGCCCGGCGACTCTCGAAAAGAGGCTTGCCTGATGGACCGCCCGGACTTAGCGGGCTTCGTTGACGATGGCCAGCACCGACTTTTCCACGTCGGCGGCAATGGCTTCGATGCCGGCCTTGGGAAAGAAATCGGCAATCGAGCTGGGCAGCAGCGTGCTGATGTAGGTCTTCCCCGCCTGCGTATAGACGCTGATGGGACAGGGCAGCATCAGCGCGAGCTTCACGTCCCGCTTCAGCACCTCGCTCGCCGCTCGCGCGTTGCAAATCTCGATAATCTTGAGCGGCTCCCGCGGAAACCCCTTCTCCGCCAGCGTTGCCGCCACGTCGTGTGTGTGCAGGACGCGAAAGCCCTTCTCGGCTGACTTCCCCTCCACCGCGCGCACCGCCTCGTCAAACGACTTTTTGGTCTCCACCGTATATTCGAAATTCTTCATTGCGCATCTCCCCACAAACTATCCTCGCCCATCATTCTACCCCAGTGCGAAACGCAACCGGCCAGTGCGCCAGGAAGTTCAGAACCCCGGAGGGCGCGCCCAATCAACCAATAAACCAATGAACCGATAAAGCGTCCTCAGCGCAAGCGGTAAGAGTCCAGCATCCGCTGGAAACCTGTGGCCATACGGGAGGCCAGTTATTGACCAGGCTATTGATTACTTCTACAGCTCCTGTTTCAATAGAAGGCAGCTTTGGGGATGACCCATGCAGCAATCCGACTGGCCCAAGAAGTTCTTCTACTCCCGCGAAAAGTTGTCAGCGACACGGCGTAATTTCGCAATTCTATTGCTCGTCTTCGTAGCTCATGAAGTTCTCGTGTTTTTCTCGGATCGAAACCCTCTCCGACTCCTTTGGCTCGGAGCTCTTACCTTCCTTTTTCTGTGGGGCACCACGTTGGCAAGGCGGCCTGCAGCAGAACTCTGGCCCGACCACGTGCGGCTCCCTCACCGCTGGCTGCCGAAGCTGATTTCAATAGATTACGCACAGATTACGCGTCTGGAAAAAATTCCCAACCAAGCTCTCGTCGTAGTCTACGTTTCGAGCTTCGAAACTCACAAGACGGGCGTAAACGCCCGCTGGCTGCCCACTGTTGAAGAGTTCGAAGCCGCTCTTAAGGCGAAGACAGGACTCGAAGTAACGTCCGTCCAACCTTGGTGGTCACGCCTCATGGAGCTCTCAGACATCGAATCATGGGAGAGGCCCGGTGGATGGCGTCAACATTTCCTACTTCCGCTGCATATGATTCCGGCGGCATTCCTAGCAGCGTTAGTCGTGTTAGCCAGCTACTTTGTTTTTGTCCTCTTTGGGAAGGAACTGCCGGTCTGGCTGGCCGTGAGCGTCGCAGCGGCAACTGGCTGCTATTTCCAGTTCTGGATGCGTCGCCGGCGCGTTGGGAAACAGAAGAGAAAAGAGGGCGTCGAGGGCTTGGCCAAACCGGAATCAAGTCACTAGCAAGAATCAGAACTCTCTAATTACCGCAACCGAAAGCCCTCTCGCCGCAAATCAGAAGACACTTCAAGACCAGCAATCGTTGCCTCCCGGGAGGGCACAGCTTCAGCCCTCTGGAGGTTCAGCTCGGGCAAGTAGCACTGCCCCACAAACGGTTTGCAGGTGACACCGATCAACCAATAAACCAATCAACCACTCTTAGCGCAAGCGGTAAGAGTCGAGCATCTTCTGGAAGGTGGGCTTATAGGAAGAAAACTCTTTTTCGGGGGCGATGCAGACGACGTAGAAGAGGCGGTCGCTGGTCTTGAAGGTGAGCAGCCAGTTGGTTTCGTGCTCGCCGCGGCGGGGCGATTCACCGGTCAACTGCACCGAGAGGGCGCGCTGGGCGGCGAGGCGCGTGCGCTGGCGCGAGGTTTCGCGCGTGCCGGGATTGGACTGGCGGATGGCCTGAATGAGCCGGTCGGTGGCCTCTTCCAGGGTCTCGTTTGGGTCTTCCAGTTCAAGGGCGTTGGCGATGACGCCGTAGGCGATGGCGTTCGCTCCGCCTTCCAACGTCACCACGCCGCCCTCCGGCGCGAGTACGACTCCCGCGCCTTCTTCGCTCACCTGCCAGTTCTCCGGGAAGGAAAGCAGAAACAGCCGGCCCTGGTACTCGCGAAACTGCCTAGCCGGCGGCTCCGGCCGACGCACTTCGCCGCTCTCCTGCGCCCGCACGCCGCGCTTGGGCGGCGCGGGCATCGAGCGCAGCAGGCTCTGCACCGCGTGAAACTCTTCCGAGTCCTTGCGCAAGCCCGTCTTGCTGCCCAGTTCGGCGATTTCCTCGTCCACGCGTTTGACGCGATTCTTCGGGTTGGGATGGTCGGAGAAAAACTGGACGCCGCCGCCCCCGCCTGCCTTCTCAATCTTGGCGAAAAAGCGCCCGTATTCGCGGGGCTCGTAGCCGGTATCGAACAAGAGCTGGGTAGCCAGGACATCGGCCTGGGTCTCGGCCGTCCGCGAGTACTTGAGGAATACCGCGGTAAAGCCCACTTCAATGCCCAACTGGGCAAGCTGTCCGAGCAGGCTCCCGGAACCGCCCAGCAGGCCGCCCGCGATCGCCAGCGGAAAGCGGATGGCCACTGCTTTGGAAAGCTGGTTGGTGCCGTGGCGCAGGGCTACGTGGCTGATTTCGTGGGCCACCACCCCCGCCAACTGCGCTTCGTTCTCCGCCGCCTCGATCGTGCCCCGGTTGACATAGAGGAAGCCGCCGGGCAGCGCAAAGGCGTTGATGCTGCCATCGTTGATGGCCTTGAACTGGTAGGGGTACTTGTGCCCGGGCGCTTCGGCTGCCAGCTTCCTCCCCAGCCGGGTCAAATACCCGTCCACGCGGGCGTCGCGCAGCAGCGGAAGCTGCTTTTCGGCTTCCGCCGACGCCTCCCGCCCCAGCTCAATGTCTTGCTGCACGCTGAACAGGTTCCAGCCCGGCTTGACCTCCGTGCGTTTGGCCGCCACGGGCAGCGCCTGGCCGAGCACCAGCAACACCGCCAGCAGCACGGCCACGCCCTGTTGTCTGTGTCTCTGCATTGCGTCGCGCTCCACCTTCACTCCAACCCCACTCCGAAATCCAAGTTTCGTCTCCTGGCTAGGATGACGACAGCGCCCGGAGAGTTCTGACAACCTACCAAGGAGCGGGGAGCGGCACAAGAGGCGACCATTTTGGCCCTTGCCTTCAAAATGGTCGTGCTATAATCCCCGCGGTGCAGCGATGGAATACCGAGGGCGTTCCAGTTTGCTGCCAATACGGATGAACAGCCGGGCGAACGCACCATGGCTCTCAGTGCTCTCGCCTGCCCCGCCCCCGGCGGGGCCTGCCAGCCAGAACCAACACAAGAGGTAAGACCCGGGAACCGACACCCGGGAACCTGAAGGGCGCGGGGTGACCGATGCCAGTGCAGAAATCAGAGAAAATCTGGCACAACGGCAAGCTGATTCCCTGGGACGAGGCGACCATCCACGTTGTCTCCCACGTCATTAGCTACGGCTCGGCGCTGTTTGAAGGCATTCGCTGCTACGCCATGCGCGGCGAGCCCGCCGTCTTCCGCCTGCGCGAACACATGCAGCGGCTCCTGAACTCCTGCAAGATTTATCGCATCGAACTGCCTTACTCGCTCGATGACCTCTGCCAGGCCGCGCTCGAAGTCGTCCGCGTGAACAAACTCGGTGCCTGCTACCTCCGGCCGGTCGTGCTGCGCGGCTACGGCGAGGTGGGCGTCAACCCCTTCAAGTCGCCCACCGAGGTCTACATCGCCTGCTGGCAATGGGGCAGCTACCTGGGCGAGGAAGCCCACGAGAAAGGCGTGGATGTCTGCGTCTCCTCCTGGGCGCGCATGGCCCCCAACACCCTGCCGGCCATGGCCAAGGCGGCCGCCAACTACATGAACTCGCAACTGATCAAGATGGAGGCGCTCGTCAACGGCTACGTGGAAGGCATTGCCCTCGATGTCGCCGGCTACGTCAGCGAGGGCAGCGGCGAGAACATTTTCCTGGTGCGCGACTCCTCGC
>JBBIPK010000004.1:0-87973 GCA_037442885.1 Acidobacteriota bacterium | reverse complement strand
GATGTTGGCGTTGATCTTGCACCGGAAGCCGACGCCGATACCCATCGGCTCCAGGTTCGTGTGCCGGATGTTGGCGGGGATGATGGCGCGCCCGCGGGCAACTTCTGAGCGGACGAATTCGGGCTCGCAGTTCTCCCGCTGCGCCACAAAGCGCATCTCCTCGGTGACGACGCCCTGGCGCGCATAGTGCATCTGGGTCACGTTGCCGTGGCCGTTATTCGCCAAGCGCTCTCGAATCCACGCTTCGCGTATCTGTGCCATAACCTTACTCCTTGCCTGCCCCCTCAATTATCCCACCAGCGCCCAAAGCGCCGCAACCCGCCGCAGGGCACGCCTCTTGCCCTGAGCGTAGTCGAAGGGTCAGGCGTGCCGAAAGCAGAGCAAAAAGAGAAGGGCTTTAGCCCCTGAGGAAAGCCCTAACCTCCCTCAGCGGCTAAGCCGCCTTGTTTGCCGGCTGGTACGGCACGGCTTAAGCCATGCCCTCCCCGCCTTCAGGCCAGGGATTAGTGGCTGGACCCGGTGACGGCGCGGATGCTCGCCATCTCGCTGTGGGCGCGGAAACGGGCAAAGTAAGAGCTCCGCCCGCTGTACTCCCAGCTCATCGGCCCCGTGTACTTGTAGGTCTTCGACTGCCCCGCGAAAATCCGCGGCATCCACTCGATGATGACGGAGCCGTTCACGATCTCGATGGGGTTCTTCCCGTCCACGCCCACCAGCCGCTCGGTCTGGAAGTCGAGCACGCCGGGAATCTTCACCTGCGCCTGGTCGGCGGTCAGGTTGGCCTGGATTTGCACCGCTTCCACCTTTTCATCGGCCGAGAGCTTCTTGAGTGGAATGCGCAGATAGGCGGCGTTCAGCGAGCGCGCGATTTCCTCCAATGCCTTGCGCTGCTTCTCGCTGGCCTGCTGGTCCACGTAGTAGCGCGCGAAGGCCAGGTTGCCCACCGTGTCCACGAAGCGCTCGCCCCGCGGGCTCGCTCCCACCACGATCACGTAAAGCCCGTCCAAACGCACGTCGTCGTAGTAGCCTTTCTCAATCTGCCAGACGCTGGTGTTGTCGCAGTTGCCGTAGGTCGGTTTCTGCGCGAAGTTGCACGGGCAAGGCACGTTGCACTGGCAGGCCTCGGCGTAACGGCCTTCCACTTCCCACTTCGGCTTCGCCTGCGATTGCGCCAGCCCGGAAGCCACGAACACAGCAGCGCCGACCAGAACCACACTCACGAGCACAAAAATTCCCTTTCTCATGCTTCCCTCCAAAAGGATTTTCGCCCTGAACGCCCGGATTCTACTTGTTCGCAACCTGCCCGCAAGGGGATTCAGCCTCGCCGCAGACTTTGCCCTGAAGCGACCCGCCGAAGGGTCAGAAGGGTGATTTCGGGCGGGACGCCCAGCCGGATGGGCGTGCCAATCGTCCCCACCCCCGCACTCACGTACAAAGAGCAGTGATTCGTGAATCGTGAATCGTGAACCGTGGAACCCAGACCCGATGGCAATGAGTAGAGGCCGGAGATGAAGCGCGTCATAAAGCGCGCAGGGCTGAAGCGCGTGTTCAGGATCTCCACCTGCACCTGTCCGCCGTGGGTGTGGCCGGCGAGCGTCAACTCGATGCCCAGCTCCGCCGCGCGCAGGAAGGGGTTCGGGTTGTGCGTCAGCAGGAGGTTCGGGCAATCCCGCCGCACCAGCTTCTCGATGCCGGGCAGCCCGCGCGTCTTCCACCACGTCTCTGTATCGAGGACGCGATTGGGCTGGCGCTGATAGTCCACGCCGATGAGGTTCAGTTTCGCCCCGCCAATCTCGACCTCGGCGTTCTCGCCGCGCAGGATGCGCACGCCCCCGCGCGCAAAGAGTTCAGTCGCCGCCCGCGTCGTTCCGGCGTAAATCTCGTGGTTGCCCAGACAGCCGAAGTTCCCGTAGCGCCCCTGAATCGCGACCAACTCGGTCACGGCCTCTGTCAACGGGTCGCCGCGGCTGGTGGTGAAGTCGCCGGTGTGGAAGACGAGATCGGCCGGCAGCTCCTTGCACATTCCAACGATGCGGCGGATTTCGGGCACCGGCATATACGCGCTGGCGTGCACGTCGGTAATGAGCAGCAGCCGCAGCCCGTCGAGCGCCTCCGGCAGGTTCGGGATCGCAATCGTCACTTCCTTCACTTGATAGTTCTGCCGCTCGATTAGGAAGCCATAGCCGACGACGGCAAAGGGCACCGCGGCGGCGAGGTTGGTTGCCGCTTGCAGAAAATGCCGCCGCTCGGGGACAAGCGGATCCCCTCCACGGGCGCGCAGCCGCCGCCAGCCCCGCCACCGGCGGGGCCAGCGCGACCCGAGCCAGCCCGCGCTCTGCACCGCCACCACCAGCGCAAACGACAACATCGAGGCGGTCAGCCACAGCCCGATGGGCATCATCAGCTCCGACCGCCGGAACAGCATGAACAGCGAAAGCAGGACGGGTGCGGCATCCACCAGCAACCAGCGCAGCGGTACGAACACCAGCATCGCGCCCAGCAGCGAAAACCACGCATAGATCGGAACGCCCAGCGCCCACCGCTGCCATCGCAGCCGCCGGCTGCGCACGAACCGCCGCGCCCGCCGGAACCAGAAGACCTGGGAGGCGAGGATCGTTCCAAGGACACTGAAAAAGATGAGCGAAGCCAGCCAGGCCGGCAGCATACGCATCACCTGCCTGCTCCGACGATGGCCGCCGCCAACGCCTCGGGTTCGGTAATGGGTGGCTGGCACGTTCCGTTCGCGCAGAGGAACGCGCGCGGCCCGCCATCGCCTGAAAGATGCGGCAGCGTGGCCGCCAGCCCCGCCGGCAACCGGTCGGCGGAAATCTCCTGCGGCTCGTAGGTGAGCACAGCTTTCCCAAACCGGAACGTGTCCCAGGCCGCCTGGCGCAAGGCCGCCGCCCGGCCATCGCTGCGCCCGCCCACGATGACGACCTCGAGCGGCTGCCGGACGTGCAGCAGCGCCGCCAAGCCGTAGCTGGCGGCGTAGAGGCCGTAGGCAGGCGCGATGCCGGCGAAGGCCTCGAGCGTCTTCATCGCCTTGTCCCGGTACTCCTCGTTCAGCGTGTAGCTGGCCAGCCGGTCGAGCACGATGGCGGCGATAGAGTTGGCGCCGGCGGTGGGCGAATCCTGGAAGGGCTTGCGGCGAATGTCGAGACCTTCGGCCAGCGGCGGCGCCTCCAGCGGCCGGTCGAAAAAGCCGCCGTGGCTCTCGTCCCAATACTTCTCCAGACACAGCCGCATCGCCTGCTCGGCCACATCGAAGTAGTGCTTCTCGCCGGTCAACTCAAAGGCATCGAGCAGCGCCCCCGCCATCTGCACTTGGTCTTCGAGAAAGACGTTAGCCGCCTGCGGCTGCTCGCTCAGCCGATGGGTGAAGCCGACGCACGCGTCCCAGGCTTCGCTCAGGAACCGCTCCAGCGTCTTCAGCGCCATCTCCCGGCACGCCTCGCGCCTGAGAATCCGATAAGCCTCGAGGTAGGCGGAGATGAACATCGCGTTCCAGGCGGTGTAGAGCGTCGTGTCCACGTAGGGCGTGGGCCGCTGGCGGCGCGCGGCAAGCAGCTTGCCGCGAGCGGCGGCCAGGCGCAAACGCACGTCCTCCAGCGGCAAGTTGCGTCGCTCGGCCAGCTCCGATTCGCTCACGGCTACCCAGAGCACGTTCTTCTTCGGATTGTGGTGCATCTCGCCGTGCTCGCCGATGTCGTAGTGCTCCGCGATCAACTCGGCGTCCTCCGGCGGCAGCACGGCGCGGACTTCCTCGACCGTCCAGGTGAAGTAGTCGCCGTCATCCTCCAGGCTGGAGTCGGCGTCCTGACTGGCGTAGAAGCCACCGTTGGCCGGGTCGGACAAGGTCGTATCCACCCAGCCGATCATCCCCTCGGCCACCTGCCGGTAGAAGGGCTCGCGCGTCACCTGGTAGGCGTGGAGGTAGTTCTTGAGCAGCTCGGAGTTGTCATAAGACATTTTCTCGAAGTGGGGCAGCAGCCAGCGCTCATCCACCGAGTAGCGATGAAAACCGCCACCAAGCTGGTCGCAGACGCCGCCGCGCGCCATCCGCTCCAAGGTCGTGTTGACGACGGTCAGGTAGTGGCTCTCGCGCGTGGTCTGGTAGCGTTCCAGCAGCAGTTCGATAGCGGCCGGATGGGGAAACTTGGGCGCGTTGCCAAAGCCGCCGAAGCGCAGGTCGAAGAGCTTGACCGCGGAATCCACCACCGAGTCAATCAGCGAGGGAGAAAACGCGCGGCGGGCGCCGACGAAGCCCTCGGCCTGGCTGAGCGCCACGGTAATCTTCCCCGCGTTCTCCACCACCTCGGGCTTGCGGTCGCGGTAGGCCGCCGCCACGCTGAGCAAGATGCGCTTGAGGCCGGGCCGGCCGAAGTTGTCTTCCGGAGGAAAATAGGTGCCGCCGTAGAAGGGACCGCCGTCGGGGGTGAGGAAGACGGTCAAGGGCCAGCCCCCCTGGCCGGTGAGGGCGCTGACGGCCGCCTGATAGCGGGCGTCCACGGCGGGCGAGGCGTCCCGGTCCACTTTGATGGGGATGAAATGCTGGTTGATGATCTGGGCGACGTCGGGATTCTCGTAGCTCTCCCGGTCCATCACGTGGCACCAGTGGCACCAGACAGCGCCGATGTCGAGCAGGATGGGCTTGTCCTCGGCCCGGGCGCGGGCGAAGGCTTCCTCGCCCCAGGGGTACCATTCGACCGGCTGGTGCGCCGCGCTCTTCAGATAGGCACTCGTTGACTCCTGGAGGTGATTCATAGAGTTCTAAGACAAAATCCTTTAGCGCCCCTGTTCGTCATTCTGAGGAGCCCCGCCTCTTCTCTTGCCAAAGCCTCATCGCCAAACGTCCCGTCAGCCAGAAGGGGCGGGGCGACGAAGAATCTGGAGCTTTGCCAATGCCCTTCCCTGAGATTCTTCGTCCCGATCGAATCTGGACTCAGAAGGACAGGCGTTCTTCGCGGCGCTAGTTCGGTTTTGCGCTGCCCGAGGCGAATTCGGAGTCGAGGGGCTTGCGCCCGGCAAAGCCCTCCTCCACCCGGTGCCAGTAGCCGATGCGCTCCTCGCCCAGCTTCCAGCAGAGATAGACGGTCTCGTTGTCGCGCCGCGCGGGAAAATCGACCAGCCCGATCTCCAGATCCTTCACCAGGCAGCCGAGCTTTTCAATCGCGGCGAGGGCTTCGCGGGTTTTCTTCTCCGCCGCGTCGCGCTCGGCGCGCTTTTCAGCCAGCAGCGGATAGGGCGGCACGATTCCGCCCATCAGCAGAATCCGGTTTTGCACCTGCGAGAACTCCTGATCGAGCGCCTCCATCGTGCGCTTCTGCTCGCGCGCGGTCTCGAGCAGGGCGACAATCGTGGGCAGGAGTTGCTCGGCCTGCTCGAGGTCGAAGTATTTTTCTTCGTCCGCCATCGCCTTACTCTATCGCCAGCATCCGCTCCAGCGCCACCCGCGCCCACCGCCGCGTCTCCTCCTCCACGCGGATGACGTTCACGACCTGGCCACCCACCAGGTTCTCCAGCGCCCAGCAAAGATGCTGCGGGGTGATGCGAAACATCGTGGTGCAGACGCAGACGTTGGGGTCGAGCGAGATAATCAGCTTGTCCGGGTTCTGTTTGGCGAGCCGGTTGACCAGATGAATCTCCGTCCCGATGGCCCACTGGCTGCCCGCCGGGCTCGCCTCCACCTTTTTCCGGATGCCCTCGGTCGAGCCGATGTCGTCGGCGCGTTCCACCACTTCCCAGCGACACTCCGGATGCACCAGCACGCGAATGCGGGGATACCGCTGGCGCACGAGCGCGACGTGCTCGGGCAGGAAGCGCTGGTGCACGGAGCAGTAGCCTTTCCAGAGGATGACGCGCGCGCCCCGGAGCTTCTCCGGCGTCGTTCCGCCCAGTTCCTTGTAGGGATCCCACACCGCCATCTGCTCGAGCGGGATGCCCATCCGATAGGCGGTATTGCGCCCCAAGTGCTCATCGGGGAGAAAGAGGATGCGCTCGCCGCGCGCGAAGGCCCAGCGGAAGATGCCGGCGGCGTTCGAGGAGGTGCAGATGGCGCCGTCGTGGCGGCCGACGAAGGCTTTGATGGCCGCCGACGAGTTCATATACGTCACCGGGATGACGTTCAACCCGCCGACGGCTTCCAGTTGCTCCCAGCAATCTTCCGCCTGGGTGACGTCGGCCATGTCGGCCATCGAGCAGCCGGCGTTGTGGTCGGGCAGGATGACCTGCTGGTGGGGCTGGCGGAGGATGTCGGCGCTTTCGGCCATAAAGTGGACGCCGCAGAAAACGATGAAATCCGCCTTGGCCTGGGCCGCCTGCTGGGAGAGCTTGAGCGAGTCGCCCTGGAAGTGGGCGAACTTGACGACTTCGTCGCGCTGGTAGTGGTGGCCGAGAATGACAAGCCGCTCGCCCAGGGCATCGCGGGCGGCGGCGATGCGGGCGTCGAGCGAGGTGTCGGGCACGAGCAGGTAGCTATCAAAATCGCACCCGACGCCCTTCTCGATCTCCGGCACGCGCAGCGTCGCGGGTTGAGTCTCGGTCAGGACCGCCATGGGCTACTATTCTAGCAAAGCCTCCCCTCTATTCGATGCGCCCCCCGCTGTCCGTGCTATCCGCCGATGAAGACCATGGTGCGACTGGGGGGAACGAAGTCCGGCTCGTTGATGCGGTGGCCTTCTTCCTTCTGGCGCACGATGGCCGCGATGCGGGCGGCGATGCCGTCGTCCGTGGCCCCGTTGCGCAGCAGCCCGCGCAGGTCATGGTCCCGGGCGGAGAACAGGCAGGTGCGGAGCTTGCCGTCGGCCGTCACGCGGATGCGCGAGCAGTGGCCGCAGAAGGGGATGGAGACCGGCGCGACGATGCCGATCTCGGCCGAGCCGTCGGCGAAGCGGTAGCGCAGCGCGGTCTCGCTGGCCGCCTGCCGCGGCAGCTCCACCAGGTCGTCCATCTGGCGCACCTGCGCCAGAATCTCCGCCGCCGTCACCACCCGCGTGCGATCCCAGATGTGGTCGGCATCGAGCGGCATGAACTCGATGAAGCGCATCACCAGCCGGCGGGCGCGGGCGAAGTCGACGAAGTCAGCAATCTCGTCGTCGTTAAACCCCCGCACGATGACGGCATTGATCTTGACGGGGGCCAGGCCCGCGGCCTCGGCCGCCTCGATGCCGGCCAGCACCCGCGCCAGCGCCCCGCGCGTCCGCGTGATGCGGTCGAAGCGCTCGGGCTTGAGCGAGTCGAGGCTCACGTTCAAGCGATGGAGTCCGGCCGCTTTCAACCGCTCGGCTTTCTCCGCCAGGGAAAAACCATTGGTGGTGAGGGCGATGTCGTCAAACAGCCGCTCGCGGGACAGCCACTCGATGAACTCTTCCACGCCCCCGCGGACGAGCGGCTCGCCGCCGGTGACGCGAATTTTGTGCAAGCCGAGCGCGGCCAGCACTCGGCACAGCCGCTGGTATTCCGGCCAGGTCAGCAGGTGGTTGCCGGGGACGTAGTTTTCCGGCTCGGCCGCGCGGCAGTAGATGCAGCGGAAGTTGCAGCGGTCGGTCACCGAGACGCGCAGGTCGGTGATGGCGCGGTTGAAACTGTCGGTGAGAGCCATAAAAACTCTTCGAGCCTATAGCCCCGCGCGGGAGCCATAGGCTCCGGCTCTCCTTTCCACACGGGGCGCGGCCTGCTTTCGCGGGCCACGGTGCCGCCCCGGCGCCTTAGGTTATCTCTCCGGTAGGCAACCGGGGTCGGAGAACCGCCTCCAGCATACCTCAGGGGAGGCTGCCACACAAGTCTTCACGAATAGTGAAACGCGAAGAGCGAAACTCGGTGTGCGGTGAAGTCGATGTGAATCAACGAAGAAGTGCCGTGGCCGATTTTCTATTTTCGAGTTTCGATTTTCGGTATCTAGGGGGAACCAAAGATTTGCAGTTGCAGGGCGCGCTCGCGCGGCCCGTCGAGCTCGGCGAGGATGACGGACTGGAAAGTGCCCAGCACCAGCTCGCCGTTATTCACCTGCAGGCAGAGGTTGTGGCCAAGCAGCATGGCGCGCAGGTGCGAGTCGGCGTTCTGGCGGTCGCAGTCGCTGAATTGCGGGTCGTTGTGCCGGTAGTAGCTGCTGCGCGTGACCACTTGCTCGAGGAAGGTGCGCATATCGTCGAGCAGCGCCTGCTGGAATTCGTTGATGAAGAGGGCCAGCGTGGTGTGGAGCGAATTGATGAGCGCGATGCCCTGGCGGATGCCGCTGCGGCGGACATGCGCGGCGACCTGGTCGGTGATGTTGATCAGCTCCAGCCGCTCCCGCGTCTGCACAGTCAAGGTTTCGCTGCTTACCCGCAAGCCGGATTGCGGTTCCACCGCTGGGGCATTCGCTACGGTCTGTTCGGACATTCCTGTTCCTCGCTCGCGCTCAGCGGACAAACCCATACCCGTGGCTGCTTCATGCTGCGCCGCTGCGGTCGTGTTTGTCCCGCGGAATCAACTGAATTCGGCCTGCAACCCGCCGGTGACCGCCCCTCCCTTCCCGGGGCACCGGCGGATTATAGGCAAAAGCAGCCAGCCGGTGCAAACAGTTTTGCGCACCGCGGCTCGTCCGCGGCCGCTCTCAGCGCAACCGGAGGACCAGAACGGCGCCGGCGGCGAACAAGACCGCGGCCAGGCCAAAGGCCGCGCCCGCCGAAACCGTGCTCCACACCAGGCCCACCAGCAAGCTGGAGACGAAGTCGCCGACCGCGTTGACCGCGGCCAGCGTGCCGAAGGCCATCCCGTGTTGGACGCTCGGCACCAATTCTGCCGCCAATGAATCCTCCAGCGGTTCCTCGACGCCAACGTAGATGCCTCCTAAAGCAAAGACCAAGGCCAACAGCGGCAGCTGCTGCGGCCCGGCCACGAGCACGAACGCCATCAAAGCCGCGAGACCATAGCCAGCCGCCAAGACCCACCGGCGCGGAACCCGGTCCCCCAACCAGCCTCCCAGATACGCAGAACCGGCATAGAAGATGTTGTGCAACAAGTAGAGGCCGATGGCAAGGCTGGCCGCCGCCACCCCGCCCCGTTCGGGCGTCAGCGCCTGCGTGGCATAAAGGATGAGGAGCGTATGAGCGAAATCTCCAAGTCCGAAGATACCGACCGCGAGCAGAAAGCGCCGAAACGAGACCGGCAGACCCCGCAGACCACCCCAGAAGGAGACCGCGGCAACGGGCGTCGCTTCCCGCTCCCGCACCAGCAGCCAAAAGCAGGCCACCGCCATCAGGCCGGGGAGAAGCGTCCAGAGGAAAATGCGGTTGTACTGGCCGGCCGACTGTTGCAGCAGCCAGACCGCCGTCAGCGGCCCCACAATCGCTCCCGTCGTGTCCATCATCCGCTCGAAGCCGAAGGCCCGGCCGTAGGCGTTGGCTGGAACCGCGGCCGCCTGCAGAGCCTTCCGTCCAGGGGTGCGCGCCCCGCGGCCGAGCCACGCCGTGACCCGCGCGGCCAGAACCTGCACCGCGTTCCCCGCCAGCGCCAGCGCTCCCGTGGCAAAGGTCGTAATCACGTAGCCCGCAAGCACCAGCGGCTTGCGTCGGCGGAGTTGGTCGGTGTAGTGGCCGGCCGTCAGCTTGGCAACGCTGGAAAGGCCATCGGCTGTGCCCTCGATCAACCCCAGCCACCCCGGCCCGGCGCCGAGCGATGCGAGGAACGCCGGTAAGACAGTCGTGGCAATCTCGTGGCTCCAGTCGCTGAACAAACTGGTGAGACCCACGCCCAAGGTCGTGCGGTTCAGCCACCGCGCGGGGGGAGCAAGCTCAGCCGTTTCCATTACGCCTTCTCAGAAGCGGGACTGACTTTACCCGAGATGCACGCGATTGCAAGTTACGAAGCAGACGCACAGGCGAGATTGCAGACAGAAAAGAAAAAGCCCAGCGGGAGAAGCCGCTGGGCGGAACGGAAAGAAGAACGGCGGTTAGTCGTCGTCGCCGTGGGCTTCCGGCTGTACAGGCGGATGCAGCACGCTCGAGCTCGCCGGATTGGCGGGCGCGAGCGAGGGCGCAATCTGCACCAGTTGTGTTTCCGGCTGCTTCTTCTTGAGCACCATCTCCTCGTAGATCTTGCGCACTTCCTGCGCCTGCAAGGCCGCGCGGCGCCGGGCACGCTCTTCCTCGGCCGCGGTCTGCGGGCCTTCGACGTGCTTCTCGCGCACGCGGTTCACGTGCTCTTCCCGCAGGCTGAGCGAGTGCTCGTAGGCATCCAGAGCCACCTTCTTGCCCTTGGCGTAGATTTCGTGCTTCCCGTGTGTCCGGTACCACTCCGCCACGGTGGCGTTCTTGTACATGTTCTCGATGATGTTGCGCCAGCCGATGCCAGTGTTGTAGGCGCAGAAGCTGATCTCGCCTTGCTGGGTGGCGTAGGGGATGATGCACATCTCGGTGCGGCGGAAGTCGTAGTTGAACAGGTCCTGGAACCACATGCCGGCGACGAAGAGGAAGTTCCAGGGGTCGGAGCGGCGCTTGAGCGCGTCCTCGAGTGTTCGCTCGGGGTCTGACTTGCCGTAGAGTTTCCGCGCCTTGCCCATGATGTCGAACGACTTGTCGAACTTCCGGAACAGGTCGACCAGCGCCAGGCTGGGCGGCCCCTCGAACGGGTGGTAGTTCTTCAGGATCGCCAATCCCATCATGAAGGCCGAGAAGTTGCGGCCGCGGGCGGCGTCGGTGATTTTCTGCATATCGCGCACGAGCCCGGGGATGTTGAGGAACTGGGAGACCGGCGCCCACTCCTTGTTCTCTTTGTTGATCATGAAGGCTGTGCCCACGCCGCAGTTCGGGTGGCAGCCGCAGGAGACCTGGCCCCAGTCGGCTTCGGGCCCGTGCACGAGGTCGGCGAAGTCGGCGAACGCGCCCATCAGCGAGAGTGGGAACCAGTCGCGCGTGGGCTCGGTGACGCCGAGCTGCTTCTTGACGTCGTAGGCCATGTGGGAGAGCGTGTAGCGCTGCCGCAAGCGCCGCTCCGGCGTGATGTCCTCATCGCGCCCGGTGAAGCTGACCGGCTGGAAGGCGATGAAGGCGATCTTCTTCGGGTTGTCGAGCGCGAACTGGATGATGGGGCCGACCTGGTCGTTGTTGACGGTGTTGATGAGCGTGGTGACGAGGATGATGTCAATCCCCGCCTCGTGCATGTTCTCGATCGCGCGCAGCTTGACGTCGAAGAGGTTGCCCACCTGGCGGTGGCTGTTGGCGTCGTTGCCGATGCCGTCAAACTGCAGGTAGGCGTAGCGCAGGCCCGCCTCGAACGCCTGCCGGCAGAACTCTTTCGACTTGGCGAATTCGATGCCGTTGGTGGCCGCCTGCACGCTGTTGTAGCCGAGCTTGCGCGCGTAGCGGATGGCGTCGATGAAGTAGGGCGACATCGTCGGCTCGCCCCCCGAGAACTGCACCGACATCTGCCGGCGCGGCTTGATCTTCATGGCGTTGTCGAGGATTTCGGTAATCTCCTCCCAGGAAAGCTCGTGCACGAAGCCGACCTGGTTGGCGTCCATGAAGCAGGGGTCGCACATCATGTTGCAGCGGTTGGTGAGGTCGACGGTCAGCACCGAGCCGCGGCCCCAGCGGATGGTCGAGGAGCCGTGGTTGTGGAGGTCTTTGTCGTTGTGCGCGGGGATGTCGCGCCCGGGGAAGTTCTTCTCAATCCAGGCGAGAAACTTCGAGTCGATGGCCATGATGTCTTCGAAGTGGCCGTGGATGGGGCAGTCCTTGACCATCCACACCTGGCCGTCGCGCTCGATGATCTGGGCCTTGATTTCGCCCACTTTCTGCGTGAGCAGGTCGCGCCAGTCGCGCTCGCCGGAGATGATGGCCGCGCGCGCCTCTTTGACGCAGCCCGGACAGAGCGAGTCGGTCTCGCGCGGGAAGCCCAGCGTGGGCTTGGTCTTCTGCCAGGACTTGAGCAGCGGCTTGTCCGACCATTTCGGCGTGAAGGAGGGGTTGGGCCGATACTGGTTGAAGAACTGGATGGTGTTGAAGGCCGCGGCGGCGGCTTTGGTCACGGCATAGTCGAAATACTTCCACGCCCGCGACGCTCGTGCGCTCCTTGGCATCGGTGCTACTCCTCAGCGGAAATCACAGCCTGGAACCACATGGAGGTGGAACGCGCAGGGATGGCGACATCATGGCGACGGACGGTGGGGGATGCGGCGCGTTCGGCGTGCCCTCCGGTTGGCGTGGCTGTGTCCGGCAAATTACCTCTCCCGTCTCTGCCGCTCAGTCGGCAACAGACGGCCTTGAACTCAGAGACTTACACCAGCCCCCGTGTTCTGGGCGCATTCTACCCCCTGAAGCTACCCCCACCTCCAGCCTTTTTCGCCGAACGGCGGGATTCCGGGGGTGGGTGGCATCTTTTCTGCCCCGAACGGGCGCTATCCTGTTGGCAGGAAAGGTAGTTCCTGACCCTTGCGTCCTCTTTCTGCGACCCATCTTGCATAAATAACGGCCCGCGCAGGTTTCCGCGACCCGCTAGCGCTTGACGGCGATGCCTTGCACCTCGAAGTGCCCTCCGCGCAGCAACGGTCCCGAGCCGATGAAGGCGCGGGCGGGAAAATTCCCCGAGGGAAAGTAGCCGCGATAGACGGCGTTGAAGCGGTCGTAGAGCGTGAGGTCGGGACAGAAGACCTGCACCGTTACCAGATCCTCCATCGTCATCCCTGCTTGGGCCAATGTCGCTTTCATTCCGTCGAGCACCAGCCGGATTTCAACCTCCAGCTCGGCCGGGGGCGCGCCGGTCTTGGGATCAATGCCGATGCGCCCGGCGAGATAAAGGGTGTCACCCACCAGCACGGCGTCGCTGAAGGGCGCCTGCACGGTGCGCTCCGGCAGATTGACGTAGCGCCGCTTGGCCTCCGGCCCCGCCGTCATCCCCGCGGCCAATCCCAGCAGAAAAATCCCTCCGAGCACGACTGCCCGCGTCCTCATGTTCACCTCCTCGATTCGTCCCGTGATTCTCTCACTGTTTTCCCTTTTCTATTTTCTCTTTTCTATAATCGTTCCGATGGCTCCCTCCGAGTTGACCCGCTGGATCAAGGAGCAGGGCCGGGCGCTCGGCTTCGACCGCGTGGGCATCGCGCCGGTCGGCGACTTCCCCGAACTCGCCTTCTTCCGCGAGTGGAAGCGGCGTGGCTTGGCTGGCGAAATGGATTATTTGCACGACCCGCGCCGGGAAGACGTGCGGCGGCTGCTGCCGGAGGCGCGCTCGGTCATCTGCTGCGCGCTCGTCTATAACACCGGCCAGCCCTGCTCCACCGAAGTCCCGCGCGACCCCGAGCGCGGCTGGCTCTCCCGCTACGCCTGGGGCGACGACTACCACGAAATCATCGAGGAGAAACTGGACGCGCTCCGCGCCGCCCTCGCCGAGCAAGCCGGCACAGGATTTCAGGCCAAGCTCTACGTGGACACCGGGCCGGTGGTCGAGCGCGTCTATGCCAAATACGCCGGGCTGGGCTGGCTGGCGAAGAATACCTGCGTGCTCGACGCGGAGCTGGGCTCGTGGTTCTTCCTCGGCGTGCTGGTGACGAATCTCGAGCTCGAACCCGACGCGCCGCTGCCCGACGGCTGCGGCTCCTGCCAGTTATGTCTGGAAGCCTGCCCCACCGGCGCGCTCGACCCGGCGCGGCCTTACCAGATGGACGCGCGCCGCTGCATCAGCTACCTGACGATTGAGTTGCGCGGGCCCATCCCGGAAGAGTTGCGGCCGCCTATGGGCCGGCACGTTTTCGGCTGCGACATCTGCCAGGATGTCTGCCCCTACAACCGCCGCGCCTGGCTCACCGACGCGGTTGCCTTTCAGCCGCGACACGTCGAGAAACGGGAACCGCGAACCGGGAACCGGGGCGAAACGAACGAAATCGAGGACGGTTCACGGTTCACGAATCGCGAATCACGCGCGGGTGAAACGCTGTTTCACCCGCCCCTGGACTGGCTCGCCTCGCTCACCGAAGCCGACTTCCGCGCAGTGTTCCAGCGCAGCGCCGTGCGGCGGGCCAAGTGGCGCGGCCTGATCCGAAACGTGCTGGTGGCGATGGGCAACTCGGCGAACGCGCGCTTCCGCCCGGTGTTCGAACGATTCGCTCGTTATCCCGACCCGCTCCTCGCCGAGCATGCCCGCTGGGCGCTCCATCGGCTAGAATCCCTGGCCGAAGCCAAATCGAAGACCTAACAGGACCACCGCAGAGGGCGCGGAGGCAGACCCGCCATTGGGTGTCCTGCCGAGGCCCGCTAGGGGGCGGGAGGAGCCATCTGCTTTTTGGCGAACCTCTGAGGTAAAATGTTCGCCGCACTCAGGGAGGTCAAGCTACTATGCGCCGATTTCCGATTCACGTTTCCCGTTTCACCATTCTCGTCCTCGCGCTGGCGCTGAGCGCGGCGGGGGCGCTTGCGCCGTCGGCGACGCGGCTCACCGGCCGGATCACCGAGTACGTGGTGCCGACGCCGGAGTCGTTGCCGCACGATCCCGCGGTGGACGCGCAGAACCGCGTCTTCTACACCGGCCAGCGCGCCAACACCATCGGGATGTTCGACCCCGCGACGCAGAAGTTCACCGAGTTCAAAGTCCCCACCGCGGACTCGGGCCCGCACGGGCTGGTGGCCGACGACAAGGGGCGCATCTGGTTCACCGAAAACTGGAAGGGACAGATTGGCGTGGTCGATCCGGCCACGGGGAAGTTCGAGGAGTTCCACGCGCCCACGGCGCGCGACCCGCACACGCCCATCTTCGACACCCGCGGCATCCTCTGGTTCACCGCCCAGGCCTCGAACCTGATCGTGCGCTTCAACCCGCGCGACAAATCCATGACCGAATACCCGGTGCCAACGCCCGAGGCGCGGCCCTACGGCATCGTCACCGCACCCGATGGCCGGGTCTGGTTCTGCGAGCTGGCGGGGAACAAGATTGCCTGGCTTGACCCGCGGGCGAATCCGCAGAGCGTCAAGATCACCGAAATCGAAGTGCCCGTCGCCAACGGCGGGCCGCGGCGCATCGCCGTGGACGCCGAGGCCGTCTGGACGACGCTCAACCGCGCGGGCAAGCTCGCCCGCTACTCCATCAAGACCGGGGAGTGGAAGGTGTGGGACTCACCGGGCGGGGAGCGCTCGCAACCCTACGGGATTGCCATCGCCGCCGATGGGGCGGTCTGGTACAACGAGGCGGGCGCTGACCAGATGGTGCGGTTCGACGCGGCGAGCGAGAAGTTCGAGACCTTCCCCATGCCCTCGCCCAAGAGCGTCGTCCGCCACATGGTGCGCGACTCCAACGGCACCCTCTGGCTTGCGGTCAGCGGCCCCCGCGGCACCGACAACAACCAGATCGCCCGCATCGACTAACGCGAGGAAGTAGCGGCGAGGAATGTCCTCCCATTCCTCTCCGGTTTGTCAACAGCCGGCGATGAGGAAGAGGCTCGTCGCCGCTACTGTGCGACGCTGTCGGTTGCAGGCGATGTCAGACAGGGTTAGAATCGCGGCATGGGCATCTTCAGCGTATCGGCGAAGCTGTTGCGGGAGTTCCCGCACGGGGACGGGGCGCCCACTGCCATTGATCTGATGGTGGATACCGGGGCAACGTTTAGCATCATCCCTGCCGAGCTGCTGGCGCGGCTGGGCGTTAAGCCGGTAGAGGAGCGCGAAATCCTCACGGCTGACCGGCGGTCGCTGCGCCGCTCTCTGGGCTACGTGGGCATCGAGGTCGCGGGCCGCCGCGTGCTGTCACCCGTGCTGTTCGGCGAGGCCGACGATTTTCCGGTTCTCGGCGCCGTTACCCTTGAGATTGCTGGACTAATGGTCGACCCGGAGCGCAAGCAGCTTTCTGCCCGCCCTTCCCTCCTGCTCGGACACTAAGCTAGAAACCGACGACGAGGAAGAGGCTCGTCGCCGCTACCGTCTACCCTGCTACTTCGTGAGTGGTGAATCGCCACCCCTCGCCTCAGCTCGCGGCAAGGGACGCGTCGAGGTGGAGGGCTGAAGCCTTCCGCTACATAACGCAGCGAGGCAAGAAGCGTGGACCGGGATCGGCGGGTGCAAGCACCTCTTCCAAGCTGGATATTATTCCTCTGTGTCCTCTGTGGTTAGGGGAGTTCTTTCTCTTTGCCTTCTGCCGGTGCGGTACAATCCCCGCGCCCTAAGCAGGTGAAACCCATGCGCCGGTTTTCTCTTTTCTGTTTTCTAATTTCTATTTTCGCCCTGCTGCTGAGCACGGGTTCTGCTCACAGCAGGGAGGGCTGCACGGCTGCGGAACTCATTCTGCGCGGGGGCAAGATCGTCACGCTCGATGACGCCGGGCGCATCGCCGAGGCGCTGGCCGTGCGCGCTGGTCGCATCCTGGCAGTGGGCAGCAACGAAGAAATCAGCCGCTGCGCCGACGCCGGCACGCGCGTCATTGACCTTGCCGGCCGCACGGTGCTGCCCGGCCTGATTGACGTCCACACGCACGCGCTCGAGTGGGCGAAAAGCATCCTGCGCGGCGAACTCGACCTGCGCTACCCGGCGGTGCGCTCGGTCAGCGACATCGCGCGGCTGGTGGGCGAGCGCGCGGCGGCGACACCGGAAGGCACCTGGGTCATCGGCTCGGGCTGGGACGATGCGCAACTGGCCGAGCGGCGCTATCCCACGCGGCGCGACCTCGACGCGGTTTCCCCAAAGCATCCGGTCTATCTCGTTCACATCAGCGGCCACCTGGCCGTGGCCAACAGCGCCGCGCTGGCGCGCGCTGGCATCACGCGGGAGACGCCCGACCCGGCGGGTGGCGTCATCGAGCGAGACGCGGCGGGCGAGCCGACAGGCATCGTCAAGGACACAGCGATGACGCTCGTGGCGCGGCATCTGCCCGCCGACCCGCCTGACCTCGCCCGGCGCGCGGCGAAACTGGTTTCCGAGAAGGCCCTCGAAGTCGGCCTGACGACCATCCACGACATTTACTTGTCGCCCGACGACATGCGCGCCTACCAGCAGGCGCGCGCCGCGGGCGAGCTGAACGTACGCGTGCAGATGGTGCCCGGCGTAGGGAGCCTGAAGGATGCCGAAGAGATTGTCCGGATGGGCGTGCACACGGGCTTCGGGGACGAGCAGTTGAAGCTGGGCGCGGTCAAGCTCTTTGCCGACGGCGGCATGGGCGCGCGCACGATTGCGATTTATCCGCCGGGCGTCGCCGGCGAGCCGGAGAATCTCGGCCTGCTCATCTGGAAGTCGGAAGAATTGCAGCAGGCGCATCGGCTGCTGGCCGCGGCCGGCTGGCAGATCACCACGCACGCCATTGGCGACCGCGCGCTGGACCAGGTGCTCGACTCCTATGCCGCGACGATGCAGGCCCTGAACCGTGAAGGTTCAGGGCAGGCGCCACGTTTTCGCATCGCGCACGCCGGGCTTTCGACCCCAGCCATCCAGAAGCGCCTGCGCGCGCTGGGCGTGGGGGTGGAGACGAACCCCGCGTTTGTCTACTGGATTGGGAGCTGGTTTGAGAAGTACGGGCCGGAGCGGGTGCGCTGGGCCTATCCGGGGAAGTCGTACATCGAGAACGGCATCGTTGCGGCGGGGGCGTCCGACGTCGGCGTGACGCCGCTCAGCCCCTGGTGGGGGATTTGGGCGGCGGTGGTCAGGCGGGAGATGCGGTCAGGGAAAGTGCTGGCGCCGGAAGAGCGACTGACGGTGCTCGAAGCCCTGCGGCTCTATACGCGCAACGCGGCCTATCTCGGCTTTGAAGAGGCCGACAAAGGCTCGCTCGAGCCGGGCAAGCTCGCCGACTTCATCGTGGTGGACCGCGACGTCCTCGCCCTGCCCGCCGACGAACTCAAAGACGTGCAAGTGCTGATGACCTTTGTAGCCGGCCAGCTCGTCCGACACTGGGCGCCAGGCACAGTAGCGGTGAGGAAGGCGAGCGCATTGCTCGGTGGGTGGCTGCGGCGGGCAGGCGCGCCAAAGTAGTTCCGGCGGGCAGGCGGCTGCCCGTTTATTCGGCTGTTATGTGTCTCGGTGCGACGCGATCCGACGCGTAGCGTTGGGTTCCGGCCGCTTCTGTGGCGAGCGGGATTCGGGGACCGGGAATCGTGAATCCGGACCGTTTTCCGTTTCCCGGTTCACGGTTCACGATCACCCGTACATATGGGCGACGTAGTCCGCGTAGCCGTTGAAGGGTTGGGTGGGGATGCGGCGGCCGGTGGCGACGTCGGTCTCGGTGGCCTGCGACCAGCGCGGGTGGGGAACCTTCGGGTTGACGTTGGCGAAGAAGTCGTACTCGGCGGGCGCGACCACGTTCCAGAAATTCGCCGGGCGCTTCTCGAGGAATTCAAAGCGCACGATGGACTTGATGCTCTTGAAGCCGTACTTCCAGGGTGTGATGAGGCGAATGGGCGCGCCGTTCTGCGTCGGCAGCAGGTGGCCGTAGCTGCCGACGACGAGCATGGTCAACTCGTTCGTTGCTTCTTCCATCGTCAGGCCTTCGAAGTAGGGCCAGGGATACCAGGTCTGCGTCGCCTGGCCGATGGCCTGCTCGGGCCGCAGGAAGCTGACCATGCGCACGTAGCGCGCTTTGGCGAGCGGCTTCGCCCACTCGACGAACTTCGCCATCGGAAAGCCCGTCCACGGCACCACCACCGACCAGGCCTCGACGCAGCGCAGGCGATAGACGCGCTCCTCGAGCGGCATCTGGCGGATGAGCGCGTCCACGTCAATCCTGACGGGTTTCTCGACCAGCCCCTTGACTTCAATCTCCCACGGCCGCACCACGAGCTTGTCCGCGAGCGTCCAGACTTTTTCCTTGTCGGTGGTGAATTCGTAGAAGTTGTTGTAGCGCGCGACGATGCTCTCGGCGGTGATGGGGCGCTCGACGGCGGCGAATTTCGGATTGCGCGCAGCCTTGAGCGGCGCGAACTTCTTCGCGTCAAACGGCGCCTCCGGCGCGAGCGCCTTCATTCCCAGATTCAGCCCCGCGACCGCACCCGCGCCGACGATGCCCGCAGCCGCCAGTTGCTTGAGGAAGCCTCGGCGCGTGCGATAGACGCTCTCCGGCGTCGCCTCCCGCTCGGGAATCTCCCACCCTTTCGGAATCTTGATCAGCATGCTGGCCCGCCTGTGCCCGCCCAAGCCCTGACGGCGCTGATCCTACCATAGATGCGTCGCGCCGCTCTGTCGCCGCATCCTGCCGCATTTTTCCTTGCTTTTTGGCGCTGGCGCGCCTACCTAATACCGTACTCACGCAGGGCTGGGGCGAAACACGGAGGCGACAATGAAGAACACCGCTGCCGCACTCGCGCTGCTCTTTCTCGCCGCGCTGTCGGCGCAGGGGCAGGAGCAGCCGCCGTTTGAAATCTTCAGCGGCTTCTCCTGGCTCAACTCCCAAGGCGACCACTTTTTCGGCTGGCAGTCCGATCTGACCTTCAACTTCAAGTCCCGCTACGGCTTCACCGCCGACTTCAGCGGCCAGTACGCGCGCATCACCGTGCCCGGCGTCGGCCGCTTTGACGTGGCCGAGTACCAGTATCTCTTCGGCCCGCGCATCGCCGCACGCGGCGAGCGCTTCACCGGCTTCCTCCACGGGCTGGTGGGCTTCGCGCAGCTCACGGCCGGCGGCGGCAGCGCCAGCGGCCTGGCACTGGGGTTGGGCGGCGGCCTGGACTGGAACCTCGGCGACCAGTATGCCCTCCGCCTCTTCCAGATTGACTACGTCCCCGCAAAGATCTCGGGCATCTGGGGCCACCAGTCGCGACTCGGCGTCGGCTTCGTCATCAAACCCGGCGGCCCCTGATCGAGCGGCCAGCATCGAGCCTTCAGTCCTCAGTCATTCGTCGTCACCCATCCGCCATTCGCCCAGCCCCTGCTCGCTGCCCTCCGCTCGTCCCCGCCAAATCGCCATTCAGGCTGCACTTGTGGCGGCTTTCTGCTTATTTTTCTTGACATTTCCGCCCCCTCCCCCCTATATACACGGGCGCAAGTAACCTGGGTTACGAGGAGACTAGAAGAACACATGAGGAAATTTACGTTGCTTGTTGGGCTCGTAGCGCTGGCCGCCATGCCGGCGCTGGCGCAAGACTATCCGAAAGGCGAGTTCTATGCTGGCTACGCCTTCCACCGGATTACGGATACCAACGTGCCGGGCGGCTTCGCTGTCAACTTCGCGGGGAACTTCCACACGAACATCGGCGTCGTCGGTGATTTCGGCTACGGTACCAAGAGCGGTGCCAACGCCTATACCTACATGGGCGGCATCCGTATCGCCGGTCGCGGCGAACGGGCCACCGGCTGGGTTCACGGGATGGTTGGCGGGGCCACGATTGGCAATGGCGCCTCCGAAAGCGGCCTGGCCTTTGGCTTCGGCGGCGGCGTGGATGCGTACGCCACCGACCGCGTCGGATTCCGGGCTGAAGTCCTCTGGATCCCCACCCGCTTTTCGGGCGAGTGGTTCACCGACACCTTCCGCGTCGGCGGCGGTGTCGTCTTCAAGTGGGGCCAGTAGCCAGCTTCTGAGCGATTACTGAATGCGCGGGAGCCGGGGAGGTTCCCGCGCATTCTTGTTTTTCAGCCCCTTCTCGTGTAGGCTGTCGCGACCATTCGGCGAAAGCACGCAAGGGGGAGGGCGAGAATGAGAAAAGCTACACTTCTGGCAGGTTTGTTACTTCTGGCCGGGCTTCCCGTCCAGGCGCAGGAGGCTCCGTCGGCGGAAATCTTCGCGGGCTACTCCCTGGCCAGCGTGGATTTCGTCCTGGCGCGGGAAACCTTTGGGTACGGTTTCCAGTTCCAGGGGGCGGCCAACCGAGGCCCGAGCTGGGGCATCGTGGGCGACTTCGGCGTCGACTTCAAGAGCATTGCCGGGACAAACTTCCAGTTCTACCAATACATGGGAGGCTTGCGCTTCGTCAGCCGGGGCGAGAACGTCAACGCCTTTACCCATATGCTCTTCGGCGCGGCCACGCTCCGCGGCGGGGGAGGCTCGGAAACCGGCTTCGCCATGGGCTTCGGCGGCGGCGCCGACATCAGCCTGAACGAGCGCTTCGCCGTCCGCGTCATCCAGTTTGACTACCTCCCCACGCGGCTGGATCTGTTCGGTACTGGTGGAGAGTGGATGAACAACATCCGCCTCGGCTTTGGCATCGTCTTCAAAGCCGGCGGCGGCTAAACCCGGGAGGGCACGACTTCAGTCGTGCCGCCAAAAGGGGTGAAAAATAATAGGGGCTTTTCGGAGCAAGTCCCGAAAGCATTCGGGACGAGCGGAGATCCCGCGCAGCGGGAAGCCCCTGAGGGATTCCTGTTTCGGCTAATGAGCTGCCCGAGGATGGCCGTCTATTCCGGCAGCTTGGGCGGCGTCACCCGGTAGTCCACGTCCAGCGCGCGCAGGAAGGCGAGCAGGTCGTCTCGCTCCTGCTTGGTCAGCTTGACGCGTTTCAGGTTCGTGCGGTCGAGTTGCGGGTTGGCAATCCCGCCGCCCAGCATCAGATCCACGGCCTCTTCCAGCGTGGCGACGCTGCCGTCGTGGAAATAGGGCGCTGACTTGCTGATGTCGAGCAAGGTCGGGGTCTTGAAGGCGCCGGTGTCACGCTCGTTGTTCGTCACCTTGACGCGGCCGACGTCGGCAAACTCCTTCTTCTTCGCGTCCCAACCAATGCCGACGTTGTGGTACTGCAAATCGGTCAGCAGCAAACCGTCGTGGCAGCCGGTGCAGCCAGCCTTGCCGCTGAACACCTGCCAGCCTCTCCGGGCGGCCTCGCTCAGCGCGTTCTCGTCGCCCGCGCGAAAGCGGATCCAGGCCGACTCGTTCGCCACGATCGTCCGCTCAAACGCGCTGATCGCCTTCACCACGTTGTCCGGCGTGCACGGCTGGCCGAACACGCGCTCGAACTGCCGCCGGTAAGCGCGAATCTGGTTGAGTTTGGCGCAGATGTCGTCCACGCTCGGCCGACCGTCCTTGCCCGAGACCCCCATGTTGCCGCCCGTCCAGGCCGCTTTGGCCTGCGCCTCGAGCGAGCCGCTGCGCCCGTCCCAGTAAAACTCGGCGTGGTAGCCGATGTTCCAGAGCGTGGGGCTGGAGCGCGGCAACGCTGCGTTGTAGGCGCCGATGGCCTTGGGCTTGCCGTCGGTTAGCCCATGCTCGGCCAGATGACAGGAGTAGCAGGAGCGCGAGCCGTCGCCGCTCAGCCGCGGGTCGTAGTAGAGCTGCTTGCCCAGCTCCACCTTCGCCGCCGACAGCGGGTTGTCGGCGGGAATTTTCATTTTCTCGTAGGCCGCAATCTCCGGCCACGCCACCGGCTCCGCCAACTCCGGCTCGCGCTGGCACGCCATCAGTGCCAGCCCGAGCACAGTCAAGATCCCCACTGCCAGATACCGCCGCCCTCGCCTCATCCTTCGCCTCCTCTGATTTCTTCCGGGTGCCCCTATCCTAGGCAGACGCCGCCGCCGGCGCAACTCGATTGTTCAGAGGAGCGCACCTCACAGGACTCGGAGTTAGCGGGCTACCGCGAAGAAGACGTCGTAAGCCCAGCGGGGACGGTCCAAACAGATGTGGGGCAATCCAGGGGACGGGGGGGAAATACGGGGTTTCCACGCTTACAGGCTTGCCTTCGAGCACAAGGTTTCCGCCGCGTCTAGTTACGCGCAGCCGGCTACCGACGGGCGCCAGCCGCTGCGGGTCTTTGAAGACCTCCAAGACTTCAATGATGTAGTCAGTCAGTACAGTACTCTCACTAGCTGAAAGTCGTGTGCTTTCATCCACCACGCGGCCCCGGACGATGACATCGCTGCGCGTCACAAGAACGTCGAATGTGGCCAGCTCGAAATCATCGGGATAGGCAAGAACGTGCCGGGCGAAACCCCGTGCCCGTACCTCCTCGCGCAGCGTGGCATACAGCTGCGCGTAGGCAGCTGCAGCAAGTACCAACACTAACAAAGAGAGAAACGATAATTCTCCTCATTTAATGTCGCCTCCAAGGTCGAAAAATGCATTGGCCCCTTTGGTATACCGCCGGTTGATACGAGAATCATCCTCCCCCAATTGAAGATTACTACTGACTCCCTCTATCCTAGGCAGGCGCCGCCCACGCAACCTCATTGTTCAATGTTCATCGCTGCCCATTCAGCGCCGTTCTTGACATGATTCCCGCACCCCGTTAGCATCCCCGCTCAAGTACCGTCCGGGATTCCTCCGAGGAGGGCGTCCATGGCTGCCATCAATCAGCGTCGGCTCTTGCTGGGGACAGTGGCGGGTGGGATTGTCTGGGTTATCTGGACAACGGTGGTGAACAACGTCGTGCTGGCTTCCCGTTACACCGCCGCACAGGAGGCGGAGCACTTGCTCAAAGACGCGCGCTACCCCTACTTCGTTCCCGTCTGGATTCTGACTATCTTCGCCGTCACCTATCTCGCTGCCCGGCTCTACGCCAACGTCCGCACCATCGCCGGCCCCGGACCCGCCACCGCCGCCAAGGTCGGCCTGGCCGTGGGTTTCATTGCCGGCTTTCCGATGAACTTCTCCCTCGCCACCTGGGCGTCCTTTGACCGCTACCTCCCGCTCTGGTGGATGCTCGACCTCTGGGTGGGCGCGCTGCTGGCGACGCTGGCTGCCGGCTGGCTCTATCGCGACTAACGGATCGCGCCCCGCGCCTAGCGCCGCCGCAGGCGGATGGTTCCCCGGCGCGAGTAGATCTCTAACTCCGGCCCGCCGCCGTTGATGTGTCCCTCCAGGCGCTCGCCGCCCAGCGCCCGCACGGCCATCTCAAAATCACTCACAAAGTCGGCGCGCCGGCTCATCTCGCCCCGCACGGATAAGCGCTGGGTCGCGGGCAACTGCAACTCGATCGTCCCTTTGTAGGTTTCCAGTCGCGAGCGGTCTTCCAGCGCTGCCTCCAAGCGCATCTCGCCTTTGTAGGTTTCCGCCCGCAGACCTCCGCGCAAGCCCACTCCTTTGACGGTTCCCTTGTAGGTCTCCAACCGCATGTCGCCTGTCAACCCCTGCGCGCGCAGCGTGCCCTTGTAGGTGTCCACCTCCAGTCGGCCGTCGAGCTCGGTCAGGTCAATCTCCGACTTGTAGTCCTTGATACGCAGGTTGAGCCTGCGCGGGGCGCGAATGACATAATGAACGTAGGGAAGCGTCTTGGAGCAGCCCGGCCAAGGGAACCGCTCCTCGCATGGCACGGCGTCGTAGTCGGAGCGGATCGTCACCGAGCGCCCCGAGCCCCAAACGTCCACTTCCGTCGCTTCCACCGAGCGGCGGGCGTAGGCCTCGCTCGTGTCCTCGGCTGGTTCGATCTCGGCCGTAATCTCCACCTGGTTCTGCTCCCACGGGCTCAGGCGGATGCTTCCTTTGTAGGTTTCCAGCGTCAGGTAGCCCCCTGGCTGCAAGGCCACCGTGCGCCTGAACTCCTTCCGCTGCGGGCTCTGCGCGAGCAGGGCCGACGGCAGGAGCACTGTAGCCAGAGCGAGAATGAAAAGCCTGTCTCTCATCGCTCTTCCTCCCTGCAACTCGGCAACCCTTGAACCTTTCGCTTATTCAATTCGAATATTCCCCGAAGCTGTGTGCACGTCAATCAGCGGCCCGCCGCCCCGCACCGTGCCGCGCAACTGCCGCCGGCCGAAGGTTCCCTGAACGGTAATAGGGTGGTCGCTCGAGATCGAACCGGAGCCGGTGCGGGCGTTCAGCTCGAAGGCCGCGTTGGCCGGTAGCCGCAGGGCAATCCCGCCCGAGCCCGCTTCCAACTTCCACGTCCCCGTTGGCTCGCCCTCAATCCGGATGTTGCCGCTGCCGGTGCTGGCGCGCACGCCGCCCCGCACCCCGCGCACCTCGATGTTGCCGGAGCCGGTGCCGACTTCGGCGTCGCCCCCCTTGGTCAACTCCGCCACCACGTTGCCGCTGCCGGTTTCAGCGATGAAGGTTCCACCAACCCCAAATGCGCGGATGGTGCCGCTGCCGGTGTCGGCGCGCACCATGCCCTGGACGGAGTCCAGCTCGATGTCGCCCGAGCCGGTGCTGGCCCGCACTTCGCCGCCAATGCCGCTGATGTGCAACTCGCCCGAGCCCGTCCCCGCCTCGACCGGACCCTTCACGCCTTCAATCGTCTGGTTGCCCGAGCCTGTATGCGCCTTCACCCGCGTCTCGACAGGGGCCTCGATCTCGTAGCTGATGGAAATGTTGCGCCGCAGCTCTTCCTGCTCGATGTAGCCGATGCGGATCGAATTCCCGCTCTGCTCGACGGGTGGATTGGCCTCCAGATACCGGACTTTTTCCTCCGCACCACGGCTGCCGCCCAGAAAACCCCGCGTGGCGCGAATCCGCCCGAAGACGCGCACGCGGCCGGACTCGCCGGCGCGAATCTGGATGTTGCCCGAGCCTGTCGTCACGTCCAGCGCCACCGGCCCGGTCACGCTCAAGGTGCGCTCGAACGACCCCACGGCGCTGAACACGCTGCCAGCCAGCGCCGGCGCCGCTGCCAGCGCCACCGCGAGCAGCAGCCACACTCGTCCCCGTTCCCGCCAGACCGTCGTCATTGTTTCCCCTCCAGACAAAGTTCCCCTTGCCCTTACATACGCAAGAAACGCTCTATTTGTTCAGACTCAAGACTCTGCTCCGGGTGAGCAAGGGGCTTGCCTCACACCAGTCCCAGCGCCGGGCAGAGCAACCGCAGCCCCAGCCAGATAACCACGCCCCCGATCAAGTCCAGCAGCACGCCCGCGCGCAGCATGGCCAGGATGGAGACCTGCCCCGAGCCATAGACAATCGCATTCGGCGGGGTCGAGACCGGCAGCATGAAGGCGAAGCTGGCGGCCAGCGTCGCCCCCAGCGCCGGCGGCAGCGGCGAGACGCCGGCGCCCTGCGCCACCGCAATCGCCACCGGCACCACCATGCTGGCCGCGGCCGTGTTCGAGGTGGTTTCCGTAATCAGCAGCGCAATCAAGATCGAGGCGGCCGTAATCCCCCAGAGGCTCGTGATCCCCGTGGTCGCGAGCAGGCTATTGGCCCAGACCTGGGCCAGCCCGGTCTCGTACATCATCCGTCCCAGGCTCAACCCGCCGCCGAAAAGCAGGATGGTTCCCCAATCAATCCTCACCGCCTCGCGCCACGGCAGCGCAGATCCGCCCGCGGGTCCCGCGCGCCAGTCAAGCGGCAGCAGAAACAGCAGCGCCGCGCCCGCCAATGCTGCCACCCCTTCCGGCAGGCGCGCACTCACGGCCCGCGCCACAGGGTCTTCGACGCCCCGCGCCACCAGCAAAATCCCCGGCAGCAGCCACAAGGTCACCGCCACCAGAAACGCCGCCAGCGTGTAGCTCTGCGCGCGCCCCCAGGGCGCCAATTCCCCCCGCAACTCCCGCAATCGTTGCCCCAGCCCCTCCAGCCGCCCGCGCGGCCCCGGATGCAGTCCTCCCAGCAGCACCACCATCGCCACGAACGTCACCGCCACCAGCGGCAGGTTCAGCGTCATCCACTCGAAGAAGGTGATCTTCCGCTGCGCCAGGTTCTCGATCATCCCCAACCCGATCAGGTTCGGAGGTGAGCCCACCGGCGTCGCAATCCCCCCGACCGAGGAACCGTACGCAACCCCCAGGAGCACCCCCGTGGCGTAGCGCCGCCCGCCCGCCGCCCTCCCTCTGACTGCGACCAGTGTGCCCAGGACGCCCAGAACGATGGGATAGAGAATGGCGGTCGTGGCCGTGTTGCTGACCCACATCGACATCCCCACCGCCACCGCGCTCGCGGCCACCAGCACGCGAAACGCCGACTGGCCCACCCCGCGCAGCGACAGCACCCACAACGCCACCCGGCGGTCGAGCCCGTTCACCGCCATCGCCCGCGCCAGCAGAAAGCTGCCCAGAAAAACAAAGATGATGGGGTCGGCGAAACTCGCAAACACGCCCGGCGCCGCGCCCACTCCCAGCAGCACGCACAGCGCCGGCCCCACCAGCGCGGTCACCGGAATCGGAATCGCTTCTGTGACCCAGTAGGTGATGACGAGGGTCAAGACCGCCGCCAGCCGCCGCGGGCCCGGGGCGTAGTTCGCTGCCAGCCAGAAGTACACCACCAGCGCCAGCAGCGGCCCGGTCCACAAGCCCCAGCGCTTCCGCTCCCGCTCGAACCTTTCTTCCAGCGGCGAAAGCTGCCCCAGTTCGGAGCTGTCGTCGATACTTTCGGGTGATTCCATGGCGAGCACGAATGCGCGCCCGAATCGGGCGCGCCCACTCTACCCCGCCCCGCCCCATCGGAGCAAGGATCGGCTCCCCGCTCGGGATTACATCCTGGAGGCTCTGCTCTGAAGACTGATAACTGAAAACTGAGAACTGAGAACTGAAACCTGAGGACTGCTAACTAGTGCAGCGGCGGAGCCGCAGGCCGCTGCCGGCCCATTCCGACGGCGCGCGGCACTGCCGGCGGCTGCAACGCCAGTTCGATGACTTCCCCAATGGTCTTCACGTAGCGGATGGTAAGCCCCCGCTGGAGGTGTTCGGGAACGTCCTGCCGGACGTTGGCCTCGTTCTCCTTCGGCAGGATGATTTCCTTAATGCCGCTGCGCTTGGCCGCCAGCACCTTCTCTTTGATGCCGCCCACGGGCAGAACCAGTCCGCTGAGAGTGATCTCGCCCGTCATCGCCAGGAAGGGCTGCACGGGCCGGTCGGTCAGCAGCGACACCAGCGCCGTCACCATGGTCACGCCGGCCGAGGGCCCGTCCTTGGGAATGGCTCCGGCCGGGACGTGAATGTGGTAGTCGCGGTTCTCCAGCGGGTCGCCCGGAAGGTTGAACGACTTCGCATTGGCGCGCACCCAGGCCAGCGCCACCTTCATTGACTCCTGCATGACGTCGCCGATCTGCCCGGTGATGGTGAACTCGCCCCGCCCCTTGGAGTCGCGCTCCATCCGCGTGGCCTCGACGAAGAGGATGTCACCCCCGGCTGGCGTCCAGGCCACCCCCACCGCCACGCCCGGCCGCCGCGTGCGCTCTTCCAACTCCGTTTCCACCCGCACCTTGGGAACGCCGAGCATCTCCTCGACGACCGCCGGCGTCACCTCCAGCAGCGCGGTCTCGCCGCCGGCGATGCTGCGCGCGTGCTTCCGGCAAATGGTCGCGATCTCCCGCTCCAGGTTGCGCACGCCAGCCTCGTGCGTGTAGCGCCGGATGATCGCCTCCAACCCCGACTCGGTGAAGCGGATGTGCTTCTCGGGATCGAGGCCGTGCTCGTTGGCCTGCTTGGGCACCAGAAACTGCCGGGCAATGAAAATCTTCTCCTCCGCTGTATAGCCGGGGAGCTCGAGCACCTCCATCCGGTCGTGCAGGGCCGGCGGGATGGGTTCGAGGACATTGGCGGTGGTAATGAAAAGCACCTTGGAAAGGTCAAACGGCACGTCGAGGTAGTGGTCGCGGAAGCTGTGATTCTGTTCCGGGTCCAGGACCTCGAGCAACGCCGCGGCCGGGTCGCCGCGGAAATCGCGGCCGATCTTGTCCACCTCGTCGAGCATGAACACCGGGTCTTTGGTTTCGGCGCGGCGAATGCCCTGGATGATCTGGCCCGGCAAGGCGCCGATGTAGGTGCGGCGGTGGCCGCGCACTTCGGCTTCATCGTGCATCCCGCCCAGTGAAATCCGCACGAACTTCCGCCCCAGCGCCCGGGCAATGGACTTGCCGAGCGAGGTCTTGCCCACCCCGGGCGGGCCGACGAAGCAGAGGATGGGCCCTTTCATGTCCTTCTTCAGTTGCAAGACCGCCAGATACTCGAGAATCCGCTGCTTCACCTTCTCCAGGTCGTAGTGATCCTCGTCCAGAATCTGCTCGGCTTTCTTGAGATCAATGTCCCCGGCGCTCGTCTTCGCCCAGGGCAAGGCCACCAGCCAGTCCAGATAGGTGCGCGCCACACCGTACTCGGCCGCCGCCGCCGGCATCCGCGCCAGCCGGCTCAGCTCCCGCAAGGCCTCTTTCTTCACCTCCTCCGGCATCCCGGCCTTCTCGACCTTCTCCCGCAGCTCTTCCACCTCGCGCTGCGTCTCGTCGGTTTCGCCCAGCTCTTTCTGGATGGCCTTCAATTGCTCCCGCAGCAGGTACTCGCGCTGGGTCTGCCCGACCTGGCTCTCTACCTCCGACTGGATGCGGTTGCGCAGTTCCAGAATCTGTTTCTCCTTGCCGAGCGCCGTGCTCAGCCGGCGCAGGCGCTCCCGGACGTCGAGCGTCTCCAGCAATTCCTGCCGCGCCCGCGTGTTGAGCGAGGGCAGGTGGGCGGCGATCAAGTCGGTCAGCCGCGCCGGGTCCTTCAATCCCTCCACCACCGACTGCAACTCGTCGGACAACTGCGGCGAAAGCGCCACTACCTCTTGAAACAGCTGCGCCACGCTGCGCTCCAAAGCCTCAAACTCCGCATCCTTGGGCTCGGGCACAATGTCGGCCAGCGGCTCGACCACCGCCCGCAGGAAGGGCTCCCGCTGCACGAATTCTCCCAAACGGATGCGGAAGACGCCCTCGGCGAAAATCAGGTAGGTCTGGTTGGGCGAGCGCACGACCCGGTGGACCATCGCCGCCGTTCCCACCACGTGCAGCTCGGTCGGGCCCGGGTGCTCCGTCCGTGGATCGCGTTGCGTCACCACCGCGATCAGCTTGTTCTCCTCCGAGAGGGTGTCAATCAAGCGCCGCGACGCCTCCCGGCCCACCGTTACCGGAGCGATGGCCTGGGGAAAGAGAACGACGTCCCGGACGGGAAGGATCCCTAGTTCAAGCGCATCGCCGGAATGGGCCTTGACCATTCTTCACCTCAAGGGCTAGGCTAGGTCAGGAATATGAATTTGTCAATATCAAGGAATCTGCTAACTCCCATGTGGATAGGCGTACAGACATAAGTCGCGTAACCTCAATTCGTTACGAACAGGGACGACCTGCATTCGAGCTCTCCCTGTATTCTCTCCGTAGGCTCATCTGCCCCCAGAGGGCTGTTGGCAGGGACGGAGCTTGACTTCCCCAACCCTGCCGCAAGATAATAGAGGCTCTTCCGCGGTGCTAGCCAATGCTGGAATCCTCTGAAAGTTCATCTCCCGCCAGTCCCTCCTCCGGAGCCTTGGGCCGGGAGGGGTTCCTGGCGCGCGCGGTGGCTCGTCGGGGCGCAGCCATGCTGCAACGCATCGGTTGGCTCCAGCCTTCTGCCGATGAGCGGCGGCTCTGGCTGCTGGAGGGCATCGTGGTGCTGGCCACGGTCTTTCTGGTCGGCGCCGTGATGCTCCTGATTCTCCGCTAGCCCGTTCCCTCTTCGCTGACAGTCCCGCCTACCCGCGCCCGTTCAGCCATTTTGCCTCCCCGGGGGCGAAGTTCCGCAGCACGAACGCCTGCGCCTCTTCCCGCGTCTTCAGTGTACCCTCCAGTTGCGCCTCCTCCACCGCCGCCAGGATGCGCCCCATCTCGGGTCCGGGCTGGTAGCCCATGGCCCTCAGGTCGTCCCCGGTCAACAGGCGCGGCGGACGAATCTCTTCCGGCGGCATCGTCTCCCGAGCGCGGCGCACGAACTCGTAGTTATCGAGTTGGCCGTGGCTGGCCAGGCAGTCGAGCCGGTGCAGCTCCAGGTGCTCCTCGAAGCGCTCCAACGCCAGGAAACGCTTGAGCGTGCTCGGGCGCATCTTGGGCGCATCCTTGAAGCGCAGGTGATGCCGCACCAGCGCCGCCACCTGCTCGATTTCCTCGTTCGAAAACCGCAGCCGCCGCAGAATCTCCTCCGCCATCACCGCGCCCACATCCGCGTGCTCGTCGAAGCGGATGCGCTCCTCCGGCCCATCGGGCAGCCGCAGCGTCGGCGGCTTGCCCACATCGTGCAGGAGCGCCGCCAGCGCCAGCGTGACGCTCGGCTTCTCCATCTTTTCCAGCAGCAGCAACGTGTGCACCCACACATCGCCCTCCGGATGAAACTGGGGCGGCTGGGGCACGCCTTTCATCCGGGCGACCTCTGGCAGGATGACCGCCAGCAGCCCCGACTCATCCAGCAACTCCATCGCCCGCCGCGCCTGCCCTTCGGTCAGCATCTTCACCAGCTCATCCCGGACCCGCTCCTTCGACACCACTTCAATCTCGCGGCACTCGGCTTGAATGGCGCGGAAGGTTTCCGGCTCAATCCGATAGGCAAAGCGCGCGGCAAAGCGAATCGCGCGCAGCATCCGCAGCTTGTCCTCCGCGAAGCGCTCCCGCGGGCTGCCAATCGTTCGGATGATGCCCGCTCGGATGTCATCCTGGCCGCCCACGTAGTCCAGCACCTTGCCGGCGAGCGGGTCGAAGAGCAGGCCGTTGATGGTGAAATCGCGCCGCCGGACGTCCTCCTCGGCGCTGCGAGCAAACCGCACCGCGTCGGGATGCCGCCCGTCGGTGTAGCCGTGGTCGGAGCGATAGGTGGCGACCTCGATCTGGTCGCCGTCTTCGATCACGAGCACCACCCCAAAGCGCGCGCCCACGGCTACGGTTTTTGAAAAGAGCTTCATCACCGCGCCCGGTGGGGCATCGGTGGCGACGTCGTAGTCAGCAGGCTCCTGCCCCAGCACGAGGTCGCGCACACACCCGCCCACGAAGTAGGCCTCGTAGCCGGCAGCACGCAACCGGCGCACCACTTCGGTCGCCTTTTCTCGCAGTGTCTGCATTGTTTCGATTATACCCGCAAGTCACTACTCACCCGGGATACTGAAAGATTACCTCAGCGGCTAAAGCCGGAAGAAGGCACGCTCGAACGGCGGGGTTGAAACCCCGCCCCGCCAAAACAACGCTTAAGGCGGGTCAGGGCTTCAGCCCTGACATTCAGCTCCCATCTCTTAGGCGGGCTTTAGCCCCTGAGGCGTTAGCGTGAGGGCTTGTGCAGGAGGGTGCGGGCGGTGCGGACAGCGTCGGCGCCGTGGCGGGCGCGGACGCGGTCGGTGGCGCGCGCCAGCTCTTCTTGCCGCACTCGCTGGCTCTCCTCCAGCAAGGAAAGCTGTCCCGGCCCGGCCACCAGGTTGCTTGCGGCAATCCCCAGCAGGCGCACGGCGCGGCCGGCTTTCCCGTGCCGGGCGAAGAGCTTGCGCGCCGTGTCGAAGATGGCGCGGTCAAGGTCAGTGGCCTCCGGCAACGTCTGCGCCCGCGTCAGGGTTTGGAAGTTGGCATAGCGGAGCTTGAGCGTGATCGTGCGGGCGTAGAGCTTTTCCGCGCGCAGGCGTCCGGCAACGAGTTGCGCGAGATGGGACAGGGCAGCCTCGAGCTTCTCCCGGTCGGCGACGTCGTGGTCGAAGGTGCGCTCGTGGGAGATGGACTTCTGCTCCTCATCCACGAACCAGAGGTCGCTGTCCTCCCCGCGCGCCTTCCGATAGAGCGCCTCGCCCCAGCGGCCGAAGTCTTTTTCCAGCCGCGCGCGCTCGACGCGTGCTAGCTCGCCCACGGTCTTGATGCCGAGCGCGGCGAGCGCTTTCTCGGTCACCGGCCCGATGCCGGGAATGCGTCGCACGGGCAGGGGCGCGAGGAAAGCAGCTTCGGTTCCCGGCGGCACCCAGAGCAGCCCGCGCGGCTTGGCCAGGTCGCTCGCGACTTTGGCGACGAGATAGGTGCGGGCAACGCCGATGGAACATGGCAGTTGGGTTTCGTCGTTGATGGCCTGCTGGATTTTCTGCGCCGCCTGCCAGGCCTTCCCGTGCAGGCGCTCGGTGCCGGTGAGGTCGAGGTAGGCTTCGTCAATCGAAACCATCTGCACGACGGGGGTGAACCGCTCGAGAATCTTGCGCACCTTCCCCGACCACTCCTCGTAGAGCTCAGAGCGCGGCGGCAGGAAGATGGCCTGGGGGCACAGCCGTTTGGCGGTGCGCGAGGGCATGGCCGAGTGGATGCCGAACTGCCGCGCCTCATAGCTCGCCGCCGCCACGACGCCGCGCTGGTCGCCCGGCGCGCCCACGATGACGGGCTGGCCGCGCAGCTCCGGCCGGTAGAGCAGTTCGACCGAGACGAAGAACGCATCCATATCCACGCAGGCAATCTGCTTCATCGCGCCGAGCTTGAGGCCCTATTCTGTCATCCCGAGCCCGCACGGGCGAGGGATCTGCTTGTCAGCCGGTGTGTGCTGAGAAATACAGATTCCTCGCCCCGAAGCCTCGGCCCTGGGAATGACGCCTTGCTTCTTTGCTTCATTGTTTTTGGGCGGCGAGGACGCGGGGGAGGCCGCGCAGGTCGTTGGTGATTTCGACGTTTGTCCAGCCCTCGCCCAACAGGGAGCGGACGCGGGCAGCCATCTGGTAGCCCAGTTCGAGAACGAGCCAGCCGCCCCCGGCTGGCTCGTTCGTGACTCGGGCATCGGGAACCGGGAAGCGTGCAGGAGAAAGAAGCTGCGCGGCCTGCTGAATCAGGCGGCGCGTGACTTCTAAGCCTTCGCCGGCGGAATAGAGGGCAGCGGGCGGTTCGAAGTCGCGCACCTCGCGGGGGAGTTGAGTGGCTTCGGCCTCGCTGACGTAGGGAGGATTGGAGACGATCAAATCAATTCGGGAATCGGGAAACGGGAACCGTGAATCGGAGGGAGCAGTTCGGGCATCGGGCACCGCGCTGCGGGCTTCGTTTTCTTCCTTTGCCTCCTCTGCTTCCTCTGCCTGCTTTGCTTCCTTGCCTGCCTGCTTCTTTACCCCGAGCGGGGCGTAGCATTCCTGCTGAGCAGTGCGAGGCGCTGCCTCCAAGAAAATGCTCAGCAAATCACTCTCGAAAAACCGCACCCTGCCGGCCAATCCCAGGGCTGCGGCGTTTTCGCGGGCGAGGGCGAGGGCGGCGGGGTCAATGTCGAGGCCGATGACGTCCGCCCCGGGGAGCTCGCTCGCCAGGGCGAGGGCGATGCAGCCGGTACCCGTGCCCACGTCCACGATGCATACCGGTTCCCCGACGATGTTCGCACTTTCCCGCTGCCTTGCGACGCGTTCCGCCTCGATCCGACGGGCAAGCGCCAGGGCGACTTCCACCACGTGCTCGGTCTCCGGGCGCGGAATGAAGACGCCGGGGCGGACACGGAAAGTCAGCCCCCAGAACTCCTGCTCGCCGGTCAGGTACTGGGTGGGCTTGCCGGCGGCGCGTTCGTTGACGAGATGGTGATAGGCGCGCTCCTGGTCAGGGGTCAGCAGAGCTTCGGGATGCGCATAGAGGAAGGCACGGTCGCGGCCGAGGACGTGCAGGAGGAGAACTTCAGCCGTCGTCGTCGCGGAAGGCACCTGCGCCGCCGTCAGCCGCTCGATCGCCTGGCGCAAGGCTCCGCGCACGTTCGCTACCCGATTCTCCTTGGCAAGCATCCTACTGGACGAAAGCGGGTGCAAAGCACCTCTTCCAGACTGGGGTGGTGGCTAAAGCTTGCGCGCGCGCTCGACGAGCTTCTCGTAGTAGTGCCAGTAATCGGCCGCCCGCGTGCGCCGGTAGTAGTCAATCAAGGGCTTGGCGCGGTCCCAGCTTTGCACAATCGCGTAGCGCCAGTTCTCGATCAGCCATTTGGCCGGCACCATGTCTTCCTCCGCCATCAAGCCGATGACCTCGAAGCTTGAGCAGACCAGCTCTGCGTCCCATTTGGCCTCGTCGGGCCAATGGGCGGCGTCTTCCGGGCTGGCATCTTCCGGCAGGTTGTAGACCGTCCGCCGTGCGCGGCGCACGTCCCCGCGCTGGAGGCGTTCGTTCACCTGCGCCATCGCGTGCAGCCGGCGCTGCTTGCGCCACTCGAGCAACTGCCACAGCCCCACCAGCGCCACCACCGACACCAGAAAGTCCCGGATCAAAGCAACCGAAATCTGCACGGTCAGCGACTGCGCCTCCATGCCGCCCTCCTCGCTGCGTTCTGGGGGGAGTCTAGCGCGTCCGCGCGGTTTTGGGAATCAGACCCCGACGAGTTCCCGCTTGAGCCGCTCGGCCTGGTAATGGGTGACGAGCGCGTCGACCAGCGCGTCCATCTTGCCGTCGAGAACGTCGCCCAGTTGGTGCAGTGTGAGCCCGATGCGATGGTCGGTGACGCGGTTCTGAGGGAAGTTGTAGGTGCGAATCTTCTCGCTGCGGTCGCCGCTCTTGACCATCTCGCGGCGCTCGGCGGCAATCGCTGCCTGCTGCTTCTCGCGCTCCAACTCGTAGAGCCGCGCCCGCAACACCCGCAGCGCTCGCGCCTTGTTCTTGATCTGCGACTTCTCGTCCTGGCAGGAGACGACCAACCCCGTCGGCAGGTGCGTAACCCGCACGGCCGAATACGTCGTGTTCACCGACTGCCCGCCCGGGCCGGAGGAGCAGAAGGTATCAATGCGAATGTCTTTCGCGTCCACCTGAATCTCGATCTCATCCGCCTCCGGCAGCACGGCGACGGTGGCCGCCGAGGTGTGGATGCGCCCCTGCTGCTCGGTTTCCGGCACGCGCTGCACGCGGTGCACGCCACTCTCGTACTTCAGCCGGCTGTAAACCTTTGCCCCTTGAATGGCGGCGATAATTTCTTTCACCCCGCCCACACCGCTCACGCTTGAGTTCAACACCTCCACCTTCCAGCGCTGCCGCTCGGCGTACTTCGAGTACATCCGGAACAGCTCCTGGGCAAAGAGCGTCGCCTCGTCCCCGCCCGTGCCAGCGCGAATCTCGAGAATCACGTTCTTCTCGTCGTTCGGGTCCTTCGGCAGCAACGCCAGCTTCAACTCCTGTTCCAGAACCGTGCGCCGCGCCTCCAGCCGCGCGGCTTCTTCCTGCGCCATCTTCTTCATTTCCGGATCGCTCGCCGATTCCGCCGCCAGCGTCCTGGCTTCGCGCAGGTCGGCATCGGTCTTCTTCCACTGGCGGTAGGTTTCGACAATCGCGCCCAGCTCGGCATGGGTTCGGGCGAGCTTCTGGTAGCGGGCGCTGTCGGCCAACACCGCGGGCGTGGCGAGCTCCTGCGTCAGCTCGTCGTAGCGCGCCTCGACCTGGTCGAGTTTTTCAAACAGATTCATCGCTTCCTCTCACACACTTCGTCCCCGGAAAAGGGTTTCGAGAAAACAAACGGGTAGGGTGGCCGCAGGGGCCTAGAGGAAGAGCGAGCCTGACGCGCTCATTGTCATCGCAAATAGAGTAGCGCAGGTGTTGGCGAAAGTCAAACCCGCCTAGGGAGCTAACGCGCCGGGACATGCGCAGCCTTCAGGCTGTAGCCTTCGCTGCGGGCGATGAAGGCGGCGGCGGTCAGGTCGCCGGTAACATTGAGCGTGGTGCGGCACATATCGAGCAGCCGGTCCACACCCAGAATCAGCGCAATCCCTTCGCCCGGCACCCCCACGGCCTGGAGCACCAGCACGAGCAGCGGAATCGAGCCGCTGGGCACACCCGCCGTGCCAATGGCCGTAACCACCGAGAGCAGCACCACGATGCCCTGCGCGGCCAAGTTCAACTCAATCCCGAACACCTGCGCCAGGAAGAGCACGGTAACGCCTTCGAAGAGGGCGGTGCCGTTCATGTTCATGGTCGCCCCCAGCGGGAGCACGAAGCCGCCGACCTCGCGCGGAAGGCCCAGTTCGTTCTCGCTTACTCGCATCGTGGTGGGCAGGGTGGCATTGCTCGAAGAGGTGGAAAAGGCGGTGAGCATCACCATTTTGGCGCGGGCGAAGAAAAATCGCGGCGACATCCCGCCCAGGAACTTCACCAACAACGAATAAACACCGAACTGGTGAATCGCCAAGCCGATGAGCACCGTCAGCACGTACCAGAGCAGCTTCTGGAGCAGATCGTAGCCGAAACGCGCCGTGACGCTGAAGAGCAGCGCCGCCACTCCATAGGGCGCCAGCTTCATCACCAGGTCAATGATGACGACGACCGCATCGGCGAGCGCTTGCAGGAACCCCAGCATCGGCGCTGCCCGCTCGCGCGGCAACAAGCCCACAGCGAGGCCGAAGATGAGCGAGAAGACGATCCAGGCGAGCATATCGCCCTGCGCCGCCGCCGCCACCGGGTTGCGCGGCACCAGATTCACGATCATCTCCACGCCCAGCTTGAACCCTGCCACCTGTGCCACCGCGCTCTGCGCCTGCCCGGCATAGGCGCCGATGAGCTGATCGCGCACTTCGGCCGAGACACCCGCGCCGGGGCGAATCAGATTGACGAGAGAGAGACCGATCGTTGTGGCCAGCGCCGTGACCAGCGCAAAGTAGGCCAGCGTCTTCAATCCGATCCGCCCCAGCTTGCGCAGGTCGCCCAGTTGCGCCACCCCCAGGCTCAGCGAGGCAAATATCAGCGGGATGACGACCATGAACAGCAGGCGGAGGAAGATCTGGCCCGCCGGCTGCGTGATTTTGTCCACCGTCCAGCCGAGCCATGCGGCACCGCCGAAGAAGGCGTTGGCGGCCACGCCCGCCGCCGCTCCGGCGATCAAGCCGATGAAGACCTTGTTGTGAAGCGCCAGCCCCTTTTTTGCCATTGGGTGCGTGGATTATCTACAAAGTGGTGGCGGGGGTAAATCAGAAGTTCATTGGCGCGTCAGCGCAGGCGGCCCAGGTCGAAGCGGGAGCGGATGAGCCGGCCGTCCGGGGTGGCGACCTCAAGTTCGAGTGGTACCGACTCCACCCGGGCCACTTCCGCCGCCAGTTGCACGCGCGCCCCTGTCAGGAAACAGCCGAACGGCCCGCAGTCATAGATGCCGTCAATCACCTGGATGAACACGGGCACCTCGCGCTCCCCCTGCGCCACGCCATACGTGAAACCTTCCAAGAGATCGAGGGGAGACTCACTGACCAGCAGCCGCACAGCCCGGCTGGGTTGCGGCGGCGTAGCCAGTGCACGCAAGAACGTCAGGTCAAGCAGGAGGCGCCGCGGGCTCAACTCGTAGTCGGTCTGCGCTTGCAAGGCGCTGTAGGAGCCGCTCGCTGCCCGCCGTGCGCGATCCACGATCTGCTTGTAGGGAGTCGCGAGCTCGACGCGCGAGAGGTAGACGCCGCTTCCCGTGGCCGGAAACGCCTGCACGTAATCCTTCAGGAACGCCGTCGTCCGGGCGTCGTTCCCGCGTCCGAGAAAGACGGCCTCCCGCACCTGCCAGCTCGTCAACTCCCGCTCATACGCAGTCGCACTCAAAACCGCTCCGAGCACCATCGTAAATCCTGCGACCCTCATCCTGTTCACTGCCAACACGTCTTTCTCTTCACAAACCTAGGTCCCTTAACCTCACTTACCGGGCTGGCGTATCGCACGCCGCCGGATTGCGCACAGTGTCCTCGCCACAACAAAGCTTGCCAAGGCAATGACAAGGCTCCAAACAAAAAGCACTGGAACTCCGAACTGCAACCCAAATCTGCGGTCCAATACTCTCCAACCTTCTCGCGGAAGCTCATGAATGAGAGTTAGGACAATAGGCACAACCAGAAACGCCAGAAAGCTAAAAGTGCTTGTGCGTTTGAACCTGTTCTTCCAGCTGCCACTCCTCTCCCACAGAGCGAGGACGGTAACGAAGGGGATGAAAACCAATGCAGTAACCATTAGCTTGCCAAAGTCTTCAGCGGAATCAAAGGGCCAACCTCGCCAAGAATGCGCTCCCCACGGAAATAGAAAGACTCCGAACAGCGTGCCGAGCAGGGCTGCACCGCGCACCGATGCGAGGAAATCCCCAGGTTTGTCAAGAAGTTCACTGATTCGCTTGCGAGACACGAAGTACATCTTATTTCTTGGATCGCTCAGTTTCTTGGAAATGGAGCCAGCCTGGAGGCGGTAGAAAGGAGCCATCGCGTAGGAATACCGCAGAATCCCAGCCCGTGGCTCTACATGGCCAGCAGCTCTTGGGGAACGAGCTGCCGGCGAATCGGGTCGACACCGAAGCCGAGACTTTCGAGGGTCGTCGCTCCGAGTAGATGGCCATCTCCCGGCTCAGCCACGACAATCGTCACGTTCGCCTCGTTTCCGTTCAGCCGCACGACCGCTCCGGCCGTCTCACGTTCAATCGCACGCCCGTCGGCGACCACGAAGGATCGGCGGCGAAGGCGGGGCATTCCAAGACGCTCAACCAACTCTCGGGGCACCCAACTCAACGTGGCGCCAGTATCCACGAGTAATTCCACCTCAACGCTCTTTGTGCGATCGGTGGGATGGGCGATGGTGGCGCGCACCGAAAACTGCTCCATAGGCGTCTCCTCGCCAGAATTCTACACCCAAAGACCTAGAGGCGGCGCTCAATCTTGGGGAAGTCGAGCCAGACTTTGAGGCCGCAGAAGTGCGAGCCCTCGGTGCAGATGGGGGTGGTGATGCCGGCGCGGAGGTAGCAGGGCGGGCCGAGGTAGCGCCCCAGGCGCGGATGCACGCGCCGCACTTGCTCGATCTCCTCCCTCGAGGCCTGGTAAATCTCCTCCTGCGCGTTGAAGCAGGTGCGCATCGTCCACTTGTGCAGCAGGTGGATGAGCGCGCCGGACTCGAGGAAGCGCAGCGCGGTGGCGTTGGGCAGGACGTAGAGGGCGAACTCGCGCCGCACACCGAGCGCGAGCAGCCGGTTCTTTGCCGCCCAGGCCTCCTCCATCGCCTGCTCGAAAACTTCCCGCGCGGCCGCGTTCCGCCGGATGAGCATGGGCGTGATGTAGTCGGGCGTAGGCGAGTCGGTCAGCAGCAGCAGCGGGCGCGAGGCCGGCACCATGCGGTGGCGCTGGTCCTGGCTGTCGGCGGTGTGCGAGATGCGCTTGGCGAAGGTGTAGCTGGCGTGGTGAAGCGCCCGCATCAAGGGCGAGTGCACGGCGACGTTCAGCGTTTCCAGCCGATAGTGGTTCTTCGCCGGATCGAGCAGCAGCTCAAGCGCGGCCTCGTCGCTCAACTCGGCCTCGCTTCGCCCCAGCGTGGCCCGCAATGCCTCGGCGACCACGCGCTCCGCGTTAGGCGAATAGTCCACCAGGACGGAAACACGCCCGTTGAGGCGAACGTCAAAGTCGCGGACAAATCCGTTGGAGCTCGGCTGCTGGATGAAATTCCGTTCCGGCAATTCCTCATCGCCCAACGGCTCGACGCCGACGCGCTCAAAGAACTGCGGGTCGACTTCTTTCACCCGCGCGACCATCTGCTGGACGACAAGCGCAGCTTCCTGGGGGGTGTCGCCCGCGCGCTGCATCCGCCAGAGCCGGTGGAGCGTGATGCCGCTCAGCGTGTGCACCAGGGTGGTGAAGGCCGCTACGGGCAGGACGTAGCGGGCGATCTCAATAGCTTTTTTTTCCGCCTGCTGCTTTACCTTCTTCAGTCGGCGCTCGTGGGACATCTCCGAGAGATGCCAGATGTCGGCCAGGATGGCGTGCGTGTCGGGCTTGAGCAGTTCGCTCAGCTTCCGGTAGGTTTCCCAGGCGCGCTCGATGGCGGCTTCGTAGACTTGGCGCGCTTCGCCCGCGAGCGGCGGCACGTAGGCCTGCACGCGGTCAAGCCGCACGTAGCGCTGGGACTGCTGCTCGGAGTTGTAGAAGGGATGGCTGTGGAGGAAGCTCCAGACGAACTGTCGGCTGACGTTCTCCAGGCCGAATTCGAAGTGGGCGTGCTGGTAGACCGTGTGGTGGCCGCCGAAGAAGGTGGCGGCGCCGATCGTCACCCGTTGCTTGTCGGTAACCTGCTCGGGAGTGACGATGGTAGGCGAATAGCAAGTGCGGGCGGCGGCGATAGCTGAATCGTAGGGGCGGGAGAAACAATTCCGCAGGGTGACGCGCGGCGGCGCCGTCTCGACCATCGATGGGATGCCCGTCCGCCGGCGAGTCTACCCAACTCTTGGTAGCGCCGGCAAGCCCTCTTACGAAGTCATCCTGAACGAAGGGAAGGATCTAAACTAGCAGATTCTTCGCTTCGCGCAGAATGACAAAGTAGAGGTGTGCGCACCCTCAGGCTACTTCTTGGCGGGGGCGGGCTTGGGCGCGGGTTTGGCCGCAGTCTTGGTGGCGGGCTGGGCTACCGTCGGGCCGTACTTGCGCTGGAAGCGCTCGACGCGCCCGGCCGTGTCGACGAACTTCATCTTGCCGGTAAAGTAGGGGTGGCAGGCGGAGCAGATTTCCAGGCGGATGTCGCCTTTGTGCGTCGAGCGGGTCTTGAAGGTGTTCCCGCAGGCGCAGGAAACCATGACTTCGTGGTATTCGGGATGGATGCCAGCCTTCATTTGCCTTTCTTCACAAAAAATAAATTTTAGCAGAACACTTCCGCTGCCGCAACCTCGAGGGAGAAGACGAGAGTAGACTTCAGGCTTGGCTGACGGTGGGCTCGCGCCCGATCGAGCCCGACGGGGACGAGGCTGACGCCAGGAAGGCGTCGAGGTGCTTGTGCAGTTGCGCCAGCGTGCGGTCAACCAAGCCGCTGGCGTAGGTCTTGTACTCCTCCGGCAGGTGGTGCGCGCTCTCGGAAAGTTTCTTCATCGCCTCCTGCAGATAGCTCCGGGCGCGCACCCGCTTCGTCTCCAGCGAAACCCCAAGTTCGCTCACCACCTTGCGCACGCGCTGGCTCAACTCCTGCGCCTCCCGCTCCAGCTGGCGGTGCCAATTGTGGAGAATCTCGAGCGACTCGAGATATTCCCGGTTGTCGCGGATGATCTGCCGGGCGAGATAGCGTCCCTGGATGCGGATGAGGAAGTTGTACCAGCGGTGGTCGCCGCTGAACAGGCGGCGAAAGGCCTCGCGCAAGGAGTAGAACTCGACCGAGGCTTTGAACACACCCATCTGCAACTCGACCGGCGACATCAGCTTGGGCACGACCACCGTGTGCTGGGCGTCGAACAGATGCCACTGGCCGCGGCAGAGCACGCGGCCTTCCCGCTCCAGCCGCTGCGTCAGCGGCGGGCCCGGCACCGCGGTCAAGGAGAAGAACTGCGCCGTGTCCAGGCGCATCTCTTGCGCAAAGCGGTAGGTTTCCCAGATGGTTTCGACGGTGTCGGCATCCGAGCCGAGCACGAACATCCCGTGCACTTTGATGCCGGCGGCGTGGTAGTTCTCAATCGCCTCGCGGTTGCGCTCGACCGTGGCGTGCTTGTGGTAGAGCTTCAAGGTTTCCGGGTTGATGGATTCCAGCCCGATGAAGACGGTGGAGCAATTCGCGCGCTTCATGAGCTGGAGCAGCTCGCGGTCCTGGGCCGACTCGATCCGCACCTGCGCGAACCAGCGCGGCATCTTCACCCCCAGCTCCAACAGCCGCGTGAGCACGCGCTTGATGCGCGCGCGATTGGCGGTGAAGATGTCGTCGCCGAAAAAGATCGGCTTGCGAGAATACGAGAGGGCGTGGCGGATGAGGGCGACGGTGGTGTCATCGTCGAGGAAGCGGAACTGCTTGCCGAAATTCACAATCACATCGCAGAACTCGCACTCGAAGGGGCAGCCACGCGACGTGGTGATGACGTTGCACGTCATCCCCCGCAGCACTTCCGGGGCAAACACAGGGAATGGCAGGCGCGAGAGCTCCTCGCTGGTGAGGAACGGGCGTTCGGCCGTGCGGCAGAGTTCGCCGTTCGCGCCGCGATAGCAGAGGCCCGCCACCGCCTCCAGGTGCGGGCGCGCCGGGTTCTCCTCCAGCCGCGCCAGCAGATCCAAGATCGTGAAATCGCCCTCGTGCAAGACTACGCTGTCGCCGTGCGCCAGCGCCTCCTCGGGCAACGAGGTGGTGTGGGGGCCGCCGAAGACGATGTGGGCGCGCGGGTTCGCCGTGCGGATGCGGTCGGCCAATTCGTAGGACTGGTTGGCCGTGCGGGTGATGGCAGAGATGCCGACCACGTCGGACTCCGCCAGGCGTTGCCATTGCGCCGGCGTCAGGCGGCCGTCCGTGCCCGGGTTGTATTCCGGGTCAATCGACACCACGTCGGTGTAACCCCGCTGGCGCAAGAGCGCCTCCAGCGTGGGAAGCCCGCGGGGCGGGAACTTCAGCAGCGAGTAGATGTCTTTGGCGAGCTTGCCATCCAGTCGGCCATCAATCGTGGAAGGGGGTTCGATGAGTGTAATCTTCAGGGTATGCCTCGCGCCTCGGTCTTTTCGGAACTGCCCAAACTGAAACCTGCCCTGTCGTTGCGCACACTACCACATCCACCACCACGCGGCAAAGACAAATCTCTTCGCGGCCCGGGCTGGCTTGCCTGGGTTGGCCGCCTCAGCTAGACTCGGAATTGGGATGTGGCCGCTCGCTGACTATTTGTTCGACAAGAAAGTGCTCGAGAAGCTGCGCACGCACGGCTTCGAGTGCACGGAGCTCACGGACGGCCGCGTGCAGGCCAGCAAGCACAACGTGGCGGCAGTTTTCGTGCGCGACCGCAAGAGGAAGCTGCGTTTGCAGGAGCCGCCCGGCTATCTCATCCGCGGGCAGTTGGCGCGGCTCTGGGATGCCGGCTATCAGAAATTCTGGCTGCTGGGCGACGCCAGCCCCGAGCCGGGGAAGACTCCGCGCGTCCCGGTGGTGGCCGACGAGTTGAAGGAACTGCACAAGGTGACGGAAGAGTTGCGCACGATTCTCGGGATTCCGAGTTTTTACAACGAGTCGCTGGGAACCACCTGCCACGTGACCGCGTATGATCGGTTGCGCGGCCGCGGTCCCACCGACGAGAAGTAAGAGAGGAGAACGCGATGGGCAAAGAAGCATTTGCCGAGATGGCCGAGACGCTGGGGAAGTTTGCCGGCATGCTGGTGAAGGAACTCGGCGGCACCGGCAAGCAGATGGTCGAGGGCTTCAAGAAGGGCTACCGCGAGGGCGCGGAGGAGAAGGAACCGGTCGGAGCTGGCGTCGGCCGGGACGAACAGGGAAAGTAGTGGCGGCGAAAGCCGTCGCCGTCCTGGACGACCTCTTCTTCGCCGCCAAAATTCTCGACGCGGCCAAGTCAGTCGGCCTCGAAAGCGAGATCATCCGCCCCGCCGATTTCACCTCCGTTCGATTGACTCAAGCTCGGCCTGCCGTGATTATTCTCGACCTCAACGCCACCTCCGCCGATGCCGTTGCCCTCATCCAACAGCTCAAGAGCGACCCCGCGCTCGGGTCCGTTCCGGTGGTGGGCTTCGTCTCGCACGTACAAGTAGAAGTGCAGCAGGCAGCCCGCGCCGCCGGCTGCGACGCAGTTCTCCCCCGCTCGAAATTCTCTGCCACCCTCCCCGCCCTCCTCCGCCGCTATACCGTCCCCTCGCCCGGTTCCTGACCGCTTTTCGATTTTCGAGTTTCGAATTTCTTTTTTGCTCAGCGGGGTTCTTCCAGGACAATCAAGTAGGGGAGGCGGTCGCCGACAAACTGCATCAGGTAGCCGACGTTGCGGTTCTTGCCCACCTCCACCCGGATGCGCTCCAGTTGCTCGGCCGAAAGTTCCTTGGGAACTTCATAGGCAAGCTGCAACTGCCACGCGCGCCCTTCCCCGCGCGGCAGAGTCTGTGCCACGGTGTAGATGTTGTTGACGCCCCAGATGTGCAGGTTCGTCCAGAGCGCCCGCCCGAACCGCTTGTCAGTATCAAAGAAGGTGTCCTTGCCGATGGTGATGCCCTCGAGCGTCGCGATGATCGGCGGCTGGCTGGTGTCCACGACGACGCCGATGCGGAAGATGCGGCCGTTGTCGTCGGCACCCAGCCGAAGGGTGACGCCGGGCAACTCCCATTCGTAGTCCGAGCGACGCTCGCGTCCGTCCACATTCATCCGGGTTTCGCGGCCGAAGAGCAGCCGCGCCTTCTCAATCGGATCCCCCGGCGTCAGCCCGGCGAGCGTGCCGGCGCGCGGGTCGTTGGCGAAGAACTGCGCGACGGCGCTCGACGTTTCCGGCTGGCCGCGCAGACGGCGGATTTCGCCGCGGAGGCGCTCGGTCTCGGCTTCCAGCGTGGCTTTCTCTTGCCGCAGCCGCTCGAGCTCTTGCTGATCCGCCCGCTGGCCGCACGCCACGAGGATCGCGAACAGCCCGAGCATCAGGATTCGGCGCATGCGTGGACGCTCCCTGCGAACAGCTCCGCGCATTGTATCACGCGGCCTGATTTTTCCCTGCACACGCTGTGCCCCGGCTGGTGTAGAATCCGGGTTCGCCGGGAAGCGAACCAGAGGAAAAGTGCTGACGATGAAAGCTTCACCTTCGCAGGCGATTTTGCTCGAAGCTATTCTGCCGCGCGCCAGCTTCGCGCAGAACGTGCTGCTGGTGGCGGCGGGAAGTGTGCTCGTGGCGCTCTGCGCGCAGGTGGCGCTGCCGCTGCCGTTCAGCCCCGTGCCGGTTACGGGGCAGACGTTCGCCGTGCTGCTGCTGGGGGCGACACTGGGATCGCGGCGGAGTGCGGCGGCGCTGCTGCTCTACCTGGCGGAAGGCGCCGTCGGCTTGCCGGTCTTTGCCCCCGTGGGCGCGCCGGGGCTGGCGCGGCTGCTGGGGCCGACGGCGGGCTACCTCTGGGCGTGCCCGCTGGCTGCGTTTCTGGTGGGCAAGGTGCTTGAGACGTCTCTCGAACGCCGGGTCACCACTCTCGTCGGGGCATTGCTCGCCGCCGAAGCCGTCATCTTCAGCTACGGGACGGTTTGGTTGAAGTACGTCACGGGAGTGAGTTGGTTGCAGGCCGTGCAAGCCGGCCTGCTGCCGTTTGTTCCGGGCGAAGTCATCAAGATGATGCTCGTGGGAGTCTGCTTGCCGGCCTCCTGGTGGGCGCTGGAGCGCCGGCGAGGAAGCTGAGCGGCCTGCGGGCAGGAAGATCAAGTCCTGGAAGCCAACTGAAATCCCAGAGGAGGATAGCTGTGCCACGTGTTCTTCTTTCTTCTTTGCTGATCGCAGCCCTGGCCGTTCCGCTCCTCAGCCGGCCAGCGCCGCCGGAAACGCCCTTGCAGCCCGTCGTCGAAAGCTACTACCAACTGGCTCCGGGCAAGGCAGAGGAGTGGTTCGCGCTCTACACCAAGGAACACCTGCCTATCCTGCGCGAGCGGCAGAAACTCGGCAGCATCCAGCGCATCGTCATCTACCGGCCTTTCCTCCATCAGGGCGGCCCGGCCTGGGATTACAAGGTGATTCTCGTCTATCGCGACTTCACCGCGCTGGGTAACCGCGCCGAGCAGGAGGCCATCGAGCGAAGGCTCTATCCTGACTCGGACGCGCACCGCCGCGCCGAGCAACGTCGCTGGGAGATCACCGCCCGGCACTGGGACAACATCATGACCGAGGTGGACGTCCCTTGACGATGGCCGCGGCCACGCGCACCCTCACGCTCGCGCACAGCCCTGATGCGGATGACGCGTTCATGTTCTACGCTCTGGCACACGCGGCGAAGACCGGACTCGACACCGCCGGCCTGCGGTTCGAACATGTGCTCGCCGACATTCAAACGCTGAATGAGAAAGCCCTCCAGTCCGCCTACGACATCACAGCGATTTCCTTCCACGCCTACGCCTATCTGGCTGACCGCTACCGGTTGCTGCGCTGCGGCTCCAGCTTCGGCGACGGCTATGGGCCGCTGCTGGTCGCCCGCGAGCCGCTTCCGGACCTTCGAGGCCATCAGGTTGCCATCCCGGGCAAGCTGACCACCGCCTATCTGCTGCTTCAACTCTATGCGCCCGGAGTCGAGACCGTTACCCTCGCCTTCGATCGCATCCCGGAAGCCGTGCGCGCTGGCGAGGTGGACATCGGCCTGTTGATTCACGAAGGGCAACTGACCTATGCCGGCGCAGGCCTGCACGCCCTCGCCGATCTCGGCGCCTGGTGGAAAGGCGAGACCGGCTTGCCCGTGCCGCTGGGCGGCAATGGGGTGCGGCGCGACCTGCCGCTCGATCTTGTCCACCGCATCGCGCGCGTGCTCGAAGCCAGCATCCGCTACGCCCTCGACCACCGGAAGGAAGCGCTTGACTACGCCCTCCAGTTCGGCCGCGGAATGCCGCGCGAGCTGGGCGACAAGTTCGTCGGAATGTATGTGAATCAGTGGACGCTCGACTGCGGCGAAACCGGCCAGCGCGCCATCCAGGAACTTCTCGACCGCGCCCATGCCGCCAAGCTCATCCGGAGCTCGGTTCGCGTTGAGCTGACGGGATAATGAGATTCTGCTAGGGTTTCATTTTAGCCAGCGCTCGTGAGGGCACCGCTCTCGCCGTGCCGTCGACACGAGAAAAAGAGGTCGGCTTTTGCCGCTGAGGTAGTGGGCAATTCCTGAGCGAGACCGCCAGCCATTCCAACAACGGAGCTTCATGATTCTGCTTGACAAACCCCTCACCGGGGGGGGGTAAAATTACCCAGAAATTTCCGGCCGAGGGACTCCAATGAAGAAGCAGACCCAACTTGCGTCTATTGTCGGTGTGTTGGCCGTAGCGTTCTTATGGCCGCTGCACAGCATGGCTGGATGTCCGCGATTGACCTCTAAATCCGTCACCTGCAGATGCGGTGAGGAGGTTACGGTGCTTGCCTGTCAGGGCCTCGACAGCGAAATCAACTGCTGCGGGGCGTGTGACTGAGTTCAGTGTGGCAGCAGGTGTTTCGTGGGGAGCGCATGCTCAATGGGGAATTGTGGCGGACCCTGTGCAGTCGCTCCCCAGACGGGGACCGGAGTGGCTGACACGGGGTTCTCGGCGCGCCTCTATGTCCCCAGTTGTCGGGGAGGTTACGTGCCTTCCGCTCTATTCGTTGGCGGTCAGAAGCAGGGCAAGGCAAAGCACTGACACGCTTATGAGGAAAACCCATTCCTCACGGCGGAGCGCTGCCCTCCTGCTGATCGTCATTGGCTTTACTCAGGCTCTGTCGGCCCAGCAACCGCCTGAACTGCTCCTCCGAGTCAGAGAAACTGTCCCCATCAGTGCCGAAGACGCCGTGGCCATCATGCATCCGATCAAGTGTGATTCGCGGGGCAATCTGTACGTGCGCTATACGGATCCCGTTGGTCGCCATTTAGCGTCACCTGTAATGAGGATTTCACGGGAGGGAAAGCGAACTGCCGAGTTTCGGCTTGAAGCGGCTCCTGGATTCGAAAACGCGGGTACATTCGATGATTTTGCTGTGGACTTGCGGGGCAAGGTTTATTTGGTTGCAAATAGAGTGATCAGAGAACAGCCGCTCAAGGTCGAACAGGTAATCGTGGGGTATGAATCTGACGGGGACCATGACTCCACAATCAAACTGGAAGCGTTTTTCCAGCCAGCACAACTGGCAGTCTTCTTGTCCGGAGAATTCCTCGCCTCGGGTGAAAAGCTCACTGAAACAAATGCAGATATTCAAGCTGGTGGGAAGCCTTTCACGGGAATCTTCGACCGACACGGAGCACTGGTTGCCGAAGTGACACTCCCCGATGATGTCGAGGCAGAGCAGGGAGCCGAACCTAAGCTGGGCGAGACTCCGCAGAGGCTGCCAGTCGCTGAGTTCAGGCGCGCCCTGAGCGAAGGAAATGCGGTGGCTGCGGAGGATGGGAATATCTACCTAATGCGTGCTACTTCGAAGCCACTCATATACGTGGTTTCCCCCAGAGGGGACGTAGTGCGGCGACTTGTCATAACACCCCCTGCGGAGCACGCGCGCGCTATAACAATGCAAGCGGCGGCAGGCAAAGTAGTCGTCATGTTTGTTGAAAGGCACGCCTCCGGGAGATTCAAGCGCCATGTATTCGCAGTCGCAGATTGGCACACGGGAGAAACAATTGCGCACTACGTTGATACCCCCGAAATCGGGGGTGCCTTGGCCTGCTACACCCCGAATGGGTTCACGTTCCTTGGGAGTAAAGACGACCAGTGGGTGATTCGCACCACCCACCCTCAGTAGCGCAGACCGTCTCCTCCCCATGTTGTCTTTTGACACAGAGGTTCGCTTTTTGCCTCCCAAGCCTGCCTAATCCTCAGTAGAATTGAAGTGATGAGACTGCTCCTGGCGAACACGGGTAGTTATCCGCGCATCGGCGAAGCGCCCGAGCAGCAGGAAGTCCGCCGCATGATTGCCGCTCTGGAGCGCGGCGAAAAGACGACCGAGCACCTCGGGGCGGCCGAAGATACCGCCGTGCGCGCCGCCATCGAAGAACAGGTGCGCGCCGGCCTCGACCTCGTCACCGATGGCCAGATTCGCTGGTACGACCCCATCTCTCATCTGGCCGGAAAACTCACGGGCGTCGAAATCAACGGCCTGCTGCGCTTCTTCGACACCAATTTCTATTTCCGCCAACCCGTGGTCAAGGGCCCGCTGAGCCGGAAAGAAGGCATCATCCTTCCCGAGTTTGCGTTTGCCAAGTCGGTTTCGCCCAAGCCGGTCAAGCCGGTGCTGACGGGACCCTATACGCTGGCGCGCGCCAGCCTGGTCGAGCACGTTGCCTACCAACGGCTCGAGTCCCTCGTGCACGCCTATGCCGAGTGCCTGGCACCGGAACTGGAAGCGCTGGCGGCGGGGGGCGCCGAGCTCATCCAACTCGATGAGCCCGCTATCCTGAAACACCCGACCGACTACCCGCTGTTCAGCCGCGCCATCGAATTCCTTGCTCACCACAAGGGCCGGGCGCGCTTGGCGCTCTACGTCTATTTTGGCGACCCCTCGCCTCTCTATGAACGCCTGCAGAAACTCCCGATTGATGTTCTGGGGCTGGACTTCACCTACAACCCGAAGCTGGTGAACAAGATTGTCATGGGCGGGCCGAGCAAGGCGCTGGGCATCGGTTTGATTGACGGCCGCAACACCAAGCTCGAAGACATCAACAGCATTGCCCAACAGATCGATCGCATCCTCCCCCGCGTGCGCGCCGAGTTCTGCTACCTGAATCCTTCCTGCGGACTCGAGTACTTGCCCCGCGACCGCGCCTTTGCCAAACTGGAGCGGATGGCCGCCATCCGCGCCGCCGTCCGAGCCGTGACCAAATGAGCCGCGCCAAACTCGCCCAACTCGGTATCGAACTCCCGCTGCTGCCGGTGACGGCTGTCGGCAGCTACCCCAAGCCCGACTTCGTCGCCCGCGCCCGCACCGACTTTGCCCGCGGCAAGATCACCGCCGCCGAACTCCAGCAACTCGAAGAGAAGGCCACCGCCTTCTGGATCGAGAAGCAGGAAGAGCTGGGCGTGGATGTGCTCGTGGACGGCGAGCAGTACCGCGGCGACATGGTGGCCTACTTCGCTGAGAACCTTCCCGGGTTCCAGACCGGCGGGCTGGTGCGCAGCTACGGCAACCGCTACTACCGCAAGCCGGTGATCACCGGCGAAGTGAAATGGGAGCGGCCCATCACCGTCGAATGGTGGAAGTTCGCGCAAGGACTGACGAAGAAACCGGTGAAAGGAATGTTGACCGGCCCCTACACGGTGATGGACTGGTCGTTCAACGAATTCTATCCCGACCGCAAGAGCACCTGTCTGGCGCTGGCGGGCGTCATCCGCAAAGAGGTCGAGGCGCTGGTCGCGGCTGGCTGCAAGATCATCCAGATTGATGAGCCCGCCCTCTCCGTGCGCCCCGAAGAGCTGCCCATCGTCATCGAAGCCATGCGAACAGTGACCCACGATCTTCCCGCCTACTTCATCACCCATGCCTGCTATGGCGCCTTCGAGCACATCTACCCGCAGATGCTCGAGCTGCCGGTGGACAACTTCGATCTGGAAATGACAAACAGCGGCCTCGATATGCTGGCGCTCTTCCGCCAGCATCCCTTCACCAAGGACATCAGCTTCGGCGCCACCGACTCGCACTCCCACATCGTCGAGCCGGTCGAGACCGTGCGCCAGCGCGTCCAGCAGGCGCTGGAGGTGTTACCCAAGGAACAAGTCTGGCTCGACCCCGACTGCGGGCTGAAGACCCGCACGGTCGAGGAAGCCGTCGGCAAGATGGGCGTCATCGTCGAGGCCGCGCGCAGCCTGCGCGGCTGAGCGGGCGCGCGTCCCGCTTTTTGGTACTCGGGGTACTGCTAGCCCGGGCGTACCATTGAGGACCGGGCAACCTCGGCCCCACGATGTGGTTCTTAGAAAGACGAGGGCAGGACACCAACCGGAGGTAGGAAGGATGAGACGCACGAGATGGTTTGTACTGGCGACCGCAGTCGTGTTCGCTCTGGCGGTTGCGCTGGCGGCCGAGGAGCTTCCTCTGACGGAAAAGGCTGCGCAGAAAGCGATCAAGGCACAGGACAAGCTTCTCAAGGCCGCAGAGAAGGCGCAGCAGCGAGGCGACACGGCGGGCGTCGAGCGCAACGTGAACGACTTCGCCGCGCAGGCTCGCACACTACAGCAGCGCGTTGAGAGCGGGCAGGTGAATGAGAACGACGCGCTCGACGTCGCCGAGCGCGTGGATCAGGCCACCTTGAAGCACGTGGCGGTACTCGAAGGTATCTTCGCCCGCTTCCAGTGCGGGACAGCGGAAGCCCATCAGGGTTGCCGCGGCATTGAGCGCGCTCTGGAGGTTTCCCGCCGCGGGCACGACACCGCGACGGAAGCCGTGCTCAAGCACAGCGAGGTAAACCTCGGTGATGAATCCCTGAACAAACGCAGCACGCGCCGGGCGCTCGAGCGAAACGAGGCCCTGCTGCGCCACGCCGAGCGCGCGCAGGCACGCGGCGACAACGCCACCGTTGGGCGTGCCGCCGAGCAGATCGCCGGCAATACGGAAGAGATCAACCGCGCCATTGAGAACGGGCAGGTGGATGCGGGCGATGCGGTGAGCGTGCTGGAGCGTGTGGATGCCGCCACCAGCAAACACACCGCCGTGCTCGAAGGCCTGCTGGATCGCGTGCCCGACCAGGCGCGGCCGGCCATCGAGCGCGCCATCGAAAAGTCCCGCCACGGCAATATGGCCGCCACGGAAGCTCTGGCCCGCACGCGCGCGGGTGATGTCCAGGCAGGCCGCCCGGCAGATGCCGGAGCGCGAGGCAGCGCCTCTGGCCGGGGGGCCAGCGGTCCGCCCAGTTCGCGTCCCGGCCCGCCGAGTGGTCGCCCCGGCGGTCGGCCGCCGCGGCCGTAAGGCATCTAAGCTGCTAGCTTGAAGGAGTGGCGCCCTCCCGGGCGCCATTCATTTTTTCTGCGCCGTTGCTTGCCTTGACGCTCCGCGACCTTTCGACTACAGTCTGTTTTCCGTTTCACAGCAGAACCCGCAATGCAGTTTTCTCGCAGCACCTGCGTAGCGTTCCTGGCGCTCCTCCTGACGCCGGCTCCGTCTCTTCTGTCCGCCGAGCCGTCGGTGGCGCGCGCGCAGGGCGGGATGGTGGTGGCGGATGAGCGCCACGCGGTCGAAGCCGGCATCGAAATCCTCCGCCGGGGCGGCAATGCCGTGGACGCGGCCGTGGCGGTCGCCTTTGCGCTCGCCGTGACTCACCCCGGAGCGGGCAACATCGGCGGCGGGGGCTTCCTGCTCGTGCGGATGGCCAACGGCGGAACCTTCTTCATTGACTACCGCGAAGTCGCGCCGCTGGCCGCGCGCCGGGACATGTATCTCGATGCGCAGGGCAACTTCGTCCCCGAACGCAGCACGCTCGGCTGGCTGGCGGCGGGCGTGCCCGGAACGGTGGCCGGAATGGAGCTCGCCCTGCGCGCGCTCGGCACAATGTCACTCCCCGAAGTAATGGAGCCGGCCATTCGCCTGGCCGAGAACGGCTTCCCCCTGAGCGAGCGCCTGGCGGAAGACTTCCGCCGGGCGGCAAAACGCCTGGAACGATTCCCCGAAAGCCGCAAGATTTTTCTCCGCAAGGGACGCTTCTACACGCCGGGAGAAATCTTCAGACAGAAGAATCTTGCCAAGACGCTCAAGAAAATTGCGCGCGGCGGCGCGCAAGAATTCTATGAAGGCTCGATTGCCAAGCGGCTGGCAAAAGAAAACCGTGCGCAGGGCGGGCTGTTTACTCTCGAAGACTTGCGCCGCTACCGGGCACGGCTGCGCGAGCCGCTGCGGGGCAGCTTTCGCGACTACGAAATCCTCACCGCTCCCCCGCCCAGCTCGGGCGGCGTGGCTCTGCTCGAGATGCTGAACATCCTCGACCCTCTCCTTCCCCCGGACGCGCGCCTTGACGATGCCGGCACCGTCCATCTCATCGTCGAGGTGATGCGGCGGGCCTTTGCCGACCGGGCGCGCTTCCTGGGCGACCCCGACTTCGCGCGCATCCCCGTGGACGCCTTGCTCGACCCGCGCTACGCCGCCGCGCACCGCGCCACGATTGACTTTGCTCGCGCCACGCCCAGCGCCCACCTGCCGCTGCCCGACCCCGCCCCCTACGAAGCGACGCCGGCGGTGGCGGGCGGCCGCGAGAGCGAGGAGACGACGCACTTCTCGGTGGTGGACGCCGTCGGCAACGCCGTGGCGAACACCTACACCATCAACGATTTCTTCGGCAACGGCGTCACCGTGCCTGGCCTCGGTTTCCTGTTGAACAACGAGATGGACGACTTTGCCGCCAAGCCCGGCGCGGCCAATGCGAGCGCGGAACTTGTGCAGGGCGAAGCCAACCGGATCGAGCCGCGCAAGCGGCCGCTCTCCTCGATGACGCCGACGATTGTGGTGCGCGACGCCCAGCCCGTGCTGGTCCTGGGCGCGCCGGGCGGCCCAACCATCATCAACTCGGTGCTGCTGACGCTGCTCAACCGGCTCGTCTTCGGACTGGATCTCCCCCAGGCCGTGCAGCGGGCGCGGTATCATCATCAATGGATGCCGGACAAGCTGGTGCTGGAGAGAACGGGCTTCGACGAAGGGCTGGCACGGACGCTGGAGGCGCGCGGTCACACGATTGAGTGGAGGGAACGCGGCTTCGGGGCGCTGAATGCCATCGAGATCGCGCCCGCAACACGCGAGCTCACGGGGGTGGGCGACGCGCGCCGCGGCGCGGTGGCACTGGGGCTAGAGCGCGTGCCGGTTTCGGGCGCGCCGACTGCGGCCGCCTCCACAGGAACGAACCGATGAAGCAGGCGCTCTCGACTCATCTCTTCGTCAATCACAAGCTCTCGGTCACGACCCTGGACGCGATTGAGCGCGCCGGCATCCCCGCGGTCGAGATTTTCTGCGCCAAGCAACACTTTGATTACACCGACGAAGCGCAGGTGCGCGAGCTTGCCGCGTGGTTCGCCGACCACAAACTCGAGCTGCGCTCGCTGCACTCGCCGCTCCATCAAGACTACAGCTGGGGCCGCACCACCGGCGCTGCCATTAACATCGCGGAAACCGGCCGTCACCGCCGGCTCGAGTCGGTCGAGGAAATCAAGCGGGCGCTCGACGTGGCCGAGCACATCCCCTTCCGCTACCTGGTCCAGCATCTGGGTGTGGCGCACGAAAAATATGACATCGCCAAGTTCGACGCTGCCTTCGCCAGCCTGGAGCCCCTGCTCGTCTATGCCAAGCAGCGGGGCGTCGAGATTCTGCTCGAAAACATCCCAAACGAACTTTCCCGCCCCGAAAAGCTCCGTTACTTCCGCGACTACACGCACCTGACCGACCTGCGCGTCTGCTTTGACAGCGGGCACGCTCATCTGGGCGACGGGGTGGTGACCGAGTTCGAGGCGCTCCGCGACCTGGTGGTTTCGACCCACCTCCACGACAACCACGGCGACAAGGACGACCATCTGTTTCCGGGCCAGGGCACGATTGACTGGAAGGCCACCCTGCACGCACTCGCCCAGGCCCGCGGCGACTTTCCTCTGCAACTCGAGTTGCGCGACCACGGCGAATTCCCCCAGCCGCTGGAGGAAGCTCTCAAAGTCTTTGCCCGCTTCCAGGAAACCCTGCGTGCCAGCGCACCCGCGAAGGCTCGTTCCTAATGGCCGTCGTTGCGATTGAAGAGGTCGCCCGCCACGAAGGCGAGGAAGTTACCCTTCAGGGTTGGCTCTACAACCTGCGCGAATCGGGAAAAATTCTCTTTCCCCTTTTCCGCGACGGCACCGGACTCCTGCAAGGCGTGGTGTCGAAGGCCGAAGTTACGCCCGCCGTCTGGGAGACCGCGCGCGCGCTGACGCAGGAGTCGAGCCTCCGCGTCCACGGGCGCATTCGCCGCGAGCCGCGCGCGCCGGGCGGCTATGAAATCGTGGTGACCGGAATCGAAGTCCTCCAGCGCGTGCCCGAAGCCACGCCCTATCCGATTGCGCTCAAGGAACACGGGCCGGACTTCCTGCTCAGCCACCGCCACCTCTGGGTGCGCTCGCCGCGGCAGGCCGCTCTGCTGCGCGTGCGCCACGAGGTCATCCGCGCCATCCGGGAATTCTTCGACTCGCGCGGCTTCATCCTCACCGATGCCCCCATCCTCACCCCTGCCGCCTGCGAAGGCACCACCACCCTGTTTGAGCTCGAGTACTTCGACCTCGGCAAGGCCTACCTGACGCAGTCGGGACAACTCTATGTCGAGGCCACAGCCGCGGCGCTGGGCAAGGTCTATTGTTTCGGGCCCACCTTTCGCGCCGAGAAGTCGAAGACCCGGCGCCACCTGACGGAGTTCTGGATGGTGGAGCCGGAAGTGGCCTACGCAACGCTGGACGACTTGATGAAGCTGGGCGAAGATCTGGTAACGCATACCGTGCAGGCGGTGCTCGCGCGCCGCGCACGGGAACTCGAGACGCTGGAACGCGACACCGCGAAGCTCGCCCACATCGAGCCTCCCTTTCCCCGCCTGCGCTACGACGACGCGGTAAAACTCCTGCGCGAGCACGGCAGCCAGATCGAGTGGGGCGACGACTTGGGCGGGGCCGACGAAACCACGCTCTCCAAGCACTACGAGAAGCCCGTCATCGTCCATCGCTATCCGGCCAAGGCCAAAGCCTTCTATATGGAACCCGACCCGGAGAATCCCGAGCTCGCGCTCTGTATGGACATGATTGCGCCGGAAGGCTATGGCGAAATCATCGGCGGCAGCCAGCGCGTGAGCGACTACAATCTTCTGCTCAACCGCATCCGCGAACAGAAGCTGCCCGAAGAGGCCTTCCAGTGGTACCTCGACCTGCGCCGCTGGGGCAGCGTGCCGCACGGGGGCTTCGGCCTCGGCGTCGAGCGCACGGTGGCCTGGATCGCCGGCATCGAGCACGTCCGCGAAACCATCCCTTTCCCCCGCCTGCTCTACCGCATCTACCCCTAGCGTATGCCGCGCCGCATTCGCATCCTGGGCGTCCCAATGGATTTGGGTCAGGACCGCCGGGGAGTGGACATGGGGCCGTCGGCGTTGCGCGTGGCGCGGCTCGGCGCGCGCATTGCCGCGCTCGGCTACCGCGTCGAGGACTGCGGCAATCTCCCCGTGCGAGTCGCGGAAGAGATTCCCAGCGGCGCGCAGCGGATCAAATACCTCCGGCCCATCGCCGAAACCTGCAAGGCACTGGCCGGGCAGGTCGCGCAGGCGTTGGGGGAGCGTCGCCTCCCGCTCGTGCTGGGCGGCGACCACTCCATCGCCATCGGCACGCTCGCCGGCGTGGCCGCTCATTTCCGGCCGCGCCGCCAACGCATCGGACTCATCTGGATGGATGCCCACGGTGACATGAACACGCCCGAGACGAGCCCCAGCGGCAACATCCACGGGATGCCACTTGCTTGCGTGCTCGGGATGGGTGCGCGCCCGCTCACGCACCTGCTCGGCTTTGCGCCCAAGGTAGCTGCGGCGAACTGCGCGCTGGTGGGCGCGCGGGAGCTCGACCGGGGCGAGAAGCGGAACCTGCGCCGCGCCGGCCTCCGCGTTTTCACCATGCGCGAGATTGACGAGCACGGGATGCGCACGGTGATGACGAAAGCGCTGCGTCTCGCCAGCACCGGCACCGCCGGCTTCCACGTCAGCCTCGACATGGACGCCCTCAACCCCGACCTCGCCCCCGGGGTCGGCACACCCGTGCGCGGCGGCCTCACCTATCGGGAGGCACATTTGGCGATGGAAATGATTGCCGATACGGGTACAATGCTCTCGCTGGAAGTCGTGGAGATCAACCCGATGCGGGACGTGCGCAACCAGACGGCGGAACTCGCCGTCGAGCTGGCACTCTCCGCTCTGGGTAAGAAAATTCTCTAGCAGGAGACAGGAATGACCCGCCGATTTCTTCCCGCCGTGCTCGGAAGCCTGGCCGTGCTCCTCGCCGGCCTGTCGGCCGCGCAGGAACCTGCGCAGGCGCCCGCCCCCAAGCCGGTCTTGCCCGAACTGAAGGCGGTGGAAGTGACCGAGCCCGGCGGGCAGGTTCTCAGCTTCCGCCAGCGCGGCACCACCGTGGTGGAGATGAAGGGCACGCGGATTGAGCCGCTGGCCTCCGTGCGGCTGAAGGTCGAGAGCCGCCCCGGCTTCCTGGAGATTGACATCAACCGCGGCGAGATCAAAGGCATCCAGCCGGCGCGGCGCTTCGGCCGCGACTTCTTGACTTACGTGCTCTGGGCGGTCTCGGTGGACGGCGAGGCGTTGAACCTGGGTGAGATCACCTTCGACGCGAGCGGGCCCGTCAGCATCAACGTCACCACCCCGTCTCAAACCTTCTGGCTGATGGTCACCGCCGAGCCCGACTTCGCCGTCAATGACCCCAGCTCCGTCGTCGTCCTCTACAGCCTGAACCAGGACAATATCGTCACCGAAAACAAGGCTCTGCCGGTTCCGGGCAAGCTCCTGTTCTACACGCACTACACCACGTATGACACCTCGCCCGCCCCCGTCATCCTCGATGTGCCCAACGAACTGCTGCAGGCGCGCAAAGCCGTCGAACTGGCGTCGAAGGCGGGGATTCTCGGCGTGCCCGCAACGCCCGGCCAGGAACCCTTGCCCGACGAAGAGCGCACGCGCGCCACGCTGGCGCAAGCCCGCGAGTATCTGAAAAACGCCGAAGAAGCTTTCCGCCTGGCCGGGGGCAGCACCTCGGAAGCCATCCAGTTTGCCCGCACCGCCGTGCAGGTGGCGGAAAACGCCCGCGCGCTCGCCCTCGGCGCTGTCGGCGGCATCTTCGTCCGCCAACTGGAGCGCGAGCTGAACAAGTTCACCGCGGAGGCGCAGCAGTTGCGCAACGAAATGGCTCGCATGCGCGCCGAAGGGGCCCCGCTGCGCGAGGAGGCGGAAAAGCTGCGCCGCGCGAATGAAGAGTTGAACGCCAAGCTGGCGGAGGCGCAGCGCGAATTGGGCGGCCTGCGCGACCGCCTCCAGCAACTGGAAGCCGCCCTCGACCAAGAGCGCCGCCGCTCGACCGAGTCGCAGAGCCAGATGGCGGCGCTGCGGGAGCGCATCGCCTTGCTCGAGCAACAGCTCGCCGACGCCCAGCGGGCTGGCGTGCGCCTGAGCGAAGACCGCGACAAAATCTGCGCCGAACTCCGCCGCCAGCTTTCCTCTCTCGGCCAGCTCACCCAGCAGGGCGGCAACATGGTGCTTACGCTGGCTTCCGACATTCTCTTCGATCTCGGCAGCTACGACCTGCGCCCGGTCTCTCGCGAGAACCTCGCCAAGATCGCCGTCCTGCGTCTGCTGCTCTTCCCTGAAGCGGAAGTCCGCTACGAAGGCCACACCGACCGCGTGGGGGAGGAGGACTACAACCAGTGGCTCTCTGAGCAGCGGGCGCTGGCGGTCAACCGCTACTTCCTCGAAGAGCGCCTGAGCTACGAAACCGACCCCACCATGCGCCAGATCTTCCAGAACCGCTTGGCGGTCGCCAACCAACTGCTCGGCATGAACTACGCCACAGCCCGCCGCAGCCAGGCGCAGCGGCTCGACCTGCTGGCGCAACTCGGCGACACCGTCATCGGCAAGGGCGAGCGCGAACCGGTCATCGACACCGAAGCCGCCGAGGAGCGCAACCGCCGCGTCGTCCTGCTCTTCCCGCCCGCCCAGGTCGGCCAGGTCTCCGCCCTCTGCGAAGCCCCCGCCACCTCCCAGCCCTGAACTACGCTCGCTGCGCTGTGGCGGGAGGATGAAGTTCCGCGCGTGAGTTCAGCTTCGCTCAGCGCCCGGCGAGATACTGACTGCGACCTTCTTTCCAGTCGTCGCGCGGTGGAGAGAAGTAGTCAATGACCACGCAATCTTCGACTATCCAGACTTCGTGCTCGATGTGCGGCGGGACCACCAGCACGTCGCCCACGCGCAACACCAGTTCCCGGCCCGCCAGCGTCATGCGCATCACGCCGCGGATCACGCAAGTGAATTGCTCGGCGGCATGGCTGTGCTTCGAGATGTGCGTGCCTCGCGCAAGAGCGAACCGCGCCAGCGTGGCCTTTTCACCCCAGATCACTTGGCGCTCCACGCCGTCGTGGATTTTCTCCGCCGGCACGCTTTCCCAGCGCACGATCTCCATTCTCCACCTCACAAAACGCCCGGCCTAGTTTACTGGGGACGGCATGCGCGCGAGCGATTCTCCCGTGGAAGCAAGCCGTGCTGGTGCGGCATGGCTGTGCGGGCTCCCGCCAGGAGCAGTTTGAGGCGGAGGGCGAGTTCTTCCGGCTGACGATCAGAGATGCTAGCTATCGGTAAATGAACGCCGCGGAACAGCCCAAAGGTTCCTCGGTCGGCACGCGCAGGCGGGTCGGCCGGCCGTGAGCCCACGGGGTACCGCGGCCATGACTTCAGAACTTGAAAACGAGGCCGACTGACGGTACTTGGTTATGGGTAACTCCACCCGGAAAGGCAGAAACTACCTTAGGGTGTCCCATCACGAAGTCTCTATACTCCAGGCGGATGGAGAGCTTTTCGTTTAGCGGGATGTCGGCGCCACCCCCGAAGTTGAGGGTGAACGTAGTTTTGCTTGGCGGGTCCAGGCCGCGAAAATAGACGAATCCAAGTCCGCCAGTGATGAAAGGGCGCTAGCGACTGCCCCGTCTCATATACCTGACGTAGTTGAACGCGAGGGTTGAGGCCTGAATCTCATTCCTGAAAACAGAACCCGTTAGCGACCGGTGTTCCAAGAGGTCGTTGGGGCTGTAGGAGTAACCAGCCTCGAGCGCCTGGTTGGCATGGAAGTAGTAGCGAAAACCGGCGAACAACCGCCCGCTTTTGGTCAGCGAAGTCGTTAGGAGTGTGGGAGAGAAAGTGACTTCACCGGTATTTGGATCCACTTGGGGGATTACCCACAAGCCGGATTGGCTGGTGAAGAACGATCCCCCGAATTGAGCGAAAAACTCAAATCGCAAGTTGGGCTGCTCGGCCTTACACAGACTACTGGACCCCCCTACGAGGACAAGCAAAAGCAGAAAGGCGAGTTTGTGAAATTCTCGCCTCATTCCGGGGCCAGCGTAGAATTGGGCGAACGCAGCGCCTCAAACGCCACCCAAGCGCCCGTGCTGCCCTCCCGCGCCGTCGCACTCACTGTCGCTGCATTAATAATAACTGAGATCGCGCTATGATCACATATCTGCCTCTGCCTGCAGACAAAGACCGGCCGCGAGAAAGAATCTGTCGCCGCTACCTGCGTCCGATAGAACCCTGCCCGCCCCAGCTCGTGCCAGGAACGGTGCCTTAACTCAGAAGAGGCGGAAGGCCAGGCCGACGGAGGGCACAAGATTGTGCATCGTCCGCCCGTGGCCGGGAGGAATTTTCTGACGCCCACTAACGAAATCTCGTGTCTCCGTGCGCAAGGCAACGCGGCGATGAAGGCGGAGGTCAACTCCGCCGCCGAAGTTCGCGGCGAATTTTCTTGTTTCCTGAAAAGGCTCGGAGTAGACAATGAAACCTAGGCCCCCGGTGAGGAACGGCTGCCAGCGGCCCCAGCCAGGAAGAGGCCGAACATAATTGAAGGCCAATTGGTGAGTATGCATTTTCAAGAAGATCGTACCGGTACGGGTGGTCCAATCGGTTGTCTCTTCAAACCTAAGCCTCCAATCATTCGGGCTGTACGAGTAAATTGCCTCTACGGCATTGCTAGGGGTCAAATAGAAGCGAACGCCCGCGAAAATCCCCCCGTCGCAGAATACGAAATATGGTCTCTGAACGAAACCGAATTCCCCCGTTGACGGATCCTGGATCGTGCCTTGCCGAAAACCTTTGTTAAAAACCGACAGCCCTGCCTGAGCAAAGAGTTCCAACTGGGGCGGTGAGGATTCCTCCTGCGCGCCTAGTTCTCGACCGGGCGCAAAAAGAAAGAAGAAGAGAACTCCTGCTATGGCTATTTGAGGATTGCTGGGCGGGAAAGTTTTCAACTTCAGGGTGCGAGCGTAGCAATCGGAGCGCGCAGCGCATCAAAGGCGCACTCGCCGAAGTACAGACTATGCCTGCAAGAGCTATTCCAGGGATAGGTGTGCTCCATCCCTGGTTGGGCGGCGGAAACGGTAACCACATTGCCCGAAACCGTGGCATAGACGATAGCCGAAAGTGTGGCATTGTTGTTGATCGCGCCAGCCAAGGCCGCCGCCACCGAAGCGCCCGTGCTGCCCTCCCGCGCCGTGGCACTCACTGTTACCCCATTGATAGTAACGGAAATGGTGGTGTTATTGCATACCCGTCTTTGCCTGAAACACTCCGGCTCGGAACAAAACTCCTGACATTCTACGCCCACTCCATCAATGGTGAGCCTGCCCAGTGCGGTGCCGGTAGCGATAGGCGGGAAACAATTCATGGTGATAGTTAGACCGCAGCCTACTAGGCCACTCCCCGCCTGTTGACCCCCGCTAATGCGGCTATAACACTTGTAGTTGGTTCGATCGACCACCGCCTAGAACGAGAAACAGAATTAGCCTGCGCATAAGATTACCCTCTTTTGAGTGACTTCTTTCCGGGCGCGCCCACGTGCACGTCTAGACTCGTGAAAGCGAAAGGTCAATTAGCCGAACGGCTTATTTGCGCTGGGCAGGCGGTCTTACTGTGGGGGGGGACCTACATCTCCGAGCGCATGAGTGTTTCGCGGTGCGGGAGAGGTTTCCCGTTTCGGGAAACCTTCCCATTCTGGGAAGAAGCTGCGGATGGAACTACGGCTCGGCATTTCACGCCACCAGCGTCATTACTTCTGCCAGTGTCTTTTTCGGGATGGCGGGGACTTCGGCGTCCGGAGCGGGATAGCCGACCGGAATCAGCAGGTAGGGCTTCTCGTTCTGCGGCCGCTGCAAGATGCGACTGAGGAAACCCATCGGGCTGGGCGTATGCGTCAGCGTCGCCAGCCCCATCCAGTGCAGCGCCGCCAGCAAGAACCCGCAGGCAATCCCCACCGACTCCTGCACGTAGTAGTGCTTCACCTTGCGCTCGCCGCCCTCCGGCGTCGCTGCGAGCCCGTAGTCCTGCCGGAAGACCACAATCAGGTAGGGCGCAATCTCGAGGAACTCTTTGTGCCAGTCGGTGCCGAGGGGCGCCAGCGCCTCCAGCCACTCATCGGGAAACCGCTGCTCGTAGTTGTGCCGCTCTTCCGCCTCTGCCGCCTCGCGAATCTGGCGCTTTACTTCCGGGTTCGACACCACCACGAAGTGCCACGGCTGCTGGTTCGCGCCTGAGGGAGCGCGGCTGGCAATCCGCAGGGCTGCCTCAATCAGCTCAAACGGCACCGGCTCGGCCGAAAACTGCCGCACCGTCCGCCGCGTCCTCAGCCGTGCCTCGAACTCCCCCGCCCGCCGCCGCTGCTCCTCGGCCGGCAAGCGCTCAAATGCCAGCCGGATGAACGGATACGCTCCCTTCCGCGCCATCGCCCCCTCCCCTGAATCCTACTACTAGACTATTGGCGAATGATTCCCTGCAGGATAAACTTACGGGGCGCTGGCAATGGCCGAACGAAAAGAATCAACCGCGAAGAAAGGACGCCGCAGCGGCCGCCGCGAGCTGGCCATCCCCATCCGCGTCTTCGGCACCAGCGTCCGCGGGCGCGACTTCAGCGAAGACTGCGTTTCCCTGCGCGTCTCCCCCCATGGCGCCCTCATCCGCCTCCGGCACTCGCTCATCGTGGACGATACCATCCGCATCATGAACCTCAAGACCAAGAAAGAGGCTCCCTTCCGTGTCGTCGGCCTGGCCCACAATCCTCCCAACGAACCCTACTCCGACTGGGGCGTCGAGGCCGTCGACCCCGCCCAGAACATCTGGAGCGACTAGCTTTTTTTCTGTTTTCTATTTTCTATTTTCTGTTTTCTGTTTCGTCTGGCTCATCCAAGCATTCACATTCGCCTCCAGCACGTCCAGCGGCACCGCCCCGCTCCCCAGCACCACGTCGTGGAATTCCTTGACGTCAAACCGCTCGCCCAGCTCGCGGGCAGCGCGGGCGCGCAGCTCTTTAATCTTCAGCTCGCCCATCTTGTAGGCGAGCGCTTGTCCCGGCCAGGCGATGTAGCGGTCAATCTCGTTCACGATGTCGAGTTCGGTCTTGGCGGCGTTCTCTTTGAAGAACCCGATCGCCTGCTCGCGCGTCCAGCCGAAATAATGCATCCCCGTGTCCACCACCAGCCGCACCGCCCGCCACATCTCGTAGGTCAACTGTCCGAACTTTGAGTAAGGATCTTTGTAGAAGCCCAGCTCCTCGCCCAGGCTCTCGCTGTAGAGTCCCCAGCCCTCGACAAACGCCGTGAAGCCCCCGTAGCGGCGGAACTCGGGCAGCTCGCCCAGCTCCATCGCCAGCGCGATCTGCAAGTGGTGCCCCGGCACCGCCTCGTGGATCGAGAGCACCTCCATCTCGTACTTCGGCCTTGCCTCCGGCCGGTAGAGGTTCACAAAGTAGGTCCCCGCGCGCGAGCCATCGGCGGCCGGCTGCCGGTAATAGGCTGCGGTGGTGTCGGGCGCGATGTTGGCCGGAATCGGCTCTACTCCGTAGGGCATCCGCGGCAGCCGGCGAAAGACCCTCACCAGCGTCGGATCAATCTGCTTGGCAACCGCTCGATAGGCTTCCAGCAACTCCTCGGGTGTCTTGTAATAGAACTGCGAATCCGTGCGCAGGAAGTGCAGGAACTCGGGGAACGTTCCCTTGAAGCCTACCTGCTGGATGATTCTCTCCATCTCTGCGCGGATGCGGCGCACCTCGTCCTGCCCGATGTGGTGAATCTCCTCCGGCGTCCGGTTCGTGGTGGTGTAGCGACGGGCTGCAAAGGCGTACATCTCTTTCCCGTTCGGGAATTGCCAGATGCCCACCTTGTCCAAGCAGGTAGGCAGGTACTCCTCGGTGAAAAACTGATGAAGCTTTCTGTAGGCCGGTACCACCAAGTCCGCGATTGCCTGCGTGGCCTCGCGCGCGAGCCGCTCGCGCTCCGCTCCCGCGACCGCATCCGGGAAGCGCGTGAAGGGTTTGAAGAACAGGCTCTTCGTCGGGTCATCTACGATCTGTGCCGCAATCTGTGCCGGCACCCGCTGCATGATCACCTTCGGGTGCACAATTCCCACCCGCATCCCTTCCCGCAACAGCGCCGTGACCTGCTCGACGTAGGCCGGCAGGCCCCGCAGCCGCGCGATCCAGTCTTCGTAATCCTTGACGGTCTGAAAGCGCAAGGAGTCGGCCAGTTCGTTTGCCGTTTGAATCCCACCGCGCTGGTTCAGTGCCAGCAAATAGAAGCGAAACTTGTGGCCTTCGACGTCGGTCTCGTAGTCCTTTTTGAACAGGGTGTAGTTCAGCTGGTCAGCCGCGGAGAGCTCATCAAAGGGGATCGCCGCCAGCTTCTGCAAGACTTCACGGTCGTGCTGGTGGCGCCGCTCAATCGCCGCCAGCGACACGTCCGGCCAGCGATCGTTGTAGCGCCGGTCGCCCAGGCTCGAGGCAAAGGTCGGGTTCTCTCGCAGCGTGTACTCCCACTCCTCCTTGAACAGCGCGTGCAGCCGCACGCCCGCCTCCTGCTTCTCCTCTGCCATTCCCTGCACCACACCGCCCGCTGCCACTGCCATCAGCACCAGTAGATAACTTATCGCCGCGCCGGCTCGCATCTTCTCTCCCTCCCTGCTTCCGGAATGTGCGCGAGTCTACCATCCTGCCCCCGATTCGAGAATTCCTGACTCGCACCCCCTTTCTCGCTCAGACTTGCACTCGAAACAAGCAACGCTTTGCTGCAGGCTGGCATCGGAAAGCGATAACAGGGGCGATGCACCTAGATCCGACTGGCCGCGGAGGTCTATTGTGAAGAGGCAGGCTGCCGTTGTTGTGCTTCTGCTCGTTGCGACACTGGCACAGGTTTCCTGCGGCGGCGGTACCCCCTCCAGCCTCACCGGAGGCGGCCGCGGCTCCCTAGCCGTCTTCGGCCAAGACGGGCCGCTCGACAACCTCATCGAGTTTGAAATCACCGTCGTCAGCGTCGTCCTCAATCCCGGCTCGGTCTCCGTCCTCCCGCAACCCGTACGCTTCGAGTTGACGAGTTTGCAACTGACCAGCGACCTCATCCGCCTGGCTCAGAATATCCCCGCCGGAAACTACACCAGCGTCACCCTCACTGTCTCTGACCCCGAAATCAAATTCTTCATCTCCTCCGGCACCTGCCCTGGAGGGGGTCCTGGCCCCATCTGCGAAATCCGCCCGCCGCTGCAGAACGTCACGATCACCCTCAACATCAACTTCACCATCGTCAACGGCCAGACCACCGGCCTGCTGATTGATTTTGACCTCCAGCGCTCCGTTCTCACCGATATGCTCGGCAAAATCACCGGCATCAACCCCATGCTCACCGGCCAGATCCTCAACCTCGCCGGCGTACCTGACGAGTTCGAGGCCGAGGGCCGTGTGGTCAGCGTCAACCGCAGCAGCCCCACCACCGGCTCCTTCGTCTTCGAGCCGTTCACCACCTGCATCCAGGTCATCATCGACGTGGACGGCACAACCGCCTTCGAGGATTTTGACGAAGCCACGCCCCCGCTCGCCAACAGCTTCGCCAGCCTCGCGGCCAATCAATTCGTGGACGTCAATGCCGATGTGCGAGCTGATACGGATCTGCTCGCCCGGAAAGTCGAACTGGAGGAACCCGACAACGATGACGACCTCGAAGGCCTCATCGTCGCTGTCACCCGCGACTTCAGCGGGAGCGTCACCAGCTTCCAACTCCTGCTGCAGGAAGTTGCCCCCTGCACCACCGCCGCCCGCATCGGCGACACCATCACCGTCAACCTCGATGGCAGCACCCGCTTCCGCCTCGACGCCGATGGCTTTCCCGTCAACGCCAGCCTCTTCAACGGCCCAGAGGACTTGACGGTGGGCCAGAAAGTGGACGTGGACCCCGTCGGTGCGTTTGCTTCCACTATCACCGCCGACAAGATCAAGCTCGAAGACCAGACCATCCGCGGTACCGTCCTCTCCACGGCGGGCACCACCTTCTGGCTCCGCCCCGGCGCTGACCTCTTCCCCGATCAGAACGTCGAAGTCCAGACCGCAGCCGGCACGCGCTTCGACGACGTGTCGGGCGTGTCAGGTCTCACGGTCGGCCAGCCCGTTCGCATCAAGGGATTCCTCTTCCTGCAAGCGCTCGGCCCACCCAGCGAGCTCGTCTTCGTTGCGACCCGCGTGGACGCCACGCCTTGATGCGTTGAGCTTTGCCCGGACCGGCGCCCGCACGGGGCGTCGCCCCTTTGCTTTCCGGATGACTGTGCTAGACTCACACGCGATGCCGAAAAAACTGCGGGTTGGCGTCCTCTTCGGCGGGCGCTCGGGCGAGCACGAGGTTTCGCTGGTTTCGGCCGCCTCGGTCATCCAGGGCCTCGACCCTGAAAAATACGAAGTCATCCCCATCGGCATCACCAAAGAAGGCCGCTGGGTTCTCCCCCGCGGCTTGGCTGACTCCACGCGCAAGCTCCTCGACTCCAAACTCACCCACGCCGACCTCCGTCGCGCGCTCCAGCACGGCACCGCAGTCGTCCTTCCCGCCGAACCCTCGTCCTCCTCATCCCTCGTTCCGCTGAATTCCCGCGCCGAGCTCGCAGGCACCGGCGTCCCGCCGGTGCACGCACAGCTTGACGTCCTCTTCCCCGTTCTCCACGGCACCTTCGGCGAGGATGGCACGGTTCAGGGCCTCCTCGAACTCGCGAATATCCCTTACGTGGGCGCCGGCGTCCTCGGCTCCGCCGTCGGCATGGACAAGGAAGTTCAAAAACGATTGTTCCTGCAGGCACGCCTGCCAGTGCCGGATTTCCTCTGTATCCGCCGGCACGAGTGGGAAGCTGATCGCGCCGCCGTCCTGCGTGAGGTTCGCCGCCGCTTGCGCCTGCCGGTGTTCGTCAAGCCGGCCAATCTGGGCTCCTCGGTCGGTATCACGAAAGTCAAGAAGCCCGCCGACCTGTCCGCCGCGCTCGACCTGGCGGCCGAGTACGACCGCAAGATTCTCGTCGAGCGCGCCATCCAGGGGCGTGAAATCGAAGTGTCCGTGTTGGGGAATGAGAAACCTGCTGCTTCTCTGCCCGGCGAGGTCATTCCGGCCAACGAGTTCTACGACTACGCCGCCAAGTACCTGCAGGACGACACCCGCCTTATCGTCCCGGCCAAGCTCCCGCGCACGCAAGTCCGACGGTGCCAGGAATTGGCCGTCGCCGCCTGCCGCGCCATCGAGTGCGAAGGCATGGCCCGGGTGGACTTCCTGCTCGAGCGCCGCACTGGAAAGTTCTACATCAACGAGGTCAACACCATCCCCGGCTTTACCGCCATCAGCATGTACCCCAAGCTCTGGGAGGCGAGCGGCATCTCCTACCGCGAACTTCTCGACCGCCTCATTCAGCTCGCTCTCGCCCGCCACCGGGAAAAAGAGCGCACCCGCTTCTCCATCGAACTCCCCCCGACCAGAGGTCGGGGCGGCGTCTTGCGCGAACCTGATTCCGAGACGAAGAAATAACAGCACGGAAGAGCTTGATGCGCAGGCGAGCTCGATTCATCCGACGGGTTGCAGTTTTCCTCTGCTGCTGGTCCTGTCCGCTCGTTGCCGATGAACCCTCCACTCCGCCCCGGCCCTCCCTCACACCCCTGGCTCGCGCGCAGGCGCGCTACCTGGTTATCTGCCTCGATGGTGTGGCCTTCGACCTGGCCGAGGAAATGTACCGCCGGGGTGAACTCCGATATTTCCACCCACCGGTGCCGCTGATTGCTCCCTTCCCTTCGGTCACCAACACCGGCCTGGTTGAAATTCTCCTTCCCCTCGGCGCCCGGCCTGCGCGCGGCTACGAGGATTACTACTTCGATCCCGTGGCCAACAAGATGCGCGGCGGCATCTTCCAGCGCATCAGCCGCAAGAGTTTCATCCACGGCACCTTCCGCGAACTCTTTGACTACCATCCTCATCCCATCGCTATGTCCGCCGAATATGCTCTGCCCGTCTTCGGCCCCTGGATCAGCGGCCACTTGCTGCTAGCAAGCTTGAAGGAAAACTTCCTGCTCTCCCGCGAGCCAGTTTTCCTCGCCTATATCAGCTCGACCGACCCGGCCTCCCATGTGAGCGGTCAAGGCCTACTGCGTGACCTGCTGCGACGACTCGACCCGATGGTGGCCGAGCTCCGCCGCGCAAGTCCCGTGCCGGTCGAAGTCGTCGTCTTCTCCGACCATGGCAACGCCTGGCACACCATGCGCAAGGTCAAGCTCGCCCGCGCGCTTCGCCGCGCTGGCTTCCGCCTGCGCAAGAAACTCAAAAGCCCGCGCGATGTCGTCATTCCGGCCTACGGCCTGGTGAGCTGTGACATTCTTTACACCCAACCGGGGGAGGAAGCTGCAGCGGCCGAGGCCATCATTGGCACCCGTGGCGTCGAATTTGCTGTCTACCAAACCCCCGAGTACGTGCAACTGCTCGGTCCCCGCGGCCGCGCCCGCATCTACCGCCGCGATGCCTTCTACCGCTACGCTCCGGCTGAAGGCGATCCTCTGGCGCTCGTGCCCGTCGTCGAACGCCTACGGGCCGACGGCCATGCCGACGCCGAGGATTTCATTCACGAGGACGACTGGCTCCGCGCCACGGCCGACCACATCTACCCGGATGCCCCGCGGCGCCTCTGGGGCGCTTTTGAGTTGCTCGTCGAGCATCCCGCCAGTGTCATCGTCAGCCTCGAGGACGACTACTACGCCGGCAGCACCGCGCTCGACCTATTCGCCGTTCTGCTTGCCACCCACGGCAACCTCCGCCGTACGCAATCCCTGGGTCTCGTTCTTTCCACCGCTGGCCCCTTCGGACTCTCGCCAGCCGCGGACAACGGAGACAAGCTCCCGGCCGCCCTCCGCGCCCGCGACTTCTGGCACCACCTCACCCGCCAGCGGCAGCAGCCCTGGAACGCCCTGCGCCTGCCCCCGCGTCGCTGCCTCACCCTCACCCGCGCTGCCGGCCTCACGCGTCCGTTCTGACCTGCAATTCCGGTTTCTTGGCGGCTCTTCTTGACAACCTTTCCCGTTTCTGGCAATCTAACTAACTGGTTAGTTAATATGAGTAAAGTCCGCAACGCTATCCACTCCCGGGCCGCCATCTTGGCTGCCGCCGAGCACCTCTTCGCCGAACACGGCAGCGCCGGCACCCGCACCCACGAGATCGCCGCCGCCGCCGGCGTCAATAAGGCCATGCTCCACTACTACTTCGACACTAAGGAACGGCTCTATCGCGCCGTGCTGGAAAACCTCTTCCGCGAACTCGCCATTACCGCCCGCCAGGCCCTGGGCGGTGCTTCCTCCCCCCGCACTGCCCTGCTCCGCTTCCTCGACGCCTACTTCGAGTTCCTCAAGTCTCACCCCAACTATCCGCGGCTGATTCAACGCGAGGTGATGAGCCGCACTCCTTTCCTTCGCACCCTTGCCAGCCGCTACTTTCGACCGCTCTACCAGAACCTGGGGCGCGTTCTGCGTGCGGGCATCCGCCAGCGCCTCTTCCGTCCGGTGGACGTCCCCAACACCATCGTCAGCCTGATCGGCATCACCGTCTTCTACTTCGCTGCCACCCCCGTGCTCGCCCACCTCTTCCGCGCCGACCCCTACGGCGAATCGACGCTCGCGGCCCGCAAGCGCGCCATCTTCGACTTTGCTCACCACGCCCTCCTGCGCAACCCCGGCCAGAGCCGCTTCTCTTGGTCGGGCACCGCCGGCCGGCCAGCTCGCCACTCAGCATTCTTGGAGGCACGGAAATGACTCGAAAGCGCGTGCTGTTGCTGGTTGCGAGTATTGTCATCGTGGCCTTGACGATCTACCTCTGGGCTGCCGGACGCGCTCCGGTACTGGAAGGCTCCGGCACCGTGGAAGCGCGCAACATCCGCGTGGGCTCGAAAATCGGCGGCCGCATCGAAGCAGTCCTTGTACGCGAGGGGGAGAGCGTGCAGCCCGGCGACGTCTTGATCACGTTTGAGGAAGACGAACTGCTGGCCGCGCTGGAGTCAGCCCGCGCCAACCTGGAGAAGCTCGAGCGAGGCTACCGGCGCGAGGAAATCGAAGAGGCACGGGCAGCAGCCGCGCAGGCGCGCGCACAACTCGAAGAAGCCCGGAGCGGCTACCGGCGCGAGCAGGTGGCCCAGGCGCAGGCGGAGCTGGAGCGTGCTCACGCCGATGCGGAAAACGCCGAGCGCACCTTCCGTCGCGCCCAGCAACTGGCGGTGGAAGGAGTCTTCGCCCCGCAGCAGCGCGACGACGCCGAAGCCGCCTGGAAAATGTCCCTGGCGCGCCTGGAGAGCGCTGAACAGCGATTCCGGGAGCTCGAGCGCGGGTATCGCCCCGAGGACGTGGCCGTAGCCGAAGCACGCTACCGGCAGGCGGAAGCCGTCCGGGAACGGATGGAGCGTGGCTACCGGAGGGAAGACATCGCGGCGGCGCGTGCCGCCCTGCGCGACGCCGAAGCGCGCTATCGCGAACGGAAGGTGGTGGCGCCGGCCGCGGCCGTGGTCGAGGTACTCGACGTTCGCCCCGGCGACTTGATTCCGCCCAACACACCCGTGGCAACACTCCTGGAGCGCGATCAACTCTACATTCGCATCTACCTCCCCGAGACCCGCATTGGTCTCGTGCGTCTCGGTCAGCGCGCGGACGTGCGTGTGGACTCCTTCCCCGACCAAGTCTTTACGGCGGAAGTGGAGCAGATCAACCAAAAGGCCGAGTTCCTGCCGCGCAATATCCAGACCCGCGAAGAGCGGGTACACCAGATGTTCGGGGTCAAGCTGCGCCTGCGCGACCCGGAGGCTCGTCTGCGGCCCGGGATGACGGCGGACGTGCGGCTCAAAGAGAACTGACGATGGCGGCTATCGTTGCGGAGAACCTCACCCGGCGCTTCGGCGACTTCGTTGCCGTCGATCGGGTGAACCTGCGGGTCGAGCCCGGCGAAGTGTTTGGCTTCCTGGGACCGAACGGCAGCGGCAAGACGACTCTGATCAAGATGCTGACCGGGCTGTTGCCGGTGAGCGACGGCGCGGCCTGGGTGGACGGCCTCGACGTGCGCACGCACGCCGAGCAGGTGCGCGAGCGTATCGGCTACATGTCGCAGCAGTTCAGCCTGTACGAAGACCTGACCGTGTCGGAAAATCTCCGTTTCTATGGACGAATCTATGGGCTTGAGCGTGAATGGCTTCGGGAGCGTCTGGATGCCTTGGTAACCATCCATGGCTTGGCACCTTACCTCAACCGGCAGGCGGGCAAGCTATCCGGTGGGTGGAAGCAGCGCTTGGCGTTGGCCTGTGCCATGCTGCACGAGCCCAAGATCATGTTCCTCGACGAGCCCACCTCGGGCATTGATCCCGTGGCCCGCCGCCAGTTATGGGACCTCCTCTATGACCTCTCCGGGCGCGGGATCACCTTCTTTGTCACCACCCACAACATGGACGAAGCCGAGCGCTGTCATCACGTCGGCTACATCTTCAGCGCCCGCCTGATCGCTGACGGCACCCCGGAAGCCCTGAAAACCTTGCCGCAGGTGAACCTCCCGGGCACTCGCCGCCTCGAGATCACAACTCCAGACATCACGCGCACCCTCCGCATCGCACGCGAGTTGCCGGCGGTGTGCAGTGCCAATATCTTCGGCGATTCCATCCACGCCCTGGTAGAGGAGCGGCTCGATCCCAAGGAACTCGAGGCCGAGCTGGCGGAGCGCGGGGTTGTCATCCGCGAAATCCGCCCGCGGACCACGGGACTGGAAGATGTGTTTGTGGAGCTGACGAGTCAGCACCAGGCGCAACTGGACGGTGCGCATGCGTAAGGCGTTTCGCGGACTCAATGCCATCCTCTACAAGGAAGTGCTGCACATCCAGCGCGACCGCACGGCGATGGTGCTGGCTCTGATTATCCCCCTGTTCCAACTCACTGTTCTCGGCTTCGGGATTGACACCAATATCCGGCAAGTAAAGACGGTCGTCTTCAATGAGGACGGGCGGCGGCCGAGCCGCGAGCTCATTGACCGCCTGCGCAACTCCGACATCTTTCGCATCGTCGCCTACGTCCGCTCCGACCAAGAACTGAATGAAACCATCGTCGCCGGCCGCGCGCGGGTGGGGGTGAAGATTCCGGTTGATTATTCCGACCAGTTGCTCGACCGGGATACGGCCCAGGTCCTGGTGCTGATTGATGGTTCGGACTCCGCCGTAGCCGGACAAGCGCTGAACGTGGCCACCGCCATCGGGCTGGACGAATCCCTGCGACGCCTGCTGCAAACCCGCCAGGCGCTGCCCGTGGAGATGCGTCCGCGCTTGTTGTTCAATCCCGCCTCGCGTACCCCGAACTTCTTGCTCCCCGGCATGACGGCCGTGTTGCTGCTGTTCGTGACTACACTTCTCACCGCGGTCTCCATTGTGCGCGAAAAAGAGAAGGGCACGCTCGAACAGGTGTTTGTCACGCCGGTGCGTCCCTTGGGCCTGCTGGTGGGCAAATTGATCCCCTACCTCGGCATCGGCTTTCTGGAACTCTGTGCGCTGCTGTTTTTTATGCGCTTCGTATTCCGCGTCCCCATCCACGGCAACCCGGTGCTGTTGCTGTGGCTGGCGGTGCCGTACCTGTTCGTCAATCTCTCCATCGGATTGCTGGTGTCCGCCAAGGCGCAGTCCCAGTCGGAAGCGATGCAGATGTCGATGATGATTATCCTGCCCACGATCTTCTTTTCCGGATACATCTTCCCCCGCGAGACGATGCCCCTGCCCTTCTACCTAGTCAGTTTTCTCGTTCCCGGTACCTACTTCGTCAACATCGCCCGCGGCGTGATCCTGCGCGGAGCCGGTGTCGTACACCTCTGGGTGGACGCCCTGGTCTTGCTCGGGATGGGGATGGGGCTGTTGCTGCTGGCCGCCAAGCGCTTCCAGAAAAAAGTGATTGCCACCTGATCTGCGGAGCGCCGGCTCGGTTCTCGGGATTTACACTGACTTGCTCTATCTGCTAGCCTTCGCGTTGGTGACCACCGTCGCCACCATCCGCCTCTTTCAGCGTACGGTGTAGGGGTCAGATGTCGCTGCTGGAGCCCGAACCGCTACCGCCCCCGCGGCCCTGGCTGCGCTGGCTCATTCTCGGGCTGGCGGGAGCGGCCGTGCTCGCCACCGTCCTCTATTTCGCTTTCCGGCATTATCCGGAAAAGCGCCACGTGGCGCGCTTTTTCGACGCGCTCGTAGCGCAGGACTACGCGCGCGCCTACCAGCTCTGGAAACCCAAGCCCACCTTCAGCTACGAGCAGTTCCTCTCCATCTGGGGACCTCGCGGCGACTACGGCGTGATTCGTCGCTACGAAATCGTCGGCGTGGAAACGATGAAGGCGCTCCTGCTGCAGATGCCCGTCGAGGGCGGCGAACGCCGCCGCACCCTGGCGCTGGAGGGAAAGCCCACCGGCATCATCGTCAAAGTCCGCCTCAACGGCCTCGACCCGCCTCTCCGCCTCTGGGTCGAAGAGAAGGATAAGAGCCTCTCCTTCCCGCCCTTCTAGGGTTTCACCAACGCTTTTCAGATTTATCTTTTTGCTGCCAGCGCTTCCTGCTGTTGTGCTTCCTGAGTAGGATCGGCAGCACGTGAAGCCAGCGCTTTCCGGCGTGGCAGAGAACTGAGCGCATGAAAGAGCGTTCCGAGAAACAAGAAGAAAATGCCGGCGGTGGTCAACGGTCGCTCAAAGCTGCCGCGAATCGGTTCCTGATAGAACGCGGCGACCAGGAGTCCCGTGCAGGCCAGAATCAGCAGTGACCCCAGCCATTGCAGGCGCCGCCGCCAGCCCGCCGCCCGCACGACCAAGTAGCACCCGATCCCCAGATTCAGAAGCGCGGCCAGCAGGATGTAGACGTGATTCGCCCGGAACATCATGCGAATCACTTCATTGCCCAGGTAGACGTCGGGGAAGCGGCTCTGCATGTACCCGCCGGTGGAAAGAAACACGACGAACGCAATGCCACCCACAACCAAGTGCAAGGATCTCATCGCTGCGCTCGTCCGCTGTAGTTCCGGCGCAGGCTTTCCAGCAAGTCATTTGGGCTGCAGGTGGCTGTGCCCGGCTTGCTCACCACGACGCCGGCCGCGTGCGTGGCCAGCTCGGCCGCCTCCGCCAGCGTCGCCCCCGCCACAAATCCCAGCGCCAGCGTGGCCAGCACGGTATCGCCCGCCCCGGTGACGTCAAAGACCTCCCAGGGGCGGCTCTTGACGTCGCGAATCGGCGCGCCGTCCTGCACCTCGCGCCGGTCAAACAGCATCATCCCTTCCGGCCCGCGCGTCATCACCAGATACTCGCAGTCGAGCGCCTCCAGGAGTTGGTGCCCCGCCGCGTGGGCGGTTTCGCGGTTGCGGACGTCCCTGTGGGTCATCTCCGCAGCCCGCCGCTCGTTCACCAGCACCAGCGTCGCCGGAATCTCCCACGCCCGCCACCGCTTCAGGTCCACAAACACGGGAATGCCCCGCGCCCGGCAGGAATTCAGGATCACTTTCAGCACGTGGTCAGTCAGCGTCCCTTTGTCGTAGTCGGAAACCACAACCGCGCCCACTCGTCCCAGGACACGCTGGAATCGTTCCAGTAACTTGGTCTGTGCTGCCTTGCTGAGCGGCGTGCGCTGCTCCCAGTCAACGCGCGCAATGTGAAGGTGCCCCGAACTGATGCGCACCTTGACGGTCGTGTGGCGCGTCGGGTCCGCAATCAATCCGCTCGTCGGCACCCGCTGCCGCCGCAACTCCTCCTCGAGCGCCCGGCCGGCGGCGTCGCGTCCGATAACTCCGAACAGTGTCGGCGTCGCTCCGAGCGCAGCCAGGTTGGCCACGACATTGGCAGCCCCGCCCGGATGGGGACTTCCCTCCAGGTCGTCCACCTCGACGACCGGTACCGGGGCTTCCGGTGACAGTCGCGTGACGCGGCCCCGCAGAAAGCGGTCGAGCATAACGTCGCCGACCACGGCCAGCTTTTTACCCCGGAAACGGCCAATCAGTTGGCGCAGTCGGCGGTGCGAAACGCGTGGCACGGCTTCCGCCTTCATCCTGTGCTCGCCTGTGAAACGGCAGAAACTTCCGGCACCACGGTACGCAGCGCCCGCTCCACCGCCCGCTGCACCTGCTCGAGTGTGATCGAGAGGATGCACTGCGGTTCGGCGAACGCGTAGCAGCGATCCCCCGGACAAGGATTGCAGGGAAAATCGTTCTGCACGACTTCCGCCGCGGCTTTCCACGGCCCCCAGATGCTGGAACTGGAAGAGCCGAACAGAACCACGAGTGGCCGCCGCAGGGCGGCCGCAAGATGCGTCGGGCCGCTGTCGTTGCCTACGAACAGGGCTGCTCCCTCGATCAGGGCGGCCAACTCGCCGACTGAAGTCGAGAGGCAGAGACCCGGCCGCCCGCGTAGCACCGGCCTCAACCGCTCCTCTTCGCTGGGGCCACAGTTGAAGACGGGCACCAGCCCGTGCTCGCGGTGCAACCAGTCCGCGAGTTTCGCGAACCGCGCGAGCGGCCACTCCTTGGTGAAGAAGCGCGCTGTTGCCTGGATGACCGCGTAACGAGCCCCGGCCGCCACACCGCACGCCGCCAGCCGCTGGCGTACGGCCATCCGCGCCGCTGGCTGGGGAAAGACTTGCATCGCAGGAACCTCCGCAAACGGCACGCCCAGCCAGAGAAACGTCGCCATCCGATCTTCGACGCTGTGCATCACTGTCCGGCCCAGCACCTCGGGCGGCTCGGGGCAAAGAACGTTGTAGGCGAAACGGAAGCGGTAGTGCGTGCGTCCCGCGCGATGGCGGGCTCCGCTGGCCAGCGTCAGCAGCGCGCTCGTTGCACCGCCGTGCACATCCACTGCCAGCGCGAATCTCCGCCGCCGCAGGGCCGCCACCGTGGAGAGAAACTGCGCCCGACTCTCAAAGCCAATGGCCTCGGTCACGTCGGGATTACCCGCGAATACGCCTACAAAGCGCTTCTCGACCAGGGTAAAAACTTCCAAATCCGGGCGCCACGCCTTCACCGCCCGCAACGCCGGCGTGACGAGCAGCGTGTCGCCGAGCGACCGCAACCGCAACACGAGCAGGCGCGCGCCCGTCGGCAACTCCGCCAACAGATTGCCCCCGGAGGGACGTACCATCGGAAGCTCAGGATTCGATGCGGGCTTCGTCCACCAGCATCACGGGAATGTCGTCTTTGATGGGATAGACGCGCCGGCAGGTGCTGCACTTGAGGCCCTTCTGGTCCGCCGTTAGCGCCACCGGCGTCTTGCATACCGGGCAGACGAGAATCTTCAGCAGCTCCGGATCCACCGCCATTGCACTCCCCTCAATGGCGCACGACTCTAGCAGATGGGCCGCCAGCTTTTCAACCCAACCGCGCGCAATCCGGCAACCTCGTTCAACCCAGCGGCACCGGCCGCTGGGCCACGGGGTTGAACGGCGACCGCCTACTCCACAGCCTGTGCTAAGATGCCCTTCTGGTTTCTTTGCGGAGGAAGTGTGGCGGCTCGCCTTCTCGACGGCAAGCAAATCGGCAAACAAATCCAAGACGAGCTCCGCCAGGAAATCGCTCAGTTGCGCGCACTGGGGATCACCCCGGGCCTGGCCGCCGTCCTGGTGGGCGAGAATCCGGCTTCCCACATCTACGTGCGCAACAAAATTCGCGCCTGCCAGGAGCTCGGCTTGCACAGCGAGCAGCTCTTGCTGCCCGCGAGCACCAGCACGGAGGAATTACTCGCTCACGTCGACACCCTGAATCGCCGCGACGCCATTGACGGCATCCTCGTTCAGTTGCCTCTGCCGGCCCAGGTGGACTCCCAGCGCGTTCTGCTGGCGGTGGACCCGGCCAAGGATGTGGACGGCTTCCACCCGGTCAACGTCGGCAACCTCGTCACGCAGCGCGAGGCCCTGCGCCCCTGCACCCCGGCGGGGATTCTTGAAATCCTCCGGCGCAGTGGGATTGTCCTGGCCGGGAGCCGCGCGGTGGTGATCGGCCGCAGCGACATCGTGGGCAAGCCGGTTGCCCTGCTGCTGCTGCACGAGCACGCCACCGTCACTCTCTGTCACAGCCGCACGCGCAATCTGCCGGGTGTGGCGCGCGAGGCCGACATTCTGGTTGCCGCCCTGGGCCGCCCCGCCTTCGTCACTCCCGATTTTGTTCGTCCCGGGGCCACGGTCATCGATGTGGGGGTGAACCGGATTGACGACGCGGCCAGCGCAGAGAAAATCTTTGCCCGCAATCCCGAGCGCCTGGAAGAGTTTCGCCGCAAGGGCTCGATCCTGGTGGGCGACGTGCACCCGGACGTGGCCGAGGTGGCAGGGGCGCTTACCCCTGTGCCCGGAGGCGTGGGCCCGCTGACAATTGCAATGTTGATGGTGAACACCGTGAAAGCGGCACGCCTGCGGCGGGCTTCGCCAAACAGCGTTGGCGGGCGGGCGAAATCGCAGGCGGTCGTCGCCTGAACGGCCATTTCCCCCTATGTTGCGAGTGGGACTCACCGGCGGCATTGGCACCGGCAAGAGCACGGTAGCGGGCATGTTCGAGGAACTCGGCTGCGTCGTGCTCCGGCTCGATCAACTGGGGCACGAATTGATGGCACCCGGCCGCCCCGCTTACGACGAAATCATTCGCACGTTCGGCGCAGAGGTCCGCGCCCCGGATGGCACTATTGACCGGAACAAGCTCGCCCAGCTTGTCTTTGCTGACCCAGCGCAACTGGCGCGGTTGAACGCCATCGTGCATCCGTGCGTGCTCGAAGAGACCGAACGCCGCCTGGAAGAAATTGCGCACGACATGCCCGATGCTATCGTTATCGTGGAGGCAGCCTTGCTGGTTGAGAGCGGCTATCACCGGCGGCTCGACAAGCTCATCGTCACCTGGTGCACCCGCGAACAGCAGCGCGCGCGTCTAATCGAACGGACGGGCTTGTCGCCCGCGGAAGCCGAGCAACGCATCGCCGCGCAGATGCCGCAAGCGGAGAAGCGCCGCCATGCCGACTACCTCATTGACTGCTCGAGTACGCTGGAGTCCACCCGCGCGCAAGTCGAGCGTGTTGTGGCTGACCTGCGCCGCCAGCGGCGTCCGGCGGCGATCCGGCCCGGGGCTTAAGTTCGGGAGAGAAAGACCATGAAGAAACGCTACCTGATCGGCGTCGGCCTGTTCCTGCTGGCCGTCGCCCTCGGCTATTGGACCAAGTCGCGGATGGCGGACACGCACCGCACGATTCTTTCCGGCGACGAGTCCTCCCCCACCGTTGCGGCTGTGGAACCCTCTGCTATCGGTGCACCGGTTGCAGAGCCCGCACCGCCCGCGGCACAGCTCAGCGGCGATGAACAGAACACGATCGAAGTCTATCGCACGGTGTCGCCCGCCGTAGTCAACGTCAAGACTCAAGCCGTGGAGTGGAATTTCTTCTATGGCGCCATCCCCTCGCAGGGTTCCGGCTCCGGCTTCATCATCGACCGCCAGGGCCACATCCTCACCAACTACCACGTCATCGCCAATGCCGACGAAATCCAGGTTACTCTCGCCGACCGCTCCGGCTTCCCCGCACGCGTCATCGGCGCCGACCGCACCACCGACATCGCCGTCCTCAAGATTGCTCCCGGCCGCAAGACCCTCCCCACCGTCCAACTGGGCGACTCCGACGGGCTGCGGGTAGGACAGAAAGTTCTAGCCATCGGCAACCCCTTCGGCTTCGAAGGCACGCTCACCACCGGCATCATCAGCGCTTTGGGACGGACGCTCGAGGTGGATCGTGGCGTGATTCTGGACGAGGCCATCCAAACGGATGCCGCTATCAACCAAGGGAATTCCGGCGGCCCGCTGCTCGACTCGGCCGGGCGCGTCATCGGCATCACTTCAGTCATTTTCTCACCCACCGGCGGCAGCGTCGGCATCGGCTTTGCCATCCCGGTCAACACCGTCAAGCTCATCCTCAACGACCTCCTGCGCGAGGGCCGGGTGCGCCGCCCCTACCTGGGCATCAGCGGCTATCCGATTGACCCCACGCTCGCCGGGGCGCTGCGCCTGCCGGTGGAAAAAGGGATTTTGGTGGCGGAGGTCGTCCCCAATAGCGGGGCGGAGGAAGCCGGCATCCGGGGCGGCGACCGCTACGTGATGGTCGGGCGCGTGCGGCTGCTGGTGGGCGGCGACATCATCGTCGCCCTCAACGGCCAGCCCATCGAATCCCAGCTCGACATCACCCGCACGCTCAACCGCAAACGCCCGGGCGACACCGTCGAGCTCAAGCTTTACCGCGGAGGCCGCCAGATGAGCTTGACCGCACGGCTGAAAGAACGCCCGCGCTGAATTCGGCCCGTACCCGGGCGCGCTCTGTCTCCGAAAGCTGCCACCAAACCTCCCCGAGTTCGCGCAAGCGATCCAGCGTCGCTTGCATCTCTCTGTGCCTGGCTTCCTGATCGGCTTCGGCGGCGTTGGCGGGAACGTAGATGGCCGGCGCCTGGAAGATGGCAACGCGGCTGAAGGGATAGGGAATCTGGAACAGATCCCAGCTCTTCTGGAAGAGATAGGCGCGCTCGGGCGCAATGTGGAAGCAAAAGATGGCGTCGCCCCTGCGTCGCGCCAAAAAGACCGGTCCGGGCTTGGCCACGAACCGGGGTCCGCGCGGGCCGTCAATGGTGAAGGCGACATCGTGGCCGTCTTCCAGGTGTTGCTTCATTTCCGCCAGCGCCCGCAGGCCACCGCGCGAGCTTGAGCCGCGGGCGGCGCCGTAGCCGTGCCGCTGGATGATGCGGGCAATGTACTCGCCATCGAAATTTAAGCTGGTCATCACCACGATGCCGCGCCGGCGCCAGTACCAGGTGGCCGAGAAAATTCCCTGGTGCCAGAAGGTGTAGATGACCCGCTTGCCGGCGTGCTGGATGGCTTCCCAGTTTTCCTGTCCCACGACGTCCCAGCGCAGCGTGCGCCCAATCAGGGCAATCAGCCAGTAGCCGACCCAGGCCACGACCCGCACCAGAAAGTGTTGCCAGCGGGTCAGGGGCCGCGGTGTGGCGTCGTAGAAGATGTTGCGCTCCGCGCGCGCTTCGGCGGAGACAGCAGATGCGGTCTCGGTCATTGCGGCTCTTATAGTACACCCTGCTCGGGTGCTTCGAGACAATCGAACTCGAGCAACTCGTTGAACACACTGTCATTCCGAGGAGCCCGCTGGCGACGAGGAATCTGCTTTTCCTTGGAATTCTTCAGCAAGCAGATTCCTCGCTCGCCTGCAGCAAGTAGGCTTCGCTCGGAATGACAACGAAAAACCGCCTTCCGACGAACCCTAGGGGAGGAAAAACGAACGGGGATTGATCTCGGTAATCTTCCAGCCCTGCGCGGTGCGCTGGAAGTCGAAGGTCACCTGCGCCGTGCGGGTTTCCGGCGGGTCGGTGGAGTCGCGCCGGTTGAAGACCAGCTCGGCGTCCACGATCACGACGGCCCTGTCGCCCTCGACTTGCACATTCACCTCGCGTGTGAACAGGCGCAGCTCGCCCACCGAGCGCAAGAAAACCGTGACGCCTTCCTCGAAGCGGGGGTAGTCGTAAAACTTCTGGGGATCGATCTGCTCGCTTACGCTGGTGGGGCTGAGCGACTCGAACCCGTCTCTGTAGCTCCGGAGCACGCGGCTCAGGACTTTGCGGACGTTGGTTTCCGGCTCCCGCTCGCTCCCCGCGGGCGCGTCCTTTTTCTTCTTCTCGCTCTTCTTGGCCTCGGCCGCTTTGGGTTTCGCTTCCTGCCTGGATGCAGGCGCCTGCCGAGCGAGCGTGCCCGCGCCGAGCAGGAGCGCGAGAAGGAGCAAGAAAGCCCAGCGCATCGGTGTAGGCAGCATTCTCATCGCAGTGGATTCTACATTTTGGGATGCGGGAGAGGAAGGGCTAGCTGCTTGCTTTTTCCAGCTCAGCGATCAACGCAGGCACAACCTCGAAGAGGTCACCTACAATACCGTAGTCGGCCACCTCGAAAATAGGCGCATTCGCGTCCTTGTTGATGGCCACCACCGTGCGCGACCCTTTCATCCCCACCACGTGCTGGATGGCGCCGGAAATCCCCAGGGCGAGATAGAGCTTGGGCGCCACTGTCTGCCCCGAGCTTCCCACCTGGCGCTCCATCGGCAACCAGCCTTCGTCGCAGATGGGCCGCGACGCGGCAATCTCTCCACCCAGCAGGCTGGCCAGCTTGCGCGCCAGTTCGATGTTTTGCGCTTCTTTGATGCCGCGGCCCACGGCCACGATGATTTCCGCCTGGCTCAAGTCCACGGCCTGCTTCGCCTCGCGGAACGGCTCCTCCGCTTTTGTGCGAATTTCCCCAGCCTCCAATGCGACATCAAATTTCTGCACCGCAGCCGCGGCGCTCCCGGCCACGACAGCATCCGCGCGAAACGCGCCCGCCTGCACGGTAACAAACCAGGGCGGCTCGCCGGCGAAGACCGTATCCGCGTTCGTCTTCCCCTGAAACATCAAGCGCACAAACACAGGCACATTGCCTTCTACGCGGAAGCCGATGCAGTCGCTGATGAGGCCACGCTGGAGGGAGGCGGCGAGCTTCGGCGCGAAGTCGCGCACCTGATAGGTGTGGGGCAGGACGACGTAGCTCGGTTGGAGCTTTTCCACCAGTTGGCGGAAAGCCAGTGCATAACCGTCTGGAGTGTAACGCGCGAGCAGGTCGTGCTCTAGCGTCCACACCCCCTCTACTTTTTTCGCCGCCAACTCTTTCGCCAGCGCGGCTAGCTCCTTGCCCGCCAGGGCCACCGCAACCGGCTGGCCGAGCTTCTCCCCCAGTTGCTGCCCCGCCGCCAATGCCTCCCAGCTCTGCCGGTGGAGCTTGCCTTGTTGTTGCTCTGCGATGACGAGTATCTTCGCCATAGCTAGGAGAGAATGCGCGCCTCGTGCCGCAGCTTTTCGAGCAACTTGCCAGCGGCTTCCTTCACCGTTCCGGTCAGCAGCTCGGTCTTCTTGGTTTTTTCCGGCACGTAGATTCGTTTGGTTTGCTGCGTCGGCCGGGCGTCGGCAGGCAGCACGGTGCTGCGCTCCAGGCCGCGAATCTCCTTCTTCTTCGCCGCCATAATGCCTTTCAGGCTGGCGTAGCGCGGTTTGTTGATGCCGGACTGAATGGTCAGCACGGCCGGCAGTGGCATCTCCACCCACTGGAACCAGCCGGCTTCCAGTTCCCGCTTGACGCGCAGCCGACCATCTTGCACCTGAATCTCCATGATGATGGTAGCGTGCGGCAGCCCGAGCAGCTCGGCCAGCAGGACGCCGGTTTGCCCGAAGCCGTGGTCGTCGGACTGCAAGCCGGTGAGCAGCAGGTCGAACTTTTCGCCTTTGACCGCTCCCGCCAGCGCCGCCGCCATCTGCAGCGGGTCAAGCTGGTAGAACTTGTCGTCCTGCACGTGCAGGGCACGGTCGGCGCCCTTGGCCAGCGCTTCTTTGATGGCCTGCCGGACGCGTTCCGGCCCCAGCGTCACCACCACGACTTCGCCGCCGAATTTCTCCTTCAATTGCAGACCCGCTTCGAGGGCGAAGGCATCCGGCTCGTTGACTTCAAAGCCGATGTCGGCCTCGCGCACCCAGGCGCTGTCGTCGCTGATACGCAGCGTGGCGTCCTTGGCCGGCACCTGCTTGAGACAAACAAGGATGTTCATGATACGCTAGCTCGCCGAGTTCTATTTCCCTTCCCAGCGCTTGAACAAGAGGGCAGCGTTGGTGCCGCCAAAGCCGAAAGAATTCGAAAGCGCGTAGCGCAGCGTGGCCCGGCGCGCCTGATTGGGGACGTAGTCGAGATCACAGTCGGGGTCAGGCTTTTCGTAGTTGATGGTGGGCGGCATGATCTGGTCGCGCAACGCGAGCACGCTGAAGCCCGCTTCCAGTCCGCCCGCCCCGCCCAGCAGGTGGCCGGTCATCGACTTGGTCGAGCTGACCGCCAGCTTCTTGGCGTGGTCGCCGAAGAGGCGCTTGATGGCAAGGGTCTCCAGGCGGTCACCCACCGGGGTCGAAGTGCCGTGGGCGTTGATGTAACTGACCTCTTCCGGGCGCACGCCTGCATCCGCGAGTGTGGCGGCCATGACGCGGTAGGCACCATCGCCGTCGTCGGAAGGCTGGGTGATGTGGAAGGCATCGCCCGACATCCCGTAACCCACGATCTCGGCCAGAATCGGCGCGCCGCGCTTCTGCGCCGACTCCAGCGCTTCCAGAATCAGGATGCCGGCGCCCTCGCCGACCACGAAGCCGTCGCGGTCAGCGTCGAAGGGACGGCTGGCGCGCGCGGGCTCGTCGTTGCGCGTGGAAAGCGCGCGCATGGAGGCAAAGCCGCCGATGCCCATCGGCGTGATGGCTGCCTCTGTGCCGCCGCAGATCATTGCTTCCGCATCGCCGCGCTGGATGATCTTGAAGCTGTCGCCGACAGCGTGTGCGCTTGCCGAGCAAGCAGTGGCGGTGGCGGAGTTGGGCCCCTTGGCGCCCGTGCGAATCGACACCACGCCTGAGGCCAGGTTCACGATGGCCGCGGGAATGAAAAAGGGCGAGATCCGGCGCGGGCCGCCCTTGAGCAGCTCCTCGTGCTCGCGCTCGATGATGTCAAATCCGCCGATGCCCGAGCCGATGTAGACGCCCACGCGCGGAGCCAACTCCGGCGTAATCGTCAATCCGGATTGCTTCAGCGCGTACTCGGTGGCGGCGATGGCGTACTGGATAAATACGCCCATCTTCTTGAGTTCTTTTTTCTCGACGAACTGGAGTGGGTCGAAGCCTTTGACTTCGCCGGCAATGCGGCAAGCAAACTGGGAAGCGTCAAACTTGGTGATGGTACCGATGCCGCTGCGGCCAGCGCAGATGCCGCGCCAAGCCGATTCGGTGTCGTTGCCCAGCGCACACAACAGGCCGACCCCGGTAATGACTACCCTGCGCGGCTGCAAGCCAGACTCCCAGGAGATAGGATGCAATCTCGCCCGCTGCGGGCGCGGGCCAGACTAGGACTTTTTCCGCTTCTCGATATACGCGATAGCGTCCTTGACCGTGGAGATCTTTTCGGCGTCCTCGTCGGGGATCTCGATGTTGAAGGCCTCCTCAAAAGCCATCAGCAGCTCGACGGTATCGAGGGAGTCGGCTCCCAAGTCGTCCACGAACGACGCATTCGGGGTCACTTCGGCTTCGTCCACTCCGAGTTGCTCGACAATAATCTGCTTGACCTTCTCCTCAATCGAGGCCATAGCCTCTCCCTCCTGTTCGTTCAGCTAGAAGCTCAATCGGAATCAGTCCCAGAACCCGCCTGCGGCCAGCAGGCCAAGCACCCGGCGCCATTCTAGTCGGCGCTCTGCACACGGGTCAAGCAAGGTAGAGCCCGCCGTTGACGTCGAGGACGTGCCCGGTGATGTAGGCGGCCTCGTCGCTGGCCAGGAATCGCACGGCCCAAGCCACGTCCCGATCCGTCCCCATCCGTCCCAGTGGGATGCGGGCCAGCAACTCCTGCTTGCGCTCCTCCGGCAGGGATGCGGTCATCGGAGTGTCAATAAAGCCAGGCGAGACCGCATTTACAGTTATGTTGCGCGAGGCCACCTCGATCGCCAGCGCCTTGGTCAACCCGATCAGGCCGGCCTTGGCAGCCACGTAGTTCGCCTGCCCGGGCGCACCGGCCTGGGCAGTGACGGAGCTGAGGTTGATGATGCGGCCCCAGCGCCGGCGGATCATTCCGGGCAAGACCTGCTGGATGCAGAGATGCGCACCGGTCAGGTTGGTGGCGAGCACGGCGTCCCAGTCGGCGCGTTTCATGCGCAGAGCCAGCTGGTCGCGCACGATGCCAGCATTGTTGACCAAGATGTCCACGCGCTCGAACTTGGCCTGTGCGGCTGCGAAGGCGGCCTTCACGGAGTCCTCGTTCGAGACGTCGAGCTGCACGGTCAAGACTTCGGCCCCCAGTTCCCGGACGTCCTCGGCCACCTGCGCCAACTTCTCCGCGTTGCGCGCTCCCAGCACGACGCGCGCGCCGCCCTCGGCCAGCACGAGCGCACAAGCCCGGCCGATGCCCTGCGAGGCGCCGGTGATGAAGGCCACTCGCTCTTTGACGTTCATGACGCCGCCTCGCGCGTGCTCGCCGTAAGTTTCTCCAGCGTAGCTTGCAGGCTTTCTTCGTCCTCCACGTTGTAGCCGACAGCCGCGCGGTCGATCTGCCGCAAGAGCCCGCGCAGGACTTTGCCCGGCCCCACCTCGATGAAGCGGTCGCAGCCGAGCGCGATGAGCTTGCGGACGGACTCCTCCCAGCGCACAGGAGCCGCCACCTGGCGCCGCAGGGCGTCGCGCGCGGCCGCACCGGTGTGGACAACCTCCGCGTCCACGTTGTTCACCACCGGGAAGCGCAGCGCGCGGAACTCGACTCGAGCGAGATCAACGGCCAAGCGCTCGGCGGCGGGTTCCAGCAAGGCGCAATGGAAGGGCGCGCTCACCGGCAACAGCACCGCCCGCTTGGCACCGGCCGCGGTGGCCAATTGAACGGCACGCTCGACCGCCGCAGTGTTTCCCGCAATCACGATTTGTTCCGGCGAATTCAGGTTGGCTGGCGCCACCACCTCCCCTTGCGCTGCCTCCCGGCACACCCGTTCGACTGTTTCATAGGCCAATCCCAGGATAGCCGCCATCGCGCCCCGTCCCGCCGGTACGGCTTCCTGCATGTACTGCCCACGCTTCTGCACGGTTTCCAGCGCATCGCGCAGCGAGAGAGCACCGGCGGTGACCAGCGCCGAATACTCGCCCAGGCTGTGCCCGGCTCCGTAGTCCGGCAGCACGCCCTTTTCCTCCAAGACTCGGGCAACGGCCACCGAGACCGCCAGGATGGCTGGCTGGGTATTTGCCGTCAGCTTCAGCTCTTCCTCCGGCCCTTCGAAGCACAGCCCCGAAAGCTTTCGGGGCCGACCCAGAACCGCGTCGGCTTCCTCAAAGACGGCGCGAGCGACCGGATAGCGCGCCGCCAAGTCCTTTCCCATGCCGGCGTACTGGGAGCCCTGTCCGGGGAAGAGGAAGGCGAGTTTACTCATCGTCAGTTCTGGCAGGGGGCGCGCGGGGCTATTTGCGGGCGCTGGTCACCGCCAATTCGCGCTCGATTTTCTCGTTCACGCGGCCATGGGAGAACTCGACCGCCACCCGGATGGCGTTCTTGATGGCGTTCCCGTTCGAGCGGCCATGGCAGATGATGCCGACGCCTTTGACGCCGAGCAACGGTGCCCCACCGTATTCGGAGTAGTCCACGCGTTTGCGAAAATCTTCGTAGGCCTGGCGCGAAAGCACGTAGCCCACCTTGGCCTGGATGGTGCTGGAGAGGGCGCTCCGCAACATATCGGTGACGGCTTCGGCCATCCCTTCGCTGATCTTCAGGGCGACGTTGCCGATGAAGCCGTCGCAGATGATGACGTGCACCTCGCCGCTGAAGACGTCGCGGCCTTCCACGTTGCCGATGAAGTTCAGAGAAGTTTCTTTCAGGCGGCGGTGTGCTTCCCGCACCAGCTCGTTGCCCTTGGTGGCTTCCTCCCCGATCGAGAGCAGGCCCACGCGTGGCCGCTCCACCCCGAACATCGTCCGGTAGTAGACCTCGCCCATGACGGCAAATTGCTCCAACTGGTGCGGCTTGCAATCCACGTTGGCCCCAACGTCCACCATCACAGCCGCCGTCCCGGCGGTGGTAGGAAAAACCGAGGCCAGGGCAGGGCGATCCACGCCGGGCAACGAGCCCAGTTCCAGTTTCGCCGTCGCCATAACGGCTCCCGTATTGCCGGCGCTCACCAGGCCAGCGGCTTCTCCGTTGGCCACCAACTGGGTGGCCACGCGGATGGAGGAGTCGCGCTTCTTGCGGATCGCGCGGACCGCGCTTTCCTCCATGGAGATGACTTCGCTGGCGTGGACGATGTCGAGGGGAAGGCCGCGCGCATCGTGGCGCCCGAGCTCGTGGGCGATGAGGTCGCGCTGGCCGACCAGGACGACACCCACACCATAGGCGCGGGCCGCCTGCACCGCCCCTTCCACCTCGGCGCTGGGGGCGTGGTCGCCCCCCATGGCATCGACCGCGATCCGCATCAGCGACACGACAGCACCGGCATCCCGCGGGACGCGCTACTCGGTCTCTACCGCCACCGCGGCCCGTCCCCGATAGTAACCGCAATGGGGACAGACGCGGTGCGGGAGCTTGGGCTCGTGACAGTTGGGGCACTCGGTCCGATTCCGGACTGTGAGCGCATGATGAGAGCGCCGCTTGTTCTTGCGGGCATGAGAATGACGGCGTTTCGGGTTTGGCATGCTTGCCTCAGGACTCCTTTCGGCCCGGCTTGAAGCGGGCCAGGGGCGCCAACCGCGGATCCACCCCCGAGCGGGGGCAACTGCAAGGACCCAGATTCAGGTTGGCGCCACAGTAGGGGCACAGACCGCGGCACTCCTCGCGGCAGAGGCTCTTCATCGGGATGGCGAGATTGACCTGCTCGGCCAGCACGTCGGCCAGGAACAGCCCCTCACCGTGGTAGAAACCGATGTCGGTGTCCTCCTCACTCAGTCCCAGTTCTTCGTCGCGCGCGATGGTGGCAATGGGCCGATAGCGCACGTCGAAATCCGAAGCAATCGTCTGGGCAACGGGCTCCAGACAGCGGGCACAGGTCAACTCCACGTCCGTCTCCAGGTGGCCACCAATGTGGATCTCCCTGCCTTCGAGTTCGGCCACCACGTCGGCGGCCAGCGGTCCCCGCTGGCGGAATTCGCGCGTGTGAAAGTCGATCGTCCCGGGTGCGAACCGCTGGGAAATCGTCAGTTTGTGTTGCTCAAGCTCCTTGACGGCAATGAACATCGCGCTGACCGCAGTCAACCGCAGGGGGGCGGCCGCGGGAAAGAAGGGTCATTATAAGGGGCAGGGTGGCAAAGTCAACCCGAGCGGCCGAGGCGATTGCCATAGTGGCGGAACAGGGCGTAATCCAGCCCCGACTCGCCGTCCCGTTCGTAGCTGGTGAACTTCCACTTATCGGTGCTGCCGGTTTCGTAGCGCACCTCGCCGAAGGGATAATGGCTGCGCTCGCCGACCTTGGCGCCAGCGGAATCAGTGAAGATGCGCGTGGAGAGATGATCGGCATGGTGGTAGGTGGTGACCTGCACCCCGAAAACTAGTCCAAGCAAAATGTAGCTCCTCTGGGGTAAA
>JBBIPK010000003.1:0-99942 GCA_037442885.1 Acidobacteriota bacterium | reverse complement strand
TCAATGCGGATGGCGGTGTCTTCGGAGTAGTCGCGGTGCTGGGCGATTTCGCGGCCGAGGAAGATGGCTTCTTCCTTCTTGCCGAAGGTAAGCGGGCCGAGGTCGCTCATGCCCCACTCGCAGACCATCTTGCGGGCGAGTTCGGTAGCCTGTTCGAAGTCGTTGCCGGCGCCGGTGGTGAGGTGGCCGAGGGCGAGTTCTTCGGCGCAGCGGCCGCCCATCAGGACGGTGATTTGAGATTCGAGGAAGTCGCGGGTGTAGGTGTGCTTGTCGTCGACGGGCAGCTGCATGGTGACGCCCAGGGCCATGCCGCGGGGGATGATGGTGACTTTGTGGAGCGGGTCGGTGTGGGGCGTCTTGGTGGCGACGAGCGCATGGCCCGCCTCGTGGTAGGCGGTGTTCCGCTTCTCCTCTTCCGAGATGATCATCGAGCGGCGCTCGACGCCCATCAGGACTTTGTCTTTGGCGGCCTCGAAGTCCTCCATGGTGACGAACTTCTGATTCCGGCGCGCGGCCAGCAGGGCGGCTTCGTTCACCATGTTGGCCAGGTCGGCGCCGGAGAAGCCGGGGGTGCCGCGGGCGAGCACGCTGAGGTCCACGTCGGGCGCGAGCGGGATCTTGCGGATGTGGACGCGGACGATTTCCTCGCGGCCTTTGACGTCGGGACGGGGGACAACAATGCGGCGGTCGAAGCGGCCGGGGCGGAGCAGGGCGGGGTCGAGGACGTCGGGGCGGTTGGTGGCGGCCATGATGATGACGCCCTCGTTGGCGTCAAAGCCGTCCATCTCGACCAGCATGGCGTTCAGGGTCTGCTCGCGCTCGTCATGGCCGCCGCCCAGGCCGGCGCCGCGGTGGCGCCCGACGGCGTCGAGCTCGTCCACGAAGATGATGCAGGGGGCGTTCTTCTTGCCCTGCTCGAAGAGGTCGCGGACGCGGCTGGCGCCGACGCCGACAAACATCTCGACGAAGTCGGAGCCGGAAATGGAGAAGAAGGGAACGTTGGCTTCACCGGCAACCGCGCGCGCGAGCAGGGTCTTGCCCGTGCCCGGCGGGCCCACCAGCAAGACGCCCTTGGGGATGCGTCCACCCAGGCGCTGAAATTTCTGCGGGTCTTTCAGGAACTCGATGATTTCCTGCAGCTCCTCCTTGGCCTCATCCACGCCAGCGACATCTTTGAAGGTCACTTTCTTCTGCTGGGAGGAGATGAGGCGGGCGCGGCTCTTGCCGAAGCTCAGGGCTTTGTTCCCGCCCACCTGCATCTGGCGCATGATGAAGATCCAGAAGCCGACCAGCAGGAGGATGGGCAGGAGGTTGAAGCCCCAGGCGAGCCAACTGGGGCTGGTGGCGTCCTTGACGCGGAACTTGACCCGCTTCTCGCGCAAGGTCTTGTAGACGTCCGGATAGTCGGGCGGGATGTGAGTTTTGAACTTGCGGCCGTCGCTGTAGGTGCCCTGGACTTCGTAGCCGCGGAGGGTGACCTCGGCGACCTGGCCCTGTTCCACCTTGTCCATGAACTCGGTGAAGGTGGGCTGGGCGTCGCCCGCGCCCGGGCCGGTGGAGGCCATCCGCACCAGAAACACAATCGCCACCACCATGACCAGCCAGAAAAGAATTGTCCGCGCCGTTTGGTTCACCGTTCTCTCCTCAGCGTTTCCTGCCTTTGCTCCGCCGCGCCGGCTTTCTGGCTCGGCGCGCCGAGCGCTTGCTCTCTGCCGGCGTGCCGATGAAGGGCAGGTTGCGGTAGAAGCCGTCCATGCCCAGGCCGTAGCCGACCACCATCTTATTAGATGTCATGCGGAAGCCAAAGTAATCCGGCCGCAGGGAAAGTTTTCGGTCGCCGGGCTTGTCGATGAGGACGGCGGTTTTCAGCGATTTGGGCTGGCTGAGGCCGACGCGCTTGAGAAGGAAGTCCATGGTCACGCCGGAGGTGAGCACGCCGTCGACGAGCAGGACGTGCTTGCCGGCGGCGGAAAACTCCGGGGTGTAGAAGATTTCTTTGCGCTCGTAGCCGGCCGGGTCGCGGATGTCGCGGGTTTCCGAGCGGATGAAGTGGCACCGCACGGGCGAATGGATGGCGCGGGCGAGGTCGGCGAGGAAGATGAAGGAATTTTCGAGGACGCCCACGAGTTCGAGGGGTTCGCCGTGGTAGTCGCGGGTGATCTTCCGTCCCAGTTCGCGCACGCGGCGGGCGACCTGCCCGGCCGTGTAGAGTGTCTTGAGTTCCACGAGGCGATTACTCCTCCAGCGGCTCCATCCGAATGACGAGCGCGGTGCGCGTTTGCTCCCCGACGGCGCAGTCAGCGGCGACGCCGAAGCGCGGCGCCCAGATGATGCGGCCGGCGCTCACCACCACCGGCGAGCGGGCCCGTTCCGCCGCCGGCACGTGCGCCCGCTGAAACAGCGTCTTCAGCTTCTTCGCTCGCGCCGCGCCCTGCGGCCGGTAGCGGTCACCCGGCCGCCAGTTGCGCACGGTCAGCCGCAGCGTGCCTGGCGTCGCGGCTGGGCTGACGCCGAGCGTCTCGGCGTCGAGCGCCCCTGCACTCACTCCATTATAGCTCTGCGTGAGGTCGCTGGCGGCAACTAATTTGAACTCCAGGCGGTGCCTGCAGGGCGCCAGCGCCACGCTTCCGGGAACCTTGACCTCCACGTTGTAGTCCGGGGATTCCACCGGCTGGCTGCGAAAAACGAGCTCGCCAAAGACGCGCTCCACGCGGAAGCCCGGGAGGTCGAGCCGCTGTCCGCTCTGCCCGGAGGCCGCCAGGTGGAGGATGGCTTCGATGTGCTCGGAAGTCAGCCGGCGGGTGTCGCCGCGGGCGGCTTCAGCCAGCCGCCGCAGCAGGCGCTGCGCGACGGCGCGTTGCGCGGCTTCAGCCTCGTGGGGCGAAGCCGAAACGGCGGAGTAGAAATCGCCCAGCGGTTCGAGCAATTGCTGCGCGGCGATGTGCCAGGCTCCTTGCTCCTCGCGCGCCAGCGCGCGAAAGCGCTCTTCGATGAAGAGCCGCCAGAAGGATTCTTCCTGCGATGCCTGCGCCGCCAGGGACGCCAGATGCGCGGTGGCTGCCGGATTGAAGTGTTCGAGTTGGGGCAGGAGGTCGAGGCGGAGGCGATTGCGGGTGCGCGCGGGGTCGAGGTTGCTCGTATCCTCGCGCCAGTCCTGGTTTCGTTCTTGCAGAAAGCGGCGCAGGTCAGCGCGCCGCACGGCGAGCAGAGGGCGAACGAGGCGGCCAGGGTTGAGTTCAAGTACGGGCTGGATGCCGGCAAGTCCCGAGACGCCGGTGCCGCGGAGCAGGCGGGCGAGCAAGGTTTCGGCCTGGTCGTCGAGGGTGTGGGCGGTGGCGACAGCGTCAGCTTGGCCGCGCGCGCAGAGGCTGCGGAAAAAATCCAGCCGCGCCCGCCGCGCCGCTTCTTCGACATTGGCGCCTTCAGCGTGAGCGCGGGCGGCAACGTCGGCGCGCTCGGCGATGCAGTCGAGTCCCAAGCGGCCGGCAAGGGCGTGGACAAAGGATTCGTCGGCGTCGGCTTCGGCGCCGCGGAGTTGGTGGTTCAGGTGGGCGACTGAGAGGCGAATACCGAGTTCGCTGCGCAGGTCATAAAGAAGAAGCAGCAGCGCGACCGAGTCGGCGCCGCCCGAGCAGGCTACCGCCACGCGCTCGCCCGCCCGCAGCAAGCCGAGCCGCCGCACGGCATCTCGGAGCGTGTTGTGCAACGTCTTCATCAAGAAAAGTCTAGCACACGGCTTCGAGAAGCTGCGAAACTAGGGAACGGTTAATCGGTTAATTAGTTTATTGGTTAATTGGGCACAAACCACAAAAACCCAATCAACCAATCAACCGAGACTGGGTGCGATGATTGAGCTGGACAGGTTCACAGAGCGGGCGCGGCGGGCGTTGACGCTGGCCAACATCGAAGCGCGCTACCTCGTGACCGGCCAGGTCGAGCCGGGTCATCTGCTCTTCGGCGTGGTGCAGGAAGCTGGCGAATTGCTCGAGGAACTGAAGCTGCCCGCGCTGGAGCCGCAGCGCATTCGGCAGCGGCTGAAGCAGGAATGGGCGGCGCGGTTGCAGGCGGGGCCGTGGGAAGCGGAAGGTATCGAGTTGAGCGAGGAAGCCCGAGTGGTGCTCGCGCGGGCGCAGGAAGAAGCCGAAAAGGCGGGGGCGAATGCGGTGGATCTGGTTCACTTGCTGCTCGCGCTGGCTGCCGCTGGCGACTCGTTGGCCGCGCGGCTGCTCGGCGAGGCGGGGCTGACGGCCGCGCACCTGCGGCAGCTCGTCCCGCACGGCGGGATAACGACGCTAGAACGTTGAAGAAACCACGGATGCACACGGATGAACACAGATAAAGAGGATAGAGGTGCTTATGGAGATTCGAGAGCGCGGTTGGCCTGGAGGATGAGTTGCAGGGCTTCCTTCAGATTGCGGCGGGCTTCGGCCAGGGTGCGGCCCTGGGTATTGACGCCCGGAATCTCCTCGACATAGGCAACATATCAGCGGCCACGTTTTTGGATGACAGCGGTGAAGGGATGGCTCATAGGAGTATTCGTTCTCCGGTGCATTCTAACATGACATAGAATCTCAGGGGGTAAAGGCCCATTCTTTTTTTGGTTTCGGCACGGTGCGTTTCGGCAGACCAAGTCCTGCGCTACCAGCCGTGCCCGCCCGATGAGGAGGAAGTGATGGCGTGGATACGGACGGTGGGAGAGGAAGAAGCGAGCGGGGAATTGAAGAGCATCTACGAAGCCAGCCGGAAGCTCTACGGCTTCGTGCCCAACATTCGCAAGGCGCTGAGCCTGAATCCGACGGTGCTGCGGGCCTACACGCAGTTGAGCGGGGCGATCTATCACGGCGGCGCACTGCCGGCCGAGGAGCGCGAAATGATTGCCATCGTGGTGAGCGCGCTCAACCGCTGCCACTATTGAACCGAGTCGCACGCAGAGTTTCTGCGTCGGCTGCTCCTTCGCTCTGGCTCCGGACAGGCACGGGACGACAAGCTGGTCGAGGCGATGAAGACCGACTGGCGGCGGGCCGCGCTCGATCCACGCCGGCAGGCCATGCTGGCCTTCAGCGAAAAGCTCACGCGCACGCCCTGGGAGATGAACGAGGCAGACGTTGCTGAGCTGCGGCGCCACGGGCTGACGGAGGAGCAAATCCTGGCGGTGGTGCTGGTGGCGGGGTTTTTCAATCTGGCCACGCGTATCGCCGACGGCTTGGGGATCGAACTTGACCCGCAGTTCACCCGCGGCACACCGGAGTACGAAGAGTTTCTGCGCCAGGGAAAACAGGAATGAAACCACAGATGAACACAGATATCAGGAGCTGAGCGAGTGAGGCGGGTGGCAAGCACCTCTTCCGGACTGCTAGGAGGTCCCCCGTCAGGGAGAAGAGTGACGCGAAGGGATAGGAGGGGAAGCCTATTTACAGGGAACGCGGGGGTTGCGTATAGTCGCCGCCATCAGGATGATCCTCCGGTGCGGGCCTGCGTCTCTGCGGTGAGGGGAAACAGGCTAAGGGGGTAGCGATGATCTGGGTGCTGATAATTGCGGGACTCCTGCTCGCGTTCGTGGTGATTGCCTACAACAGTCTGGTCAGTCTGCGGGTGCGGTCGGATTCGGCCTGGTCGGACATTGACGTGCAGCTCAAGCGTCGCTACGACTTGATTCCGAATCTGGTCGAAACCGTCAAGGGCTACGCCGCCCACGAGCGCTCGACGCTGGAACGAGTCGTCGAAGCGCGCGCGAAAGCCATGGCGGCGCAAGGCCCGGCGGTCAAGGCGCAGGCCGAAGGCATGCTGACGGAGGCCTTGAAGAGCCTGTTTGCGCTGGCCGAAGCCTATCCACAGCTGCGCGCGGTCGAGAACTTCACGCAGTTGCAGAGCCAGCTTGGCCAACTGGAAGAGGAGATCCAGCGCTCGCGCCGCTACTACAACGCGGTGGTGCGCGACCTCAACACGCGCATCCGGCAGTTCCCCACCAATCTCGTGGCGGGGCTGTTCAGCTTCGTGCCGCGCGAATTCTTCGAAGTGGCCGCGGCCGCTGAGCGCGAGGCCCCGCGGGTGAGCTTCGAAGCCGGTGCGCGCTAGCCGAGTGAATGACAAATGCCAACTGACAGATGGAAGCGGTGGGCGGGGCTCGGTCTGCTTACGCTGCTGCTGGTGCCGCTCGCTGGCGGGGCGCTCGAGCAGCGCTCGTGGACGATTGAGAGCTTCGACGTTCTGATCGAGATTGATCGCGACGGCAGCCTGCGCGTAACCGAAACCATCCAGCCGCGCTTCGTCGGCCGCTACAACGGCATCTTCCGCACCATCCCGATTGATTATGACGGCCCGGGCGGGTTCAACTACCGGCTCTTCCTCGATCTCGAAAGTATCACCGACGAGTCCGGCCGCGCGCTCAAGTACGAGTCGAGCCGCGAAGGCCACTACCGCAAGTTCAAGGTCTGGATTCCGGGTGCCGAGAACGCGACCAAGACGGTCGTGCTGCGCTACCGCGTGGAGAACGGCCTGCGCTTTTTCGATGACCACGACGAGCTCTACTGGAACGCGACCGGCACCGAGTGGCCCGTGCCAATTGAGCGGGCGCAGGCGCGCGTAGTGCTGCCGGCCGAAGCCAGCGGCAGCGTGCGCGCCGTGGCCTATACGGGGGCGTGGGGCGCGACGGCGAGCGACGCCGACGTGGACATCGGCGGCAGCGAAGTGCGCTTTCGCACGCGGCGGGGACTGAACTACCGCGAGGGCCTGACGGTGGTGGTGGGCTGGGCAAAGGGCGTGGTGCCGGAGCCCAGCCGCGCCGAGCGCGCCGCGCAAACGCTGCGGAGCAACTGGGTGCTGCTGGTTCCGGTGTTTGTGTTCGCCGGGATGTTCTGGCTCTGGCACACGCGCGGGCGCGACCCGGAACTCAACCGCTCCATCATGCCGCTCTACGCGCCGCCGGAGGGCTTGACGCCGGCCGAGTTGGGAATGCTCGCCGACAACAGTCCCGACATGCGCGACATCACCGCCACGCTCGTGGACCTGGCCGTGCGCGGCTACGTCCTGATTGAAGAGACCGAGCGGGAAGTTTTGTTCTGGAGCAAGAAGGACTACCGCTTCCATCTGCGCAAGCCGCGCGGGGAGTGGTGGAAGGAGTTGAAGGCGCACGAGCGGGAGTTGCTGGAGGAGTTGTTTGCCGACGGCGACGAGGTGTCGCTCTCTTCGCTCGAGAACCAGTTTTACAAGACGTTGCCCGGCCTGCGCAAAGCCATTACCAATCAACTCATCGCCAAGGGCTACTACGACCGCGACCCGCAGAAAGTGAAAAAGACCTGGATGGTGATCGGCGCGGTCGTGCTGGGGGCAGCGTTCTTTGTGGTGGCGCCGGCGACGGGGCTGGGCATCTCGCCCGCCGCCGCCATCGCGGCCATGCTGTTGAATGGCGGCATCATTCTGGGCTTCGGCTGGTTCATGCCTGCGCGCACCCGGAAGGGAGTCGACGCCTGGGCGGGCGTGCGCGGCTTCGAAGAGTTCCTCGCCCGCGCGGAAAAGGATCGGCTCGAACGCATGGTGACCTCGCCGGAACTGTTTGAGAAGTACCTGCCTTTTGCGATGGCGCTCGGGGTCGAGCGCAACTGGACGCGCGCGTTCGAAGACATCTACCGGCGGCCGCCCGACTGGTACCGGGGCGACTGGACGGGCGACTTCCGGGTGTCGCGGCTGACGAACGACCTGCAACGGATGTCGAGCCGCGCCGCCACCACCTTCGCTTCCGCGCCGCGCAGCTCGAGCGGCGGCTCGGGCTTCGGCGGAGGCGGGTTTTCCGGCGGCGGCTTCGGCGGCGGAGGCGGCGGCGCCTTCTAGGCTTCGTGCCCGCCGACCCCGCGCACGGTCGCAACAAATGGTGATATCACGGCGGCGGAATCCCTACTCATCGCGACGGATCGCGTCGCATCGGCTCGCCTGCTGGTCGCAGCGAGCCCAACATCGTCGCATCCCCGTCGACAACCCCCGGCTCGCGGCGCCCCTGCGGGCACCCCGCCGATTCCGTGTTTCGTCGGTCTCTTCACGCACCGTTTCCTCCGCCTCCGGGCTAGCCCGCATCGGTTCCTTGCCCGGCGCACTCGGCGATAAGCCTTCTTCTCCGGCTCGCGGGTCGCCGGTCACTGGCCACCAGTGACCAGTTACCAGCTACCACTTACCCACGCTACGGACGGCACGGATGATACGGACGGTAGGTTTTTGCGGATCTGCTTGCACTGAGCGGAACCGAACTGTCCCGTTTTGGGAATCTGTGCCAATCTGGGAATCGCCTCGCCTAGAAGTGCTCGTCTTTGCCCGATTCTGTCTTTCTTTTCGTCTTCACTTTTCTTCACTTTTCGCTTGACAAGGACTGCGGGGAGCGGAGTAGATAGTACCTGCTACAGAGAATCGCCACGGGGCAGGTTTTGGTATGAGCGCCCCCAGGTTCCTTGGCAGTTGCTTCCTTGTTTGTCTGCTAATTCTCGTCGCAACCCCGCCCGCCCGCGCCCAAACCGCCACCTGCGTTATCACCGGCACTACCGACAACCAAAACCGCAGGGTGCTAGCGCCCAATCAAGGAATCCACATCAACGCCGAATGCCCTCCCACCGCGCATTCTTGGCCCTTCGGTAGGTGGGGGGTTTCATCAAACGCAGGCACGCCGCAGGATGGGGACCAGTTCGACGGATGGCACAATGGGTGCACGTGCAACCCCGATCCCAACTGCATTGACCCCGAAACGAACTTGAACTTCTGCTGCTACTGCACTCCGGGAGCTGGCGACCAGTGGAATAGCTGCACGAGCGAATATCCTCCTCCCAACTGTGGCTGGTTCAATTACGCGGCCTGCACTCAGCAAGCCAGTATATATGGCATCAACACGCATGGTGTCTTCAGCACCTGGTATCCGGTGACTTGCCCCCGCTATTACAGCGACGGCACGTGGCACGGCGGTTGCGAAGACATAACCGGTGCGACAATTACGTTGAGTCAAAACTTCATGAGTCTATATGAACTAGACGGGCCTTTCGATTCCCACGACCTAGTTCAGACCTTGTACTTTCCGAATCGCAGCGCCACCCTTGCAAGTTGCGACCCCTGGGGTTGTGCCCTGGCGGCTTCCCCCTGGGCCGACCCGATTGCCTACGACGACCCTGTCTCGCCGCCTCTGGTCTACGCGCAGATGGCCATTGCCACTCGGGCCGAGTTATTCACATCGGCCCCCTACGGCGACTGCGACCAGTACGCTTGCGGCATCTGCGACCCGGGCGGCTATTGCCCGCCCTGCGTCCCTATTTGTTTCATCCCGCCCTGCTAAGGAAATTTCACCATGGGTGCCCCACGGCGGATTGGACAAAGGCTGGTTTGGGCAGTAAGTCTAGTCCTAATCTTCGTCTTGCCTGTAGTCACAGTGGCCCAAGAGATCAGCCCCGCACTTTTAAGGGCTGCACGAGAAGCCTATGAGCAGGAACAGCAAGCGAAATCGACGCCTGCGTTTGCTGCACGCAGCTCGATGCAAATAGCGTCGGCAGCGACGAAGGGTGCCTGGGTTAACCTTAGCCACTTGCCAGTAGGTACGTACATTTCGGTAGAGACTCGGGATAATCGCACCCATCAAGGTCACTTTCGCGGCTGGTCCGAGCAAGCTATCACTATGCAGGAAGCGAGGAGCGAAGTTACGTATAGGCGCGAAGAAGTCTTCCGGGTCAAGCGTCCTGGGCCGCGGAACCGGGCGAGAGCAGCCAAGATCGGATTTGGACTTGGTCTCCTGGCGGGTGCAGTTGCAGGATTGGCGATCGGAGCCAGCAGGCCAAGGGACGAAGACACGGGGCTACAGCTGGCGCTCTTCTCGCTAGCCACCGGTGGAGTTGCCGGAGGAGCAGCGGCCTCTATTGCAGCGCTCGCAGCGCCCCGCCACGAGACCGTAATCTATCAGAGCTCGCCTTGAAGTGAGCGGAGTGAAATGATGGAACACAAACGGATTGCAAAGAGCTTTTCTGGCTTGATGTTACTCTTGTGTGTTGCAGCCGCTGCCCATGCTCAAGAAGGGACCTTATGGGGTTCTGCCAAAGATGGGCGGACTGGACAGTTCCTCTCGGCAGAGGTCAGCATCATTCATCCGGCGCGGCCGCACGTGCAGTTCTTCTATGCGCAGTCGAGCCCGGCCACCGGCTGGGAAATGAGGAGCCTACCACCTGGAGAGAAGATTCTGATTGCACGGGCCGAAGGCTACGGCTTTGCCTGGCAGCGCGTGGTCGTGGAGCCGGGACAAACGCTTGGGCCGGTGGACTTCGCTCTACAGAAAGCGGCTACGCTCGAAGGCCAGGTGAAGCCACACTGCCCCGCGTGCAAGCCTCGCTGGCGGAAGCTGAGAGCCTCGGCCTGACCGGGACCCCTGCGTTCCTCATCAACGGCGAACTGCTCTCCGGTGCCGTCCCCTTTCCCCGTTTCAAGGCCGTCCTCGACCGCGAACTCGCCGCCGCCCAGGCTCAGGCGCTCCCATCCCTGCCGTAATTGCTCTCAGCAGTCAGCTATCAGCCAGCCGACCCGGTTGCAAGGCCAGACGTCAGCGATCGCGGGTCGCGAGGCGGGGGTCACCGATCGCGGGTCGCGGGCCACGGGGCACTCACCACCGCTCACCGGCCAGCAGTCACTGCAGTGACGGCGCGTTGACTTGCGCGCAACGCGCAGCCTAAGATGCCCGGCGACGGGCCCGAATTCGGGCGCGCCCGATTCGGGCGAGGACACGCGCTGGGTTCTGATGCGAGGCACGCTGATTGTTTGTGCGGACTACGAAAGTTTGTCGCGGGAGGCGGCCGAGCGCGTGGCCGCAGTGCTGGCGGCCGAGGCGGAGCGCCAGAGTCGCGTCACCGTGGCGCTGGCCGGCGGCGCGACCCCGCGCCGGCTCTACGAGTTGCTCGCCAGCGACGCGTTCCGCGCCCGCGTTCCCTGGATCAAGATTCATTTCTTCTGGGGCGACGAGCGGCTCGTCCCGCCCGACCATCCCGAGAGCAACTACCGGCTGGCGCGCGAAGCGCTGCTCGGGCGCGTGCCGGTCCCGCCGGCCAATGTGCACGCGGTCGCCGGCCAGCTTCCGCCCGAACAAGCCGCGCTGAGTTACGAGCAGGAGCTGCGCACCTTCTTCCGCCTGCGCCGCGGCCTGCCGGCGTTTGACTTGCTCCTGCTCGGCGTCGGCGCGGAGGGCCACACCGCTGCGCTCTTTCCCGGCGCGCCGCTCAGCCAACTGGTGGCCGGCGAAGAGCGCTTGGTGATGGTGGCCCACGGCCCCGACGCCATGCCGCGGCTCACCTTCACGCTTCCGGTTCTCAACGCTGCCCGCCGCATCTATTTCCTCGTCGCCGGCGAAGAGAAAGCCGCGGCCGTAGCCTGGGCGGTCGAAGGCAAGGGCGCGCTCCCCGTCCAGCAGGTGATGACCGCGGGCGAGCTGCTCTGGCTGCTCGACAGCGAGGCAGCCAGCCAGCTCAAAGCCGTCCGCGTCGCCCGCTGACACGCGGGAGCCGCGCCGACTCTCCCGGATTCTTCGTCCCGATGCAACCGGGACTCAGAATGACAGAGGCGAAGGGGGCAAGCTAGCCGGCGGGGGTCATGACGGCGCCGGCCCGCGCGGGATGACTACGCCCCAGAAGTCGTAGCTGGGGATCTCGAGCTCAACTGCCATCCGCACGTAGCCGTCGGCTTTGCGGGGAATCATCTTCACGATGCGTGCGCTGGCTACTCTTCCCGTCTTGGGGTGGATCAGCTCGACGGAGGTGAGCGAGGGCGGGGTGGCCTTCATCCGCAACAGCGCCCCGTGGGCGTTGACCACCTCGGTCTCGGCCTCGTGGCTGAAAGAGTCGTCATCCGTCTTCCAGGCAATCTTGACCGGCGCGACCAAGAGCACCCGCTGGCTCCGGCGACGCTCCGCTTCCGTGGGGCTAGGGCTGGGGGCTGGGAGCGAGCTTGCCATGCTGGCCAGACTCTAGCTGCCAGCGCGCACCGGCGGTTGAAAACTTCCTTCTTGCTTGCTTTACTTAGCAAGCGTGGACGGTCGCGCCCACAGTGGCACGGCGGAGGTGATTGAAAACTTCCTTCTCGCTTGCTTTACTTAGCAAGCTCTTCCTGCCGCCCCTTGTTGTTGTCCGCGGCTTTTGTTAGACTGCGCTCCACTCGCAACGCTTGGCCGGGGGAGAATCAGATCGCGCTGCTCAACCCAGTGTCCGCCCGCGCCCTCGCCAGGCAAAACGGAGGGCAACGATGGGGGAGTTGTGGGGAAACAACAAACTGAAAGTACCGACGGAGCTGATCCGGTTCCTGGACCGGGGGGACAAGTTGGAGGGAACGCTCGAGCTGGGCGGCACCTTCCGCATTGAAAGCCAGGTCAAGGGGACGGTGCGCTGCAAGCACCGTCTGATTGTGGGCGAGCACGCGCAGGTCGAGGGGGAGATTGAAGCGGTCATCGTCACGGTGGCGGGGAAAGTTGAGGGCAACGTGCGCGGCACGACTTTGGTCGAGATCCTGCCGGGCGGGGTGGTCAAGGGCGAAGTTTTCACGCCTTCGCTGGTGATGTACCGCGGGGCCGTGCTGATGGGCAACTCGCACATGCCCGCCGAGGCCAAGCCCGCCCGGGTGGAGGAAGCGCTCGACTTCGTCGAGCTGAATGCCCGCTCGGCCTCCTAGTCAGAAAATACGGGTAGGACCGTTGGGTGGCAGGGCCGCGGCGCTTAGACGAACAGCGGGGTCTCGTCCGGAGCAACCTGCGCCGCCGGCCGATCGCGAGACTCGGTCTGAGGCGGTGTCAGCAACAGCAGGGCCGCCACCAGCGCCGTCCCCACCAGCAGCGCGGTGCGGTTGCGGCGAATCCAGTCGAGCAGCTCGTCGGGATTGAAGGCGGGGTCATCCAGCAGTGCCAGCAGCAGGTCGCGCATGAGTCCAAAACTCCTTCGTCCACCCTCCTGCTTCTTACGATGAGACCCGGTCGAGAAAAGTTTCCCCGTTGCGCCTCTCTCAGCAAAATTTTCTCATTGGGCGGCGTGACTCCCTCTTCCTCGAGCCCAGCGGCCCGCACCGAGCGAAGGGAGAGCGAAGCCGAAGTTCCCGCACCGAGTCCCCAGGCCTGCCCGGAGCGGAGTCGAACGGTCCCTGCCCTGAGGCCCCTAAAGCCGAGCTAGGACATTGCGCTCTGCCCCCTTCCCACATTGACACTCCCCGCACCCATCCCCTACCATCGCAGAGAGCCCGGCCGGCGTAGCTCAGAGGTAGAGCGAGGGTCTCATAATCCCTAGGTCGTGGGTTCGAGTCCCACCGCCGGCACCACCCCCTGACATGCAGGCTGGACACAACCCTGAAGAACTCTCCCCGCAAGGGCCGAATCCCACCTCCGCGGCGGCCAAAGACCCGGTCTGCGGGATGAGTGTAGACCCGGCCAGGGCCGCGGCTCGGGTCGAACACGCCGGCCGCACTTACTACTTCTGCTGTGCCCACTGCGCGGAAAAGTTCCGGGCCGCCCGCGACCGCTACGTGCAACCGGGAGCCAAGCCCCGCCCGGCCGCCGACACCCGGGATTACACCTGCCCCATGCATCCGGAAGTCCGCCGGCGCGGCCCCGGCACCTGCCCCAAGTGCGGCATGGCGCTCGAACCCCTGACGGTTTCGGTCGAAGAGGAGGAAGACCGCGAGCTGGTGGACATGCGTCGGCGCTTCTGGGTGAGCGCCTTGCTGAGTGTCCCCATAATCGTTTCCGCGATGTGGCCCTATGTCGCCGAGCGGCCGCTCGCTGACGTCATCTCGATGCGCGTCTGGATGTGGCTGGAGCTGGCCCTCGCCACCCCGGTCGTGCTCTGGGGAGGCTGGCCCTTCTTCCTTCGTTTCTGGCAGTCGCTCGTCCTCCGCAGCCTGAACATGTTCACCCTCATCGGGCTGGGTGTCGGCGTCGCCTACGCTTACAGCGTAGTGGCCACACTCTTCCCCTCCATCTTCCCGCCCTCCTTCCGCAGCGAGGGCGGTGAGGTGGGCGTCTACTTCGAAGCCGCGGCTGTCATCACCACCCTCGTGCTCCTCGGCCAGGTGCTCGAACTGAAAGCCCGCAGCCAAACCAGCGCCGCCATCAAGGCCCTGCTGGGTCTGGCTCCCAAGACCGCCCGGCTCATCCGCGCGGACGGCTCCGAGGTGGACGTGCCGCTCGATGAGGTCCAGCCCGGTGACCGCCTCCGCGTCCGCCCGGGGGAGAAGATACCGGTGGACGGTGTGGTCCTGGAGGGAACGAGCAGCGTGGACGAGTCCATGATCACCGGCGAGCCGATTCCGGTCGAAAAGCAGCCCGGCGCCCGCCTCACCGGCGCCACCGTGAACGGCACCGGCTCGCTCATCATGCGCGCCGAGCGCGTCGGCGCCGAGACGCTGCTCGCCCAGATCGTGCAGATGGTCAGCGAAGCCCAGCGCAGCCGCGCCCCCATCCAGAAACTCGCCGATGTCGTCGCCGGCTATTTTGTCCCCGTTGTCGTCGGCATTGCCGTTCTTACATTTATTGTCTGGGGGCTCGCGGGCCCAGAGCCGCGCATGGCGCACGCCCTCATCAACGCTGTCGCCGTGCTCATCATCGCCTGCCCCTGCGCCCTCGGCCTGGCCACCCCCATCTCCATCATGGTGGCGACCGGCGTCGGCGCCACCTTCGGCGTCCTCTTCAAGAATGCCGAAGCGATTGAGTTGCTGCGCAAGGTGGACACGCTGGTCGTGGACAAGACCGGAACCCTGACGGAAGGCAAGCCCCGGCTCGTCACCATCGAAACCACGCCCGGCTTCGAGAAAGAACAGGTGTTGCGTCTCGCAGCCAGCCTCGAGCGCGGCAGCGAGCATCCGCTGGCCGCCGCCATCGTGGCCGCCGCCGAAGCAAGACAGATTGAACTGACCGCGGCGGAGGACTTTCAGTCCTTGACCGGCAGGGGCGTCGCCGGCCGGGTAGATGGCAGCTCGGTCGCCCTCGGAAACCAGAAGCTGTTGGAGGAGCTCGGCATCAATCCGGGTGAGCTGCTCGAGCGCGCCGGGACGCTGCGGACGCAAGGGCAGACTGTCATGTTCGTGGTTGTGCAGGGCAAGCCGGCCGGCCTGCTTGGTGTCGCTGACCCCATCAAGGAAACCACCCCGGAGGCCATCCGGCAGCTCCACAAAGAAGGAATACGCGTGGCGATGCTGACCGGCGACAACCGCATCACCGCCGAAGCCGTTGCCAGGAAACTCGGGATTGATCAGGTGATCGCGGAAGTGCTGCCCGCGGATAAGGCAAAGATGGTAAAGAAGCTGCAAGCGGAAGGCCGCTTTGTGGCCATGGCCGGCGACGGCATCAACGACGCCCCGGCGCTCGCTCAGGCGCAGGTCGGCATCGCCATGGGTACCGGCACCGATGTGGCCATGGAGAGCGCCGGGGTGACGCTGGTCAAGGGCGACCTGCGCGGCATCGTGCGCGCCCGCCGCCTCAGCCGCGCCACCCTGCGCAACATCCAGCAGAATCTCTTCTTTGCCTTCGTCTATAACTCCCTGGGCGTGCCCATCGCTGCCGGTGTCCTCTATCCCTTCTTCGGCCTCCTCCTCAGCCCCATCATCGCCGCCGCCGCCATGAGCTTCAGCTCGGTCTCCGTTGTCGGCAACGCCTTGCGCCTGCGCCGGGTGCACCTCTAGCAGCAGTTGCATAGCCTAGTACAAGGCGGGTCAGGGCTCTTGTCCCGAGCAAAGTCGAAGGATTAGCCCTGAGATCAAACCCAGAGAAGAACTTGGGCTTTAGCCCCTGAGGCCTTGGCGCATAGAGGTGCTTTCCTCCTCTTGCCGGCGGCGTCTAAAGCTGGTAGGATTTGCGTTACTTAGACTCGGAACTGCCGCCAGACGGCAGGGAACGGCTCCAGGGACGCTCGTGATGGAAAAGAAGCGCATACTGGTTTTGGTCGCAGTGGCCGCCTTGGCCCTGACGCAAACAGCCACAGCCGCCCTGCGTTGTTACCTCGCGGCGGGCCCTCCTGACTGTCAGACCGACTGTTGCGAGACTCCGGAGCATCATCCCGCCGGGATGGCGCACGTGCAGCGCGCGACTCCGCACGATTCCTGCTGCGAAGTATCTGCCCCCGCTCCTGCTACGCGCCCGCTGGCGGCACAGGCTGCGCGCGGTCTGAGCAGGCTACTGTCTCCCGATGACTACGCCCTGGCGCAACCACTTTCCGCACCAACCACGACGACAGTAGGCTTTCCCAACCTTCCCAGTGAGCTTGTCCGCGCCATCAGCCCCTCCCTCTCTCCGCTGAACCTCCGCTGCTGATTCCGTAAGCTCTCCGCCGTTCTCGTGAGCGCTCGCGAGACGCGCGTTTCCTTCTCGTTCCCAATTTGCGTGAAAGGATGAATACGATGAGCTTTACGGATCGCCAGAACACGATTTTGCCCGTTTGGACGTTAGTGGCACTGCTGGTTGCTGCCAGCGCCGCGAACGGGTTCGCCCAAACCGCTCCCGCCAGTGTGGTCACACTGGAAGAGTTGCTGCGCGCGGCCCTGGCCAATAATCCCGCCCTCCCCGCCGCCGCCCGGCGCGTGGACGCGCGGCTCGCCCGCATCCCCCAGGCGCGCGCCTGGCCCGACCCGGCTCTGTCGGTGGGCTGGATGGGCGATATCCGCCCCTTCGGCGTGCAACGCACCGACCCTTCCAGCTACCGCAGCCTCACCCTCATGCAGGAACTGCCCTTTCCCGGCAAGCGCAAGCTGCGCGGCCAAATCGCCGACCGGGAAGCGGAAACCGCCCGCTGGGACTACGAGGCCACCCGGCGGCGCCTCATCGCCGAGGTCAAGCTCGCCTACTACGACTACTTCTATGTCGAGAAGGCCATCGAAATCACGCTGAAGAACAAAGACCTGCTTGAGAAACTCGCCAAGATCGCCGAGGTGCGCTACCAGGTAGGGAAAGGCTTGCAGCAGGACGTGCTGAAAGCGCAGGTGGAACTTTCCCGGTTGCGGCAGCGGCTGACGCTGCTCGAGCAGCAAAAGAAGACTGCGCAGGTGCGCTTGAACACGCTCCTCTATCGCGACCCGGAAACTCCGCTGCCCCCGCCCGCACCCGTCGAAAAGGCCGAGCTCACCCAGACGCTCGAAGCCCTCTACGCACTGGCGCGGGAAAACGACACCGGCTTGCAAGCCGAGCAGCGCCTGATCGAGCGCGCGCAATTGGCCGTCAACCTCGCCCGCAAGGACTACTACCCCGATCTCAGCGTGGGGTACATGTACCAAAACCGACCGCTGATGCCGGAGATGCACGGCTTCACCTTCAGCGTCAACCTGCCGGTCTTCTACCGCAGCAAGCAGCGCGAGGGTGTGAACGAAGCTACCCAGGAGCTTGCGAGCGCCCAGCGCAATCGGGACACCCGCGAGGCGACGCTCTATTTTGAAGTCAAGGAGCAATACTTGGCGGCGAAGGCCTCAGAGGAATTGGCCGGGCTCTACGCACAGGCCGTAGTCCCCCAGTCCACGCTCGCACTGGAATCCTCCCTGGCCGCCTACCAGGTGGGTAGCCTGGATTTCTTGAGCCTGCTCGCCAACTTCATCACCGTGCTCGACTATGAGATCAACTACTACGAAGAACTGACAAACTTCCAGAAAGCGCTTGCCCGCCTGGAAGTCGTCACCGGAACCGAGTTGACGAGGTGAGAACACCCATGAAGCGGATCGCCACCCTCGTTGTCATTCTCCTGGCGCTCGCCGCCGGAGCCGCCTACTACTTCGGCCTCCCCGGACGCGCCCCCACCCAGACCGACTCTGCCGGCTCGATGGCAGCCGCGGAACAGCACGCTGGCTCAGCGCCGGCCGAGCGCAAGATCCTCTACTGGGTGGACCCCATGCACCCGGCCTATAAGTCCGACAAGCCCGGCAAGGCGCCCGACTGCGGGATGGACCTGGTGCCTGTCTATGCGGAGGAAGCTCCGGCAGAGGAGATGCCAGCGGGCACAGTCCGCATCAGCGCGCGCAAACTCCAACTCATCGGCGTCCAGTACGGCACAGTCGTTTCCGAACCCCTGGCGAGAACCATCCGCACGGTTGGGCGCCTCGCCTACGATGAGACGAAAATCGCGCGCATCCACCCCAAGATCGAAGGCTGGATCGAGCAGGTGTATGTTGATTTCACCGGCAAACTGGTCGAGAAGGGCCAGCCCCTGCTCAGCCTCTACAGCCCGGAACTCGTCTCCACCCAGCAGGAATTCCTCATCGCCAAGAAGGCGAGGGACTACATGGCCAGCAGCCCCGTTGAGGGCGTTTCTTCGGGCGCCCTCTCTCTCTACGAGGCCAGCCGCCAGCGCCTTCGCCTCTGGGACATCACCGACGAGCAGATCAAGGAACTGGAAGAGCGGGGCACGCCGACCAAGACGCTGACGCTGTATTCGCCGATCCGGGGTTTCGTGTTGAGCCGTGCTGCTTTCGAGAAGCAGCGCGTCACGCCCGAAACGGAGCTCTATGCCATCGCCGACCTGGCCACCATCTGGGTGCTGGCCGATGTCTATGAGTATGAGCTGCCCATGATTCAACTCGGGCAGCGAGCGACGATGACGCTGGCCTACTTCCCCGGTCGCACGTTTGCGGGCAAGGTGAGCTACATCTACCCGCAGCTCGACCCCGCCACCCGCACGCTGAAAGTCCGGCTTGAGTTTCCCAATCCGCGCTTCGAACTGAAACCCGATATGTTTGCCAACGTGGAACTCCAGATTGACTACGGTCGGCAGCTCTCGGTGCCGGAGGAAGCCGTGCTGGATTCTGGCTCCGAGCAGATTGTCTTCGTCGCACAGGAGGCCGGCTACTTCGAGCCCCGGCAAGTGCGGCTGGGGGCGAAGGTGGACAACCGCTTCATCGTGTTGAGCGGGCTGCAGGCGGGCGAGAGAATCGTCACCTCGGGCAATTTCCTGATTGACGCGGAGAGCCGATTGAAGTCCGCGATGGGAGCGATGGTTCACGGGGAGGCGCCCGCTGCAAAAAAGCCGAGCCCGCCTCCAGTGCACCAACACTAAGGGGAGAGAAGCCATGAATAGGAAGAGAATCCTCACTCTCTTGGGGAGCGCCGTGTTCGTGGCGCTGCTGGCCGTCGGCGGCTACTGGCTCGTGCAGCGCACCGAGCCCAATACCTGCCGCATCTGCCAGCGCCCGATTCACGCCGAAGCCCGCGCAGTGATGGAAGTAAGCGGGCAGCGCGAGTCGCTCTGCTGCGTGCGCTGCGCCATCACCCTCGTCCGTCAGCGGCGTATCTCCGTGCGCGTGGTGGAAGTGACCGACTTCGTTTCCCGCCGTCCCCTGGCGCCGGAGGCAGCCTACTACGTCGAGGGCAGCGACTTGGTGCTCTGCGAGCGGCACGAACCCGCGCTGGACACGGAAAAGCAGCCCCTGGGCCGTGTCTTTGACCGCTGCGCGCCCAGCCTCTATGCCTTCGCGCGGCGGGAAGACGCCGAAGCCTTTGCCGCGCGCAACGGCGGCACCCTGCTGCGGTGGTTCCAGGTCGAGAAGGAGTTGGCGGTGCAGCCATGATCAACAAGATCATCGAGTTCTGCGCCCACAACCGATTCCTCGTCTTCCTCTTTGTCGGGATGGGTGTCTTCGCCGGACTCTACGCGATGCAAAACATCACCCTCGACGCTATCCCCGACCTTTCCGACACCCAGGTCATCATCTACTCGCGCTGGGACCGCAGCCCCGACATCATCGAAGACCAGGTCACCTACCCCATCATCGCCGCCTTGCTGGGCGTGCCGCGGGTGAAAGACATTCGCGGGTTTTCTGACTTCGGCTACTCCTACGTCTACGTCATCTTCGAGGACGGCACCGACCTCTACTGGGCGCGCTCGCGGACGCTCGAATACCTGAGCAACATCCTGCCCCGCCTGCCGGAAGGCGTGAACGTGGAGCTCGCGCGCGATGAAACCGCCGTCGGTTGGGTGTTTCAGTACGCGCTGGTCGACAAAACCGGCCGGCACAACCTCGCCGAGCTGCGCAGCCTGCAAGACTGGTACCTGCGCTACGAACTCCAGTCCATTCCCGGCGTGGCCGAGGTCGCCCCGGTCGGCGGCTTTGTGCGCCAGTACCAGGTCAATCTCGACCCCAACCGACTGCTCGCCTACGGCCTGCCGCTCGAAACCGTCGTCCGGGCCATCCGCGAAAGCAACAACGATGTGGGCGGGCGGCTGGTGGAGTTCTCCGGCCGCGAGTACATGGTGCGCGGCCGCGGCTACATCCGCTCGGTGGCTGATGTCGAGAACATTGTCGTGGGCACAAACCGTGAAGGCGGAACACCGATTCTGGTCAAGCACCTGGGCACGGCAGGCTTGGGCCCCGACATTCGCCGCGGGAGTGCCGAGCTCGACGGGGAAGGCGAAACCGTCGGCGCCATCGTCATCATGCGCTTCGGCGAGAATGCGCTGAAGGTCATCGAGCGAATTCGCGCCAAGCTCAAGGAAATTGAGCCTGGCTTGCCGCCTGGCGTCGAAATCGTCACCACCTACGATCGCGCCGAGTTGATCGAGCGCTCCATCGAAAATCTGCAAGGCACGCTCACGGAAGAGTTGGTCATCGTGAGCGCGGTCATCCTCATCTTTCTGTGGCATATCCCCACGGCCATCATCCCCATCCTGACCATCCCGATTGCCGTCATCCTCTCCTTCATCCCTATGTACGGGATGAAACTGACCGCCAACATCATGTCCCTGGGCGGAATTGCCATTGCCATCGGAGCGATGGTGGACGCCGCCATTGTGGTCGTCGAACAAATGCACAAGAAACTGGAGCGCTGGGACGCCGAGGGGAGAGCAACTCCTTATCGGGATGTCCTGATTACCGCCGTCAAAGAGGTGGGCGGTCCCAGTTTCTTCGCGCTGCTGGTGATTGCGGTCTCCTTCATGCCGGTCTTCACTCTGGAGGCACAGGAAGGGCGCCTCTTCAAGCCCCTGGCTTTCACCAAGAACTTCTCCATGGCCATCGCGGCGGTGCTCGCCATCACACTCGTGCCGGCTGTCATGCTCTTCCTTATCCGCGCGCAGGATTTCAGCTTCCGCCCGCGCTGGCTGGCGAAGCTGGTAAATGCGGTGCTTGTGGGAAAAATCCACAGCGAGGAAACGCACCCCATCAGCCGGCCGCTGATGCGGATCTACGAGCCGGTCGCGCGGTTTGTGCTCCGCCATCAGTGGGAAACCATCGTCGTCGCCATCCTCATCGTCGCCCTCACCGTTCCGATCTTCTTTCGGTTGGGGTCGGAGTTCATGCCCCCGCTCGACGAAGGCGTCTTGATGTACATGCCGACGACACTGCCGGGAATCTCGGTCACCGAGGCGCAGAAGTTGCTCCAGGTACAGGATCAAGTGCTGAAATCGTTCCCCGAGGTGGAGCGCGTGTTCGGGAAGGTGGGGCGAGCGGAGACGGCGACTGATTTGGCGCCCTTCTCCATGGTTGAAACCGTGGTCGTGCTCAAGCCGCCCGCGCAGTGGCCCAAGGTCGCGCGCTGGTATTCCGAGTGGGCGCCCGACTGGCTGCAGGGCATTCTGCGCCGGGCCTGGCCGGATCACAAATCCACGCAGGAGCTGATTTATGGCGCGGGCGGGTTGAACGAGGCCATGCAGTTCCCCGGTGTGGTCAATGCCTGGACGATGCCCATCAAGACCCGCATCGACATGCTGACCACGGGCATTCGCACGCCGGTGGGGATCAAAATCCTGGGGCCGAACCTCGCCCGGATTCAGGAGCTCGGGCTCCACATCGAACAGGCGCTGCAGAACGTGCCGGGAACCACCAGTGTCTTCGCCGAGCGCACGACCGGCGGCTACTTCCTTGACTTCGCGCTCAAGCGCGAGGAGCTGGCGCGCTACGGCCTGACCATCGAGCAGGCGCAGATGGTGATTCTCTCCGCGGTGGGCGGGGAAAACATCACCACCACGGTCGAGGGCCGCGAACGCTACCCCGTCAACGTCCGCTACCTCCGCGACTACCGCAGCACCGTGGATCGGCTGGAGCGCACGCTGGTGCCCACCATGAGCGGCGCGCAGATTCCGATGGCGCAGATCGCCGACATCAAGCTCGTCTCCGGCCCCGGCATGATCCGCGACGAAAACGGTCGCCTGAGCGGCTACGTCTACGTGGATGTTTCCGGACGCGATGTGGGCGGCTATGTCGCCGATGCGAAGAAAGCCCTCCAGGAAAATGTCCAACTGCCTGCCGGCTACACGCTGGTCTGGAGCGGCCAGTACGAATACATGCAGCGGGTGGCCGCCCGGCTGAAGGTGGTCGTGCCCATCACGCTCTTCGTCATCTTCCTCTTGCTCTACTTCAACACCCGCTCGGTGGCGAAAACCTTCATCATCTTCCTGGCCGTTCCCTTCTCGGCCGTGGGCGCCGTCTGGCTCCTCTATCTGCTGGGGTACAACACCAGCATCGCTGTCTGGGTCGGCCTGATTGCCTTGATGGGCGTGGACGCCGAAACCGGTGTCTTCATGCTGCTCTACCTGGATCTGGCTTTCGACGAGATGCGCGCGAAAGGCCTGATGAAAACGAAAGAGCAACTGCGCGAAGCCATCGTGCACGGCGCCGTCAAGCGGCTGCGGCCGAAGTTCATGACCGTGGCGGTGATGTTTATGGGCCTGGTGCCCATCATGTGGTCCACCGGCAGCGGCGCCGACGTGATGAAGCGCATCGCCGCCCCCATGATCGGCGGCATCTTCACCTCCTTCATGATGGAACTGGTCGTCTATCCGGCCATTTACGAAATCTGGCGCTGGTACTTCTACGTGCGAAAGGAATCCCAGTTGCCGCCTTCCACCACTCTCTCGGCTTTGGGGGGAAACTAGACAATGAAACGAAAGCACGAGCAACCCGAGGCCAGAAAGGCAAACTGGAAAAAGATACTGCTTGCCTTTCTCGGCCTGGGCTTAGCGGGAGGCGCCTATTGGGCCGTGCGCCCGCCCCAGTCTCCCACTCAGTCCCCGACCACAGTCCGGACCCAATCAACCGCTGCTCGGCCAGAACGCATCCCGCCGTTCTATGAAAGCGAAGCCGCTGCAAAGCCTTTCCCCGTCACGCTGCCGGCTGCGTACTTTCGCAATCGGCTCGTGGCGCGCGCCTATCGCGTGGCACAAGAGATTCCCGGCGTACTGGCTCAGCAGCCGTGCTACTGCTACTGCGAGAAGTTCGGACACCACAGCTTGCTCGATTGCTTCGCCTCCGACCACGGCGCCGGGTGACTCATCTGCATCAAGGAGGTTCTCCTTGCCGAACAGATGACAAGAGACGGAAAAACGCCTGCTGCGATCCGAGACGCCGTCATCCGCGGCGAATGGCGCACCGTAAACCTGGAATCAGTCCTTCGTTAGCTGCGAGCCCACTGTGACCACCTGAACGCCGTCTTTGAAGAAGCGTGAAGAATGCCAGCGACGGAGCAAGCGAGCGTGCCTCCTGACCCGAACGAGCAACTTCTTCGAGAAATTGTGACTCGCTATCGGGTCTGCTGGCAGGTGTGGCCTGAGTACCTCACTGTGGGGAAGGAAAAGAGGCAGATTGGCTTCGAGCTCGAACTCTCTGGAACCCACGAGCCCGGCGTTCAGCACCCGGAGCCCGGCTGTCCTGCCTGCCAGCGCATCTTTGTGGCCCTGCGCGCCGTTGCCGACTGGATTCTACCTAAAGAGAGACGCCCTTCTACCTACGAAATTGAGGCTTATGATCAGGCGATTCGGTACTCGCCCGTTCGCCAAAACCGACCCGACGTGACCTTGACCATCAAGATCATTCACCGCCAGGGATTCGATGCCCCGGTAGATGCTTGCGAGGTGCGCTGTCTGAAAGAGATGCAAGACCGCCTGAAGGAATTGGGCGCCCAGGAACGTCAGTGGACATCCAAGAAAGAGCCCAAAGAATAAGCTGATGCCGCAATCAGAGCTCGCGCAGGGCTGCGGAAACCGACACGCGGGCCGCGCGCACTCCCGGGAACAGGCCTCCCAGCAGGCCGATGACCAGCGCCAGAACCGTCGCCCGCGCCAGCAAGGGCGGCGTGACCGCGAAGGCGAAAGCGACCTGACTGAAGCTTTGCCAGTTGATCGTGGCCGTCTGATAGCCGTTGAAGGCCGCGTAAGCTACCCCGCCACCGAGCAGACCGCCCACCAGCGCCAACAGCAGCGACTCGACTAGAACCGAAAGCACCACCGCCCCGCCGCCAAACCCCAGGGCGCGCAGGGTGGCAATCTCGCGCGTGCGCGCCGCCACGGCCGTGTACATCGTGTTGAGTGCGCTGAACACCGCTCCGACGCCCATCAGCCCGGCAATCAGCGTGCCCAAAAGGTTGATGATGGCATAGAGGACCGTGGACTGTTCGGCGTAGAACTCGGTTTCGCGCTGCACCTTGACGTTGAGCTGAGGGTTGGTGGTCAGGGCGTCTTTGAATTCATTGAACGCATCCGCCGACCGGAGTCGCGCATAAACCGCCTGGTAGGTGGTGCCGCGCTGGTAAGCGGGCTGGAGCACGCCCACGTCGCACCAGAGTTCCGACTCTGCAATCCCGCCGCCGGCAGAAAAATGCCCGACCACCTGCCACTCATTCCGTCCCCAGCGGTGCACGCTGCCGACCTCGAGCCCGGAAAACTGCCGCGCGGCACCCACTCCGACGACCATTTCGTTGCGCCCCGGCTCGAAACGGCGGCCCGCGACGATGCGCACGTCTTTGCGAACCTGGAAGCCAGCCGGTTGGACGCCGCGCAGGGGAACGTTCGCGATTGTTCCGCTCGAGCGCTTGGGCAAGTCCACGATGACAAACAGTTCCCCCGAGGCGAGCGCTGCTTCTTCTGTGCGCTGAATGCCGGGAGCGTCTTGGATGATGCGAACTTCATCTCGCGTCAGAATGCTGGTCATCTCGCTGTCGGCGCCGCTGCGCGTCACCACCGCCGTGTCCGGCGAGCCGCTGACCTCCATCGTCTTCTTGAATCCCTCCGCGATGGAGAGCACGCCCACGAACACCGCCACCACGCCCGCCACGCCAATCACCACCACCGAGGAGGCGCCAATCCGCAGCGGTAAGGTTCGCAGGCCGAGCAGGATGACGGCGCTGACCTGGCGCAGCCAACCGAGCAGTCCCATCGTCAGACCCTCCGCAACGCGTCGGGAATGCGGAGCCGCATGGCGCGCAAGCCCGGCAGAATCCCGCTGGCCAGACCCAGCAAGAGCATGAACACGCTCCCGTACAGATAATAGTGCCCGGGAAGATAGAACACCATGAACAAGCCGCCGGGAAGGTCAACCCGGCGGACTAGAATCCAGGCCAGCAGCAGACCCAGACTGCCACCGACGAAAGCGAAGAGAAACGATTCTCCCAGCACCAGCCTGAGCAGGAGGCTGTTGGGAAATCCCACCGCCTTCAAGACCGCGAGGTCACTCGTCCGCTCGCGCACCGACTGCGCCATGGTGTTGCCCGCCACCAGCAGCAGGGTAAAGAAGATGGCGCTGACCACAGCGGTCACGATCAGCCCGATGTCGCCGGTCTGCCGGCCCCAGGCCTGGAGGAAAGACTTCTCCGTGGCCGTCTTGGTCTCATAGGGCGAGTTGGCGAACTGCGCGTCGATGCGTTCGGCAATCTCGGCTGCCTGCTGCGGGTCGCTGATGCGAATCACGTACCAGCCCACCAGCCCCCGGGCGTAGGCGCGGCTCTCATCGAAGTAGTCGTAGTGGAAATAGAGGCGCCCGGTATCTACGCCTTCTTGCGCCCCGTCGTAAATCGCCTCAATGGTGAACTCCCAGAGGTGGGAGCCGTCCTTCTTGCGCCAGACGGGAGATAGCAGCGGGATACGGTCGCCCAGTTTCCATCCAAACCGCTCCACCAGACTTCTGCCGACGAGCGCCCCGGTGCGATTCGCCAGCCAAGCCTTCTTCTGCTCCTCGGGAACCACGAGCTCTGAGCCGATGCGAAGCAGACGCTCGGGATCAACAGGAAACTGGGGAAAGAAATTCTTGGGGTCCTGGTAGATCCCTCCGAACCAGGTCTCTGGGAGGGCGTCGACCACGCCCGCTACCGCCTCGATCCGCGCCAGATGGCTGATCGGCAATAAATGAGCGGGTGACATCTTGTGAATCAGCACCAGCCGATCTGCGCCGGCCAGTTCGACGCCCACACTGAAGGCGGTCTTGATGGCGCCCAGCAGGCCGAACAGCAAGAAAGCCACGGTGATGGAAACTAGAGTGAAACCGCTGCGAATCTTCTTCCGCAGCAGGCTGCGCCAGATCAAGGGCAGAAATCTCATGGAACTCGGTTCTGTTCTCCCTGCGGTTTTGATTTCCGGCAGGCTCAGGCTTCTGCCCTCCGCAACGCGTCGGCAATCCGCAACCGCATGGCGCGCACCGCGGGCAGGATGCCGCTTGCCAGTCCCAGCAAGATCATCGTCACCCCTGCGTAGAGGAAGTAGCGCCCGGGAATATAGAACACCGGAAGAAAGCCGCCAGTGGGGTCGCCCTGCCGGACGAAGCCCCAGGCCAGCAGCAGTCCCAGCACACCGCCGGTCAGCGCCAGCAAAAACGCCTCCGTCAGCACCAACCGCAACACCAACCCGTTGGTGAATCCGAGAGTCTTGAGCACCGCCCACTCGCTCGTCCGCTCCCGCACCGACTGCGCCATGGTGTTGCCCGTCACCAGCAGAATGGTGAAGAAAACCGCACTCAGCACCGCCGTCACAATCGCCCCAATGTTGCCTACCTGATTCGCAAATGCCTGCCCAAAAGCTTTTTCTGTCGTGGTTTTTGTCTCATAGGGCGAATTGGCGAATTCGGCGTCAATTTGGCCGGCTATCTTGGCTGCATTCGCGGGATCGTTGATGCGGATCACATACCAGCCCACCAGCCCCTGCCCGAAAGCGCGCGCTTCGTCAAAATAGTCGTAATGAAAGAAAAAGCCGCTCGTATCAACGCCTTTCTTTCCGGCGTCGTAGATGCCGGCAATCGTGAACTCCCAGGTGTTCGAGCCGTCTTTCTTCTGCCAGATGGGTGAGCGCAGGGGAATCCGGTCGCCGAGTTTCCAGCCAAACCGCTCGATGAGGTTCCGCCCCACCAGCGCCCCGGTGCGATCCGCCAGCCAGGCTTTCTTCTGCTCTTCGGGAACTACCAGTTCGGTATAAATCCGAAAGAAGCGCTCCGGGTCAGCCGGCATTTGGGGGAAAAAGTTTTTCGGATCCTGGTAGATGCCGCCAAACCAGGTCAGGTACACGATGTCGGTAACGCCGGGGATGGCGGCGATGCGCGGGAGGTAGCTGATGGGCAGAAGCTGGATGAGCGAGACCTTGTGAATCAGCACCAACCGGTCCACCCCGGCCACTTCCACTCCCTGGCTGAACGCCGTCCGGATGGCACCCAGCAGCCCGAACAGGAGGAATGCCACCAGGATGGAAAGGAAGGTAAATCCGGTGCGGATTTTCTTTCGCAGCAGATTGCGCCCGATGAGGAACAGGAATTTCATGGGATGGGCTCCGGGCTCAGCACGCCCTTGTCGAGATAGAGAATGCGGGAGGCGCGCGCCGCGATGTGCGGGTCGTGCGTCACCATCAGGATCGTCTTGCCCTGCTGGCGATTGAGTGCCTGAATCAAGTCCATGATTTCATCGCCCGACTTGCGGTCGAGGTCGCCGGTCGGCTCGTCGCAGAGCAACAAGGTCGGATCCGCCACAATCGCCCGCGCAATCCCCACGCGCTGCTCCTGGCCGCCGGAGAGTTGCCCGGGATAGTGTTTGGCGCGGTCGCGCAAGCCGACAAGCTCCAGGGCGGTGGCGAGGTGCCGCCGCCGTTCGGCACGCGACAGCGGGGTCAGCAGCAGCGGCAGCTCGATGTTGCGTTCCGCCGACAGCATGGGCAGTAGGTTGTAGAGCTGGAAGACAAACCCGATGTGGCGAGACCGCCACTGCGCGAGTTTCCCCGCGGGCAACTTATCGATGCGTTCGCCCGCCACTTCCACCGAGCCCTGCGTGGGCTGGTCAAGCCCGCCCACCAGGTTCAGCAGGGTGGTTTTGCCGGAACCCGAGGGGCCCATGAGCCCCAGGAACTCGCCCCGGCGCACCTCCAGGTTCACGCCCTGCAAGACGTCAATGCGCTCGCTGCCGCGGTGAAACACCTTGTGAACGTCCCGCAGCTTCACCACCAGTTCGTTTTGGCTCATCGTCCCTCTTCCTCGCTCGGATGGATGCCTCTCTTGCTTTTCATGGTTCTGCTTGCACTCTGACTCGTGCGCCCTCTTTCAGATTCTCTAGCCCTTCCACGGCCACCTGCTCCCCGGCAGTAAGGCCGGCGGTGACTTCAACGGAGTCCCCGCTGGTCGCGCCCAGCGTAATCGCGCGGCGCTCGAGGCGGTCGCCGCTCACGACGTAAACGACGTCGCGCCCCTCCTCCTGGCGCACGGCCGCCCGCGGGATGGTCAGCCGCCGGCGAACTTCGCCCGTCGTCTCACCGAGAAACGTTACCTTGACTCCCATGTCGGGCAGGATGCGCGGGTCGAGTTGTTCGAAGCCAATCCGCACCCGCACGGTGGCTTTCTGGCGGTCCGCCGTCGGGACGGTGGTGATGACGCGTGCGGGAATCCGCCAGTCCGGATACGCATCCAGGATCGCCTCCACCCGTTGGCGGGGTTTGACGCGGGCAATGTAGCTCTCGTTCACGTCCACCTCGATTTCGAGCGACCGCATATCCACCAGCGTGCAGATGCCCGTGCGCGTGAATCCCCCGCCGGCGGAGACTGGAGAAATCATCTCGCCGGGTTGAGCATCTTTGGAAACCGCCACTCCGGCAAAGGGGGCGTAGATCACCGTGTCTTCCAGTTCGCGGCGGCGAAGGCCCACCTGGCGCTCGGCCACGGCCGCCTGCTCGCGTTCCATCGCCAGGCGGGCCGCGAGCGCGTCGGCTTCGGCTTCGGCGGTGTCGAGATCAGCCTGCTTGGCCACACCCTCGGCTACCAGCGCGCGGACGCGGTTCAGGTTGATGTTGGCCTCGCGCAACCGCACCTCCGTCTCCGCCAGCGCGCGGCGGGAAGCCTCCAGTTGCGCCTCGGCCAGAGCCAGGCTCGCGCGCGGCAGGGTGTCGTCCAAACGCGCCAGCACCTGGCCTTCCTTGACCGGCATCCCTTCCTCCACCAGCACCTCCACTACCTTGCCGGTGACCTTAGAGGAAACGGTGGCCTTGCGCCGCGCGGTGACATAGCCGGAAGCGTTCAGCACGGCGGCGCCGCCGCCCGAGACGCTTTCCTGAACCGTCACGGCGCGCACGGTGGGCACTTGCGCCTGCGTCCACCACCGCCAGCCAGCGAACGCAGCCCCGGCCACGAGCAGGATCACAACAATCCGCACCCACCGCCGCGGGTTTCGTTCCCCAGCGCCGCGGTCAATCCGCAGCTCGTGGAGGCGTTCCGATACGTCGGCCACGCTCGTCGCCTGCTGACCCGGTTTTCAAGGGAGCCGCGTGGACGCTCCAACGGTGCCCTCGCAAAACTCCCAGTATAACTGTACTACGAACCACGGCTGCTTACATTGCCGTCTTTAGAGGAGGAGGTTGACGCGTGGACACGCTCTGCGCCAGACTGCGCTTTTATTCTGTGGCAGGCAGGGCAGGCCTCGTGTCGGGTTCCTCCTCTTCGCCGCTGGGGTGGGCGCATCCGCTGGTCGGGGAGTGGTTCGCGCGGCGGTTCAGCGCGCCGACCGAGCCGCAGGTGCAAGGCTGGCCGCTCATTCTGGCGGGCAAGAACACCCTCATCTGCGCGCCCACCGGCTCGGGCAAGACGCTGGCGGCGTTTCTCGCCTGCATTGACCGCCTGGTCCGCAAGGCGCTCACCGGCGCGCTCACCGATCGCACGGAAGTCCTCTACATCTCGCCGCTGAAAGCGCTGGGGAACGATATTCAGAAGAACCTGGAGGTGCCGCTGGGAGAAATCCTGCACCTGGCGGGGGCACGGGGCCTGCTGATGCCGGAGATTCGCGCCGCCGTGCGCACGGGCGACACCTTGCTGCCCGAGCGCCGCGCCATGCTCAAGCGGCCGCCGCACATCCTGGTCACCACACCCGAGTCGCTTTACATCCTGCTCACCGCCGAAAAGAGCCGGGCCCTGCTCGGCGCCGTGGAAACCGTCATCGTGGACGAAATCCACGCCGTGGCCGATGACAAGCGCGGGTCGCACCTGGCGCTCTCGCTCGAGCGCTTAGAGGCGCTCCTGCCCCGGTCGCCGATCCGCATTGGTCTCTCCGCCACCGTCAAGCCGGTGGAATCGATAGGCCGGTTTCTCACCGGGGCCGCGCGCTCGGCCCCGGCCATCGTCAACATCGGCCACCAACGCCGGCTGGATCTGGCGGTTGAAGTCCCGGGCAGTCCGCTGGGGCCGGTGGCGTCGAATGAACTCTGGGGCGAAATCTATGACCGCATCGCCGCGCTGGCGGGTCAACACCGCTCGACCCTGGTCTTTGTCAATACGCGGCGGCTGGCCGAGCGCGTGGCTCATCAGTTGGGCGAACGCCTGGGACAGGAAGCCGTGGCGGCGCACCACGGCAGCCTGTCGCGCAAACTGCGGCTGGCGGCGGAGAAAAAACTCAAGGCGGGCGAACTGCGCGTGCTCGTGGCTACCGCCTCGCTCGAGCTCGGCATCGACATCGGGATGGTGGACTTGGTCTGCCAGCTGGGCTCGCCGCGCGCAATTGCGGTGGGGTTGCAGCGCGTCGGCCGCGCCGGGCACTGGCTGGGAGCTGTTCCCAAGGGCCGCTTCTTTCCCACCACCCGCGATGACTTGCTGGAATGCGCCGCGCTCGTGCGTGCCATGCGGAGCGGCGAGCTCGACGCCATCGAAATTCCCGAAGCGCCCCTCGACATTCTCGCCCAGCAGATGGTGGCGGCGTGCGCGGCCGGAGACTGGAAGGAAGACGAGCTGTTCGCGCTCGTGCGGCGCGCCTACCCCTATCGGAATCTCTCTCGCACTGATTTTGATGCGGTAGTGGAAATGCTCTCGGAGGGCATCGCCGCGCGTCGAGGTCGCGCCGGTGCCTATCTGCTCCGTGACCGCGTGCACGGTCGGTTGCGCGGACGGCGCGGGAGCCGTCTGGCAGCCATCACCAACGGCGGCGCCATCCCTGAGACCGCGCTCTATACGGTGGTGGCGGAGCCCGAAGGCAGCGTCGTGGGCACGGTGGACGAAGACTTCGCCGTGGAGAGTCTCCGGGGTGATGTCTTCCTGCTCGGCAACACCTCCTGGCGCATCCGCCGCGTGGAGTCGAGCGGGCGCGTGCTGGTCGAAGACGCCCGCGGGGCGCCTCCCACCGTTCCGTTCTGGCGCGGCGAGGCCCCGGCGCGCACGCCGGAGCTTTCCGCTCACGTGGCCGACCTGCGGGAAAAGATCGGCGAGCTGGTAGCGAGCAATATCTCCGAGCCCGCGCGGCAGGATTCATCGGAGATGCGAGCAGCGGTGGCGTGGCTGAAGCAGGAGTGCGGCCTGGACGATTCCGGCGCGGAGCAGGCAGTGGAGTACGTCGTTGCGGGACGCGCGGTGCTGGGTGTGGTGCCGACGCAGCGCACCGTTGTGGCCGAACGGTTTTTCGACGAAAGCGGCGGGATGCAACTCGTCCTGCACGCGCCCTTCGGCGGCCGCATCAACAAGGCCTGGGGGCTGGCGCTGCGGAAGCGCTTCTGCCGCTCCTTCAACCTGGAACTGCAGGCGGCGGCCACCGACAACGGCCTCAATATCTCGCTGCTCGAACAGCACAGCTTCCCCCTGGCCGACGTCTTCCGCTTCCTGTCCGAGACGTCGGTCAAGGAGGTTTTGGAACAGGCGGCGCTGGCTTCGCCCCTCTTTACGACGCGCTGGCGCTGGGACGCGAACCGCGCCCTGGCGTTACTCCGTTTCCAGGGCGGCCGCAAGGTTCCCGTGCAAATCCAGCGGATGCGCGCGGAAGACCTGCTGGCCGCTGCCTTCCCGGACGCCGCTGCCTGCCAGGACAACTTGGTGGGCGACATCCGCATTCCGGACCATCCGCTGGTGCGCGAGGTGATGAAAGATGTCCTGACCGAGGCGATGGACGTCGAAGGTCTGAAGCGCGTCCTGCGTGGCATTGCCGCAGGCTCCATCCGTTGCGTGGCCGTGGACACGCCCGTCCCCTCGGTCTTCTCGCACGAGATCCTGAACGCGAATGCCTATGCCTTTCTCGACGACGCCCCGCTCGAGGAGCGGCGGGCGCGCGCGGTCGAGTTGCGGCGCGTCTTGCCCGAGTCCGTCACCGCCGCAGTCGGCCGACTTGACCCGCAGGCCATCGCCGAGGTCTGCCAGGACGCCTGGCCGGACGTGCGCGATGCGGATGAGCTCCAGGACGTTCTGCAAACCCTGATTGCTCTTCCGGAGGAACTGGCAGCGCTCGGCCGGCCGGCGCCGCGCGACCTCTGGGGCCGCTACTTCGAGCAGCTCTGCCGCGAGGGACGCGCTGCGCCGGCACACGTGCCGGGCAAAGTTTTCTGGGTTTCGGCGGAGAAGGCAAAAACGTTCGCGGCCATCTATCCCTCCGCGACGATGCCGACACGCTTGCCCGAGATCGAGGCGGGCGCTCCCGCAGCGGCGGAGGCGCGCCGCGCGCTGCTGACCGGCTGGATGCTGCACGCCGGGCCGGTTACCGCCGGGCAGGTGGCCGAGACGCTGGCGCTTCCACGGGCGGAAATCGAATCGGCCTTGGTGCAACTGGAGGCCAGTGGCCTGATTCTGCGCGGGAAGTTTGCGCCGCTGGTGGCAGCCAATGAGACGGAGTGGTGCGAGCGGCGATTGCTGGCGCGGATTCATCGGCTGACGCTGGGCCGGCTGCGCAAAGAGATTGAGCCGGTAACGGCGGCGCAGTTCATGCGCTGGCTGCTCGCCTGGCAACACGTAGCGCCGGGAACCCAACTCGTCGGCGAGCGCGGCCTGCTCGAAGCGGTGCAGCAGCTCCAGGGGTTTGAGATCCCCGCCAATGCCTGGGAAGCACAGGTAGTGCCGCGGCGCGTGGCCGGCTACCAGCCGGCGATGCTCGACCAGCTCTGCCTGACGGGAGCCATCGGCTGGGGGCGCTTCTCGCCGCATCCGGCCACTGTCGAGCCAGTGGCCGCGGAAAGTTTGCAGGGAAGCGGCCGCCGGATCATCCCCACGAGTGTTGCCCCCATTACCTTTTTTGTGCGCGAAGACGCCGATTGGATGCTCCTGCATCGCGCCCCGGTCGAGGAGCCGCGCGGGCTCAGTCACGGCGCGCGTGACGTCCTGAACTTCCTGCGCCGGCAGGGAGCTTCCTTCTTCGCCGACATTGTCCGCGGCACGGGTCGGCTGAAGGCGGAGGTCGAAACCGCGCTCTGGGAGCTGGTGGCGGCGGGTCTGATTACCGCCGACGGGTTTGACAACCTGCGGGCGCTGATCGATCCCAAGCGCCGCGGGGGGCAAGGCCGGGGTCGCAGTGCGCGTCCGCGCCACAGTGCCGGGCGCTGGGCTGTCTTGCAGGCGGTGGGAGGCGGCGAGCGGTCGCGCGCGGTGGAAGCCGCTTGCCGCATGCTGCTCGCACGGTACGGCGTGGTCTTCCGCGAGTTGCTGGCGCGCGAGACGATTGTGCCGCGGTGGCGCGAGTTGCTGCTGGCCTTTCGACGGCTGGAAGACCGCGGAGAAGTTCGTGGCGGGCGCTTTGTCAGCGGCTTCATTGGGGAGCAGTTCGCCTTGCCGGTGGCGGTTGAGTCGTTGCGCGCCGCGCGGCGGGTCCAGCCGTCCGGGGAGGCGGTGACAGTAGCCGCGGCCGACCCGCTGAATCTGGTGGGCATCGTGGTGCCGGGCGAGCGCGTCCCGGTGCTTTCGCGGCGCTGGGTGACATATCGCGACGGCATCGCGGTGGAAGCCGGCAGTGTCGCGCCAGCTCACGTCGCCACGGCGATTGCCTGAGGCTCTTGACCCCGTTCCGGCGCGGTTTCATAATCGGCCAATCCCAACACGGGCTGACCGAGGAGACATCGTGGCCGCGCCCCGCCGTCTTGTGATCGGCATCTCGGGCTCTTCAGGAGCCATCTACGGGTTGCGTCTGCTGGAAGTGCTGCAGGGGGTTCCCGAGGTGGAAACGCATCTGGTGATGACGCTGGCGGCGGAGATCAACCTCGAGCACGAAACCGACCGCTCGCCCGAGCGGGTGAAGCGCCTGGCCAGCGTCTGCTACGACGTCAACGACCTGGCGGCCAGCATCTCCAGCGGCTCCTTCCGCACCGACGGGATGATCGTCGCGCCCTGCAGCATGCACAGCCTGGGGGCGATTGCCACTTCGCAGACGACGAACCTGCTGCTGCGCGCCGCCGATGTGACGCTGAAGGAGCGGCGTCGGCTGGTGCTGCTGGTGCGCGAGACGCCGCTGCACCTGGGTCATCTACGTCTGATGGTCGCGGTCACCGAGATGGGCGCCATCGTGATGCCGCCTGTGCCCGCCTTCTACGCCCGGCCGCGCTCGCTGGACGACTTGGTGAACCAGACCGTCGGGCGCGTGCTCGACCTCTTTGACCTGCCCAATGAACTGGTGCGCCGCTGGCAAGGCCTGCCGCAAGCGAAGGAAGCTGCGCGGTAGCCTGCCGAGAAGGCATGGAACGCCTGACGCTTTCCATTCCCGAGCAATTCAACGTTGCTACGTATTTTGTTGACCGGCATCTGGCTGAAGGGCGGGGCGATTCGCTGGCCATTCTGTTTGCAGAGCAGCAACTGACCTACGGCCAGGTGGCCGCGCAGGTGAACCGCGCGGCCAATGCCCTGGCGCGCACCGGCATTGGCGGCGGCGACCGCGTGCTGTTGCTGCTACTCGATTCCCCGGCCTTCGTCGCGGCCTTCTGGGGAGCGATCAAGCAGGGTGCGGTGGCGGTGCCGGTGAACACGCTGCTGACGCCGGAAGACTACGAGTTCATTCTGCAGGACAGCGCCGCGCGTGCCCTCATCGTGCACGATGTCCTCTACGAGAAGGTGGCGCCGGCGCTGGCGCGGCGGCCGGAATTGAAGGTCGTCTGGGTGGCGGGTCGGCCAGCAGACCGCGCTGTGAGTTTTGAGGACGTGCTGGCGCGGGAACCGGCGGAGGCCGCCGCCGCGCCGACGCAGCGCGATGATCCGGCCTTCTGGCTCTACACCTCCGGCAGCACCGGCCGACCGAAGGCCGCCATCCACCGGCATCGCGATATGGTCTATTGCTTCGAGGGCTTCGCCCGCGGGATTCTCCAGATTACTGCCGCCGATCGCACCTTTTCCGCCTCCAAGCTTTTCTTCGCCTACGGGCTCGGCAACGCGCTCTATTTCCCCTTCGGGGTGGGCGCGACTACGGTCCTGCTTGCCGAGCGACCAACGCCGGAAAAAGTTTTCGAAATCATCCGCCGCCACCGCCCCACGCTCTTCTATGCCGTGCCCTCGCTCTATGCGGCGATGCTACAGGTGGCGGAGGCAGAGAAGTCGGATTTTTCCTCTGTGCGGCTGGCGGTTTCGGCGGGCGAGGCGCTGCCCGCCTCGCTCTGGGAGCGCTTTCAGGAACGTTTCGGGATTTCCATTCTCGACGGCATCGGCTCCACTGAGATGCTGCATATGTTCATTTCCAATCGTCCAGGCGAGGTGGTGCCCGGCAGCAGCGGTCGGCTCGTTCCGGGCTATGAAGCGCGCGTCGTGGATGAGCACGGCAATGACGTGGCGCCCGGCCAAATCGGCAACCTCTGGATTCGCGGCGCCAGCGCGGCGGCGGGTTACTGGAATCGGCCGGAGCTGACGGCGGCGACGTTTCGCGGCGAGTGGACGGTGACGGGCGACAAGTACATTTGCGACGCGCGCGGCTACTACTTCTACTGCGGGCGCACGGACGACATGCTGAAGGTCAGCGGCCTCTGGGTCTCGCCGCTCGAGATTGAGACCGCGTTGCTGGCGCATCCCGAGGTGGTCGAATGCGCCGTGGTAGGGGCGACGGATCGCGACGGCCTGACCAAGCCGAAAGCCTTCGTCGTGACTCGGCAATCTGACTCCGGCGCGCTCGAGTCCGAGCTGCGTGAATTCTTGCGCACGCGGCTGCCGGGCTACAAGATTCCCGAGTGGATTGTCTTCACCGCAGCGCTGCCCAAGACCGCCACGGGCAAGATCCAGCGCTTCAAACTCCGCCAGGCCACCGCTCCGGCCAACTAGCCGGACATCGAGAGGATCCTCTCAGAACAGGAGGCCGACGAGGGCCATCTGGCGGCCGGTGCGGCCGGCCTCGGCGCGGTGGGAGAAGAAGAGGTCGGTCCGGCAGGCGGTGCAGGTGTCCAGGAGGGCGATGTTAGCGGGGCTGAGGCCGGCGGCGCGCAACTGCTGGCGGTTGGCTTCCACCAGGTCGAGGAACCAGCGCGTTGTCTCTGCGGAGGCTCCTGAACTGGCTGGGGCGGGGCTTTGTCCGAAGGGTTTGAGCGGGCGGCCGGTGATTTTCGGGTGCCAGTGGGCCTCGCTGGGAGACGGTTCGAAACGGCGGAAAAGGGAATCGGCAGCGGGGAACTGCGCCGCATAGCGCTCGTAGATCTCGCGGCCCACTTCGTAGCAGCAGGCATGGATGCCGGGGCCGATGGCAGCGCGCAGCCGGCGGGGTTCGACGCCAAAGCGTGCCTGCATCTGGCCGATGGTTTTTGCCACGATCCGCGCCAGCGTCCCGCGCCACCCGGCGTGTACGTTGGCCACGACCCGCTGCTCGGGATCAACGAGCAGGATGGGAAGGCAGTCGGCGGTCTGGACGACCAGCAGCAGGCCGGGCCGAGCGGTGATGAGGGCGTCGCCGCCGAGCCGCAGCGCTCCGTCCGGCTCGCGGCTGGCACGCCGATGGGGGCCATCGGCGATGCGCACAATGTCGGAGTGAATCTGGCGCAGCGTCACCAGCCTGAATCGCAGGCTGCGCTTCTTTGCGGCGGGGAGCAGAGCCGCCAGCAGGCGCTGGCGATTGCGCTCAACGTTGGCGCCCACAATGCTGGCGTCGGTGGCAAAGCTCAGGTTGCCGCAGCCGCGGGTGCTGAAGCCATGGACAAGCCAGGAGTAGCCGGACAGCGACTTAGTGCGCAGCAAGAGCGGGGTGTCGGCGCGGGGTGAATGGCCGTGTGGTTTCGCGGGTCGCACGGCACGAGTCACGGTAGTTCGTACTTCATTCCATCACTAGCCGCCAGGACTTCCACCCCGGTGTCGGCGGAGAGCTGCTGCGCGACTTCCCAGGGTTTGGCCCGGATCATGGTCATGCCGAAATGGGTCAGGATGGCCGTCTTCGGTTTGATGCCCGCGATCAAGGTGCGGACATCGTCCAGGGTCAGATGCTTGATCTTTTCCTCGCGCTCTTCGTCGGCCCCTTTCTTCAATCGCACCGCATGCAGGAGCAACACATCTGAGTTGGCGTAGGCGCGGATGAGGTCAGGGAAGTAGAGGGTATCGGTGATGTAGCCAATCCGGCGGCGTGGGATTTCGAACAGGAAGCCATAGGTTTCGGTGCCGTGGTTGTGGGCAATGGGGGTACGGAAGGTGACTTTGTCGGAAAGAGAGTAGCGCCCGCCCGCGCGCAGACGAATGATTTCGTTCACGTAGCTGCGCACGTAGTGGAGGATGACCGGGTCGGCGTCGAGGGCCTCGTCGGGCGCGAAGACGCGGCCGCGAGGCTTGAAGCCCCCTTCCGTCATGGCCTCGATCATGATGTTGATGTCGTTGGCGTGGTCAATGTGGCGGTGGGAGAGGAGGATGGCGTCAAGCTGAGCGGGGTCGAGCTTGGGTTTGGAAGCATGACAGCGAACCAGGCTGCCCGGCCCGGGGTCGACGAGAAAGTTGACTCCCGCTAGGTGGAACCAAAGGCCGCCGGAGGCGCGAACCTGCCGGGCGACCACGAACCGCGCCCCCGCCGTCCCCAAAAACTTGATCCAATTCTCTGCCATTTCCCCGTGCAGTGATACTCAAAATGATACACTAACAGAGCGAACTATCTCGCACGGATCACGGTTCTCGGATCGCGATTGACGTGATTATCGGCACGGGCATTGACGTGGCGGAACCTGGGCGCCTGGAGGCGGCGGTGAAGCGCCGCGGGCGGCGATTTCTGGAGCGGGTGTTCACGCCCAAGGAAATCGCCTACTGCGAGCGTCACCGGAACCGCTGGGAGCGCTACGCCGCGCGTTTTGCGGCCAAGGAGGCGGCGTTCAAAGCGCTGGGCACGGGCTGGCGCCGCGGCGTGCAGTGGCGGGACGTCGAAGTCACCAATGCCCCCGGCGGGCGGCCGCAACTGACGCTTTCCGGTGAGGCAGCCAAAGTGGCTCGCGCCGCCGGCGTCCGTAACATCTCGCTCTCCATTACCCACACTCCGCAGTTTGTTCTGGCCCAGGTCATCTTCGAGGACTGATTCCTGGGAACCTTCTGCCCTCTTCCTTCGTATCCCCTGGTGAGGCGGCCAATTTGGCCCACGGAAATTCGGCCTCCGGCTGCTACCGTGGTGCCTCTCGGCGCGTCTAAGGAAGGCGTAAGCAACAGCGCGCGTTCGAACGGGAGCCGCGCCCAAAAAACACGGCGGAACCGGACCTGTTCCGGTTGGGGCTGCTCCCGTTGAGCGGGCGGCTGAGTGGCCGGACGAGTCTCGGTTCACGCGACCCACAGGGAGGGACCGATGACTCGCACGTACCGTTCGATTGCACTTATCGCACTCGTCGCCATGCTTCTCAGCCCGGCGGTTTGGGGTAAATCACCCGCGGAAAAGTCCACCTTCAAGTTCCGCCTGGACACTGCAGCCACCGTGAATGGAGTGGAGCTGGCTCCGGGTAACTACCGGCTCGAGCTGAATGGGGCCTCGGAGGCGGTCATTTTCAAGGGCTCCGCAGAAGTCACGCGGGCGCGGGTGGAGGTCAAGGCTCGCGAGAATGCTTCGATCGGGAGCTCGATCCTGCGGGCGACGGATGGTCGCCTGCTGGAATTGCGCTTCTCCAAGACCGTGGTTGTATTCGAGCGTTAGGACGGCAGCGGGCTGAAGCCAACTGACCGGGACACGGGCAGGCCCGGCAGGTGGCTTCCCCGCCCGTCCCTGACGCCCGGCAACTACGCGCCTGAGCGGGACGGTTCCTGCTCCCGTTACCGTCCCGCTCTTCCTTTTTTCTCGAGCCGCGCTTCTGGCTAGGGTTCAGGTCCGCCCGGCTGCACCTTGCGCAGGCCCGGAGGGAGCTGGAACTTATCCTCGCCAGCCGTATGGCGCTCTGCCCGCACCGTCTCCTGTTCGGAGATGAGCTCGCCGTTCTCATAGGTGCGGACTCTGACGGGGAAGCCCTGAATGGAGTCGGCATAGCGCGCCAGGACGTCGGCGATCTCGAGTTCATTGGCGGCGGCTTGGGAGAGCTTTTCAAAGAAGCGCGCAAACTGCAGCAGCGTGTCGTATTCCGGCGGCTGGAGCTGGAGTTGTTCCTGCGGGGCAGCCCAGATTTCGCCGACTCGCTCATCCCCCGCCCAGACTTCGTGTTTAGTGGCCGAGAACCGGCCCACTGCCTCGGGGCCGATGCGCTTGACCGTCACCGTGGGTCGCTGACCGGCGCCCGTCTGCTGCTTCATCACTTGCTCGGCCGCAGCACGCTGATCGGGCGGGAGGTTTTTCAACATCTCTTCCATTTGCCTTTGGATGGAGCCCATCTGGCCGGCCATCCGCTCGACATCGGCCGGGGTCAGCTCCTGGTAGGTTTTCTCGGCTGGCTGCAGCATCCACACGACGGGGCGGTCGCTGCGGAAGATGGTGATGGCGGTGACGGTGCCGGTCGCGGTGAGCACCTCAGTGCGGATGCGTCCGGATTCTACGTAGGTGACGGCCCGCATCACCTCGCCCGTCGCCACGTCTTTTACCTGCTGCTCAAGAACTACCCCACACCAGGCCGAAATAGCGGCGGCGCAGTAGAGCACCAGGATTCTCACTAGATGGTTTCTCACGAGGCACCTTCCCGAGTCGTCTCGTTCCCGACGCGTTTGCGCGCCCCATCGTATGCAGTTCGGCGGACTGCGTCAATCAAACTGCGAGAACCCCGATCAAATGCTCCGCTTCGAGGCCCCGGATGCGTACGCGCAACAGTTGGTTGGGGGTTGCTGCTTTTGGCAGCAGTACTTTCAGATAGTTCTCGCTCAACGCCTCCCGGCGGCCGTCGGGACGCGGGCGGCGCAGGGTCACTGCCTTCAGAGTCTGTCCGAGTTGGGCTGCACGGAAGCGACGCTGCTTTTCAGTTGCCAGCGCGCGCAGTCTGCGGGCGCGCTCCTGAATCACCGGTGGAGGGACTTCGTCCGTCAGGCTCCAGGCGCGCGTCCCCGGGCGCTTGGAGAAGCTGAAGACGTGCAGATAGCTGAAGGGAAGTTGCTCGACCAGCCGACGGGTTTGCTCGAAGTCGTCGTTGGTTTCGCCGGGAAAGCCCACCATGACGTCGGCTCCGAGGCCGGCGTTGGGCAGTTTCTCTGCCGCTTCCTGGATGCGGGCTGCGTAGTCTTCGGCGCGATAGGGGCGCGCCATGCGGCGGAGAATGCGATTGGAGCCCGATTGAAGCGGCGCGTGGAGGTGGCGGGCGATGCGGTCGCTGGTGGCGATGAGGTCAAGGAAGGCGGCGGTCAGGTCAGCGGGTTCGATGGAGCTGAGACGGAGCAGGGGCAGCGAGGTTTCCTCCAGGATGCGGCGGATGAGGTCGAGGAGAGTAGTGTGCGGGTTCAGGTCTTCTCCGTAACTTCCCAGATCGATGCCGGAGAGGACGACTTCCTGCGCGCCGGCGGCCACCCAGTGGCGAATGGTCTCTAGTACGTCCGTCGGTGGCAGGCTGCGGGCGCGGCCGCGGACGAAGGGGATGACGCAGTAGGCGCAGCGATGATTGCAGCCGTCCTGAATCTTCAGGGTCGGGCGCGTGCGGTCGGCAGGGGGGAAGGGCAGTGCGAAGAGCGGGGTCGCGGGGAAGATGTTGCTATGGGAAATCTCGGCGCGCGACTCCCGTGCTCCGAGGGCAGTCAGCGGAACAAGTCTCGTTTCCGATGCTCTCGCCGCCGATCCGAGCCGTTCGGGGATTTCTGCTTTGTGCGCGTTGCCGACCACCCAACTCACCCCGCCGAGGGCGGCCACTTCTGCGGGCGCGCGCTGGGCGTAGCAGCCGGTGACCACAATCGTGCCCGCGGGATGGCGGCGGTGAAGTTCGCGGATACGTTCGCGCGCCTGGCGCTCGGCGGCGGCGGTGACCGTGCAGGTGTTGAGAATGACGACATCAGCCGGTTCGGAAGCGTGGACGGCTTCAAAACCCTGCACACGCAAGGCTGCAGCGAGAGCGGCGCATTCCGCCTGATTCGTGCGGCAGCCGAAATTCTCAACCTGAAAGCGCATCAACTGGGATTCTAACGAGCGGAAGAGAGAGGAACAACCGCCTGACGCGCGCGCAGGAGCGTTCTGTTCGCGCGCCTCGACCAATCAGTTGGGACGCCCGGCTAGCTGGCGACCGGGCTGGCGCTCGCCATCGAGCGGCGCTGCTGGAAGCACTCGCGGCAGTAAACCGGCCGGCCCTGGGTGGGCTTGAAGGGCACGGTGGTTTCCTTGCCGCACTGCGAGCACATCGTCACGGTTTCGACCCGCGGATGGGAGTTGCCCCCCAGAGTCTGCGCTCGCTTGGCTTTGCAGTTCTTGCACCGCTTCGGCTCGTGCTTGAAGCCTTTGTCGGCGAAAAACATCTGTTCGCCGGCGGTGAAAAGGAATTCAGCCCCACACTCGACACACTGCAGTACTTTGTCCTGGAACTCCATCCCCGACTCCCCATCCAGACGGTTTGAGGACCGCGCACCCGGCCCGTTTGAGCCGCTCCCCTATTCAGCTTCCCGACGCATCTTCTTGCGCGCCCGTTTCCGGGCCAAGGCTTGCTTAATCCGGCGCTTCTGCCCAGGCTTCAGGTAGAAGCTGTGCTTCTTGATCTCCTTGATGATGTCTTCTTGCTGAACCTTGCGCTTGAACCGCCGGAGTGCACTTTCCAAGGACTCCCCTTCCTGAACTCTGACACCGGCCAAACTGCTGCACCTCCTAACGTGCCCGTTTTTTTGGAAAATGGGTGCGTCTCTCTTACCCAAAAACCCCGCAGCGAGTCAAGTAGTATTTTGACTTCTGACGGCGTTGCGATAAGGTGTCGTGACGGCACTTAGAGGAGCAAAACGGGGGCGGTCGTAGGAAGTGCCGAGGCGCGGGGTGGGGGGATGGCAGGCAATAGTTTGCACATGGGACCGCAATGCCGGTATACCAACACCCTTCGCACCCTTTCACCTCAGCGCCCTGATCCCCTAAAGCACGCCACCGCGCCCGAGCGCCAGGCCTGCGCGTGTTATAATTAGTGATTGATTCCTTCTTTCGACCCGGTTGGGACTCTGTCGTCCGGAGGGTCGCATGCCCGCTGAGCGCCACACCCTGGGGGAAAACGAACTCCCCATCAGCGACTACTACACCTTGCTCGGTTCTCGCACCTATGTCCGCACCAGCCGCCGTATCGTCGCCCTGTGCGCTGTCCAGAGCAAATTCGGGAAAGAGTTGAAGCTCTACGAGTGGAACTTCAGAGGGGAAGACAAAGGCTGGAAAGTCGGCTTGGCCAACATCAACGTCGCTGGCATCAACCTCAAACAACTGGCTGCCGACGCCGAAGCCCTGGCCGCCGAGCACGCCATCCCGCTGAAGTGGACATGACAGGCAAGATCGCCTGCAAGGGGCGACACGTGGGGTTCAACATCTGGCACACCCGGGAGGCTGATGGCTAAGATTGAGCGCGTTCGCGGCCGCGAAATCCTCGACTCCCGCGGCCACCCCACCGTCGAAGCCGACGTCATTCTCACCTCCGGCCTCATGGGTCGCGCCGCTGTTCCTTCCGGCGCCTCGACCGGCGAGCACGAAGCCCTCGAGCTGCGCGATGGCGATAAGAGCCGCTACCTCGGCAAAGGGGTCCGCCGCGCCGCCGAGAACATCAACAAGGTCATCGCCCCCAGGCTCCGGGGCCGCAACCCCGCCGACCAGGCCGCCCTCGACCGTCTCCTCATCGAACTCGATGGCACCCCCACCAAATCCCGCCTCGGGGCCAACGCTATCCTCGCCGTTTCCATGGCCGCTGCCCGCGCCGCTGCCGCTGCCGCCAAACTCCCCCTCTACCGTTATCTGGGGGGTGCGAAGGCGAACACGCTGCCGGTTCCGATGATGAACATCTTGAACGGCGGCGCCCACGCCGACAACAGCGTGGACCTCCAAGAATTCATGATTATGCCCCTCGGCGCCCGCAAGTTTTCCGAAGCCCTCCGCATGGGCGTCGAAGTCTTCCACCAGCTCAAAGCCGTGCTGAAAAAGCGGGGCTATTCCACCGCCGTCGGTGACGAGGGCGGCTTCGCCCCTAACCTGAAATCGAACGTAGAAGCCATCGAACTCATCCTTGAAGCCATCTACGCCGCTGGCTACCAGCCCGGCACCGAGGTCGCCCTCGCCCTCGACGCCGCTGCGAGCGAGTTCTACGACAAGCCGGCTGAGCCCGCGGGCAGCCGCTACCGGCAGGGGAAATATGTCTTCAAGAAGTCTGACGGCTCCGTGCGCACCGCTGAGGAGATGGTCGCCTTCTACGCCAACTGGGTGCGCCAGTACCCGATTGTCTCCCTCGAGGACGGCCTGGCCGAAGACGACTGGGTGGGCTGGAAGGCGTTGACGCGCGAGCTGGGCGGCAAGATTCAGCTTGTCGGCGACGACCTCTTCGTCACCAACACCGAGCGCCTCCGCCGCGGCATCCAGAAAGGCATCGCCAACTCCATCCTCATCAAGCTGAATCAGATTGGCACGGTAACGGAGACCCTCGATGCGATCAAACTGGCGCACCAGCACGGCTACACCGCTGTCGTCAGCCACCGCAGCGGAGAAACCGAGGACACCTTCATCGCCGACTTCGTCGTCGCCACCGGCGTCGGCCAGATCAAGACCGGCTCCGCCTCCCGCACCGACCGCGTCGCCAAATACAACCAGCTCCTCCGCATCGAAGAAGAACTCGGCCCCCGCGCCCGCTTCTTTGCCCTGAGGCCGAAAGGTTTATCCTGAGCCTGTAGCAGAGCTACGAATCGCCGATAACCGCTGGGGGGAAGAAAACGTCTAAGTGTTCGGGAGGCGTCTGATGGGGGAGAAGAAGAGCGGGCAATTCCTCACGATCCTGATCCTCGGGCTCGCGCTGGCGTCGCCACTGCGTGCACAGTTCTGGCAGAAGAAAGACTATCTGCAGTGGTCGCAGCGGGAGTGCCAGAAGCTGCTCACCGACTCGCCCTGGGCCACGGGCTACACCGTCGGCACGGTACTCTTCCAGCCGGTCGCGGAAGAATCCGCCGTCCCGGTTCGCGAGATGAACCCGCAGATCGTCTACCAGGCGCAGATCTGGTCCGCCCGCCCCATCCGCCAGGCGCTGGTGCGGCTGATGCGATTGGACCCCAAGTTCAGCCAGCTCTCCCCCGAGCAGAAACAGGCCCGGGAGACGGAATGGGCGAACTTCATCGACGCCGAATTTCCCGATGCCATCGTCATCCGCGTCCGCTACAGCGCCAACGACCCCGTCTATGACCGGGACCTCGCCCGCTTCTGGCAGTCGCAGTCGACCGACAGCTTGCGGCAGGACATTTACCTGAGCAGCTCCGGCAAGGTCATTCCGGTGCGTGTCACCGTGGCCCCCGGCGCCGCGCGCGAGATCGAGCTCATTTTTCCGCGCGAACTGGACGGTCGCCCCTTTGTCCGGCCCACTGACAAGACCCTGACCCTTGAGTTTACTCATCCGGCGGTGGGGATCCTCCCTTCCGAGCGCGTTTTTCTCCGCTTCGACGCCCGTAAAATGCGCGTCAACGAGAAAATCGTCTACTAAACCCCCTCTGCGTCGCTCCCGACAGCGATAGTTGCAATCCGCGCGCAACTACTTGCCGCGAGCGTAGTCGGCCGGTGCTGAAGGGCTCGTCCCTGCCGCGTTACTTCAAGAGCTGACTGACGGGGATGTTCACCGAGCCCAGGGCGGCCGTGCCCGCGTCCCGCGCGATGATTCGCACCTGCTCGGTTTGCGGCAGCAACTCCAGCTCTCGCTCCACCAGGATGGATGGCTGTCCTGGACCATGTGGCGTCACCTGCCGCAGGCGGAACGTCTGGCCAATATCAGTCAGAATGTTTCCTTCGGCGCCCTGTTGCACATACACCACGTCGAGGAAGCCGATGCCTTCGCCTTCCGCCGACTCGAACCGCACCTCCCGCGGATCGATGGCAATGGAAAACTTCACTCGCCGGCCCGGCCCTTCCCCCAACCGTTCTACCCGCACGACCAGTCCCAGCCCCGTCGCCTCCAGCGGGCTCCAGGCGGCCTCGGCCAGCAGTTGTATGCGCTGGCTCTTGCCCGCCGCTTCCTCCGCCAGCGCGTAGTAGCCGCGCCGATGACGGAGTTGCAGTCCCGGCTGCTTCACCTTGACGGCAATCTTGCGGAACTTCCCGTCCCATTTCCCGTGTGTTGGGTAGTAGCCCAGCACATAGGTGAGGCGCGAATCGTCAATCGCCCGCCGAATCGCCCCCTGGATGTCGTTCGTGTTGTAGAAGGCGCGTCCGCCGGTGCGGTCGGCAAGCAGGTTCATGGTGTCGTGGGTCCAATGGATGCGGGTCATCGCCGGATTCTGCGGCGACATCCCCGGCCGCAGGATACTGCCCCGCGCCCCCACGAAGGGCAAAGGAATGAGTCCGCGCGCATCCACCGGATAGATGGCGACGTTGGCGTCGTTGAGCGCCCGCGTGGTCTCCTCCGCCTGCGCTGCATACGACTCCCAGTCCAGTCCTCGGCGGGACGCGGTCTGCAGCGTCTCCGGACCCAGCGCGAGCGGGAAACTCCCGGAAACCCAGATCAGGTTCTTGCGCCCCGGTAAGCCCGTGACGTGCAGGGCGATTATCTGCAAGGCCTCCAGCGTCTTGCGCACCCGCTCCCGGGTGTAGAACCGCGCCATCTCCAGACTCGATTCTCGCAGCCATTCATCGATCTCCTCCAAGCCCGTGTCCGGCTCCGCTGGCTCCGAGGCTGCCAGTTCAGCACTTGGGCCACTCCGCCACCGCCGCAGCGCGGCCAACAAGCGCTCGGCATCGTTGGTGAAGTCGTGCAGGATGCGCAGGCGCTGTCCCAGCGCATAGAGCGCCACGCGGTCCTGCGGCTGGAGCTGCTGCAGGAACTTGACGATTTCATCTTTCGCCTGCACGTGGTCCGACCAGGGGGTGTTGAGGCCGTCGAGCAGGATGATGGTGACACTGGTGGGCACGCCGCCGCGCTGCTCGAGCCGGTTCGTGAAGGTGTCGGGCGGGAGCGGCTGTGCTGGGGGCAACAGCGCGTTGGACTCCTGGGAGAAGATGCTGATGGTTTGCGGCTTGCCGTCTTCGAGGAGAATGAAATCGTCGCGCGTCAGATTCGCCACCGGCGCTCCCTTTTTGTCCCGCACGATGACGTTGACCTCCACCAGCCGGGTGGTGACCCGCAGCACCGTTCGCTCCGGCGACGGTGCCTGCCCGCCCAGCGAAACACCCGCCCCCAGCAAAACGAGCCAGAGCAGGATCAGTCGCTTTCTCATGGGGGTTACGTTGCCGCCTACTGTACTCCCTGACCGGCGAAATGCAACCGCTCTTCTCGCTTTTCTACAACCCGCCTGGCGGCGAGCAGTTGCGGATACAAAGGCTGGCCGCTTGGTGTACTATGCGTGTTCTTTCACTCTCTTGTCGTCGCCTGAGGCCTACGGGGAACGTGCCGAAGCCGCTGCTGCTGACCATTCTCGACGGCTGGGGCTACCGCTCCGAGCGCGAGGCCAACGCCATCGCCCTCGCCCGCAAGCCCACGTGGGACGAGCTTCTGAAACAATTCCCCAATACCCTCATCCACACCTCCGGCCCCTTCGTCGGCCTGCCCGAAGGCCAGATGGGCAACAGCGAAGTCGGCCATCTGAACATCGGCGCCGGCCGTATCATCTATATGGACATCACCCGCATTGACCTGGCCATCGCCTCGGGCGAATTCTTCCGCCACGAACTGCTCCTGCGCGCGATGGAGCGCGCCCGTTCCCGGCAGCTCCACCTGCTTGGACTGGTCAGCGATGGCGGCGTCCACTCCCACATCAATCACCTCTTTGCCCTGCTGGAGATGGCGAAACAGAACGGGGTCGAGCGCGTTTTCGTCCACGCCTTTCTCGACGGCCGCGACACTCCGCCCACGAGCGGCGTGAGCTACCTCGCCCAGCTCCAACAGAAACTCCGCGCGCTCGGCCTCGGTCAGCTCGCCACCATCAGCGGCCGCTACTACGCCATGGACCGCGACGCCCGCTGGGACCGCATCGAGCGCGCCTACCGCGCCATCGTCCACGGCCAGGCCGACTTCACCGCCGCCGATCCGCTGGCCGCCGTGCGTGACTCCTATACCCGCGGCGTCACCGACGAGTTCGTCGTCCCTATCGTCCTCACCGACGCGCCCGATTCGGGCGCACACGGCAACCCGCGCGCCCAGATCAAAGACTCCGACGCTGTCATCTTCTTCAACTTCCGCGCTGACCGTGCCCGCCAGTTGACGCGCGCCCTCACGGAACCCGGCTTCAACAAATTCACCGATCCCGCCCGCCCCAAAGAACTCTTCTTTGTCTCGATGACGCAGTACGACAAGACCTTTGCTTGGATTCCGTACGCTTTCGGCCCGCAGAAGGTCGAGAATATCCTGGCCAGTCTCTTTGCCGCCTACGGGCTGAAGAACCTGCGCGTGGCCGAAACCGAGAAGTACGCTCACGTCACCTACTTCTTCAACGGCGGCATCGAGAAGCCCTTCGAGAACGAGGAGCGCGTCCTGATTCCTTCCCCCAAAGTCCCCACCTACGACCTGAAGCCCGAAATGAGCGCCGGCGGCATCACCGACACCATCCTGGAGGCCGTCGCCAAAGGGGACTTCGGCGTCATCGTCTCCAACTTCGCCAACCCCGATATGGTCGGCCACTCCGGGAAGCTCGAACCGACCATCCGGGCCATCGAAGCCGTGGACGCCTGCCTCGGGCGCATCTACGCCGCGCTGCGGGAGAAAGGCGGCATCTGGGTCATCACCGCTGACCACGGCAACGCCGAAACCATGATTGACCCCGTCACCGGCCAGCCCCACACCTTCCACACCACCAACCCCGTTCCGCTCGTCATCGTCTCCGACAACTCCAATCTCCGCCTCCGCCCCGACGGCAGCCTCCGCGACATCGCTCCCACCCTGCTCGGCTTGCTCGGCCTGCCCCGCCCGGCCGATATGACCGGCTCCGACCTTCGCCTGCAAAAGGAATGACGAATGATGACTAATGCGGTGGCTCCTGCCACTGGGCGGCAACTTATCTGTGTCTATCCGTGTTCATCTGTGGTTTCATAATCTTTCATGACTCCGCCTAAGCCCGCTGACACCAAGCTCGTCATCTGCATCGTCTTCCCCTTCACCCAGTGGCACCCGCCCGATTGGCTCCTTGACGCCGTCCGCCAGCGCTACCCGGAGATGAGAATCGTCCACCTGACGAGCTATGACCGGCTGAGCGAGGAAATCCGCGACGCCGACATCTTCATTGGCTGGTCGCTGCGGCCCGAGCAGTTGGCCGCCGCGCAGAAGCTCAAATGGATTCACGTCACCGCCGCTGGCGTCGGCCAGTATATGTACCCCGAACTGCGCCAGAGCTCCGTCATCCTCACCAACGCGCGCGGCGTTCATGCCATCCCCATGGCCGAGCACACCCTCGGCATGATGGTCGCCCTCGCCCGCCGCTTCCACTCCGCCTTCCGCCACCAGCAGCAACGCCACTGGGGGCAACAGGCGATCTGGGACGAAACCCCGCACCCAACCGAGCTCAACGGCCGCACCCTCCTCATCGTCGGCTACGGCGCCATCGGCCAGGCGCTCGCCCAGCGCGCTCGCTGCTTCGGTATGCGCATCTTCGCCGTCAAGCGCGACCCCACCCGCGGCACCGACCATGCGGATCAGGTCTTTCCCGTCGAACGGCTGAACGAGGCGCTGGCTGAAGCCGACTACGTCGTTCTGGCCGTGCCCGAGACCCCGGACTCGAACCGCATGTTCGGCCGCGCCCAATTCGGGGCGATGAAGCGCACTGCCTGCTTCCTCAACATCGCCCGCGGCAAACTCGTGGACCCGGACGCCTTGCTCGAAGCCCTCCAACAGCGCCGCATCGCCGGCGCCGCCCTCGACGTCACCGACCCGGAGCCCCTGCCGCCCGAGCACCCGCTCTGGACGCTCGACAACGTCATCATCACGCCCCACCTTTCGGCCGTCTCCGAACGCCTCTGGCACCGCCAAGCGGCGCTGCTGCTCGACAACCTCGACCGGTTTTTCTCTGGCCGCGAGCTGCTGAACGTCGTGGACAAGCAACGCGGCTACTGAAAGCGGTTGACTGGTTGATTGGTTTACTGGTTTATTGGCGGTGCAAGACAAAGCCGGCCAGGAGACCCGATCAACCAATCAACCGATGAACTAATCAACCAATGAAAGCTATCGTTGCCTGCCGCTACGGCCCGCCCGACGTCCTCGAAGTGCGCGAGCTGCCTGACCCGGCGCCTGCCGCCGGGCAGGTGCTGGTGCGCGTGCCGGCTGTCGGCATCAACTTCGCTGACCTGCTGATGCGACTCGGCCTCTACACGAACTCTCCCAAGCCCCCCTTCATTCCTGGCCTCGAAGCCAGCGGTACCATCGAAGCTGTCGGCCCCGGCGTACCGGCGCGCCGCATCGGTGAGCGCGTGGCCGTGCTCTCCTTCGGCGGCGCGTACGCGGAAAAGATTGTCATCCGCGCCGAGCAGGCCGCTCCCATCCCCACTGGGATGACGTTTGAAGATGCCGCCGCCCTGCCGGTCAACTACCTCACTGCCTACCATTCTTTGATCTATATGGCGCGGCTCAGGCCGAATGAGCGCGTCCTGATCCATGCCGCTGCCGGCGGCGTTGGCCTGGCGGCGATTGAGCTGGCGAAGATGGTCGGCGCGGAGATCATCGGCACGGCGTCGGCCTCGAAACACGACTTCCTCCGCGCTTGTGGCGTCAGGCACTTGATTGATTACCGCACGCAGAACTTCGAAACTGAAGTTCGCCGCATCACGAACGGCCGCGGCGTGGACGTTGTCCTCGATGCCGTCGGCGGGGATTCCTTCCGCAAGAGCTATCGGCTGCTCGCGCCTGCCGGCCGGCTCATCGTTTTCGGGCTATCGCAAGCGGTGCCGCGCCCCGGCCGCTCGCTCCGGAGCCTCTGGGCGCTGCTCAAAACCCCGCGCTTCCATCCGCTGCCGATGATTGGCGAAAACCGCGCCGTCATCGGCGTCCACATCGGCACCCTCGCCCGCGCCAACCCCGCCCTCGTGCGCGACGAACTCGCTGAACTCTTCCGCTTCTACTCCGAAGGCAGAATCAAGCCCTACGTCGGAAAGACATTCCCGCTCGCCGAAGCGGCTGCCGCCCATCGCTTCATCCACGACCGCCAGAACATCGGCAAAGTGCTCCTGAGTCCCTAGCAGGCACGGAGGACGAGATGATCTTGCAGAAGCGATTCGAAGAGTTGCGCGTAGGCGACGCTTTTGCCTACGCCCGCACGTTAGGCGAGGGCGATTGCGCTCTCTTCGTTGCCGCCTCGGGTGACTTCAACCCCTACCACACCGACGAAGAATTCGCCCGCCGCCACCGCTTCGGCCGCCGCATCGTTCCCGGCTTGCTCACCGCGAGCCTGTTTACTCACATCGGCGGCGAGTTGGGCTTTCTCGCAACGCGCATGGTGTTCGAGTATCTCGCCCCGGTTTTCATCGGCGACACCGTCAGCGTCCGCAGCGAAATCGTCAGCATCGACCCCGAGCGCAGATTTATCCGGGTGAACGGCGAGGCGAAGAATCAGGACGGGATGGTGGTGCTGCGCGCCGAAGCCGAGGGTTTTCCCACGCTGCAGAGTTAGTCCTGCGGGGCGTAGTAGCCGCGCCGCGCGAGCACCCGATGCGGCAGCGGCTGGCCGTCCTCTCCTACCAGCCGGAGTTCAATCGCGCGGTACGAGCCATCGCGGGCACGATTCGACGACACGTAGCCTAGGCTGTAGGTGTGCCGCAGCCGCTCGCCGATTTCCCGGTAGGCCGTCCGCAACTCCGCTCCCGTGCGCGGGAAGTAGGCGCGCCCGCCGGTTTCCTCCGCCCAATGCTTCAGCCGCGCATCCGCCTCCGCAAACGCCCGCTCGAAATTGCTCACGCCGTAGCGTCCTGCCCGCGTGTCCTCCCGCTGCTTTTTCTTTGCCGCCTCGTCTGCTGGCTCGCGCAGCAGGCTACCCGTGGCCACGGCAAAGAGCGTGACGCCGCTCGCCGCCAACTTCTGTTTGAGCGCGTCCGCTGAAGTTTCGCTGCGGGTGTCGAGTCCGGTTCCAATCAGGAGAATGGCCCTACGGCCTGGCTGGGGAGAAGGCTCGGGGGCGAGCCACTCCAGCGTACGCACCAGGGCGTCGAAGAGGTTCAATTCGGCCATTCCCAGCGAATAGTTCAGCGCGCGCAGGTGCTCGCGCAGGCGCGCGCGCTCCTGCGTAAAGCCGACGACCGGCTGCCACTGCTGGTCGTAGCATGCCACAGCCAGCGCGTCGCCTGCCCGCAGATGATCGAGCAGCGTGAAGACCGCGGCCAGGTGCTCCTCGCGGATGAGATAGACGGCCGGGCTGGTTTCAATCAGCAGCGCCACCTGGAGCGGCGCTTCCAGGGAGGCAAAATGCGTGACTTCTTGCGGCTGGCCGTCTTCAAATACTTGGAAGTTTTTCTGCGTCAGGCCGGCCACGAAGCGCCCGCGCGCGTCCACCACCGCACTGTCTAGGTTGACCAGTTCGACCTCGACTCGCAGCGTGTACGGTCTATCCTGCTGTGCGGAAGGGAAAAGAGGGAAGGAGAGAGAGAAACCAAGCAAGAGAAAAAGCGGAATACGAACCTTCACGGCCTCAAGGGAGGGCGGCCACCTCGCCTTCCTTGGGCGCAATGTAGCCTTGGCGATGCGAGATGTTCATCTTGAGCGGCTTGCCCTTTTCGTCCACGACCTTCAGCGGCGAGCCGTCGGGCGCCACCAGCTCTACCTTGATCTTGTGATACTTGCCGTCGCGCTTGAAATTCTTCGGCTGGTAGGCGATGGTGTACTGGTTACGCAGCATCGCTGCGATTTCTTCCCAGATGCCCGGCAGCTCGCCCGTGAAGCGCGGGAAGTAGGCGCGCCCGCCGGTTTGCTTGGCCAGCTCCTTCAGTTGCCCCTCTGCCAGCTGGAGGTCCATGCGCGCGGTGGTCATGTCGTACATGTCAGCGTACATCTGTAACCACCAACCCATTCCCAGGGCATAGATGCTGACGCCGCTTTCGGCCTCGCGCACGCGGCGAATGGTCTGGTCCCAGCTGTTCTGGCTGAAGGTGTTGAGCCCGCTGCCGATGAAAAGAATCGAGCGCTTCCCTTCGACATCGCGCAGCCGGTCGAGGACGTCCAGGATGGCGTCAAAGGCGTTCGCCTCGCGGAAGCCAGACATGAATTCCAGCCGCCGCAAATACTCCTGCACTTCCTGCTTGTTGCGGGTGAAATCCACCGCCACCTGCGGCCGCATGTCGAAGGTGACTAGCGCCACCCAGTCGTCGGGGCGCATCCGGCGGAGAAACAGGTAGGCGGCGTCCAGGGAATCGTAGTAGGCGCGCCAGATCCGCGGCGTGGTTTCGAGCACCAGCACCGCCGTGATGGGCGATTCGCTGGGAGAGAAATTCGTCACCGTCTGCTCGATGCCGTCCTCGTAGAGCCGGAAGTTCTCCTTCTGCAGGTTGGGGAGGAAGTTGCCATTGCGGTCGGTGACGACCACGTCCACCGTCACCAGCGGTGCTTCGACCCGCAGCGTGTAGGGTTCCTCCTCCTGCGGGCGCTGCTTGGGCTGGATGGGCCCTTGCTTCTGCTCGCTCGGCGGGGCTGGCTTGGGCTCTTGCGGGCGCGCGGCCGGTGTCGCCACTAGCCAGGCCGCAAGCAGGAGCGCCAGTCCCGCGCTCAGCCAGAGAGTTCGTCCTCGAGCCTCGTGCATTTCACTTCCTCGTTCCCGCATCTTGCCACGCCCCGGATGACGGGTCAACCCGTGCTACTATGAAAGCTTCTGACCCCGTGGCCCGTCACCTAATTCGTTTAGATGCGCAGAAGGCAGTGCAAGAGGCTTCGCGGATGATGCGCAAGGCGAAAATTGTTTGCACCATCGGCCCCGCCAGCCGCACCCATGCGCAGTTGCGGGCCTTGCTGGAAGCTGGCATGGACGTGGCTCGGCTCAACCTCTCCCACGGGAACCACGCCGAGCACGCCACAGTCATCCGCACGCTCCGCCGCCTTTCGGCGCACGAGCAGCGCCCGGTTGCCATCCTCGCCGACCTGGCCGGGCCCAAGATTCGCACCGGGCGGCTCCGCAATGGCCAGCCGGTTGCGCTGCGCCGGGGGCAGCGACTCCTGTTGACCTCGCAGCCGGTCGTCGGCACTCCGGAATGCCTCCACATCACCTATCCGCGCTTGGCGAAGGATGTGGCTCCGGGGTCGCGCATTCTGCTGGCCGACGGGCTGATCGAGTTGCGCGTGCAGGCGCGCCGCGGCCGTGCCCTCCTCTGCCGCGTACTGAACGGCGGCAGGCTGGGCGAGCACAAGGGGGTCAATTTTCCGGGCACGCGCCTGCGCCTGCCCACCCTGACAAAAAAGGACCGCGACGACCTGCGCTTCGCCCTCCGCCACGAGGCCGACTACGTTGCGCTCTCCTTTGTGCGCCAGGCCGCCGACGTCGAGCGCGTGCAGCAGCTCATTCGCCGCCGGGGCTTCAACACTCCGGTCATCGCCAAGCTCGAAAAGCCCGAGGCCATTGACCACCTGGACGAAATCCTGGCCGTGGCCGACGGCGTCATGGTCGCGCGCGGCGACTTGGGCGTGGAGATGAGTCCGGAGAAAGTTCCTGTGGTGCAGAAACTCATCATCCAGAAAGCCAACGAACGGAAAATCCCCGTCATCACCGCGACGCAGATGCTGGAGTCGATGACCCAGAACCCGCGTCCCACCCGCGCCGAGGCCAGCGACGTCGCCAACGCCATCTTTGACGGCACCGACGCCGTCATGCTCTCGGCCGAGACCGCCACCGGGCGCTATCCGCGCGAAGCAGTGGCGATGATGGACCGCATCGTTCGCGAAGCGGAAAGTGTCGCGGCGCGGCGTCTCGAGCACCGCCGCGAGCGCGCGGGCTCCATCGCCGACACCATCGCCGAAAGCGTCGCCCATGTGGCCGAGCGCTTGCGCCTGAAGGTCATCGCCGTCTTCACCGAAAGCGGCTCCACCGCTCGCTTGGTCTCGAAATACCGGCCTGCGCCGCCCGTCGTCGCCTTCTCGCCTCATCGGGAGATTCGCCGCCGCATGGCGTTGCTCTGGGGCGTGCTGCCCCGGCGCATCCAGCGTATCCACGACGTCGATGCCCTCACCCGCGAGGCGGAAAAGCATCTGCGCGCGGAGCGCCTCGCCGCCCGGGGCGATCTGGTCGGCATCGTCGCCGGCACCCCCTTCGGGATTCCCGGCAGCACGAACCTGCTCAAGCTCCACCGCATCGGCGGATGAGAACGAGCCGGAAAGGAACCACAATGGAAAAAGTAAATGTTGCGCAGAAATTCAGCCTCTTTGCGGACACCTGGAACCCGAAGATTATCGGTGAGGTAAACGATTTCTACGTCAAAGCCGTCAAGCTCAAGGGCGAGTTCGTCTGGCATCACCACGAGGCCGAAGACGAGTTGTTCTGGGTGGTCAAAGGGAAGCTGCGGATGCGGTTTCGCGATCGCGAGGTGATCGTGCAACCGGGTGAATTCATCGTGGTGCCGCGCGGAGTTGAACACCTGCCCGTGGCCGAGGAAGAAACCCACGTCGTCCTGATGGAACCCAAGTCCACCCTGAACACGGGAAACGTACGTAACGAAAGAACCCTCCCCGAACTGGAACGAATCTGACCGGCATGGACTTCGCGGCAGTGGAGCAGGCGCGCACGCTGCTGCGCTCCTATCTCTCGCCTACGCGTCTGGTGCCCGCGCCGTCCCTGAGTCGCATCTCCGGCGCCGAGGTTTACCTGAAGCTTGAAAATGAGGCGCCCACTGGCTCCTTCAAAGTGCGGGGCGCGCTGCACGCGCTGCTGTGCGAGCGGGAACGCCACCCCGTCGCCGGCGTCGTCACCTCCAGCACCGGCAACCACGGCGCCGGCGTCGCTTATGCGGCCAGGTTGCTGGGCTTGCCGGCAACGGTTTTCCTTCCCGTGCATCCCAATCCCGTCAAGCGCGCCCGCATTGTCGAACTCGGAGCCGCCATCAGTGAGGCGGGGCGCGACTACGACGAAGCGCGCCAGCATGCCGCCCGCTACGCCCGCGAGCACGGCTGGTTCTTCCTCGAGGACGGGCGCAACCCGGATATGACGCCCGGCGCGGCCACGCTCGCCTGCGAAATCTTCGAACAGCTCCCGGGCGTGGACATCCTCTACGTTCCGGTCGGCGACACCACCCTCATTCGCGGCGTTGCTTTTGCCGCCAAGCACATAAAACCCTCCGTCCGCGTCATCGGCGTCCAGGCCGAGCGCGCGCCGGCCTACTACCAGTCCTGGCAGCAGGGCCGCGCGCGGGCGACGGAAAGCTGCGACACCATCGCCGACGGCCTCGCCGTACGTTGTGCGACGAAGGAAAATGTGCGGGAGATTCGTCGCCTAGTGGACGACATGCGCCTGGTATCGGAGGAAGCAATGCTCGCAGCGATTTACCGCCTGCTAGTGGGCGAGCACGTCATCGCGGAGCCGGCGGGTGCGGCTGCCACCGCTGCCTTCCTCGCAGCCGGCCGCGCCCACGCCAGCCAGCGCGTGGTCCTGCTGGTGACCGGCGCCAACATTACCCCGCGCGTGTTGCAGCAGGTGATGCAGTTGGGGGAAGGGAAAGACGAGCCTGCCGTCTAGTTGATCCAGCGGCTGCGGGGACGGTCGTTTTCGGCGTCGCGCTCTTGCATGTAAACTTCGAACTTCCGCCGCGCCTGCCGGTGGCGCCAATCCCGGTAGCGGTTTAATGCGCGGTAGTACACCCAATCCCCGCGCAGATAGAGGTAGCCCACTAGCATCCCTCCCAGATGGGCCACGTGGCTGATGCCCGTGCCCGGGCCTTCCAGAGCCGAGAGGAATGCCAGCACGCCGAAAATCAACACGAAGATGCGCGCGGGAATCGGAAACAGGAACATGAACAGAATCGGCGTGTTCGGATAGAGCAGGCCGAAGGCGAGCAGGATGCCGTAGATGGCGCCGGAGGCTCCGATGGTGGGAATCAGCAGCGGATCAATCGGGCCGCGCGGTGGCACCCAGCCGGCTTTGACGCTCACCAACGTTATCAGCACGCTGAACAACGCCGCGCCCACCCCGGTCAGAAAATAGAACCGCAGAAAGCGCCGCGCGCCCCAGTCGCGTTCCAGCGCCGAGCCGAACATCCACAGCCCGAACATATTGAAGAACAGGTGGAGGAAGCTGCCATGCAGGAACAGATAAGTCAGGGGCTGCCAGACGTGCAGCCGAAAGAGAAATGCTGCTGGCACGAGGCCGAAAAGCTCGACCAGCGCGCGTTGTCCGGCCGGAGAAAACACGCGCAGCAATGCGAGCGCAACAAAAGCGGCCGCGTTGGCAATGAGGAGTCGCTTGACGACCGGGGTGATGAAGAATCCGAAGCCGAAACTCCGGTAGCTCGGTCCGCCCCAGCCGCCCGTCCGGAACCCGTAACTCATCGACCGAGACTAAGCGCAAAGCGCTTGCGAGCGCAAGGCGCTTGTTGATCCCGCGGCAGGGGAGTTTCTTCTCCCGCCTGCCTATTCCAGCTTCTTGCGGCCGACGACGAACAGAATGGCGGCCATCGCCACGAAGACGAGTAGGCCCAAGACGCTGGAACTGGCCAGGGCGGGCCAGTACTTGGTGCCGACGGCAAACGCCTCTTCCAGTTCGAAGCCCACGATAGCGGCCAGGACGAGCCCGCCGATGGAGCCGCCCGCAATGAGCCCGGCTGCAAAGAGGGCGCCGCTGGAGACTTCCCCTTCTTCGCGCTTGTAGATGCGGGCGAGCAGCCAGTGCACTACGCCACCGCAAAAGATGGGCGCGGTGGTGGCGATGGGAAGGTAGGAGCCGACGGCAAAAGCCAGCGAGCGGATTCCGCACAACTCCATCACAACCACGATGAACACACCCAGCAACACCAGCCCCCATGGCAGGCTCTGGCGCAGGATGCCGTTGATGACCGTGCTCATCAGGACCGCCTGGGGTGCGGGCAGGCGTTCGGAGCCGATGCCGACTCGTTCCTGGAACTCGATGCGCTGGCCAGCGGGGTCGTAGAGGTAGCGGCCATCGGGGAGCACGCGCGAGCCAATGACGTTGATCACCTGGTAGCTCTTTCCCGCGCGCGCCGTTTCCCCCACCACCCGCATCTCTTCGGTTAGAGTCAGGTTCTCCACGACCAGGGGCTCCGTGCGGGTGTAGGCCTGGTTCAGAAGCACTAGGGTGAAGCCAATGACCAATACGGAGGTGAGCGCGCCGATGATCATGGCGACTTCCGCGCGGCGCGGCGTGGCACCGACCAGGAAGCCGGTCTTCAGCGACTGCGAGGTGGCGCCTCCTACAGCAGCGGCGATGCAGACGATGCCGCCGATGTAGAGCGCGACTGCGGGGTAGTTGCCGGTGGTCCAGCCCGCAGTGACGAACAGCAGCGAGGTCAGCATCAGCGTGGCAATGGTCATCCCCGAGATCGGGTTGGCGGAACTGCCAATCAGACCCACGATGCGCGCCGAGACCGTGACGAAGAGGAAACCAAAAATTACCACCAGAATCGAAGCCACCAGGTTGCCGCTGACGCCGGGATTGATGCGGAAAGCGAGCAGCGCCCACACGATCGCAATCATGATCAGTGAGCCACCGAAGATGATACTGCCGGGCAGCTCGCGCTCGGTGCGGATGGGAGCGACCTGTTCGGCCCCCTTGCCGCCGCGCAACTGCTTGAGCGTGGTGCGCAGCGCGCGCACGATAGTGGGCAGCGTGCGGGAGAGAGTGAACAGCCCCGCGGTCGCAACCGCGCCGGCGCCGATGGGGCGAATGTAGGCGCGCCAGAGGGCAAAGGCATCCATCTCGCGGATGGGTACGGTGCCCGGGAAGATGGGTTCGGTCAGCCCACTGCCGAAGAACTTGATCATCGGGATCGTGACCAGCCAAGAGAGTACGCCGCCCGCAAAGATCATCCCGGCGGTGCGGGGGCCGATGATGTAGCCGACGCCCAGGTATTCGGGGGTCACGTCGGCGGCCAAGGTGGCGCCGGGATACCAAGTGGGTTGGTAGATCGGCCGCGGACGCCAGAACAGCAAGGCTTCGTTCAGAAACTTGTAGATGAGCCCAAGTCCAAACCCGGCAAAAACTTTCCCGGCAAAGCTGCCACCGCGCTCGCCGGCGATGAGCACGTCTGCGCAGGCAGTGCCTTCGGGATAGGTCAGGGTGCCGTGTTCGACGACGTTCAACTGGTGCCGCAGCGGAATCATGAAGAGCACCCCCAGCACCGCCCCCACCAGCGCCACCAGCAGCACGCGGGGAATCTCGGCCGTGCCCATCGGAAAGCCGAGAAAGATGAGTGCCGGCAAGGTGAACACCACGCCGGCGGCAATGGATTCGCCGGCCGAGCCGGCCGTCTGGACGATGTTGTTTTCCAAGATGGTGGAGCGGCCCAGATACTTGAAGATGGAGATGGCGATGACAGCAACGGGGATGGAAGCGCTGACAGTGAGGCCGGCGCGAAGCGCCAGGTAGACGGTGACGGCGCCGAAGATCAGGCCCAACACGGCGCCGAGCACCAAGGCGCGGACCGTGGATTCCGCCGGCGCCTGGTCGGCGGGAACGAAGGGTTGGAAGCTCGTGGCGGGCTCAGTCATGGGTCGCTCCTTCTGCCCCCCGGCAAAGCCGCAGGGCTTGGCAGGGAGATTTCGGGACCCGGCAAGCTAGCTGTCCGAGCAGCGGTTGGTGGCGGCGCCAGCAGAACGCAACCGACCGCCGCCGTGCCAGGCGGAACCTATCACGGTCGCGTGGGCGGGCGCAACCGCGAAAGCCTAGCGGCGACACGCCAGGTCGAGCACCACCCAGTCGGCCGCGCGTGTCAGGAGGGCGCGCAGAGGTGCACGTGCAAGGCGGTGGGCTTGGGCGAGCAGGAGCCTACGATCGGCGACGCTGAGCGGCAAGCGGTAGAGGTCAGCGTGGTGGTAGTACGAGTAGTCAAGGTAAGCGAGTTGCTTGGAAGCCGCAAAGTCGAGCAGGAAGTCCCAGAAGCTCTGCCGGCGAAACCAGCGGCGGGCAGAGGCAGCGGTCTTTTCGATGGTGACGTGGTGCGGCACGGGCGTGCTGGCATCTAGGAGGCGCGCCGAGAGGCAGGCTTCGCCGCGGAAGGGGCGCCCGGGATCGGGGTCAGGGAACTCGGCGAGCAACGTGGCGAGGGCGGATTCCTGCAGCGCGAAGCCGTCCCACCAATAGCGGTAGACGTTGTAGGTGCAGGTGCCGCTGCGCAGAATTTCCCCCACCCGCGTGGGATCTTTGCCGGTGGTGGCCAGAATCATGTCCACGAGTTGGCGCAGCGTGAACGTCTGCCGCACCACCGGCCGCGTGTCCACGTAGCCGGCGACTTCTTCAGTCCACTTGACTGCGATTGCCTCTGGAACAGCCATCGTAGAGACTTCACGGAGGCTGGGGCCGCGGGGCTCGACGCCGTCCTTACGCTATTCGTCTGACGGCACGGCTGAAGCCGTGCCCTGACACGCTAACCCGATAATCGTGCGCGGACGAGTTCGTTGACGCGCTTGCCGTCCACGTTCTTCCCTGCAAAGCGCCCCATCACGGCTTTCATCACCTTGCCGATGTCTTTGGCCGAGCTGGCGGCTGTCTCCCGCACTGCCTCTTCGATGGCCTTGCGGATTTCTTCTTCGCTCACCGCTGCCGGCAGATAGCTCTCAAGAATAGCGATTTCCTTCTGCTCGGTGGCGGCGCGGTCGGGGCGGCCGACCTTGGTGTATTCCTCCACCGCCTCGCGCCGCTGCTTGATGAGGGTGCGCACCACGGCCAGCGCATCGCCATCGTCGAGTTTGCCCATCTTCTCGACTTCGCGGTTGCGCAGCGCGGTCTTCAGCATCCGCAGCACATTCAGCCGCAACTCGTCCCGCGCCTTCAGCGCCGCCGTCAGTTCCTGTTGGACTCGCTCCGCGAAGCTCATGTCGGGCTAGCATAGCCGAGCCCAAAAGAGCCGGCAAGGCGGGGACGCGGGAGTGAATGGCTATCGTCGTGCGGCGGTGGTGAGGAGGTCGAGGGCGGCGCGGTCGAGATAGCGGCCGTTCAGCACCACGGCGCGAATCTTCTGCGTGTTCCGAATGTCCTCGAGCGGATTTGCGTCGAGTAGTACCAGGTCGGCGAGCTTTCCGTTCTCCACCGTCCCCAAGGAATCCTGCAGGTTGAAGAACTTTGCGGCGTTCAGAGTGGCGGCCTGCAAGGCTGCGAGCGGCGTCATACGGATTTCATCAACGAGCAGGGCGAGCTCGTCGTGCAGGCTGAAACCGGGATAGACGAGCCGCGCGCCGAAGTCAGTCCCGGCCAGGAAGCCGACGCCCGCCTGGTGCATCGCGCGCAGCTCATCGAGAGCGCGGGCGTAGGCCGCCCGCCAATCGAGCGGGCTCTCAAACTGGTCGAGGGTGCGGTGCAAGCGCCACCAATCCACCAGTCCGTCGGGAACGTACTTCCGCCGGGCGTCGCGTTCGCCGCGCACATCCTCGATGGCCGCGTCCATCTCTTCGGGGGTCAGCAGACGGGTCGTCCGACCGGAAATCAGCGTGGGCACCAGCCAGGTGCCGTTCTCGAATAGATGCCGCGCCAACTCGCTTCGCTCTTCTGGGGTGAATTCTGGGAGCAAGGGCGAGAACAGGGCGTGCTCGATGCTGCTCTGGCCGGCGTCGGAAGCCTCCTTCAGGCTCACGCCCATCGGTTCATGACCGGCCAGTGGCAGCCCGGCGCGCTTGGCTTCTCGCGCGATAGCCAGAAACACTTCAGGCGAAGCGTGGGTGCGGAACTTGATGACGTCCACGCCCCGCTGCTTCAGGGACTCGATGGTGCGGGCGGCGTCCTCCGCGCTGCCGACGCCCATCCGCATGGCCGCCTCGCGCTTGAGCAGCTCGCCCTGCGGTCCCAGCGCCGCGGCCAGCCGCTCGATGACTTGCAGGAAGCGCGGATTCTCGAGCACCGGCCCGGCAGCCTTGATGCGCGGGCCGAGGAGCGTGCCGGCGGCCATCTGCTTGCGCCAGGCTTTGATTTGGTCGAGATCGCCTCCGAGGTCGCGCACGCTGGTGACGCCATTGGCGACAAACAGCGGCAGACAGGCTTCGCCGCACATTCCCAGGTGCACGTGCATGTCCCAGAGGCCGGGGATGAGAAACTTCCCGCGCGCGTCCACGACCTGCGCCCCTTTCGGAATCTTGATCTTGCCGGTCTTGCCCAGCGCCGCGATGCGGTCACCGGTGACGACCACGGTCATGTGGGGTTGCGGTGTCGCACCCGTCATGTCAATGACGGTAACGTGGGCGATGACGAGTGGTTTCGCCGTCGGCTCTAGGGGCGGCGCAGCGCAGAGTTGCGTCGCCAGCGCAAGACACAACGCGAAGCCGGATGCAATCCTCACGAGAGCCTCTGCTTGCTTTACGAATGGGTCAGGGCTTTTGTTCGAGCACTTCCTGGATGAACTTGGGGTCGATATCGGGGTTGCGCTCGGGCAGCGTGGCGATCATCTGGCGGAGTTTGGGATTGAGCTCGAGAGCTTTGCGCAGCGCCTGCTTGGCGCCTTCGCGGTCGCCGCTGCGATAGAGAATGACTCCCAGCGTGCTGTGGGCGACGTCTTCCTCGGGCATCAGGGCGACGGCGCGTCGGGCTTCGCGCACCGCCTCCTGGACATTCTGTTCGCGGGCGGCCCGGTTGGCGCGCTGCATGGCGGCGTAGCCCTGATGCATGGAGAGCACGCGGCGGAGCTCGGCAATGGGCGTCGCGTGGTCGTCAATGCGGATGTCGAGATAGCGGTCGGTGCCGCCCGGCCCCGCCCCCGCGCGTACTACGAGCAGCGCCGCTGACTGCTGGCCACGCGAGTCACCTCCGGCCGCCTGGCCGGCTTCGAGCGCCGCGACGAGCTTGTCCGCCAGTTCGCCTTCGGTCTGCTCGAACGCGCGCGCCATCCCGTTCACCACTTCCTCCGAGGCCAGGATGTTTCCCTGCACGGTGTAGTTGGGGCCTTTCTTGTGGCCCGCCCAACTGAGGCAGCGCGCGCCAGTGTGGACGGCGATGTTGCCCTGGGCGTCAATGATGGCGAGTTGCCGACGGTCGCCCTGCGGGTCGGCGTCAATCAGGGCCTTGAGCGCCTGCTCGGCGGTGAACCCGGACTTGAGCAGCGCGAGCGCTTTCGGGCCGAAGCTGATATTGACGAACGCCTGCGTCGCCACCGCCCCCACGCCTGCCTCTGCCCACGGCACCGCGCAGGCCACGCAGAAGTATTTCGACTGCACCGCCACGCCCCACTCTTTCTTGTCCGCGTCATAGGCAACAATCGAGAACGTTGCCGCAATCCGCTCGTCATCTTTGTTCCCCCAGGCGGGAGCCTGAGGGCTCGGTGCGCTAATGGACGGCAATTGCGCCAGTGCGGGCAGTGCGAGGAGAGCCGCGGCAATGAACCAGAGGGCAACGGAGCGCATCCAACGCATGGAGAGCCTCCAGAGGGAAAGGGCCCGGGTAGTCTAGCCTCTCGGTATCACTGGGGGCAAGCGAGCGAGCGAGGCGGGATGAGCTGCTAGAATGGCGGGCGCCGGGGATGGAACCTTTGAGAGCGTTAGGGCGTAATTAGTTCCGATGGGCATTCAGGTCGGCCGCGAGTGGAGGCGCGAGATGAAGCCTTTCTGGTTGCGTTCCGATTGGTTGCTGGTCGCTGCGTTCGTTCTGTTGTCTCCGCTGGCCGATCAGGCAGAGCAGACGCCTGCTGCGGACGAGATTATCCGCCGCGCCGTCGAGCGGGCGAAACGCGTCGAGGAGGAGGAAGTTGAAGCCGGCTACGCCTTCCGCCAGCACGTTGTAACTGAGAAGCTCGACGCCAACGGCAACGTCAAGAGCCGCGACCTGCGGCTCTACGAGGCTATCCCCATCGAAGGCCTGCATTACGCGCGCCTGCTGGAAAAGGATGGGCAGCCGCTGGCGGGCGAAGAGGTGAAGAAGGAGCAGGAGCGGGAGAAGAAATTCCGCGCCGAAATCGCCGAGATCAGGCAGCGGCGCAAGCAGAATCCGGACCGTGTGCGCTTCAACGAAGAGCTGGTCAGCCGCTACCGCTGGGAGCTTGCGAGCGAGGAGGTGGTCAATGACCGGCCCACCTTTGTGCTGAGCTTCGAGCCCAAGTCAAAGGACTTGCCGGTGAAGCGCCGCATCGACCGCATGCTGAACAAGATGGCGGGAAAGCTCTGGGTGGACAAGCAAGAGTATGAAGTCGTCAAGGTCGAGGCGCGTTTGCTGGAAAGAGTGACGATGTGGGGCGGCCTCATCGCCTCCATCAGCGACTTCACGCTCACTTTCGAGCAGACCAGAGTGGACGACGGCGTCTGGCTCCCCTATCGGTTGTCGCAATACATCAAAGGCCGGTTCTTCTTCAGCTCCATCCACCAGCGCTCCCAGCAGCAGGCCAGCGACTTCCAAAAAGCCGCCCCCGAACTCGCCGGCGCCAAAAACCAGCCCTGATCTTCACCGGCGAGACCCCCGCCTGCCACGCGTTGGCGGGCAGGCCGGTGCCACCGAAACCAGAGCAGGCTTCTGGGAACAGCAGATCCCTCGCTGCGCTCGGGATGACAAACGCGGATAGGCTGCGGCTAGGGTTAGCCTTTGATGACTCCGATTGGCCTCAATCTTGCCACGCGCTTGCTGATGCCGGCCTCGTGCACCACGTCAATGACGGCGTCAATGTCCTTGTAGGCTTCGGGAATCTCCTCGGCGATGCCCTCGCGGGTCTCTGACTTCACGTAGATGCCCTGCTCTTCGAGCCGCTGCTGCACGGCGCGGGCGTCGGTGCCGCGCTTGGCGGCCGTGCGGGACATTCGTCGGCCGGCGCCGTGGCAGACGGTGCCGAAGGTTTCCTCCATCGCCTTCTCGGTGCCGACGAGTACGTAGCTCGCCGTCCCCATGGAGCCAGGGATGAGCACGGGCTGGCCAACGTCGCGGTAGGGCGCGGGCACTTCTGGCCGGCCGGCGGGGAAAGCGCGCGTCGCCCCTTTGCGGTGCACGAGCACGTCGCGCTCCTGGCCGTCCACCTGGTGGCGCTCGCGCTTGGCGATGTTGTGGGCGACGTCATAGACCACGCGCACCTCGACGTCTGCACCGAGCACGCGCTGGAAAGCGCGCCGGGCAAAGTGCGTCATCGCCTGGCGGTTCGCCCAGGCATAGTTCGCTGCCGCATTCATCGCGGCCAGATAGTTGCGCCCCTCCTCGGAATTGATGGGGACGCAGGCGAGTTGCCGGTCGGGCAGCTCAATCCGGTAGCGCGGCATCGCCTGGTTCATCACCTGCAAGTAGTCGGTGCAGACCTGGTGGCCGAAACCGCGCGAGCCGCTGTGGATGAGGACGACGATTTGCTCCAGGCGCAGGCCGAAGCGCGCGGCAATCTCCGGCTCGAAGATTTTCTGCACGTACTGGACTTCGAGGAAGTGGTTGCCGGAGCCGAGCGTGCCGATTTGCGGCAGGCCGCGCTGCTTGGCGCGCTTGGAGCAGGCATCGGGGTCGGCGCCCGCGAGCTGGCCTTCCTCTTCGCAGAAGGTCAGGTCGTCGCGCTCGCCGAAGCCTTTTTCCACCACCCAGCGCGCACCGCGGGTGAGGACGTGATCGATGTCGGCCATCGAGGCCGGGACGTTGCCCTTGGTGCCCGTCCCGCAGGGGATGTCGCGGAAGAGCTGGTGCACCAGCTCCTTGATCTTGGGCCTGGCTTCCTCGAGGCTCGCCGAACTGGCGAGCAGGCGCACCCCTCAATTGATGTCGAAGCCGACTCCGCCCGGCGAGACCACGCCGCTGTGGGCGTCGGTGGCCGCCACCCCGCCGATGGGGAAGCCGTAGCCCTGATGGATGTCGGGCATCGCCAGCGACTTTCCCACGATGCCCGGCAGGAAGGCTACGTTGATGGCCTGCTCGAGCGAGAGGTCTTTGAGAATCTGCTCGAGCAGCTCCTGGTCGGCGTAGATGAGCGCGTCGGTCTTCATCCCCGGCTTGGTGCCGCGCGGGATGAGCCAGCGGTGCGCGTCGAGCTTCTTCAGTTGTGACAGTTCCAGATGCATTGTCTTACGAGGTTCCCAACTTGGTGGGTAACCAAACCATTATACTCCGGCCTATGGCGCGCGGGCGGAAGTCGGTTTGGTGGGTACTGGTTGGGCTGGCGCTGGGGCTGCTGGTCGAGCGGGGGTTTCATCCCGGCGGGATTCTTCGTCCTGGGCCGAGGCCGGGCGAGGGCTGGCCCCGAAGCTTCGGGGTCGTCGAGCGCGTCGTGGACGGAGACACGATTGACCTCGACGGCGGTGAGCGCATTCGGCTGATTGGCGTGGACACGCCCGAGTTGCATCACCCGCAGAAGCCCGTCGAGTACTTTGCCCGCGAGGCGGCGGAGTTCACGCGGCGATTGTGTCTCGGCAAGCGTGTGCGGCTCGAATACGACCAGCAGGTCGAAGACCGCTACCACCGCACGCTCGCCTATGTGTATCTGGAAGATGGGACGTTCGTGAACGCGGAAATCATCCGCCAGGGCTACGGCTTCGCCTATACCCGCTACCCCTTCGCCTATCTGGAGGAGTTCCGCGCCCTCGAACGCGAAGCGCGGGAAAACCGCCGCGGCCTCTGGGCGAGGGAATGATGAATGATGAATGACAGACGCAATCACCGCAGAGGCACAGAGGCCGCAGAGGAAAAGCAGACGTGGCGCGCGCGCCGTTCGGCTTTGACGGGAAATCGCCGCAGGAGGTGAAAAGATGATGGCAGACTTTGCCGAACATTTTGATGAGGTTCATGCCATCACCTGCAAGGCGGTGCGGCAGCTGCCGGACAGCCAGCGCAGCTTCCGCCCGGTGCCAGAAATGATGACCGCCTTCGACCTCATCTTCCATATGTTCTCGCAGGAAAAAGTTATGCTCATCGGCTGCCGGACGGGAAAGGTGGCGCTGAAGGAATTTCGTCTCGTGGAGGAGGACAAGAAAGCCTTGGGGACGATTGAGGATCTAGCGCGCTATGGGGAGAGGCTGCATCGCGAGACCTCCGACTGGCTCCGCGCGGCTGCGCCAGCGGAACGCGTCAAGCCAGTGGAGACTTTTTTCGGCCCCAGCACGCCAGAAAAGCTCTTGCTTTCCGCGCTGGAGCATATTTTCCACCACCGTGGCCAGCTCTATGTTTATCTGCGGCTGCTCGGTATCGAGCCCGTATTTGTCTGGACGGGTGAGCCCGTTCGCGTCGTCCGCGAAAAACTCTCCGCAATCGCCGCCAGCGAATAAAGCCTGAGCGGGTGCAAAGCACCTCTTCCGGACTAATGGGCACAGGACGCGTTAGACGTCGAGGTAGACGGTGGCGGTGAAGCCGGCGGGCGTCTGGCGCACGGCGAGTTGGTGGTAAGTGACGGCTTTGATGTAGGTGCGGGCGCGGTGGCGGCGGCGGTCGAATCGTTCTCCGTGCAACGTGCCTCGGGCTTCGTACGGTGCACGGTTCGCGGTGATTCGATTCACGGTTACCTTCTTGAAGGCGAAGGCATGAGCGTCGGCGAGGGAGAGGATTTCGCTCAGCCAGGCGTAGAGGAGGCTTTCGCGGTCGGTGGCAATGACGCTGAGAGGGACGCGCTGGCGGACGCGCACGGTGGCAAGCTCCCAGCCGTAACTGAGCATCGCCAGCGCGGCGTTTTCGAAGAGTTCTTTCAGCGTGCGACCGCGGGCGACGAAGCCGACGTCGGCGGGGTGGTCGAGGAATTCGTAAGCGCGAGCCCTCGACTTCCCTCGGGGCAAGCCCGCGACCCGCGACCCGCGACCCGTGGAAGAGGCAGAGGATTTTTTCGTATGCCTCGTATGCTTCCTGTTCTTGCTTGCAGCCACTGGCTTGCCACCCGCATCTATCGTAGCATTCTCGCGATGCCGCGTCGGGGAATCATCGCCGCAGGGCTGATGCTCTGCCTCGTGCTGCCTGTGCTCGCGCAGCGGCGGCGCGCACCGGCCCCTCGCCAAAGCTCGGGAGAAGCTCGACCCGCCGGGCCGCTGCGCTACGGGGCGGAGCTGAAGAGCGCGGTCGGCGAGCCGGTGTGTCGCGAGCTGCTGCTGCGCGGGCGGACGACGGCGGAGGATGTCTTGCTCGACTACGTCGCCGGCACCACCATTGGTTTGATCGAAGGTTTCTTTGCCTACCGCGCCTGCCGCCTCGACCCGGCGAAGAATCCGCCCGAGTCTACAGGGCTGGGTCCGTGGGCGGTGGTGGATGTGGCGGGGCGGAGCGTCAACTATCTGCGGATGTATCTTTTCGATGAGGCGCGCTCGACCCCGGCCTGGCGGCGGAACCTGGTGGCCTACTGGGGCATCTTCACCGACGCGCGCACCGGGGCGCGGAAGCTCCAGGCGGTGGTCTATGACTGGCAGCACCGGCTGATCGTCGCCCGCCAGGCGACCGAATTGGAGGTGCCAGCGTCGGGGGGAGCGTTGCCGGCGCCACGCTGGGTGAGCCCCATCGAAGTGCACTTCCGGCAGGAGAGAGAGCGCTACGAAGTGGAGATTTCGGCAGGCTTTGTGCGCTAGGGCTTGACAAGCGAAGAAAAAGCGAATATAATCAGGGGCTCGGTTTGGGTGTGTGCATGGTTGGGTTGAACGCTTACCGAAGCTGCCACTGGCAGGGGGCTGGAAGGAACTGGCCTGGGATGGCTTGGCAGGCAGGGCGCAGAACCGAGCAGCGGCGGCGGGTAGCGGCGCGATCATTCTCGATGAGTACGCCTTCCATCGCGATGATGCACCCATTTGATCCATCGTCGGATGGTTCTGCGGGTGGTGAATTGACGCTGGCGAAGGCTTCTGTTAGCGTTGAGATTTCTTTGCCGACAGGGCAGCCGACTGGGACGATGGCGGGAACCATTCGCGTCACATTGCCGGACGGGAAGTCGCACGAGGTGCCGCGCGGCACCACGCCGCTGGAGCTTGCCCGGCGGCTTGACCCGAAGCTCGCCGAGCGCGCGCTGGTGGCCAAGCGCAATGGCGAGCTCTGGGATCTGACCCGGCCGCTCGAGGAAAGCACCGCGCTCGCCTTCCTCACTCCGGACGATCCGGAGGCGATGTTTGTCTTCCGGCACAGTTCGGCGCACCTGCTGGCGGCGGCCGTGCTTGAGCTCTATCCCGACGTGAAGCTCGGCGTCGGCCCGCCCACCGACACCGGCTTCTTCTACGAGTTCCTGCGCGCCGAACCGTTCACGCCGGAAGATTTGGAAAAGATCGAGCGCAAGATGGCCGAACTGCGGGACAAAGACCTGCCCTACGAGCGCCGCATGATGCCGCGCGAGGAAGGCTTGAAGTTTTACGAGCGGCAGCACCAGGACTTCAAGTGCGAGCTCGTGCGGGAGAAATCCGACGGGCCGGAATTCAGCGTCTACGTCACCGGCAAGTTCGTGGACTTCTGTCGCGGCCCGCACATTCCTTCCACCGGGCGCATCCAGGCCTTCAAGCTGCTCGCCGTCAGCGGCGCCTACTGGAAAGGCATCGAAGGCAATCCGCAGATGCAGCGCATCTACGGCACCAGCTTCACCACCCGGGAGGAGCTCGATGCCTTCCTGCATCAGCTGGAAGAGGCGCGGCGGCGCGACCACCGCAAGCTCGGCCGCGAGCTCGACCTTTTCAGCATCCAGGAGGAAGCCGGCGCGGGATTGATCTTCTGGCACCCGAAAGGCGCGCTGATGCGCACGGTGATGGAGGACTGGCTGCGGGGAGAATACCTGGCGCGCGGCTACGAGTTTGTCTTCACCCCGCACGTGCTCCGCCGCGACCTCTGGAAGACCAGCGGCCACCTCGACTACTACCAGCAGAACATGTTCCCGCCGATGGAGGAGGCAAACGTCGCCTATCAACTCAAGCCGATGAACTGTCCCGGCCACATCCTGATCTATCAGTCGCACCGGCGGAGTTACCGCGAGTTGCCCGTGCGGTTGGCGGAATTGGGCACCGTCTATCGCTACGAGCGCGGCGGCGTGCTCCACGGGCTGCTGCGCGTGCGCGGCTTCACCGTGGACGATGCCCACATCTTCTGCGCCCCCGAGCAGGTCGAGGACGAAGTGCGCGGCTGCACCGACTTTGCTCTCGCCGCGCTGCGCACGTTCGGTTTCGACCGGTTTGAAATCGAGCTCTCCGCCCGCGACCCCGCGCGTCCGCAGGACTACGCCGGCAAGAGCGAGGACTGGGACCATGCCGAAGGCGCGCTCGTGTCCACGCTCGAGAAGATGGGACTGCCCCACAAGCGGATGGTGGGCGAAGCGGTTTTCTACGGGCCGAAGATCGACGTCAAGCTGATTGACGCCATTGGCCGCCCCTGGCAGCTATCCACCATCCAGTTCGACTTCAACCTGCCGGAGCGCTTCGAGCTCACCTACGTGGCCGAGGACGGCCAGCTTCGCCGCCCGGTGATGGTGCACCGGGCGCTGTGGGGCTCGGTTGAGCGCTTCTTCGGGATTCTGATTGAGCACTACGCCGGCGCCTTCCCCTTCTGGCTCGCGCCCGTGCAGGTGGCGGTGTTGCCAGTGAGCGAGAAGGTGATGGACTATGCGCAGGCGGTGGCCGAAAAGCTCCGCGGCGTCTCCGCCGGCACCGCTCTCGGCGGCCTGCGCGTCTGGCTCGACGACCGCAACGAGAAACTCCAGGCCAAAATCCGCGACGCGCAGCTCGCGAAGATTCCCTACATGCTCGTCTGCGGCCAGAAGGAGCGCGAGGCCGGCACCGTCAGCGTACGCTCGCGCACGGAAGGTGACCTGGGCGCCGAGTCGCTCGACGCCTTCATCGCCCGCTGCCAGGAATTGCTGCACACCCGCGCCCCCAAACCTTGACACCTGCCTCCGAAGCTTGTGCTATACTGTGCGCCCCCGGTGGGGACGCGCCGCGGGGAGGGCGAGCGTGCGGCGCGCGTGTTTGGCAGTTGATTCCAACGTGCGAGCGAGTCGAAGGAGGTAACGACGAGCGTCTCCAATCGCACCCTGCGGGTGAATGAGCGCATTCGCGCGCGCGAAGTGCGGCTGATTGACGATGAGGGCAAGCAGATTGGCGTGCTGCCGCCCCACCAGGCCTTGAAACTCGCGCGCGAAAAAGGTCTCGACCTGGTAGAGATTTCCCCCACCGCGGTTCCCCCCGTCTGCAAGATCATGGACTACGGAAAGTACCTCTACCAGCTCAACAAGAAGCTCCACGAGCAGCGCAAGCATCAGAAGTCGATTCATCTGAAAGAGGTCAAGTTTCGCCCGCGCACCGATGAGCACGACTACCAGTTCAAGAAAAACCACGTGCTGCGCTTCCTCGGCGAGGGCGACAAAGTGAAAGCCACCATCGTCTTCCGCGGACGCGAGATGGCGCACCCGGAAATCGGCCGCCGAATGCTCGAGCGGCTCATCCAGGAAATCAGCGACGTGGGGCAGGTGGAGATGGCGCCTTTCATGGAAGGGCGGTTTCTGATGGCGATTCTAGCGCCCAAGGGGGGCGTACGCCCGGCGCGTCCGGCGGCGGAGAAGGAAGCGGAGGCGACGGAGGAATCCCGTGCCTAAGCTGAAGACGCATCGGGGGGCTGCCAAGCGCTTCAAACTGACTGCGCGCGGCAAGGTGTTGCGGCGCCGCTCCGGCCTGCGCCACATCCTGACGAGCAAGCGCCGCAAGCGGAAGCGCAAGCTCGGCCGCGCGGCGCTCGTCAGCCCGGCCGACCAGGCTCACGTCCGCCAGATGCTGCCCTACGGCTGAACGGCGTATAGGGAACAGGGTACAGAGTACAGGGTACAAGGTACTGAGCTATGCCCCGAGTCAAGCGTGGCCCACGGCGTGCGCGCCGCCGCAGGAAAATCCTGCGCGAGGCCAAGGGCTACTTCCTCACCAAGTCGAAACTCCACCGCTCGGCGCGCGAAGCCGTCATGCGTGCCCTGCGCTTCGCCTACCGCGACCGGCGCAACCGCAAGCGCACCTTCCGCCGGCTCTGGATCACGCGCATCAGCGCCGCCGCCGAACAGCACGACCTCACCTACAGCCGCTTCATCGGCGGCTTGCGCAAGGCTGGCATCGAGCTTGACCGCAAGGTGCTGGCCGAGCTGGCCGTGCACGACCCTGAAGCCTTCGGCGCCCTGGCCGCTCAGGCCAAGCAGGCTTTTGCGGCCGCCTAGGCCGCACACCTTTCCCCTTCATCTTCGCTAAGGTAAACTGCGCGGCTAACGTTTCCGGAGGATGGAGCTGCGGCAAGCAGGCGCGCCTGAGGTGATTGTTCGTGAGCAAAGCAGACGATCGGGTTGAAAAAGCCGGCAAGCGCATTGGCGAAGTCGCGCGCTCTGCGGAAGACGTCCCGCGGCTGTTTGCCGACCTACGTGCAGCGTTTGACCGTGAGCTGGCCACTGCTCACTCGACCGCCGAAGTGGAATCCCTGCGCGTCCGTTGGCTGGGCCGCAAAGCAGGTCTGCTTAACCAGGTCAAGAACAACTGGCTCCTGCACGCTGCTGCGGAACTGAAACCTCAAGTGGGCAAACAGCTCAATGCGCTGCGGGAGCACGTCGAGCACAAAGTTTCCCACACGCTCGACGCGATTCTCGCTAGGACCGAGGTTTCCGCTGAGGCTGTCGATTTGACCTTGCCTGGGGTGGCGGTTCGGCGCGGCGCGCGTCACCTCATCACCCAGACGATGGAAGAAATCTGCGACATCTTCCGCCGTCTGGGCTTCTCCGCCGTGGAAGGACCGGAGATTGAGACCGCCTATTACAACTTTGAAGCGCTCAACATGCCCGCGCACCACCCGGCGCGCGACATGTGGGACACGCTCTACCTGAATCTTCCCGGCGGCGCCGAGCCGCTGCTGCTGCGCACGCACACCTCGCCCATGCAGATTCGGGTGATGGAGAAGCAGAAGCCGCCCGTGCGCGTCGTCGTCCCCGGCAAGGTCTATCGGCACGACAATCCGGATGCTTCCCATTCCTTCATGTTCCATCAGATTGAGGGCCTAGCGGTCGACTGCGGCATAACCTTTGGCCACCTGAAGGGCGTGCTCGACCACTTCTTGCGCGAGTTCTTCGGCCCCGAGACGCGGACGCGCTTCGTGCCGAGCTACTTCCCCTTCACGGAACCCTCGGCCGACGTGCACGGCTCCTGCCACGTCTGCCGCGGTGCCGGCTGCCGGGTGTGCAAGTTCACCGGCTGGATCGAGCTAGTGGGTTGCGGGATGGTGGATCCAAACGTCTATGGCTTCGTCGGCTATGACGCGCGGGAGCTTTCCGGTTTTGCCTTCGGCATGGGTGTGGAACGCTTTGCCATGCTGAAGTACGGCATTGACGACATCCAGCTTTTCTTTCAGAACGATGTCCGCTTTCTGACGCAGTTCCGGCGATGAAGATTGTTCTCGATTGGCTGAAAGAGTTTGTGGAGATCTCCGTCGCGGTGGACAGGCTCCGCCCGGACCTGACGATGTGCGGGGTAACGGTCGAGACCCTGAGCGAGGTGGAGGGCGCGACGCTGCTCGACCTCGACATCACCGCCAACCGCCCCGACCTGCTCGGCCACTACGGCGTGGCGCGTGAAGTGAGCGTCCTCTACGACCGGCCGTTGCAGACGATTAATCCCGCTGTGCGTGAAGCCGCCGAGGCCGCCAGCGCCGCCGCGCGCGTGGACATCGAAGACCTCGACCTCTGCCACCGCTACGTGGCGATGGTCTTCCGCAACCTCCAGATCAAGGCCGCCCCGGATCGCATTCGCAAGCGACTGGAAGCCTGCGGCATCGCTTCCATCAACAACGTGGTGGATGTCACCAACTACGTCCTGCTGGAACTCGGCCACCCCACGCACGCTTTCGACCTCGACACGCTTGCCGAGCGCCGCATCATTGTCCGGCGCGCGCGGGCGGGCGAAAAGATCACCACCCTGGACGGCGTCGAACGCACCCTCAAGCCTCATTTTCTCATCATCGCAGATGCCAAGCGCGCGGTTGCCCTTGCGGGCGTGATGGGCGGCGCAGACACCGAAATCAGTTTCCGCACGCGCAACGTCCTGCTCGAGTCCGCTTGGTTCGATCCGCCCACCACGCGCCGCACCGCCAAAGAGCTGGGCTTGCGCACGGAAGCGAGCCACCGCTTCGAGCGCGGCATGGACCCGGAAATGGCACTCGTGGCGGCGCGGCGGTGCGCGGAATTGATTGTCGAGGTTGCGGGCGGGGAAGTCCTCGCTGGCGCGATTGACGTTTACCCGCGCCGCTGGCAGGCGCCGGAACTCATTCTGCGGCGCAGCGAAATCCTGCGCATCCTCGGCGCACCCGTGCCCGACGCGGCCACGGAGCGCATTTTGCGCGGGCTTGGATTCCAGGTCGCGGCCAGTGCCCCGGACACCTGGCGTGTGAGCGTGCCGTCCTGGCGGCGCGATGTCACCCGCGAGATTGACCTCATCGAAGAACTCGCGCGGCACTACGGCTACGACAAGTTTCCTGCGCAGCTGCCCGCCACGCGGGCCGCGGTCGTCCGCCAGCCCCACGCGGAAAAGGAAACTGATCTGCGCCGGGCGCTCGAAGCGCTCGGCTACGACGAAGCCATCAGTTTCTCGCTGGTTCGCCCGGAGGAGATTCGGCTCTTCAGCCGGATCGAGCCGATTCGCCTGATGAATCCCCTTTCGGAAGAGAGTTCCGTGCTCCGCACCAGTGGCCTGGCCAGCATGGCGCAGACGCTGGCGCGCAATCTGAACCGCGGTGAGCGCGACCTCCGCTTCTATGAAATCGGCAAGGCCTATGGCGTCGAGAAGGGCCAGCACTTCGAGCGCCGCGTCCTCACGCTCGGCGCTACCGGCCGGGTGCGTTCAACCTCTCTCCACGAATCAACGCGCGAGTTTAACTTCTTCGATCTGAAGGGTGCGGTCGAAGCCGCGCTCGAGCCGTTCGAGTTGCCTCCTGTTCGCTTCGAGCCGTTGAACGATGCCAGCGCTTTCGATCCGGTTCTCTCGGCGGGGGCCTGGGCTGGGAAAGACCGCTTCGCCGTGCTCGGACAACTGAGCAAGGGAGTCGCCGCAGCCTTCAAGCTGCGCCAGCCCGTGTGGCTGGCCGAAGTTGACCTGGAAACGCTCTACGCGCAGCCGCTGCGCGGGCGCCGCTATCAACCGCTCTCGCGGTTCCCCGCGGTCGAGCGCGACTTCTCGTTGTTGCTGGAGGACGGCGTCAGCTTCGGGGCGCTGCGTGCGAGCATCGAGCGGTTGCAGATTCCCGAAATCATTCGCATTATCCCGGCGGACCGCTATCGCGGCGCGCCCGTGCCCGCCGGCCACTACAGCCTCCTTGTGCGTATCACCTTCCAGAGCGCCGAGGAGACGCTGACCGATGCGCAGGTCAACCGCTTCGCGGAGCGCATCGTGCGCGCGCTCGAAAGCGAGTTGAACGCGCGTCTGCGGGCCTAAGCAATTCGGCTGCCAGAAGGGCAAGTTTCTGCGCACCCACCAACGTTCGCCAATTTTTCGGTTGACCCCACGTCTCGCCGGAGAAACAATTCCGGCTGGAGTTACGCCTGCGTCGTGCGTGAGCGGGCACGAATGATTGACTGAGCCAACCTGATTGAAGGGGAGCTCGGAGTCGTCGTGCCGGTGAGCAGGCCCCGCTGCAAGCCGGGGAAGCCTAAAGGCGCGCGCAGAGCACCCACCTTGAACCGCTTGGTTCAGGGATCGAGTGCCCGCAACGGCGAATGCGGACGTACTCCGTTTTTGTTTTCTCTCCCTGCACGACTCTGCTTGCCTTTGCTACACTCAGCGTTTCATGCGCATCCTCTTTATCGGCGATATTGTCGGGCGCCCCGGGCGGAGCGTGCTGGAAGCGCACCTCTCCGAGCTCGTCGCCGCGCACACGCCCGGCCTCGTCATCGCCAACTGCGAAAACGCCGCCGCCGGCTTCGGCATCACGCCGCCGCTGGTTGAAGAGTTGCTCGGCCTGGGCATTGACGTTCTGACCAGCGGGAACCACGTCTGGGACCGGAAGGAAATCCTGCCGTATTTCGAGCAGGGCGCGGCCAACGGACGTCTCCTGCGGCCAGCGAACTACCCGGCTGCCCCGGGCACGGGCGTCTGGGTGGGTAACTCCCGCAATGGCGTGCCGTGCGCAGTGCTGAACCTGCAGGGGCGCGTCTTCATGCCGGATATTGACTGCCCGTTCAAGACCGCCGACCGCCTGCTGGATGAGCTGCCGCGCACCGTCAAAGTCATCATCGTGGATATGCACGCCGAGACGACTTCGGAAAAGCAGGCGATGGGCTGGTATCTCGACGGCCGCGTCTCGGCTGTGCTGGGCACTCACACCCATGTCCCGACCGCGGATGAAAGAATTCTCCCTGGCGGCACCGCCTACATTACTGACGTCGGCATGACCGGCCCCTACGCCGGCATCATCGGCAACGCGAAAGAGAGCGTGCTCGAGCGTTTTCTCACCAGTATGCCCACGCGCTTCGAAGTGGCCGAAGACGACGTCCGCCTCTGCGGCGCCGTGGTGGAAGTGGACGAGGCCACCGGCCGCGCCCGCTCCATCGAGCGCCTCGCGCTCTCAGAAAATCGAAAATAGAAAATGGAAAAGTGAAAGAAGGATAAACTGGCAACTGAGCACTGGCCACTAGGGACTGAGGATGTTTGAGGCGCTGACGGAAAAGCTGGGGCGTGTGTTCAAGACCCTGCGCGGGGAAGGGAAGCTGTCCCCCGAGCACGTTGATCGCGCGCTCAGCGAGATTCGCGTGGCGCTGCTCGAAGCCGACGTGTATTTCAAGCTGGTGGGCGAACTCATCGAGCGCATCCGCGCCCAGGCGCTCGGCCAGGAGGTGATGACCGCGCTCTCGCCCGACGCCCAGGTGGTCAAGATCGTCCGCGACGAATTGCTGGACTTGCTTGGCCGCGACGCCGCTCCGCTCACGCTCGCCAAGAAGCCGCCCTCGGTCATCTTCCTCGTCGGCCTGCAAGGCTCGGGCAAGACGACGACCACGGGCAAGCTCGGGCGCCACCTGGCGAGTCGCGGCCATCGCCCGCTGGTGGTTTCCACCGACGTGCGCCGCCCGGCGGCGCGCGAGCAACTGGCGCAGATTGCCCAGGCTGTGGGCCTGCCCTGCTACGCTGGAAAGGAGAACGAGACGCCACTGGCGTTGCTGAAAGGCGCCCGCCGGGAGGCCGAGCTTTCGGCCTACGACATCATTCTGGCGGACACGCAGGGCCGCCTGCACGTAGACGACGAGTTGATGAGCGAACTGGAAGAGATGAAGCGCGCCGCAAGCCCGGTCGAAACTCTCTTTGTTGCCGACGCGATGACCGGGCAGGACGCCGTGCGCAGCGCCGACACCTTCCACCGGCGGCTGACACTCACGGGCGTCATCCTCACCAAGCTTGACGGCGACGCCCGCGGCGGCGCCGCGCTTTCCATCCGGGGCGTGACGGGGCAGCCCGTCAAGTTCATCGGAGTGGGAGAGAAGTACGACCAGCTTGAAGTCTTCCATCCCGACCGCATCGTGAGCCGGATTCTGGGGATGGGCGACGTGCTTTCGCTGGTGGAGCGCGCCGAAGCCGTGGTTGAGCGGAAGAAAGCCGAGGAGTTGGAGGAAAAACTCCGCAAGGCCGAGTTCACCTTCGAGGATTTCCGCGAGCAGCTCCGCGCTCTGCGCAGGATGGGTCCGCTCGAGCAGGTGCTGGCGATGATTCCGGGCGCGGGCCAGATGAAAGGCCTCGAGGCTGACGAACGCAAGCTCACCCACCTGGAAGCCATCATTGATTCCATGACGCCGCTCGAGCGCCGTCGTCCCGACCTGATTGACGGTCGTCGCCGCCGCCGCATCGCCCGCGGCAGCGGCACCAGCGTCCAGCAGGTGAACCAACTCCTGCGGCAGTTTGCCGCGATGCGGCGGATGATGAAGGCGATGAAGGGCGGAAGAGCCGCCGAAGCGGCACTCGCGCGGCGCCTCGGCCTCTCGCGTCTGCCCTAAGCGCACCCCTGCCGAAGGCAAAACAACCGATTTCTCTCGCGCTCGAGCGAACCAGTTCAAAATGTCTGGTTGACATGCCGCCAGCGACACCCTAAGATGGCGCGACCAGAGTCGGGGTCCTGCTCCCCGATCAGGGAACCGCGACATCGGGGAAGTAACCCTGCTTTCCGGCTCGCGTTTCTGCAGAGGAGAGACTGCGCAGTTGCGCGTACACCTTGTCAATCCTAATCACCTGTCCTTTGGCATCGGTGTAATCACCCCACGCTGGCTGTATGTCCTTGCCGCTGCCACTCCTCCTGACTTCGGAGATCCCGTAGTTGTGGATGAAACCCTTGAGCGGGTGAAGCTGAACCGGATTCAACCCGGGGATGTGGTCGGCATCGGCATCCACAGCGGCAATGCCCTGCGGGGGTACGAAGTCGGGCGGATGGCGCGCGAGCGGGGAGCTTACGTGATCTTCGGGGGGATTCATGCCAGCCTCTACCCGCAGGAGGCGCTGGCCGTGGGCGGGGCGCACGCGGTCGTGCATGGCGATGGCGACGTCATCTGGGCGCGTGTGCTCGCCGATTGCGCCAACGGCGGGCCACGCTCTTACTACGAAGGCGGGCGCATCGAGGCCGATCAGTTCCTGCCCGCACGCTGGGATCTGATGCCGGCGCGGCGCTACCTGTGGGCCTCGGTGCAGACGGTGCGCGGCTGCCCCAAGCATTGCTCCTTCTGCTCGGTGTGGCGCACGGACGGGCAGCGCCCGCGCCAGCGCACGCCCGACCGGGTCGTGCGGGAGCTCGTCGAGCTGCGCCGCCTCGGCTTTCGTTTCGTTATCCTCGCCGACGATAACTTCTATCCGGTTACACTCGAGGATCTGCGGCTGGCCGAGCGGCAGAAAAACAGCCAGCGACTTGCCGAGTTGCAGGCGATCCGTGCCGAGAGATTCGAGTTAATGGCGCGGCTGGCGGAAATGCCCAAGGACATGGTGTTTCTGACCCAAATCACCATGGAGGCGGCCGACGACCCGGAATTCATGGAAGCCATGCGCCGGGCGCGCATCGGGGGGGCGCTGGTGGGAGTGGAATCGGTGACGCCGGAAGGGCTGAAGGCTATCTACAAGGACTTCAATTCCGCGGGTGAGAGCCTGGTGCGTCGGCTCCGCACCTTCCGCGAATACGGGGTGCACGTGCTTGGTTCCTTTATTTTTGGGCTCCCCACCGACCGGCCGGAAACCTTCGACGCCACGCTCCGACTGGCCGAGCAGGCCGGCATCGCATTCGCGCAGTTTGTGCTCTTGACTCCCTTCCCGGGAACCGTGGATTTTCAGCGTTGGGAAAAACAGATGGCCAGCGATCCCACGCGCATTGCCGGCGTCCCCCTGACCCGCTACTGGCTCATTCCCCAAGGACAGCGGCCGAAGGTCTATATCCCGCATCCGGTCATGTCCGCCGAGGAGATCCGCCGGCGCAGCCAGTGGGTGTGGGATCGTTTTTACAGCCTGCGGTCAAGCTGGAAGCGGTCCAACTTCTTGGTCTCTTACCGCAACCGCCTCGCCTTTGTCTTGATTTCCAAGCTCTACCGGCAGATGTTCGGCAATACCGGCATCGCCACCGATAGCGCGCGCGAGAACCGCGCGGCTACCTGGGCGCGCTGGCTGGCAAAACCCTGCCGCCTCCTCTTCCAAGCTTCCCCGATGCCGCAGTTGCAGATGCCCACGCTCAACGACTGACCAATCTCCACACTCGGGCACCAAGTCATGATGGAAGACCGGCGGCCGCCGTTCCGAGAGCGGGAGAACCCATTGAACTATCTCTACCGGCTGCGCATCGGGGCCGACATCCCCGGGCTGATGGTCGTGGCCGGAATCACGTTGCTCCTTTTCCTGCTGCTGACCGGTTCGCTGAAGTGGGGATTCGTGGTTCTCGGCCTGGCCGCCGCTGTCGCGCTGGCAATCTATTTTTTCGCTGGCCGCTGGCGCTGAATTCGCTGGTTGCCTGCGTGCTGGCTTTGAGGCGGGCAGAAAAGCAGGTATAATCGAACACTGTGGGGAGGTGAACGTTGCTCGCGATTCGGCTTGCTCGCATGGGAAAGAGGAAGAAGCCGTTCTATCGGGTGGTGGTGATTGAGAAGCGGCGCGCACGGGACAGCCGATTTGTGGAAGTGGTCGGCACCTACGATCCGCTGAAAGACCCGGCGCAGGTCACCCTCAAGGCCGATCGCGTGCACTATTGGCTCAGCCAGGGCGCCCAGCCTTCGGATACGGTGCGTAGCTTGTTGCGGCGGCAAACGGCGGCGTAGTTTTCGGCACTCGTGGTCATGTTCATGCTGGGCTGACTCCGATTCGGTTGGGGAGGCCGAGGGGGGGCGTTGTGAAAGAGCTGGTTGAGCAGATTGCGAAAGCGCTGGTGGACAATCCTGATCAGGTGCAGGTACGCGCGGTCGAAGGCGAGCAGGTGACGGTCCTGGAGTTGCGTGTGGCGCAGAGTGACCTGGGGAAGGTGATCGGCAAGCAGGGCCGCACCGCCCGCTCCATCCGCACCATCCTGGCCGCTGCCGGCACCAAAGTCCGCAAGCGGTTCACGCTGGAAATCCTGGAGTAGAGTGCCTCCTCGGAAGCGGGCGGCGGATGCCTCTGCCGCCCGTCGCACGGTTGCGCGCATCCTCAAGCCGCAGGGCCGCCGCGGTGAAGTGGCTGCCGAAATTCTCACCGATTTCCCCGAGCGTCTGCTTGAGCTCCGCAGGGTGTGGTTGTGGGATGGCGAAAAAACGCCGGAATCCGTTGAAGTCGAGCGCGTTTGGTTCCACAAGAACTTCGTTGTCTTCAAATTCGCCGGCGTGGACTCCATCAACGCTGCCCAAGCGCTCCGCGGGAGCGAAGTCCAGGTGGAGGAATCGCCGGCCTTGCCGGCACATACCTACTTCGTCAGCGACCTGATTGGCTGCCGCGTGGTGGATCTGGCGAGCGGGGCGGAACTGGGCACGGTGCGGGAGTTGGTGGTCACCGGCGGCACAGACCTCTTGTCTGTGCGTGACGTCGCCGGGCGCGAACTGCTCATCCCCTTCGCCCAGGAGATCTGCCGCCGCATCGCTCCCGACGACAGGCTCATAGAAGTCTTGCTGCCCGAGGGTCTGGCCGACCTCAACCCGTAGTCGCCTTTCGCAGCATCTCTGCGGTACACTGATTCGCCTGTGACCTACGACGTTGTCACCATCTTCCCGGAGTTTTTCCGGGGGCCGTTTGAGCACGGCATCCTGCGGCGGGCGCGCGAGGCGGGTGCGATTGACGTCCGCGTCCACGACCTCCGTGGCTTCACCACCGATCGCCACCGCACGGTGGACGACCGTCCATTCGGCGGGGAAGAAGGGATGGTCTTCAAGCCGGAGCCTATCTTTGCGGCGGTGGAAACCATCCTCGCCGATGCCTCCCCGGAAGCCCGGCAGCGCGCGGCGATTGTGCTGCTGTCGGCGCAAGGGAAGCTCTTCACGCAGACGGTAGCGGCAGAGTTGGCCGCCTACGAGCGCATGATCCTGATCTGCGGGCGCTACGAAGGCGTGGACGAGCGGGTCGCCGAGCAGCTGGCCACGCACGAGCTCTCCATCGGCGACTATGTGTTGAGCGGCGGCGAGTTGGCCGCGGCGGTGGTGGTGGACGTCGTGACGCGCCTGCTGCCGGGGGCTCTGGGGGATGAGCGCAGCGCCGTCGAAGAATCCTTTTCCCGTGCGCGGGGTGCACGCGTGGCGCGCGGCGGCGTCCTCGACTGCCCGCAGTGGACGCGCCCGGCGGAGTTTCGCGGCTGGAAAGTGCCCGACGTGCTGCTCTCCGGTCATCACGAAGAAGTGCGTCGCTGGCGTCGCCGCCAGGCGTTGGAGAAAACGCTGCGCAACCGCCCCGACCTGCTCGCCGGCGCGGAACTCGATGAAGACGACCGCCGCTGGCTCCAGGAATTGCAGGAAAAAGACTCCTTGAGACCGACCGGGTCAAGGAGGTGAGAGGATGAAGAGCGGGCTTTTTTCGGTCCTGCTCCTCTTGCTAGCTCCAGTCGCGCTGCTGGCCCAGACGGAAGGGCAGGTGGTGAGCGGGGATGGGATTGACCACATCGTTCTGCTCGTGCCCCGGGAAGACCCGGTGCGGTTTGTGGGCCCCGACATACGCTTGCGCGAAATTCGCTACACGCCGAGCAATCCCACGGGTGAGCCCGCTTCCTTGCACGGAACCATGAGTTTCGGCCCGAACAGCAAGTTTGAGAAAAAGCTTCGTGAGCTGCTCAAGAAAAGCCGCGAGTTCGAGCTGGTCATCTACCATCTGGTGGAGGGGAACCTGGAACGCCTGCATCTTGAGCAGGTCAAGGTGACGCGCTGGGAGAAGGGTCTGGTGGAGTGGACGGCCGCGCGCGTAGAGAGCGAGGTGGTGCAAGAGAATGTGCCGACCGGACGGCCATGAAAAGGCTTCTCACGTTTCCAGTTCTCCTGGCTGCGGCTTGGCTTTACCTTTCGGGAATCAATCCAGGTCAAACTGAGCGGAGGAGGGAGAAATGTTGCAGCGGCGATGGCTTTCGCTCGTGCTCATTCTGGCGGTCAGTCTACTGGCGGGAGAATGCCTTGCTGCGGCTCCGGCTGCGGGTGAAGGGAAGAAGGCTGACCTCATTGCGGCCATTGACGCGATTGCGGAAGCAGCCCTCAAGGACGGCCCGCTGGCTGGGCTTTCGATTGGCGTCGCGCAGGGAGCAGAGATTCTGGTGGCCAAGGGCTACGGCTACGCGAATCTCGAGCACAGCGTGCCCGCAACAGCGGAAACCATCTATCGGCTCGGCTCCATCACCAAGCAGTTCACGGCGGTGCTCATCCTGCAACTGGTCGAGGAAGGAAAGCTCAAGCTCGAAGATGAGTTGTCGAAGTTTCTGCCCGATTTTCCCTTGCAGGGCCACCGCGTAACCATCCACCAACTCCTGAATCACACCTCCGGCATCAAGAGCTACACCGGTTTGGGGCCGAAATTCTGGCGCGAGGCTTCGCGGCTCGACCTCACGCACGAGCAATTGCTCGCCCTCATCAAGGACGAGCCGTTTGATTTCCCGCCCGGCGAGGAGTGGTTCTACAACAATTCGGGCTACTACCTGCTGGGTCTGGTGATTGAGAAGGTCACGGGCAAGACTTATGCCGAGGTGCTGCGCGAGCGCATCTTTGAGCCGCTGGGAATGACGGCGAGTTCCTACTGCGACGAGCGGGCGCTTGTGCGCCATCGGGCGGCGGGCTACACGCGCACGCCGAAGGGCCTCGTCAATGCCGAACCGCTGAGTATGACGTCTCCCTATTCGGCCGGGGCACTCTGCTCGACCGTGCTCGACCTGCTCAAGTGGCGCCGCGCGCTGACGGAGAATCGCCTCATCAGCAGGAAGTCCTACGAATTGATGACCCAGCCGACGACGTTGGCGGACGGAACCCAGGTGGCCTACGGCTACGGGCTGATCAGGGGCAAGCTCGACACCGAATCCAGTATTGGCCACGGCGGGGGCATCAACGGCTTCCAGACGCAGTTAGGCTACTATCCGGCCGCCGACCTAACGATCGTGGTGCTGGTCAACACGGCCGGTGGGCGGGTGAGCCCGGCGCGGACGGAGCGGCGGATCGCGCGGGCGGTGCTGGGGCTGCCGGAGCCGCAGGCAAAGGACATCGCACTCAGCGCGGCTGAACGCGCGCGCTATGCGGGCACCTACAAGCCGGTGGGACGAGTGCGCGGGGGGCCGCCGCAGCTCCAGATCGTCGAGCAGGAGGGAAGGCTCCGCGTGGTCATGGGCGAGGACTCCTATGGGTTGCTCTACCAGGGCGAGCACCTCTTTGTCGCTGACTATGACCCGGATCTCCGCTACAGCTTCCGGGTGGAAGGCGCAGAGGCGATTGAAGTCGTGTTCGGTCAATTTGGCATCACGGCCCGGCGCGTGAAGTAGTCCCGGGGTGGCGGAGGGTCAGGTTTTCGGCTATACTGGTGGCCTTCGGTTTTCATTCCGAGGAGTTTCAGCTTGACGTCGGCAGTCGACAAAGTGGTCGAGTCATTGCGGCGGCGCGACCTCCCGCCCTTCAAGCCGGGCGACACGGTGCGCGTGCACGTGCGCATCAAGGAAGGCGACAAGGAGCGGATCCAGCCGTTCGAGGGTACGGTCATCGGCCGCCGCGGCCGCCTGATTCAGGAAACCTTCACGGTCCGCAAGGTGAGCTTCGGCATTGGGGTCGAGCGCATCTTCCCGGTGCATTCACCGGTAATTGAGCGCATCGAGATTCTTCGCCCGGGGCGTGTGCGCCGCGCCAAGCTCTACTACCTGCGCCAAACCACCGGCAAGAAGGCTCACCGGATCAAGGAAGGCGAAGCCGTCGAAACCCCGGCCGAAGCGCCTGCCGAGAGCTGAAGCGTTTCCCGTATAGCCCCGCCTGCCACGTGGTCGCCTGCTATTGACCGGGCGGCTCGGGTGGCGTAGTCTTCCCGCCAGCGCGCGAATCAACTCATCGTCGGACTCACTTTCGGAGAACGAATGTGTTGAGGTCCTGGCAAACGTCCCTACAAAGCTGGGTGGACGCGGGCCTCATTGATCCCGCCACAGCCGAGCGCATTCGCGCGTTTGAAGATAAACACGTGCAGCGCTGGCCCGCGCTGTTCGCCTGGGGTCTGGGCGGGTTGATGCTGAGCGCGGGGGTGCTGCTGTTCGTGGCGGCGCACTGGGACGAACTCTCGCCCGCGGTTCGCTTCAGCCTGGTCTTGCTGCTGGTGGCTGCGTTCCACGTCGCGGGCGGCATCACGGCACGAGCCTATGAAGTGCTCGCCACGGTGTTCCATGCGGTGGGCACGGTTGCGTTGGGGGCGGGAATCTTTTTGGCGGCGCAGATTTTTCATTTGCAGGAGCACTGGCCGGGCGGACTGCTGCTCTGGGCGCTGGGCGCGTGGTTGGCGGCGTGGGTGCGCCGGGATTGGGTGCAGGCGGCACTGGCGGCCGTGCTGACGCCGGCCTGGCTGGCGAGCGAATGGATGGCGCGGACGGAACGCCTCCGGGGAGGCGAAGGGGTCCTGGCGGAAGGGCTGCTGCTGCTCGCCATCGCTTACCTGACGGCCTACACTGCCGAGAAGGCCAGCGCGTTTCGCTACACGCTCGAAGCTCTGGGCGCCGTCGCGCTCATTCCCGGTGTCGTGTTGGTGGCAGTGGCGGCCTCGCAGGGTTTTGATGTCGAGCCGGACTGGGGCGCAGTTCCCGCCGGTTGGAAGATTGTCGGTTGGACGCTGGCGTTCGCCCTTCCTCTGGGAACCGCATTTCTGTTGCGAGGGCGCGCGGCTTGGATGAACCTGGGGGCAGCGGTCTGGGTGGCGGTGCTGGGCGCGTTCTCCTGGCGGGGAACGTATCGGGAATTGGTCCTCTACCTCTGGTGTCTCGTAGGCTCGCTGGGGCTTATGGCCTGGAGCATCCACGAGGAAAGAAGAAGGCGGCTCCACCTCGGTCTCCTGACCCTGTTCATCACCGCCGTTCTGCTGCTCGCGTGGGCGGAAAGATATGACAAGGCGCTGGCCTATCTGGGCTGCGCCCTGGGATCGGCGGCGCTCGTGGGCTGGGGAATCAGAGCGCCGCTGAAGGAAGCCATCAACGTCGGCGTGGGTCTGTTTGCGCTGACCGTGGGCTTCTTCTATTTTTCCACGGTCATGGACAAGCTCAGCCGCTCGGCCAGCCTCATCGGCTTCGGGTTGCTTTTCCTGATTGGGGGCTGGTTGCTGGAGCGAACGCGCCGCCGGCTCATTGCCCGGCTGGAGGCAGGTGGGAGATGAATCGCTTTTCTCGGGGGCTGCTGATTGCCGGTTTGCATGTGGTCCTGGTCGGGGGACTGGGGGCGAAACTGTTGGTCGATCGGGCACGCTATCCGCGGCTCTGGGTGAAAGCCGCGCCTGCCAGCCCTCCGATTGGCGGACGCTACGTCGGCTTGCGGCTGGAGTTGCCGGCACGGGATTTCGAAGCCGGTGCGGAGGCGCGCTGGGCGGCGCTACGAGTGGAGGAGGGAGAGCTTCTCGCGCTCCCCGCTGCTCCGCAAACGGGGCAGCAAGTCAGAATCTCGCCGGATGGAACCAGAGCCACTCTCTCGGCGCCCATTCCGTTCTTTGTTTCAGAACAGATAGCCGAAGCGACGCGGCGCTAGGCGGGGGAGCTCTGGGTGGAAGTCACAGTTCCGAAGAAAGGCGCTCCCCGCCCCATTCGTTTGGGCGTCAAGACGGGTGAGGGCGTGGTGCCGCTGGACGAGTAGGGCTCCGTCACAGGGAGATCAGCGGGTGGGCGGCGGGGGCTTTATCGGCCCCACCTGAATTCCGCCCTTCTGCTTCTGTTCTTCGCGTTCGGCCAGCGCCTTGCACCAGGCGCGCCAGGCGCGCTCGAGCTCTCCCACCGGAGTTCCGTAGGCAAGCTGCAGGTTGTCGACGAACACGTCCGGCCGCTGGCCCATCAAGCGGAGAAGTTGACGCAGAGCCGCCAGGCCGCCGCGCTCCTCGACCAGATACTTCACCGCCCAGTAGCCGATAGTGGGCTCGGTCGGTTCCCAGCGGCCCAGCAATAACTCGGCCCGTTGCGCCACCAACCCGGCGGTGAGCGGCGGGAACTCCTGCCGGGTCAGATAAGCCAGCAGACCCTGATCCAGCCACGCGGGCAGGCGGTTGCCGCCGGCCAGGTAGCTGATGGCGTACCGCACGAGTCCCTCCTGCACCTCATGCTCGATGGTCTCCTGGGTGGGGTTGCCGGGCCAGGCGACTGGGGAGAGCAGGAAGAAGCCGCCGTGGACGTAGCTGGGGACGACGCGGGCCGAAGTTTCGCCGCCGACGCGCAGCGCCAGTTCGCGCGGCGAGTGGACGAGGTGAATCTCAACGCGGGGAACATTCTCGAGCTGGTCGGCGAAGGTTTTCATCCGGGCAGCGATGTCGCGCACGCGCAGTGCCTGGCCTTCGTCGGAGGGTTCGGTGAAGGTGACGTAGATGCCGGGAGGCTGTTGCGCCCGGGCTGCGGTTGCGCCGAGGCAGGTGGCGGCGAGGATGAGTGCAGCGAGCTCTCTTCTCATGGCGTTTCCCTCTTGCCTGCGTATGGTATTATCCTCGCCCGAAAATCGGACTGCACGGAAATTTCTTCAGGACGCGGGAGCGGAGTGGCCGGACACGTCAGCCGACGCTACGAGCGCATGGCGTGGTCGCGCGGATTTCGGTTCGTCGCCGGCACCGACGAAGTGGGACGCGGGGCGCTGTTTGGCCCGGTGGTCGCGGCCGCCGTCATCCTCGATCCCGCCCGGCGCATTCCCGGCCTGGACGACTCCAAACGCATCTCGGCGGCCCGGCGGACCGAATTGGCGCAGAAAATCCGCGAGCGCTCGCTCAGCTACGCCGTAGCGTATGTGACGCCCGAGCGGATTGATGCGTGGAACATCTATCAGGCGTCGGCGCAAGCGATGTTGGCTGCCCTGGCGCAGCTCCATCCGGCTCCGGACTTTGTCCTGAGCGATGCCGTGCCGCTGGAGCTGGGCACGGTGCGCCCGAGCCGAAGACAGGAACCCACCCCGTGCCTGCCGCTGATCAAGGGTGATGCGCGCTCGGTTTCCGTTGCCGCTGCGTCGGTGCTGGCCAAGGTGGAACGCGACGCGCTGATGCGGGAACTCGACCAACTCTATCCGGGCTACGGCCTGGCTCGGCACAAGGGCTATGCCACCCGCGAGCACCTGGAAAAGCTGCGCCTCTACGGTCCCACGCCGCTGCACCGGCGCTCGTTCGCGCCCGTGCGTGCGCGCCTGGAGTGGGTGTACAACGCCGAGCAGGAAGTTTTTCCTTTCTAGAACGTATGCAAGACTGGGCAACTGGTCGTTGCCACGGCAGGCGTGTTCCCTCAGGGGGTGAAGGCCCCTGTTTTTGGCAGCTTTTTCGGCACGGCTGAAGCCGTGCCCTCCCCAGCACGCTAGGATTCTCGGTTTTGGAGCCCGGTTCTGAACCTCTGCGGGGTGCGGATTAGCGGTAGTCCCTGGTGCTTGCCTCGGCTGGGAGGATTGTGCTAGCTTGCCGAGGCGAAAAAAATTCAGCGTGGTTGAGGCTTTTTCGACGCAGCGCCGCGTGCGCTCGGGGATGAGCGGCGTCGAAGCCATGGGGCGTGCTGGTGGCGATCAACAAGGCCAAAGTCGTCGAGGCAGCGCAGAGATTCGTGGCGCAGGGCCGGCTCAAGGAGGCCATCGCCGAATACGAGAGAATCCTGAAGGAAGACCCGAAAGATCTGAACACGCTGAACTCGGTGGGTGACCTCTTTGTCCGCCTGAACAAGACCCCCGAAGCCCTCCAATATTTCACGCGTCTGGCCGACATCTACGTGAGCGACGGCTTCCTCGTGCGCGGGATCGCGATGTACAAGAAAATCTCCAAGCTCGATCCCGCCAATACCCTGGCCGCCGAGCGGCTGGCGGAGCTCTACACCATGCAGGGGCTGTTCACGGAGGCGCGGTCGCAGTACCTGCAGGTCGCAGAGCTTCACCTGAAGGGCAAGAAGACGGCCGAGGCGATGAAGATTCTGCAAAAGCTGCTGGATCTCGAGCCGGACAACCTCCAGATCCAGCAGCGTCTGGCAGAGCTCTACGAGGAGCATGGCCGGAAGGAAGAAGCGGCCAGCATCTATCGCCGGCTCGCCGAACGTCTGCTGCAGCGGGAGGAAAGCGCGGAAGCGCAGAAGTGGATGGCTAAGGCGGCGCGGCTGGCGCCGGAGAGCCCCGATGTGCTGCTCACGCGGGCGAAACTCCTGCTCGAGCAGGGTCATGCGGCGGAGGCTATTGCCCTGCTGGAGAAATCCCCGCAGCTCGGCGAGCAACCTGCGGGCGTGGAGTTGGTGTTGAAGTGCCGACTGGCGCTGGGGGAGTGGGACCGGGCGGTCAAGCTGGCCGAGGAGCTCTTCGCGCGCGACGCGAAGAACTTTGGCGCGCTGCTCGCGGTGGCCGAGAAGATGGTGGAGCAAGGGCAACGCGACCCGGCGGTCGCGATCTTCACCCGCATTGCCGAACCTGCCCTCCAGCAGCCGGACCGCACGCGGGTGATTGGCTTGCTTTCGCGGCTGGTGGAGAGCGGCGCCGCCTCGGCGGCGGAGTGGCTGGCGAGCGCAGCCCGGCAGGCGGATGACCAGGATGCCTTGGCCACGGCCTTGGGCGTGTTGGCCGGCCAGGCATTCGATCAGCGCGACTTCGCCCGGGCGCGCGACCTCTATCAGGAATTGGTCAGCATTCTCCCGGAGGTTCCCGAGTATGTGCAGCGGCTGCAGCAGGCACGCGAACGGCTCGGCGAGGCCGTGCAGCCCCCGCCGGTCCCTGCAGAACCAATCGCTGCCGCTGTGCCGGTGGTGCCGGCCGAGCCCGTCGAGGCTCCGGCAGCGGAGGCGGCTACCCCCGTTACGGATGAGGACCTCGACCCTGACACGCTCGCCTACGTCACCTCCAGCCTGACCGACATCGATCTGTTTTCGAGCTACGGAATGAATCAGAAGGCCATCGAGCTGGCTGAACAGGTGGTCACGCGGGTTCCGGGTCACGTAGTGGCCAATGAACGGCTGCTCGACTTCTATTTGGGAAGCGCGCAGGAGAGCCGGGTTCCATCGGTTGCCCGGCGTCTGGAGCAACTCTACCGGCAAAAGGGAGACACCGATCGGGCCGACGAGATGGTGCAACTGGCAGCACGCTATGAGGAGAAGTTTGGCGTGGCAGCTCCCCAACCGGCAGGGGAAGAAGTCCGGGAGGTGGACCTTTCGGCTGAATGGGCTTCCGTCGAAGAGGCCGTGCCGGTGGGGGAGACGCTGCTGGAGATGCCGGCGGCGGTGGAATTCAAGGCGGATGAGGTGCGCGAGGAGATCGAGTTCTACCTCAGCCAGGGACTGCTGAGCGAAGCGCGGGTGGCGCTGGATCGCTACAGCGAGCAGTTTCCGGCGGAACCGGTTCTGAGAACGCTCCGCCAGAAGCTGGAAGCCGCAGCGGCCGCGGCGCCGGCCCCCACTCCCACGAAGGAGGTTGCGGCTCCCGAGAGAGCAGCGGTGGTCGAAGAGGAGGAGGAGCTTCCGGCGGCCGCGCAGACCGCGCCGGTGGGGACTGCGCCCGAGGTTCCGGCCGCGCCTGCGGCGCCAGAAGAAGGCTACGAGCTCGCATTGGAAGAGAAGCAGGCGGGCTCGATGTCGGCCGACCAATTCTTCTCTGATCTGGCTGGCCAACTGGAAGCCGCGTTGCCCGAGGAGGTGGCTGCGCAGGCGCCCGCCGAGAGAGGCGCGGAATCCGCCGAAGGCGCGGCGACTCTGGCCGAAGTCTTCGACGAATTCAAACAAGAACTCGGCGCCGCCGAAGAGACCGAAGACATCGAGACCCACTACAACCTCGGGATCGCGTTCAAGGAGATGGGCCTGCTGGACGAAGCCATCAGCGAATTCCAGAAGGTGCACAAGGCGGCCGAAAAGCAGGAGGCTTACCCCAATCTCATCCAGGTCTGCACGCTGCTGGGTCTCTGCTTTATGGACAAAGCGCTGCCCGCCATCGCCGTGCAGTGGTACGAGCGCGCGCTGAAGGCGCCCGGCCTCGACCCCGAGGGCGCGTTGGCGCTGCGCTACGACATGGGGCTGGCGCACGAGCAGGCGGGAAACAAGAAGGCCGCGCTCGACTGTTTCCTGGAAGTCTACGGCCTCAACGTGGACTTCCGCGACGTCAGCGAGCGCATCCGCGCCTTGCAGCAGTAGGGCGTTCGGGCCGAACATGCTCCAGCGTCTCTACCTTGCCGTCCTGATTCTCTTCTGCCTCGAACTGGGATTGTTCCTCACCGTCCTTCCCTGGTCATCGCTGTGGGAGCGAAACTATTTTCTCTATCGCTACCCCGCCGCAGGCGCGTGGCTGCTCAATCACTACTTCCGCGGCGCCATCTCGGGACTCGGCCTGGCCGACATCCTGGTCGGTCTCTGGCAGGCCACGCACTTCCGCCAGCTGCTGACCTCCCGCCCTGTTGCCTCCCACAGTCCAGCGAGCGAATCGCTTGCCCCTTCACGGTGACCCGTGGTCGGTGGCCGTCTCCCGCGACTGAAAACTGACCACTGAAAACTGACAACTGACTCCGCTCGGGACACCACCGCCCTGACCGTGGACAACAGGGCCGCCTCGACACCACCGCTGTCGTGCTCGGGCAGGGCAAGGGCCTGTCCCGTGCCGATGGTGACCTCACGGCGGCGGAAGCCGGCATCATCGAGAATGATCGCGTCGCAACGCGTCGGCTCGCGTCGCCCGGCGTCGAATCTCGTCGCCAGCCCGTCGGCAGGAAGGCTGGAACGGAAGGGCTTGTCAACCCGGAGCCCGATCGCGTTGCGGAAGGCCAGGGCTTACCCTCCAACCGCCTGGCGCTTCCCCTCGGCCTCCCGCGCTTGGCAGTCTGAGGGCCTAGCCCGAAGAATCTGCTTCTCGCCTCCGCCACCGGCCACCGGACGCCGCGCGCGGGCCACCGGCCTGTCCTGTCTCGCTGCTTGCCCGGAGCCCCGCAAGCCTTCGCGACGCAGGGAGCCCGTCCTGAGCGCAGTCGAAGGGCGCAGCGAAGGCAGCGAAGCCCACGGGTCACCCCGCCCTCGCCCTGCTTTACCCCGCGGGCCTCTCTTCCGGTTTGTCATCCTGAGCGGAGCGAAGGATCTGCCTGTCGCTTCTTTTCACGGATCACGGTTAGCGGGTCACGACTCCCTGAGCCGAAGGTGCCTGCCGCAACGTTCCTCGCTGGCTCCCCCGCCTCCGCCCCTGGCAGAAATGAGTCGCCTGTCCGCCGCCTTCATCTCAGGTGGCACGGGCGTCCCGCCCGTGCAGTTCCATTCTGTCCAACCCAGTGCCCCGGGTCAGTGGGCCGCTAGGGGGCTTGCCCGCCACCGCATTCTGGCGGGCCTGCCTGCCCCTTCTCTTGGGGGCGGCGATTCGCTCTGCACGAATCCTCGCCGGCCTGTCATCCCGCCTGCCCCGACGCACGTTACGGGGACCGAAGCGGAGGGTTCTGCTTGTGGAGTCTCTTTGACGGGCTGCGCCGCAGGCGGTAGGCTGGCGGCGTGGGCCGACTGCCGCAACCACGTCCGCTGCTCTACTACATCACCGACCGCAAGGCGCTCCCGGCCCGCCAATCCCGAGGCTTCGGGACGGAGTCGGGGCCTGCCCCGACCCGCCGTCCTGCGTCGGAGTCGGGGGCCGACAACTATCTGCTGCCGGTCATCGAGGCGGCTATCCGCGCGGGGGTGGACCTCATCCAGATACGGGAGCGCGACCTGCCCACGCGCGAGCTGCTGACGCTGGTCGAGCGCGCGGTGGCGCTGGCCCCGCCCGGGGCGGGGCCAGCGGCGCACACGCAAATTCTGGTCAACGACCGCCTCGACATCGCCCAGGCTGCCGGCGCCGGCTTGCATCTGCCCGCGCATTCCTTCCCCGTAGCCACGGTGCGAAAGCGTGTCGGGCCGGGCCTCCTGATCGGCGCCTCGACGCACAACCTCGACGAATTGCGCGCCGCCGAGCAGGGCGGCGCCGACTTCGCCGTCTTTGGGCCGGTCTTTGCGACCTCATCGAAACCCGGCGCCGCTCCGCTGGGACTGACGGCGCTCGCCGAGGCGGTGCGCGCCGTCCGGATTCCGGTGCTGGCGCTCGGCGGCGTCACGCTGGAGAACGCCGCCGACTGCCTCCGCGCCGGCGCCGCCGGCCTCGCCGCCATCTCCCTCTTCCAGACCAGCCCCGACCTCGCTGCCCTTGTCGCCTCCCTCCGCAGGCTCCGCCGGGAGGGCACGACTTCAGTCGTGCCGTAAGGCTGAAGCCCGGAGGGCTTTAAGGGTCTCGCTATCGGCATGGCTAAAGCCATGCCCTCCCCGGCACGTTTACCTTTTCGTTCAGGGGAGGGCACGACTTCAGTCGTGCCGAAAAAATGGCATAAACCAAGGCGGCTTCAGCCGCTGAGGGCTTCCTGCTAAGAGTCATGCAACTGCTTCTCATGAAATGACTGACCTTTTTCCCCAGGCAGGAGCCTGGGGGCTCGGTGCAGAGTTTCTAGGGTCTAGCTTCTTGCCTCCAGCCTCTGGTCTCCAGCCCGAGTCATTCCTATAATGTCGCGGTGAAACCACCCGGGCGCACCCTGGCGATTGACCTCGGAACGAAGACCATCGGCCTGGCGGTGAGCGACCCGCTGGGGGTGACGGCGCAAGGCCTGCCCTCGCTCCAGCGCACGAACCGCCGCGCCGACCTCGCTCATCTGCGGGAACTCGTCGAAGCGATGGAGGTGACGCGCGTCATTGTGGGCCATCCCTTGCATCTGAAAGGCTACGCGGGGGCGCGCGCGCAAGAGGCCGAGCGTTTCGCCGACTGGCTGCGCGCGGAGTTGCGCGTGCCGGTCGAACTGGTTGACGAGCGCCTGACCACCGTCGAGGCGGAACGCCATCTGCGCGCGGCCGGGGCGAGCCCGGCCGAGCGCAAGCGGGCAGTGGACCGCGTGGCCGCCACGCTGCTGCTGCAGGCCTTCCTCCACCGGAATCAATCTTCGGCGCTCCCGGACGATTCCTCGCCGGGCGAGAGCTGATGTCGCCAGCGCCGTTTCCCTCAACGCATCGCTTCCGCTCGTGGCGAATCTGGATTGCGCCCGTTGCGGCTCTGGGCTTCTTGGCCGTCTGGCTCTACCTCCTGCTTGCTCCCTACCAGGGATTTGCCGGCGAGGCGGCCGTCCTCATCGAGCAGGGAATGAGTCGCAAGGCCATCGCCACGCGTCTGACCCGGGAACGCGTGCTCCGCTATCGCTGGCCTTTCCTGCTCTACTGTTACCTGCGGCCGCGGCAGACGCTCAAGGCCGGCGAGTACCACTTCGACCAACCCGTCAGCCCCCGCGCCGTCTTCGCCAAGCTCGCCCGCGGCGAGGTTCATCTCTATGCGCTCACGATTCCCGAGGGCTACTCCATCTTCGAGCTGGCCGAGGCGGTCGAGCGCCTGCAACTCGCGCCCGCCAGCGCCTTTCTGGAAGCGGCGCGCAATACCTCTCTGATTACCGACCTCGCGCCGCGCGCCGAGTCGCTCGAAGGCTATCTCTTCCCCGATACCTACCATTTCGCGCGCCCGTCTTCGCCCACTGAGATGGCGCGGCAGATGGTGGCACGCTTCCGCCAGGTGTGGGCGACGCTCGATTTCGAGCGCGCCACCGCGCCCCAGCTCTATCGCCTGCGCTTGCTGCCCGACCAACTCGTGACGCTGGCCTCGCTCGTCGAGAAGGAGACGAACCGCCCGGAGGAGCGGCCACTGATCGCCGCGGTCTTCTACAACCGCCTGCGCCGCCGCCTCCCCCTGCAGTGCGACCCCACCGTCATCTATGCGGCGCGCCTCGCCGGCCGCTACGACGGCGTCATCCACGTTTCTGACCTCCAGCGCGATTCCCCCTACAACACCTACCTGCGCCGCGGCCTGCCACCCGGCCCCATCGCCAATCCCGGCCGCGCCTCCCTCGACGCCGTGCTCAACCCGCCCAAATCCGATTTTCTCTACTTCGTGAGCAACACCGAGGGCGGCCACTTCTTCGCCCGCACCGCCGCCGAGCATGCCCGCAACGTCGTCCGCTACCGCCGCCTCCGCCGCAACAAGGAGAAGGCCGCGGCTGCCAGTGGCGCTCCATCTCGTTGACCCACTGCTCGTCGCCGCGCTGCATCCAAGAACACGGTGAGGATTGACCCCTGCGGGAGCGTGCTCTAGACTCGAAAATTTGGGCTGGGCCCGCGGGCAAGAAAGGGGAGCCTCTGCTCACGCTGCGACAATTCGGCGCGCTGGCCGGTGCCGTCCTGGCGCTCGCCGGGCTGACCGTGGCCTGCGGGGTGAAAGACGTCACCGTGCTGCCGCCTGAGCGGGTGCTGCCGCTGCTCGAGGCCTCGCTCGAGGACTTGCTCGCGCGCGTCGAGGAGCAGAGCCAGGCCATCCGCTCGGTGAACGCGCGCGCGGAACTGCTGGCTTCGACCGGCTCCGCCTACAGCGGCGTGATCGAGCAGTACCGCGACGTCCGCGCCTTCGTGCTCGCCCAACGCGGCGCCCCCGAAACCGCCAACTCGCCCGCAGCCGCCCCGACCCCCCCCGCCTCCATCCGCCTCATCGGCCAGGCGCCGGTCGTGCGCAAAAATGTCTTCGACATGGTCGCCGACGACACCGAATTCCGCATCTATATTCCCCCGAAGAACAAATTCATCGTCGGCCGCACCGAGGCCGAACGGGTGAGCGAGAAGCCCATCGAGAACCTGCGGCCGCAGCATCTCTTCGAAGCCTTCTTGCTCCCGCCGCCGGCCCGCGCCCTGCACGCGCTCGAGGAGAACGAGATTGAAGGAACGCGCTACTACGTGGTGAGCGAGATCGCCGTGGCGGGAGAACGCGCGAGCGTGCTGCGCAAGTGGTGGTTTCGGCGGACGAATCTCGCCCTGGCGCGTGTCCAGCGCTTCGGCCCGCGCGGCGAGCTCGCCTCCGACATCCACTACGACGTCTGGACGCAGCACGGCCGCCTGCGCTACCCCCATTGGATAAAGTTCGTGCGCCCGCAAGAGGACTACCAGTTGGAATTCCGTTTCGACCGCGTCGAGCTGAACTCGGACCTGGGCTCGGACCGCTTCCGGCTCGAGCAGCCGGAGGGCACGGAGCTGGTGGACTTGACGCGTCCAGCGGAAGAAAAACCGCCAGCGAGCAAACCCCCGATGGAGCCGCGCCCATGAAGGCCCTCATCTTCGGCAATCTCCTCCATCGCCCCCTGCGCACCATCATCACCGTCGTGGCCGTGGGAATCGAGGTCTGCCTGGTGGTGGTCATCGTGGGGCTGACGACCGGCCTGCTGCACGAAACCGCCAAGCGCATCGAAGGCCTCGGCGCCGACCTGATGCTGCAGCCGCCGGCTTCCAGCTTTCTCATCGCCTTCAGCGGCGCCCCCATGCCCATCAAGATCAAAGACAAACTCGAGGAGATTGACCACGTGGCCGCCGTCGCGCCCGTGCTCCTGCAGTTCAACACCGCGGGCGGGCTCGACATCGTCTACGGCATCGACTACGCCAGCTTTCGGCGCGTGAGCGGCGGCTTCGTCTTCCACGAAGGCGGCCCTTTCCGCGAGGGCTACGACATCCTGGTGGATGACTGGTATGCCAAGGCGGCCAACCTGCACGCGGGCTCCACCTTGCGGCTCTTCGACCGCGAATTCCTCGTGCGCGGCGTCGTCGAGCACGGCAAGGGCGCGCGCCTCTTTGTCCCCATCGAAACCCTGCAGGAGCTCTCCGCCGCCCACGACAAGGCTTCGCTCTTCTACATCCGCTGCGATGAGCCGAAGAACACCGAAGCCGTGGCGCAGGCCATCCGCGCCATCTTCCCGCGCCATCAGTTGCGTCCCGTGCGCGAGTACATGAGCCTGATGACCTCCACCCGCCTGCCCGGGCTGAAGCCCTTCGTCAACTCCATGATCCTGCTGGGCGTGGTGGTGGGGTTTCTGGTGATTTTTCTTTCGATGTACACCACCATCCTGGAGCGCACGCGCGAGTTCGGTATCCTGAAATCGCTCGGCGCCTCCCGCACCGACATCGTGCGCTGGGTGGTGCAGGAGTCGCTGCTGGTCTGCGCCGTCGGCATCGGCCTCGGCATCGCCTTCAGCTACGGCGGCCGCGCCATGCTGCGGGAAGTCTTTCCTACGCTGACGATTCTCATCAGCCCGGGATGGCTGCTGCGCGCGTCCCTGCTGGCGCTGGTTGGCGGCGTGCTCGGCGCCCTCTACCCCGCCTACCTCGCCGCCCGGCAAGACCCCATCGTCGCCCTCGCCTACGAATAACCTCCACTTCGCAGCCACTGGAGCGTGTGCTGATGTCCTAATTCGGTGGGAGATTCTCCGAGTGGCCGATAGGCACCGGCCACCGGGGAGCTACCGGAGCCTGAATACCAGGCCCACCGACGGGACGAAATTATGGTAAATCCTGTCCGTAGGATCAGCCCGGCTGAAAAAATCACGCCACTCTGTACGCAGACTCATTCTTGAATTCAGCCGCACGTCGAATCCACCGCCGAAATTGCCCGCAACTTCTACTGGTCCCCCGGATTCCTCGAGAAACGCTGCCAGCCCAAGCCCTCCGGTTACGAAGGGCTGCGTCCTTCCCCGGCGAGAAAAGTATCGAATGTAGTTGAACGCGAGGTGGTGGACCTTCATGGGTACAACGGTTGTTACCGAAGAAGAGGAATCGGCGGTCGTCAACCGCATGCCATTCGGACTGTACGAGTAGCTGGCTTCCAGGGCATCGCGTCGGCTCAAATAGAAGCGCAACCCTGTGAACAGACGGCCTGATTTGCTGAAGGAAGTTGTAAACCTCAGAAACTGGGGCGACGTGAACGTCCGAGAACGGCTCGCGTAAAAGGATCCCCCGCCTTGCACGAAAGGCTCAAAGCGGGGCGGCTCTTCCTCGTCCTGAGCAAAGCAACCGAGCGGGACAAGCAAGGAAAAGAATAGGATCGGGGAAAAGAGCTTTCCGTGCCGTCTCGGGCGGCTGCACTTCATGTTCCCTATCTTAGTTTAGATGCGCGAAGACGAAACCAATCACCACGGAACCACCGATTTCTCGTAAAACTCACTCAAACGCAGGATAGAAACTGCGCCCTCCAACGCTCTGCCCGTTGAATCCATGTAGTAGGCGAGATTCTCTACCTCGGTCGCGGTGCTGTCGCGGCGCAAGTGCTTTCCGTAAACCAGCATCTTGGCCCCTACCTGATGGAACTCGTGCGACGAGACAAGCTCCCAGGCAAATTCATCCCGGCCCTTCTGGTACCACTCCCACCAGCCGCGCCGCCCTGCTGGCACTGGTCGGTGGCGTGCTCGGCGCGCTCTACCCCGCCTACCTCGCCGCCCGCCAAGACCCCATCGTCGCCCTCGCCTACGAGTAGCCTCCACCCCGCCGCCGGCGGCTCCTCTCCGCTCGGCGTTCAATTCCTCCACGGCCCCATCCAATCCTTCAGAATTTCAAGACAAGTCCAACAGACGGCGCGAGATTGTGCGCTACGCTTGTAAAGCTAGTAAACCGGGGACGTTGAATCACGAAATCACGGAACTCCGCGCGGAGGCTGAGCCAGCCGTTAAGCGGAACCTCCATCCCCCCACCGAAGTTGCCGGCGAACTTAGTTTCCTGCACGGCGTAGTCGAATACTGCAAATCCTAGACCGCCTGTGACGAAAGGCTTCCAGACCCTCTGGGCTGGCAAGTACTTCACGCAGTTGAAAGCCACGATGTTTACCCCCATCGACTCGCTGACAAAGTCGACCTGGGTTGAAGTAAGGGAAGGGCTCGGTGCCAGCGGCGTGTAAACAAATGTGCTCTGAAGCCGGTTAGGACTGTACGAGTAACTCACCTCAAACGCATTGTCCGGCGTGAAGTAATAGCGCAGCCCAGCAAAAAGGCGTGCAGTAGCGCCGAAGGAACTTTTGTAGCGCACTGACACCGGGTTAAACGGGTCTGAGAAGGATCGGGCTTCGTCGGTCAGGGTCGAGGCGCCAGCTTGCACAAAGAGCTCGAAGCGCGCCGGCGCTTCCTGAGCCAATGCTGCGTTGGGGCCAACCAGGGGATAGAAAGGGATTGTTAACACTAGCCCAAGAAGGTAATGGACAGGTTTCGATTGAGCCGTGAGGCAACTGCCATCGCAGCCGAGGCGCATCTGATTCATGCCTTACACAACCCTACCACGGCTGGGGTGACTTCTGGTAGAACTCAGCCGAGCGCAGCACCACGACGGCGCCCTCTAACGCACTCGACGTCGAATCCATATAATACGACAGGTTCTCGACTTCGGTTGCCGTGGGCGCGCGCCGGAGCTGCATAGCGTAGCCAAGAGTGTTTGCCACCACCTGGTGGAATTCATGCGAGGCCAGTATCTGCCAGGCAAACTCGTCCCGGCTCTTCTGGTACCACTCCCACCAGCCGCAATCCCCGGGTGGCGGTTCACCCCCCTCGAAGCATTCCGGTGGACAGGGTTGGTACACCCAGCGCCAGTAGCCGTTCAATTCCTCCACCGCGGCATCCCGCTCCCATTGTGCCGGATCCCGCAGCAGCACCGCTTGATAAACATGGCTGACAAACGTGCCGTTGTTGTTAGACGCCTCGGCAAAGAATTGGCTCCCGCCCATGATATAACTGCCTGCCCACTCCAATGAATACCCGGCATCCAAGTTTTGCACTATGGTGTTGTCGGGGGGTGAAGCATCGAGGAGCCAGCTATACATTGCTTCGGCTTCGCGCTGGTGAGTGGCATGCTGCGCTCCAAAATCCCGAACAAACAGCTCCCGGATAGATTCCAAACCGAAATCCGGGGGATAGGAACTGCAAGTACCGTCGGGAGTGGAGTTCTCAAAGCGCTCAATGCGTCTGAGGGTATTGTATAGTGTGTCGCAATTCATGCTGGAAGGGGGGTCCAGCCTGCAATCGAAGGTTCTCTTGAAGGGGTAGTCGCGGCATGCGTTCAGCCGAAATTCGCCCAGTGTCTGCTCCCTGATCACCTTTCCATTCGCGCACCGGACTTCGGTTACATCAACGTTGCTGCAGCCCGGGCATTGGAGCATTGTCGGAATGTGGATCGCATGCGCTCCCCTGCCAGTCATGTCGGTCGGGCTAGTGAAGTCCCATATGCCACTGCAGGCTCGAACAACGAACGCCCACGTGGCATTGGGGGTGTCGTTTATGACCCCGACACCAACCTCGTCCGGCGGCCGGCGTCGCCGACATCCGCTAGCCAACACGACCAGGACCAACAGGACCACCAACAAACCCTGACCTCTGCCTCTCTTAGCCACGTTCGTTCTTCAGGAAGTCAGATCTAGAATCCGGTTGATGATTTCGTCAGTTAATAGCCTCGAGATCGGCCGCCGGAGCAGATAGCCATGGTCGCCGTAGGGTTTTCCTTTGGGCGCGGCTGTGGTGTTGCCCCGTCGTGTGCGCCAGTCGGCCTCGACGGCGGTGACTGTGAAGCCGAGGTCTTCGGACACACAAACGTAGAGGGCAATCAAGGCCTCGATCGGAAATGCCCGCTGCACAGATGGATCACGCGAATTCGGGCCTAGATCCCCCGGCTGCTCGGGCAGTTTGGAGTTGGTCACGCCGCGCGCATGACGTCTATGTAACAGTCGGGCAGCGTTGATTTTTTCGGGCGTGACTACGTACCACGGAGTTCCGACCGTGCTCGTCGGTGCAGTCGCGTTCGGCCCGCCGAGCTTCTCCAGGAAGGACTGCGACGCGAGAGAAGCGAGCTGCCTGACCGGAACTGTCCCCTCGCCTTTGACTCTGGCCAGCCACTCCGCCTGTGCCAGGCGAAGGACAGTGGCCTGGGAGAGACCGTGGCCTGTGCGTTCACGCAGATAAGCGTTGAAGGCCTTCGCCAGTGCCTCGGCATCTGCCAGCGAGGTGACAGAAGTGGCGTTGAGTTTGGCGCCGATGCCTTGCGCAAGCTTCGTCCGAATAGCGGACTCTTGCGCGGCTGTCGTGGTGGAGGAAGTTTGTGCGGCTGCTGCCGAGGGGAACCCGAGGAGACACGCCACAATCCCCAGCAACACCCGGCGCTGTCCCCGTGCCGTCATCGCAAGCCCCCCGCCACATTCGTCCTCATTACAAGTTTGTATCTCTGGGCTCCGATTAGGGGAAAGAATCGCTGATTTGCTTC
>JBBIPK010000002.1:0-127952 GCA_037442885.1 Acidobacteriota bacterium | reverse complement strand
TGGCAAGCCGACCTGACCAAGGTGTGGGCGGGCCCGGCGGTAGGCTGGGCCTACTTGGTCTCGGTGATTGACTGCCACACCCGCGAGATCGTGGGCTGGGACCTCTCGGCCCGCTGCCGGACCGACGAGGCCCTGGCGGCGGTGGAGCGCGCCGTGCTGGAGCGGCTGCCGGCGGGCAGTCGCGGCGCGGGCCTGACGCTCACCACCGACAACGGCACCCAGTTCACCTCGGCTCGCTTCCTAGAAACCCTGGCCGAGCTCGGCCTCACTCATCGCCGCACCGCCTACCACCACCCCGAGGGCAACAGCTACATCGAGCGCTTCCACCGCAGCTTGAAGGAAGAGGAAGTCTGGCCGAGTGAGTACCGCAGCCTGGAGGAAGCCCGACAGTCGATCGGGCGCTACGTCTGGGAGTACAATCACGACCGGCCGCACCAGAGCCTGGGCGACCGGACACCAAGAGAGGCGTTTGTCAGGTTTCGAAGTGACCTAAAATCCGAGGCCCTGCGTGTCTAAATTAGCGGGGTGCAGTACAGCTGCGATCTCCAGTCCGCCGGACAGGGCGCCGCGCCCGACTAACCCCGCAGCGATCCCCTTGAGCATACGCTGGGGCGTGCTTCCAGAAAGAATAGACATGACGGATGCGTAGAGAATGTCCAGCGTTCCGCCAATCAGCCCGCCGCAGAGAATCGCGGGAAGCGCCTGCCGGGTTCTTGCCGGGATTTGCGCAATGGTTGCACTCATGATTGCTCCTGCCATTCCGCCACCCGGGCGCTGTCTAGAGAGGGTGGGTACCGGAACTACCTTCCAGTGTAGTACATCTCTCCTATTCCCGCAGCGGCAGAGGTTGACTAGAATGGCTCCGATGCTCGAGGGAGAGGCTATGGAGATACCGACCGGCGGAAAGCGGCGGAGAAGCCGGCGCCTGCGCTGGCGCACCTCCATCCTCGTGCACTGGATGGACCCGAACGGCATCAAGGTCCGCGAACACGCCAAGACCGAAGTGGTCAACGCTCACGGCGCGCTGTTGCGGCTGAAGACGCTGCTGCCGCTGGGCAAGCCGCTCGAACTCATCGAGCCGCGCAGCAAGCAGATTCAGGCGGCGCGCGTGGTCTGGACGCAGAAAGACGCCGGCCAGCAGGCGCGAGCCGGGGTGGAATTGAGCACGCCGAGCCAGAACTTCTGGGGCATCTACATTCCGTTTTAGTTCTCAGTTTTCAGTCCTCAGTCCTCAGTTGTCAGAGGGACTTGCCGAGCGGCGTCGAATCGTGTTTTAGTGGCGGCGCATCTGAGGAGGGTCTCCCCCATGAAAAGACTGCTGGTGTGCGTGCTGTTTTCCTGCCTGGCCTTCACGCTTCTCTTCGGTGAGAGCACGGAGGTCAAGCGGGCGGCGTTGGCAGAAACCCAGGCGCTCGAGGCGAGGATTGACGAACTGGCCATCGCTTTGTGGAACTACTCCGAAATCGCCCAGAAGGAGACCCGCTCGGCGGCGTTGCTGGCCCAGACGCTTGAGCAAGCCGGCTTCCGGGTGGAGCGCGGGGTAGCCGGAATGCCGACCGCCTTCGTGGCGAGCGTTGGGTCCGGCTCGCCGGTCATCGGCATCCTCGCCGAATACGACGCCCTGCCCGGCGTGGGCAACGCGGCCGTCCCCGAACGCCGGCCACGCGAGGACGGCGTGACCGCGGGGCATGGCTGCGGCCACAACTTGTTCGGCGCCGCCAGCGTCGGCGCGGCCTTGGCGTTGAAAAGCGTGCTGCAAAAACATGGCCTGAAGGGAACGCTGAAAGTGTTCGGCACGCCGGCGGAAGAGACGCTCGTCGGCAAGGTCTATATGGCCAAGGCAGGGGTGTTTGACGGTCTGGACGCCGCGCTCGTCTGGCATCCGGGAACGGAGACGGAAGTGCTCAACCGGACCGGATTCGCCATGAACAGCTTCACGGTGGAATTTTTCGGGCAGGCGGCGCATGCCTCGGCAGATCCGTGGAACGCGCGCAGCGCGCTCGACGCCGTCGAGCTGATGAACACCGGTGCCAACCTGCTGCGCGAGCACATCAAGACCACCACGCGCATTCACTACGTCATCCCTCGCGGCGGTGATGCGCCCAACGTCGTGCCCGAGTACGCCAAGGTCTGGTACTACGTGCGCGACGTCAACCGGCAGGAAGTTCAGAAATACTACGGCCGCCTGCTCAAGATTGCCGAAGGCGCGGCGCTGGGCACGGCCACCACCCACAAGGTTCACCTGCTCACCGGCGTCCACGAATACCTCCTGAACCGGCCGCTGCAGGAAGCCGCCTACGCCAACTTGAAACTGGTTGGAGCTCCTGGTTTCACTGAAGCTGAGCAGGAGTTCGGTCGCGCCCTGCAACGCTCGTTGGGAATCGAAGCCAAGGGATTTCCCACCGCAATCAAGCCGCTGGCCGACAAGCCAGAACCTCCTACGGGCGGCTCCAGCGACGTGGCCGAGGTAAGTCGCATCACGCCGACGGTGGAATTCGTTGTCGCCACCGCAGCCGAGAACGTCCCCTGGCACAGTTGGGCCACCACGGCCTGCCATGGCACGAGCGCGGGCCGCCGCGGCGCGCTGGTAGCGGCCAAAGTCATCGCGGCGACGGGGGTGGATTTGTTCACGCGGCCCGAGCTGCTGGCGGCCGCGAAAGAGTTCTTCCAGAAAGCGACCGGCGGCAAGAAGTACGAATCGCCCCTGCCCGCCGACCAGCCGCCCCCGGTTTCTTTATCGGCTGCAGGTCAGCCCGACTAGAATCGGCAAAGCAGCGGCGGAGAAGGCCTGCTCCGGCGGGCAGGCCTCTGCCCGGGAGGGGAAAATGAAACTCAACCTCAAGGCTCTGGCACTTACCGCGGCGCTGGTATGGGGTGTGCTGGCGGTGTTTCTGGTGGGCTTGGCGAATCTGATCTGGCCGCCCTACGGGGAGCACTTCCTGAGCTTTCTGGCCTCGCTCTATCCCAGCTACAGCGGCGAGAGGACGTTCGGGCAGCTTCTGATCGCCACCGGCTACGGGTTGGTGGACGGCGCGGTGGGCGGATTCATCTTCGGCTGGCTCTACAACAAGCTGAGCGGCTAGAACGCGCAGCCACTAGCTCGCCGCCAGGGGTCGGGCCTCGGCGGTGGTGAGATCCACCTCGCGCAGATAATCGTGCAGGCGCGTGCGGACGAACAGCGCCAGCGATTCAATGAAGAAGTTGCGCGTGTAGCGGGCACGCTGTCGGGCGGGAAAACGCGCCAGGGGAACATGCCGCACGATAGCGGCGGGCTCGTCTTCGTAGAACTCAAACCGCGGCAAGCTGTGGCTGTACTTGAAGAGAAAATGGTAGGTCTGGCGGAAGAGACTGTCCGGCTGGCGGATGATGCGCTCGTGCAGCGCGCGGCTGCGCGCTTCCAGGAAGGCAAAGGCCAGGCATTCGGGCGGCTGCGGTTTGAGAAACGCGAAACGGGAAGCGTGAACCGTTAGGAAACCCAGGAAGAATCCTACCCGCGCGCCGCGCTCGCGCCGCTCGAAGTAGTAGCCCTGCAGGCTGGAGCCCGCTGTGCGGCGAACCACGAAGGGACCCAGGTAGGTCGGCGCCACCGCGCGCAACCAGGTAATCGACGGCAAGCTTCGGGACGTCCGCACCGGCGTTCGTTCAGAGCGGGTAGCGGCGGGCGTCAATCACGGCGCGGGCAACCTGGCGTCGCAGGGCGATGGTGTTGACCGGCTCGCGCTTGAGCAAGCGGCGCAGCAACGCCAGGTGCGTGCGCAACGTATCGCCCTCGGCGCAGGCGGCAAGCACGGTGCGCGCGTGGCTTTCGATGCGGTCGGTGGCATCGTGGACGAAGACGCGCATCATCGCCACCGGCACAGCCGTGCGGTCGGCCCCGCGCTGCGCCACTGACTTGCCCGCACGCAGCAGGGCGCTCTCGGCCGCAAATACGTCCGTCACGATGTCGGAGAGCGCCGCGGCGACTTCCTGCTCCTCTCCCAGCTTGTCGGCAAAGCGCTGCGCGGCCACGCCAGCGGCGAAGAGAAAGGTCTTCTTGGCCGCGCCGACCAGGGCGGTTTCCGCCGCAAGCGGCTCGTTTGCCGGCGCAGCGCCGGCGAGCGCCGGGCCGGCGAGCAGCTCATCAGCGACTTTCTTGGCCGCCGGCAGCAGGGCGAGCTGGCCTTTCAGGGCGCGCTTGAAGAGCATGTCAATAATGAGCAGGCGGTTGATTTCGTTCGTGCCTTCGAAGATGCGGTTGATGCGGGAATCGCGGTAGGCGCGCTCGACCGGGTAGTCCTGGTGGTAGCCGTAGCCGCCGAAGACTTGCACGGCCTCGTCCACGACGCAATCGAGACTCTCGCTGGCAAAGACCTTGTTGATGGAGCACTCGACGGCGTACTCTTCGAGCACCTTCATGGCGTGGCGGGGGGCGTCGGCGGCGCGCAGGTCAACCCCGGCGAGCGCGGCGTCAATCATCCCGGCGGTGCGGTAAATCATGCTTTCGGCGGCGTAGGTGCGGATGGCCATTTCAGCGAGCTTGTGCTGGATGAGTCCGAAGTCGGCGATCACCTTGCCGAAGGCTTTGCGCTCGACGGCGTACTGCGCGGCCGCCTGCAGGCAGTACTTGCAACCACCCGTGCAATAGGCGGCGAGCTTGAAGCGGCCGACGTTGAGGATGTTGAAGGCGACGATGTGGCCGCGGCCGACTTCGTGCAGCAAATTTTCCGCGGGAATCCGAGCGTTGTCGAAGAAGAGCGGCGTGGTGGAGGAGCCCTTGATGCCCATCTTCTTCTCTTCCGCGCCGACTTGGAAGCCGGGGGTGTCGCGCTCGACGATGAAGCAGGAGAACTTCTCCCCGCCCACTTTGGCGAAGACGATGAAGACGTCGGCGAAGCTCCCGTTCGTGATCCACATCTTCTGGCCGTTCAGGATCCAGTGCTTGCCGTCGGGGCTGAGGTCGGCGCGGGTCTTGATGGCCATGGCGTCCGAGCCGGCTTCGGCTTCGCTCAGGCAGTAGCAACTGAGCCATTCACCCGTGGCCAGCTTGGGCAGGTATTTCTTCTTTTGTTCCTCCGTTCCAAAGTAGGCGATGGGCAGCGTCCCGATGCCGTGGTGGCCGCCGTGGGAGACGGCGTAGGAGGCGTAGCGCGCCATTCGCTCGGAGATGATGGTGGTCGAGACTTTCTCGAGACCCATCCCGCCGTAGGCTTCCGGGACGTCGGCGCCCAGCAGGCCCAGTTCGCCTGCCTTGCGCAACAGCGCCGGCATCAGCCCTTCCTTCTTGTGCTCCAAGTCTTCAATGTGCGGAACGATCTCATTGGTGACGAACTCCTCGACCGTCTGGCCGATTTGCCGCTGCTCGTCGGTGAACTCCTCGGGGGTGAAGACCTCTTCCGGGCGGCGGTCTTCAATCAAAAAGCTTCCGCCCCGAACTTCCGGCTGGGTGGCTACGGTGGCCATGGGATTCTCCTCGGCTCAGGCAGCCTCGATGGCACGCAATTGCTTGATGTAATCTTCCGGGAGGCCGTGTTCTTCGGCGCCCTGGACGATGCGCTGGAGGTACTGGCGGTCGGGCTTCAGCCCCTTGCGCACCTTGCGCGCGATATAGGCTTGTGCCGCGACCTTCCCTCCTTTCCCTTCGATCACAGTGACCTCGCTGCGGCGGTAGTGCTCGGGCACGCCTTCGAAGCGGTCGAGGGCTTTCAATTGCTGCTCGCTCAGCCGATAGAGCACGCCCCAGACCAGCTTGCCGGGAGCCAGCGTGATGTTGGCCGTGCCGGTGCCTCCGCGCGCAATTTTGTCGAAGTTTAGCTCATAACCGTCGAGGCGGGCGATTTTTTCTTCCTTCGGCTCGCCCGCGCGCTGGCGCACCTGCTCGCGGTACATATTGGAGGCGTAGGCAAAGTACCAGACGTCAGCCATTGTCCTTTCCCGAGGTTCAGTTTGCCGGGTCGGGTTCTTGTCCCCCGCGCTGGCCGTCTCCCCGTATGTCATTCTGAGGAGCCCGAAGAGGCGACGAAGAATCTCATCCCTAGCCTCGTCGCAGGATGAGATTCTTCGCTTCGCTCAGAATGACAGACTTCCCGGTCAGTTCAGGCGTTCAAAGATGCCGGCGGCGCCCATGCCGCCACCGACGCACATCGTCACCATGCCGTAGCGCCCTTGGCGGCGGCGCAACTCGTAGAGCAGCGTAGCGGTCAGCTTCGCGCCCGTGCAGCCGAGCGGATGGCCCAGCGCCACCGCGCCGCCGTTGACGTTGACGCGCTCCGGGTCAATCTCGGTCAGCTTGAACACGCTCAGCACCTGGGCCGCGAAGGCTTCGTTCAGCTCGATCAGATCAATGTCGTCGGGTTTCAGCCCGGCAAGCTTCAGGGCTTTCGGGATGGCGAGCGCCGGGCCGATGCCCATCTCCTCTGGCAGAACACCGGCGGTGGTGAACGTGACAAAACGCGCGAGCGGCTTGACGCCCAGCTCGCGCGCCCGCTCAGCCGACATCACCACGCAGGCCGCCGCGCCGTCGCTCATCTGCGACGCGTTGCCGGCGGTCACCGTGCCGTTGAGCATGAACGCCGGCTTCAGCTTGGCGAGCGCTTCGAGCGAGGTGTCGCGCCGCGGGCCTTCGTCGGTGTCGAAGCGGACGGTCTGCTCGGTGCGCTTGCCGTTGTCGAGCTGGACGAAGCGGACGTCGAGCGGAACGATTTCCTCCTTGAACCGGCTTTCGATCGCGCGCAGGGCTTTCTGGTGGCTGGCGAGCGAGAACGCATCCTGCGCCTCGCGCGAGATGTCGTACTTGCGGGCGAGCCGCTCGGCGGTCAACCCCATCGAGAGGTAGGCGTCCGGGTATTCGTTCATCAGGGTGGGGTTGGGGGAGAACTTGTAGCCGCCCATGGGAACCAAGCTCATGGACTCGGTGCCGCCGGCGACGATGACGTCGGCGAAGCCGCAGAGGATGTGCTCGGCGGCGATGGCGATGGCCTGCAGGCCCGAGGAGCAGAAGCGGTTGACCGTCATCGCCGAGGCGGTGTAGGGGATGCCCGCCCGCAGCGCCGCCTGTCGCGCCACGTTGTAGCCCTGCTCGGCTTCCGGCATCGCACAGCCCAGGATGACGTCTTCCACCTCCTCGGGTTTCAGCCCCGGCACGCGCGCCACGGCCTCGCGGATCGCTGCCGCTCCCATTTCGTCCGGCCGATAGGCGCGCAGCGTGCCTTTGAACGCCTTGCCCACTGCGGTGCGGCAGGCTGAGACGACGACGGCCTCGCGCCGCTGCCGGATGACCGCCGGCGCCCCGGCGGGCACAGGTTTCTGAGACGTGGTCTTCTTCCCTGCTGCCTTCTTTGCCATTGCCCTGTCCTCTAGGCCATTCTGGCGCGTCCGGCTCCGGAGGTCAATTCCGCACCGGCTTGCCCGTCTTCAATACCGATTGGATGCGCTCGAGCGTCTTTGGTTCCCCGCACAGGCTCAAGAAGGCTTCGCGTTCGAGGTCGAGCAGATACTGCTCGCTGACGCGCTGGGGCGGATTCAGGTCGCCGCCCGCCATCACGTAGGCGAGCTTGGAGGCGACGTGGGCATCGTAGTCGCTGATGTAGCCGGCGCTGTGCACGATGTGGATGGCGAGCTTGAGAGAGGCCAGCATGGCCTCGCCGTCCACCAGGATGTCGGTGCGGGGCGCGGGTGGACGATAGCCGCGGGCAAGCGCGAGCACGGTTTCCTTGGCGTCGGCGATCAGCCGGTCGAGGTTCATGCTGACCAGGTCGCCTTCGCGGAGATAGCCCAGCTGACGCGCCTCTTCGGCGCTGGTTGAGACCTTGGCCATGGCAATGGTCTCGAAGGTGTGGCGGAGGCGGTCGTAGCGCTCGAGGTCGCTCTGGGAGGAGTCCACCGTGCGGATGACCATTTCCTTCGTGCCCCCGCCCGCCGGGATGATGCCGACGCCGGTTTCGACCAGGCCGATGTAGAGTTCCGCCGCCGCCTGCACGCGCGCCGCGTGCAGCGCGATTTCGCAGCCGCCACCCAGCGTCAGCGCGTGCGGCGCGACGACCACCGGCCGGGGGGAATACTTGAGCGCCATGATGGCGTTCTGGAAGGCGCGCACGGTGAGGTCAATCTCGTCCCATTCGCCCTCCTGCGCGGCCACGAGCAGGAGGACGAGGTTGGCGCCAGCGGAGAAGTTCGCTCCCTGGTTGGCGACGACGAGGCCTTCAAAGTTCTTGGCCACCTCGTCCACGGCCACGTGGATCATCTGCAGGATGTCGCCGCCGAGCGTGTTCATCTTGGTGTGGAATTCGAGGCCGGCAACGCCGTCGCCCAGGTCAATCAGGCTGGCGCCGGCGTTGGCGCGAATGACGCGGCTGCGCTCTTTGAGGTCGCGCAGAATCAGGATGCCCGGGCGCTCCCCTAGAGGGCGCGCGGCACCCGCCGCAAGATCAAAAACCGTCTGCTGGCCGGCGGCGTCGCGCGCGTAGAAGGATTTCTTGCCTGCGGCCTGGAGTTTTTCTACCAGCGGTGGCAGTGGGAGTTTTTCGGCCTGCCAGCGCGCAAAGGGAAACTCCAGCCCGAGCGCGTCCCAGAGCTCGAAGGGGCCGAGCTCCCAGTTGAAGCCGTAGCGCAGGGCGGCGTCAATTTCGGCCGGAGTATCGGCGATTTCGGGGATGCGGCTGGCCGCATAGTGGAAGAGGTCGCTGAACTGGCGCTGGTAGAACTCAGCGACGCGGTCACGCCCGCGCAGCATTGTCTGGAGGCGCTCGGGGAGCGATTCGATGTTGCGGGCGAGTTCGAGCGAGCCGAGCGCGGACTTCCGGCGCGGGCGGTAATTCAGCGTCTTCCAGTCGAAGGTGAGGATTTCTCCCTGGGGCGTACGCTGGTAGAAGCCCTGGCCGGTCTTTTCCCCCAGGGCGCGGCGCTCGAGGAGGGTTTCGACGAAGGCAGGCAGACGGAAGACGTCGCGGCGCTCGTCGCCGGCAACGTTGGCGTGGAGGTTGCGGACGACGTGAGCCAGGACGTCGAGGCCGACGATGTCGGCGGTGCGGAAGGTGGCCGAGCGCGGCAGGCCGATGGCGGGGCCGGTGAGCTCATCGATTTCTTCGATGCTGAAGTCCATCTCCTGCATCAGGCGGAGGATGTTCATCAGGGCGAAAGTGCCGATGCGGTTGGCGATGAAGTTGGGGGTGTCTTTCGCGCGCACAACGACCTTGCCCAGCCGGCGGTCGCAGAGCTCGCTGATGGCGGCAACGACTTCGGGTAGAGTCTCGGCAATAGGAATCACTTCAAGCAGGCGCATATAGCGGGGCGGGTTGAAGAAGTGCGTGCCCAGCCAGTGCTGGCGGAAGTCGGCCGAGCGGCCCTCGGCCACCTGGCGCAGGGGCAGGCCGCTGGTGTTCGAGCTGACAATGCTGCCAGGGCGGCGGACGCGCTCGACGCGCTCGAGCAGGCTGCGCTTGATGGCCAGGTCTTCGGCGACTGCTTCGATGATCCAGTCGGCCTCGGCCAGCCAGTCGAGATTGTCCTCGAAGTTGCCCAGGCGGACGCGCTCGGCCCAGTCGGCCTGGAAGAGCGCGGCGGGCTTGCCCTTGACGGCAGCGTCCCAGCCGGCGCGGACGATGCGGTTGCGGACCGCCGGGCTTTGCGGGGTGAGGCCCTGCTTCTTCTCCGCTTCGGTCAGCTCGGCGGGCACAATGTCGAGCAGGGTGGGGCGGAAGCCGGCGTTGATGAGGTGGGCGGCGATGCGGGCGCCCATGGTGCCCGCGCCGAGCACGGCAACGGTTTGTATGCGTATGGCCACCGCGACCCTGACTCCGGCGAAGGCTGCTGGCAGAGTCTGGCATTCCGCGGCCTGCGTGTGGCAAGCAGGCGGGAAGAGTGAGCCTACTGGAAGGGGCGGGATTGGTCAAGCCGGTCGCAGTAGCAACTTTTTGGCGGCGGCGCGTGTCCAAGCGAGTGGGAGGCGGTGATGGTTGATCTTTCGCATCTGGGCGGCGAGGTGCGGCGGGTGCTGCGGCGCATCCGCGAGTTTGCCTATGCGCGGCGGCCGCCGGAAGAAGGTGCGCGGCCCAAGCTGGGGCTGGCGCTGGGGGGCGGGTTCGCGCGCGGGATCGCGCACATCGGGGTTCTCAAGGTGCTGGAAGAAAATGATTTGACACCAGACTACCTTGCCGGGACCAGCGTGGGCAGCCTGATCGCCGGCGGCTATGCCAGCGGGGCCACCATCGAGGAATTAACGCGCGTGGCGCGCGGGATCCGCTGGCGGGACTTTGCCCGCTGGACCATCTCGCGCATGGGCTTCGCCTCCAACGAGCGGATGGAGGCCTTTGTCCGGCGGTTCTTCCGGGCGCTGCGGTTTGAGGACTTGCAGATTCCGCTGGCGGTGGTGGCGACCGACCTGGTGAAGGGCCAGGCAGTGGTGTTCACCTCGGGTGACCTCTCGACTGCGCTGCGGGCCAGCTGCGCCTATCCGGGGCTGTTCCTGCCGGTCGCTCACAACGGCAGCCTGCTGGTGGACGGCGGGCTGGTGTGGAGTGTGCCGACCAAGCCAGTGGCGGAGCTGGGTGCTGACATCGTGGTGGCGGTGCCGCTCGATGCCGGCCGCGGGCCGGTGAACCCGAAGAGCATGCTGGAAGTAGTCGGTCGCTCGCTCAGCATCGCCATGGACACCGCCGACCCGCTCTGGCGCGAGCACGCCGACTTGATCGTCGAGCCGCTCGTCGGCCAGTACGGCTGGGACGACTTCGACCACGCCGAGGAAATGATTCGCGCCGGCGAGCGGGCGATGCGGGAGGCGCTGCCGCGCCTGCGGGAACTGTTGGCCAAGGAATCAGCTGCCCTCGCCCGCTAATTTCATCTTCAGCCTGGCTGTGACGGCAGGGGCCAAGCCCTTGCCTCGTGCTTCTTTGCCTCTCTGCCTCGTTGCTTCCTACAATACCTCCGTGCGGATTCCGATCGTTCTCGACCTCGATACGGGCGTGGACGATGCGCTGGCGCTGATCCTGGCGCTGCGCTCGCCCGAACTCGACGTCCAGGCGGTAACGACGGTGGCGGGCAACACTACCGTTGAAAAGGCCACGCGGAATACACTGCTGGTGCTCGATCTGCTCGATGCGCGGGAAGGCTTGCCGGTAGCGCAAGGAGCGGCGGCGCCGCTTACGCGGCAGCTAGAAACCGCTGCGAAGGTGCACGGGGCCGATGGGCTCGGCAATGTCAGCGCGCTCTATCCAGCCTCCCGCCGCAACACCGCCCCTCTTCCGGCCGAGGAGTTGCTGCTCGAGATGCTTCGTAAGCATCCCGGCGAACTCACTCTGATTGCGACGGGGCCGATGACCAACCTGGCCCTGGCACTGGAGCGCGAGCCGGCGACGTTCCGGCAACTCAAAGAGATTATCCAGATGGGCGGAGCGGTGGCCGTGCCAGGGAACACGGGCCCCCACGCGGAGTTCAATTTGTGGGTGGACCCGGAGGCTGCGGCGCGGGTGTTTGCGTCGGGCGTGCCGCTGCGGCTGGTGCCGCTCGACGTGACCGAGCAGCTTGTGCTCAGCCGTGCCCGGGTTCGCGAATTGGCGCAGCAGCGCGACTCCGCGGTTTTCCAGTTTGTGCGCGAGTGTACGGTGCTGTATTTCGACTTCCATCAGCAGCGCGTAGGCGTCAACGGCGGCTACCTGCACGATCCGGCGGCGGTGACGGCGGCGATTCATCCCGAGTGGTTCCGTTGGCGGCGCGCGCGGCTGCGCGTCGAGACGGGCGAGCCCGACCGGGGCAGGGCTTACGCCGATTGGGACGAAGGAAGCATGGCGCAAGTCGCTATGGGCGTCGCAGTCAACCGCGTCGTCGAGTTTGTTGCCGAGCGGGTATGTCGCTGATTGCCTCCCACGCGCTGCAGTGCTAGCATAGGCGCGCCGGCCGAACGTAGCGTCCTTCGAGGGGTACCAATGAGAGCAAACGCATCGAGCGCGATTTTTCTCCTGGCGGCATTCACACTGGCGGTTGCCTCCGCCGCCGCGGCCGAACCGGCCAAGCCCGCCAAGGTGTTTCCCTATCCCATCCACAAGAAAACTTTGCCGAACGGGCTGGACGTGCTCGTTATCGAGACACCGGAGTTCAAGGACGTGCTGAGCTACAACACACTGGTGCTGGCCGGGGCGCGCAATGAACTGGAGAAAGGCAAGACCGGCCTGGCGCACCTGTTTGAGCACATCCTGTTCCGGCACGCCTACCGGGGCGAGGTGGGCGCCTACGAAGAACTGATGGCCAAGCTGGGAACGCACAACAACGCCTGGACCTGGTTCGACGTCACGTTCTATCACCCGCTGTCGTTCACCGCGAATCTGGCAGGGCGGCGGATGGCCACGGAACAGCTGCCCGGGTTGCTCGAGCTGGAGGCGTCGCGCTTCACCGCCCTGGCGTTTGACGAGAAGATTTTCAAGACCGAGACCGGGGCGGTGCTGGGCGAGTACCGCCGCAACTCGACCTTCCCCACGCTGAAGATGAGCGAGCGGCTCTTCGACCTGGCCTTCCCCGACCATCCCTACGGGCACGAAACCATCGGCTACTACGAGGACGTGGTGGACATGCCGAACCACTACGAAGCCGCGCGCGCCTTCTACGACAACTACTACCGGCCCAACAACTGCGTGCTGGTGATTGCGGGCGACGTCAAGGCCGAGGATATCTTTGCGCGGGTGGAACCCTACTACAGCAAGTGGCAGCCAAAGCCGGTGACGCCGATCCCGGCGGCCGCGCCGCTGGCGGGCCCGAAGCGCGAGCACGTGCCCTGGCCCGCCGACGTCGCCCCGCGCATCTACGTTGCCTATCGCAGCCCCGCGCACAAGACCGGCTCGGTGGAGACGGCGGTGGGACAGTTGCTGGGCGAACTGCTCGCCTCGCGCTCGGCGCCGCTCTTCAAGAAACTGCGCTTCGAGAAGCAGACCGCGAGCGGGTTCAGTCTGGGTGAAGGCACGAACGGCTACGAGAGCTTTGACCCGCGCCTAGTCATCTTCGACGCCGAGCTCTACAAGGACCAGTATGGGCAGCGCGGGAGGGCTTATCTGGACGAAGTGATCCGGGACATCGAGCAGGGCGTGGAGGAGCTGAAGCGGTTTTCGCGGCAGAAGGGCGCGAAGCAGCTGCTCGAGACCCTCAAGAGCAAGTACCGGAATGATTTCCTCGCCGCGATGGCGAGTCCGGCGCAGATGGCGCAGAACCTGGCCTGGTACTACCGCTTCGAGCGCGACCCGGAGGTGTTCGAGAAGCTGCTGGCCTCGGTGGCGCGGTTGCAGCCGAAGGACATTGACGCCTACGCGCAGAAGTATTTTATCCCGCAGAACCAGGTGGTGATCACGCTGGCCTACGAAGGACAGAAGAGCCAGTAAGTGGCTGGATTCTCCCACCTGACCCCCGAGGCCGGAGCCTGGGGGATCGGTGCAAGAGTGGAATTTGGTGGCCTTCCAGGCAGGCCGGGGGACTCGGTACGACAAGGGAATTGTGGCGGAAGCGAAGGAGTGGACGATGCGAACTCATCTGACGATTGGGCTGCTGTTGGTGCTGTGCGCAGCTCCGAGCTGGGCGCAGGAGCCGAAGCTGGTGACGCTGGATTCGCCGGCGCCGCTGCTGCAGGTGCGGGTGATGGTGAAAGCTGGCTCGGCCTATGACCCGCAGGGGCTGGAAGGGTTGGCGTATTTGACCGGGCGGCTGCTGATTGACGGCGGCTTCGGCGACCCGAAGAAGCCGGTGACGAAGGAGCAACTGGCCGAGCTCACGCGGCCCTGGGGCGAAGGCGCCTATCCGAGCGTGCGCGTGGACAAGGAGATCACGACCTTTTCGATGACCGTGCCGCGCGAGGTCATCGGCGACTACATCGCGCGGGTGCTGCGGCCTCTCTTCAGCCAGCCGTTGCTGGCCGAGGCGGAACTCGACCGGCTGCGGAAGGAGGCGCTCGAGGACATTCGCTCGCAGTTGCGCTTCCAGCAGATTGAGTTGTTGGGGCTGCTGGCGCTCGACAATGCCATCTACGACGGCACGGCCTACGCGCACCTGACGAGCGGGACGGTGCGGGGGCTGGAGCAGGTGAATCGGGAGGCGGTGCGGCGGTTTGTGCGCACGTGGTATCGGCCGGAGAACATCGTGGTGGGGGTGACGACGGCGGATGCAGCCGTCGGCAAGCAGTTGACGCAAGCGCTGGCGGGCATTGGGGGGAACGTGCGGGACGCGGAGGCGTTCACCACGCGGGCGATCGAAGCGCCGCGGCCGGTGCGGGGGCGCGACGTCACCATCATCGCGCTGCCGAAGGCGATTGCGAGCGGCCTGCACGCGGCCTTTCCCATTCCGCTTACGCGCACCCATCCCGACTACTGGCCGCTCTACGTGGCCAACGTTTGGTTCGGGACACACCGGGACAGTTTCTCGCACCTCTACCAGGTGATTCGCGAGGAGCGGGGGTACAACTACGGGGATTACTCCTACATCGAGCACTTCGAGGGGCGGCCGTTTGCGCTCTTCCCGCCCACCAACACGCCGCGGCGCTACCAGTATTTCAGCATCTGGATTCGCCCCATCGGGCACGAGTACGCGCACCATCTGCTGAAGGCGCTGACCTGGGAACTCGAGAACTTCATCCGCACCGGGCTGACGCCCGAGCAGGTGGAGCTGGCGAAGAACAAGGCACGCGTGCTCTACCTCAGCCTGGCGGAGACGGCGGCGCGGCTGATGGGCTACAAGCTCGACGATGAGTTCTACGGCCTCGCGCCCGGATACCTCGCCGAGTACCTGGCGAAAATTGAGGCGGTGACGCCGGAGGCGGTGAATGCGGCGATTCGGAAATATTTGCAGGTGGAGAATATCCGCTACGTCGTCATCACCGACCAGAGCGTAGCCGACAAGCTCGCCGACGACATCGCCACGAATCAGAACGCTGGCGGGAAGAGCCTGAAGGACTACCAGCTTGATACCGAGGAGCGCGAGGGCACGAAGTACTGGCTCGTGCCGGAGGCGCGCATCGAGACGCTGAAGCGCGATGCGGTCTGGGAAACTTATCCGCTCAACATCCCGCGCAACCGGATTCGCGTGGTCAAGGCCGAGCAGATGTTTGAAACCGCGGCGTTCCCGCAGTAGAAAGTTATCAGCCTTCAGAGATCAGCAGACAGCAAGGAAGGTGGCAGGGGACAAGCCCCTGCCCTACCCCACAACTTTCTTGGCGGCGGCAAGAAGGTGGGGGGCGGAGAGGCCGGCGGCGTCGAGGAGTTCTTCGGGTTTGCCTGACATCGGGACTTCCTGAACGGCGAGCTTGATGACGCGGACGCCGTCGGGGGCGAGGGCGCTCAAGACGGCGTCGCCCAGCCCGCCGTCGTAGTAATGGTCTTCGACGACGATGAGGGTGTTGGCGGTCGCGCGGGCGGCCTCGAGCAGGGTGGCGCGGTCAATGGGCTTGACGGAATAGGCATCAATGACGCGGACGGGGATTCCCTGCCTGGCGAGCTCGTCGTGCGCCGCGAGGGCTTCGTAGAGGGTGACGCCGGCCGCGACGATGGTGGCGCGGTCGCGGTCGGAGCGGCGGAGGACTTTGCTGCCGCCGATGGGAAAGCGCTCGCTGTTCGGGTAGATGACCGGCGTTTTCGGGCGCGTGGCGCGGAGATAAACGATGCCCTGGTGGTCGGCGGCTTCGGCGACCATGCGCTCCATCGCCACGGCATCGGCGGGATAGAGGATGACCGAGCCGGGGACGGCGCGCATCATGGCGATGTCTTCCAGGCCCATCTGCGAGGGGCCGTCTTCGCCGATGGAGACGCCGCAGTGAGTGCCCAGCAGCTTGACGTTCGCGCGGGAAATGGCCGCCATGCGGATGAAGTCATAGGCGCGCGTGTGGAAAGCGGCGAAGCTCGAAGCGAAGGGAATCCAGCCGGTGGCCGAGAGGCCGATGGCGACGCCCAGCATGTTCTGCTCGGCGATGAAGCATTCGAAGAAGCGGTCGGGATGGGCTTTTGTGAAGACTTCGGCGAAGGTGGAGTTTTTGACGTCGCCGTCCACTGCCACGACGCGCGGATTGACCCGGCCGAGCTTGACGAGCGCGGCGCCGTAGGCTTCCCGCGTCGCGACCTTCTGCCCGGGCTGATAGTTTGGCTCCTCCATCCGCCCCGTGGGTTGCGGCAGGGCCGGCGCAGGGACAGGCGCGGCAATCGCGACCGTACCCGCGGGATTGTTGGCTGCCGGAATCTCCGCCAGCGCTTTGGGCAGGTCGTCGCGCGGGACGGCCTTGCCGTGCCAGCCGTCTTTGTCTTCGAGGAAGCTGACGCCTTTGCCCTTCACGGTGCGGGCAATGAGGGCAGCGGGCTGGCCTTTGACTTGAGCGATGCGGTCGAAGGCGTCGAGGATCTGGCGGAGGTCGTGCCCTTTGACTTCGAAGGCCTGCCAGCCAGCAGCGGCGAAGCGCCGGGCGTAGGTGGTGGTGTCGTGCTGATACATCGTAGGCTGACTCTGGCCGAGGCGGTTGACATCCACGATCGCGACGAGATTGTCGAGCTTGTAGTAGGCCGCAAACGCCGCGGCCTCCCAGACGGCGCCTTCGGCGCACTCGCCGTCACCCAGCAACGCATAGACGCACCAGGCCGCTTTGGCGACGTGCTTCCCCGCAAGCGCCATGCCGGTGGCCATCGAGAGTCCCTGGCCGAGCGAGCCGGTGGCCACCAGCGCGCCGGGGAAGCGTGGTGTGGGGTGACCTTCGAAGACGCTGCCGAACTTGCGCAGGTCGAGGAGCTGTTCGGGGGGAAAGGCCCCGGCTTCCGCCCAAGCGGCATAGAGGATGGGCGCGGCGTGGCCCTTCGAGAGCACGAAACGGTCGTTGCCGGGATGATCGGGGCGTTTCGGGTCGTAGCGCATCACGTGGAAGAAGAGCGTGGCGACGAGTTCGGCGGCCGACAAGCAAGAGGTGGGATGGCCGGAGCCGGCGGCGGTCGTGGAGCGCAGGCAATGGAGGCGGAGGCGGTTGGCTTTTTCCTGCAGCAGGGTGATTTTCTCTTCGCGGTTCATTGCCCTCGCTGGCCTACCCGTGAGCACAAAAAGATGGGAATGAGAATCGGTCGCCGCACCCGAAAATACTCATTCTAACACAAGCAAGGCGAGCCCGTCCCAGCGGCGGGAGCCGCTGGGTTGAACGGGCAACGGCCGCGCCAAGCGTGTCGGGTCGGAGGCTAGGCGGGTTGGGCGACGAGGGCGGCGCGGCGCGGCAGGCGGGCGACGGCACTCAGACGCGCGGCCAGCTTGCGCCGAGCTTCGGCAACCAGCAAGGGAGTGAGCGGCTGATCGCAGGCAGCGATGACGGCGATGGCGGTGCGGGGAAAGCTGCGGCGACGGTCGAGATGCAGGTCGGCGCCGGCCAGCAAGTCGTCAAACAACAGCGCCCGGTCGGCGGGGTCGGCACCCCAGAGCCAGAGCTTCTCCTCTTCCCGGTGGAGAAAGCGGAGGGCATGGAGGGCACGCGCGAGGGCGCGTTCCGGCGTGCTGGCGAGGAAGAAGACGCGCAGGGTCCAGTTGGGGCGCGCATAGTGAGCCTCGATGCGGACTTCCAGGCGCTGGTTATGATTGCGGTCAACGGCCAAGCGGTAGGTATTGCGGTAAGGGGCGGGCACAGGGCACCTCGTGCAACTGAACTCAGGTATCCAGCCGCGCGCACCCACCGCTCCGGGGAGCCTGCCGGCCTCGCCACCGTGCTTTGGCGGGCGGGCACAGACTCAGCCCAAGCGGGACAAGCCGGAGAGAGGGAGATTCTAACCGGGGCGGGCAGCCGGGACAAGGGGAACTTGACAGCTAGAATGATTTTCGCTTATTATTCGCCTTCTATGGAAGCAAGAGGAACCAGCGGAGAAACTAGTTCGTTGGAGCAAGCAAAATGGAATCAGTAGCTTAGAGCCACGAAAGCTGCGACACCCCCTCCCCCGAGGAAGGCCAGGCCCTCCACAAGGTAACGGATTGAAAACACAGGAGAAAAGCCAGAAATGAGCCGCAAGAAACTACCGCCGCCGGAGAAGCGCTGCCGATACAAGACGCGAGGCGGCAAGCGATGTAAGGCCGCCCGACTCCACGATTCCGAGTTCTGCTTTTTCCACGACCCGATTGCGCAGGAAGGGAGCTGGGGCCTGACGCGGCTGGAGCACTTGCCACTGCGAAAGCCGAGCGCCATCCACCAACTGCTGGCGGAAACGGCAGAGGCGGTACGCCAGCAGAAGCTGAATCCTCAGCAGGCCTATGCCGTGGGGTGGCTGGCGCAATTGCTGATGCAGAACCTGGCCGGGATTGAACGGGAGGCCGCGGGTTATGAGCGGCGCAGCTACGGGCGGATCTGGGCGGGCAAGGTTCGCGAACTGGTGTTCGGGAGCAAAGAGGAGGACGCGGAGGAAGAAAACGAAGCGCAGCCTGAGGAGACGGCGGTCGAGCCTGCAGACAGCAAAGAGCCGGCCTGAAGCCGTGGCGGATTGACAAAGGGCGATGACTGGACTAGGTTCGGCAGCGGTCCGGGAGGCAGAGCAAGCCCAGACGAACGGGCACAAGAGGCAGCCATGAAACTCGATGGGCACGTGCGGTGGGGTTTCACTCTGCTGCTGGCAGCCGTGTTGGCGCTGCCAGCAACCGGCACGGGCTGGCTAGCGCCGCAGCAGGAACAGAAGGCGGAGGAAAAGTCAGAGACGGAGAGCGAAAAGGCCAAGCGCAAGGAAGTCGAGCAGAAGGCCTGTCCCGCCGAAGACATCATCTACATCGCCAAAACCGACAAGAAAACCCATCCGACGGGCGAGGTAGCGGCGGACAAGGCCTTGATCTATGTCGTTCGCCCCAGCATGATGGGCCATAACCGCCTACACCAAACTGGCCGTGGATGGACGCTGGATCGGGGTCAACCGCGGAAAGAACTATTTCTTCTTCACGCTGGAGCCCGGCGAACACTATTTCTGCTCGAAGGCGGAGAACCGGAGTGCGCTGGCGCTGACGGTGGAGGCCGGCAAGACCTACTACCTGCAGCAGAAAATCCTGATGGGTTTTCTCTCCGCCCGCAACCACCTGGCCGTGCTGGATGAAGAGGAAGGCAAGGAGGCACTGGCCAAGTGCCATCCGAGCAGCTTCCACGAGAAGCCCAAGAAGGAAAAAAAGAAAAAGGGGACGTAACGGGTCAGGCGGCTTCCCTCTGAAAGAGGGGAAACTGATTCGGCATTTGGTCGTATAATCTAGCGGGTTCAGGTGCACAGCTTTCGACGGGAGGGTTTCATGAGCCACAGGGGAAGAATCGCGAAGTCTGTCGTCCTGGCCGTTTTCGCGCTGGGCTTGCTGTCGCCAGCGCTGCTGCTGGCCCAGAGTCCGGAAGGCCGCTGGGAAGGCGCCATCAACCTGCCGGGCATGGCGCTCCAGATAGCGGTGGAGTTCAAGCCGGCCGAGGGCGGCTGGGCGGCCACCCTTGACATTCCGCAGCAGCGGGCTGCCGCGCGGCCTCTCGAACAAGTTCGCTATCAGGATGGCAGCGTCCACTTTGAGCTTTCCACACCTGCCGGGGCGGCCGTCTTCGAGGGCAAACTCGAAGGCAACAAGATCAGCGGAACGTTTACGCAAGCCGGCCAATCCTTCCCCTTCACGCTGGAGCGGAAGGTCGCCGCAGCCGCGCGCGAGCTGCCGGAAGGAATGATTCCGCGCGAGCTGCTGCTGGGAAATCCCGAGCGGGCGGCGCCGCAACTCTCGCCCGACGGCACCAAGGTGGCCTATCTGGCGCCGGACAAGGGCGTCTTGAACGTTTGGGTGCGCACGGTCGGCCAGACCGACGACCGCGTGGTGACGGCAGACAAGAAGCGCGGCATTCGCATTTTCTTCTGGCAGCCAGACAGCGAGCACATCCTCTACATGCAGGACTTCGACGGGGACGAGAACTGGAATCTCTACCAGACGAACCTGAAGACCAAAATGACGCGCAACCTGACCCCCTTTCAGGGCATTCAGGCGCGGCCGCATGCCCCCGACCCGAACTTCCCCGACCAGATTCTGGTGGAGATGAACATCCGGGATGCCAAGCTGCACGACGTCTATCGCATCAACCTGAAAACCGGCGCGGTGGAACTCGACACCGAGAACCCCGGCGACGTGGCCGGTTGGACGGAGGACAACAAGAACCAGATCCGCGCCGCGCAGGTATTTGCGCCCGACGGCGGCACCATCATCCGCGTCCGCGCCACCCCGAAGGCCCCCTGGAAGGAGTTCCAGCGCTGGAGCGCCGACGAGACCTTCGGCGGGGTGGTGGGCTTCACGCCGGACGACAAAGGCCTGCGCCTGATTTCCAGCGTCGGCGCCAATGCCGCGCGGCTGGTGGAGGTGGACATTGCCACCGGCAAGACCACGGTCGTGGCCGAGGACGCGCAGTACGACGTGGGCGGGGCGATGGCGCACCCGAAGACGAAGAAGATCGAGGCGGTGCAGTTCGTGCGCGCACGGCGCGAATGGCAGTTGATTGACAAAACGCTGCAGGCTGACTTCGACGCGCTGCGCGCAGTGCGGGACGGCGACTTCAGCGTCTCCAGCCGCGACCTGGCGGACAAGACCTGGCTGGTTGCCTACATCGTCGATGACGGGCCGGTCTATTACTACGCCTACGACCGCGCGAGCAAGAAGGCCACGCTGCTCTTCAGCAACCGGCCGAAGCTCGAGAAGTACAAGCTCGCCAAGATGCAGCCGGTTTCCTTCACCGCGCGCGATGGCCTGACCATTCATGGCTACCTGACGCTGCCGACCGATAAAGAGCCGCGGAGTCTCCCGCTCGTGCTCAACGTGCACGGCGGGCCGTGGGGCCGGGACGTGTGGGGCTTGAACGGCGAGGTGCAGTGGCTGGCGAACCGCGGCTACGCCGTGCTGCAGGTGAACTTCCGCGGCTCGACCGGCTACGGGAAGGCATTCGTGAACGCCGGCGACCGCGAGTGGGCGGGCAAGATGCACGACGACCTGATTGACGGTGTGAAGTGGGCGATTCAGCAGGGGTACGCCGACCCGAAAAAAATCTGCATCATGGGCGGCAGCTACGGTGGCTATGCCACGCTGGTCGGAGTCGCGTTCACCCCGGATGTGTTCAGCTGCGGCGTCGACATCGTGGGGCCGTCGAACATCGTCACGCTCATCAAGTCCATCCCGCCCTACTGGGCGCCCATGAAATCCCTGTTCACGAAGCGCGTGGGCGACCTGGAGAAGGAGGAGGAGTTCCTCAAGGCGCGCTCGCCGCTCTTCAAAGCCGACCAGATTCGCGTGCCACTGCTGGTGGCGCAAGGCGCCAACGACCCGCGCGTCAAGCAGGCCGAGAGCGAGCAGATCGTCAAGGCCGTGCGCGACAAAGGGAAGGAAGTGGACTATCTGCTCTTCCCCGACGAAGGGCACGGGTTTGCGCGGCCGGAGAATCGGCTGACGTTCTACGCGGCGGCCGAGCAGTTCCTAGCGCGGCAGTTGGGCGGGCGCGTGGAGCCGCCGACGGAGGCCGAGGCCAAGCTGCTCAGCGCCGTGCGCAAATAGAAAATCCGGTTGATTGGCTGATTCGTTTACTGGTTGATTGGGCCGATCAACCGATAAAGCAGTCAACCGATTCGTTGACAGGGTCAACTCAGGCGCTGGCGGCTTTGGTGGCGGCCAGCCGCAGCTTGGCCTGGCGCGCGGTTTCGCGGAGCAGCGGGTCGGGGTGACTCAGGCAAGCGTCGAGTTCAGCTTCGAGCGCGCGCAGGCCGAGCGTGCCGACCGCGTAGGCGCCACAGGACTTCAGCCACGCGTCGTCGCTGCGCACCAACGCCGTCACCGCTTCTTCCCGACTCTCCAGCTTGGCGCCGACCAAGCGATTGGCCAGCCGGACGCGTTCCGCCAAGGCGACTTCCCCATCCAGCAGGGGCACGAGCACGGCGCGCAGCTGCGGCTTGAGGACGTTGTCGAGCAGCTCCAGCGCGTTGTCATGGACGACCTGATTCTTCGACTGCAGGCCAACATAGGTGCTGTGGAAGTCGTGATGAGGAAAGAGCAGGCTGAGCAGGCGAAAGATGCGTTCCACTTCCTGCTTCATGGACTCCTGTAAAGCCTGCGCCATGGCGTCGTGCGCTTCCAGTTCTTTTCCCAGCCTTCCGAGAATCTGATAGGAGCGGTAGTGGCCGAGGATTTCGGCCGCCAGTACGGTCTCGATCATCTGCGTGTCGAGTTCGATTTCCGGCCGCTGCTGGCGGAGCTTGTTCAGGCCGGAGAGAACACGGAAGCGGAGCGTGGTGTCGCTCTCGAGGAGGTTTTCGACCAGCACGTGGGCGGCCGCCGGTGTGGCGATGCGGCCGAGGATGATCGCGATTTCCCGGCGCGCCGCGAGCGGCGTGGCCGGATCGGTCAGGTGGTCGCGCAGGGTGCCGACGACGCGGTCGCCGAATTGCACCAAGGCATCGGCGGCAGCCGGCGCCAGCTTGGAATCTCGCAAGTGATCCAGCAGAGCGGGAATGAACTGCCGTTTGCGCAGGTGGCCGGCGGCGCGGATGGCTGCTTGCTGGACGTCAGGGTCGGGGTCGGCGAGCAGTGCCTGCAGGGCGCCGTCAAAGGCATCGGGCAAGATACTGAGCAGGCGCGCGGCTTCCAGCCGCGCTGGCTGCGCCGCTGCGTCCTTCTCCTTGACGATCTGATCCAGAACCAGTTGGGCGGTTTCCAGGTCCTGGCGCGGTCCGGGCTTGGCCAAGAACGCGACCACGCCCGTCCGCACGGTGGACTCCGGGAATTCATCAAGCTCCTTCATCAGGGCAAGGGGATCGCGGTGGCCGAAGCGAATGACGTAGCCCAGCGCTTCGGTGCGGACGCCGAAGTCGGAGTCGGCGAGCAAGGCTTCCACTTGCGGAAGGATAGTTTTGTCGCCGGCCGCGCTGAGGGTGGAGATGGCTTTCTGGCGGACTGCGGGCGCCGGATGACTGAGCAGGTCGCGCACGGCCGGATGCGCGGCGGGGTTGTGGGAGACTTCAAAGAGGCTCAACGCATAGAGCACGCTCGCCGGATCCGCGGCCTGGAGATTGGCGGCGAAGATGTCTGCGGTCGCGCGATCCAGCACGGGCGCGGAGGCTCGCTCGGCGTCCAGCCGATGCTCGCGGACGCTTTCGCGCAGCCCCGCGATGTATTGCCGCCGCGCCACCAGCGCCGCCGTCAGCCAGCCGAGAATGAACACCAAGTTGAGCCAGCTCACCTGCTGCGCGCTCAGGCCGATGCCGGTGGCGAAGATGAGCAGCGTCACCCCGGCCAGGCCGTCGCCCAGACGCCAGACCACGGTGTCGATGTAGGATTTCACCCGCAGCTTGATGCTCGCCGGCAGCGGCAGATAGAGCAGCTCGACCGTCGACTTGTCAATGGAGTAGCGCAAGACCTGGTCGCTGCCCTTCAGCACCACGGCGGCGGCGAGCGTTCCCCACAGCAGCACGCCAACGGAGCCGAACAGCAGCGCCGTGGGGACAACGAACAGCGCCGGCCCGATCCCAAAGCGGCGCAGCACACGCGAGGTCAGCAGCAGTTGCGTGACCAGGGAGAGAATGCCGGCGTAGAAGTTGAAGTCGCCGAAGAAGGCGGCCAGCGCGTCCTTCTGGATGAGGAATTGCTTGGCAATGGCCTTGAACTGCCAGCCCGCGACCGTGGTGACGAAGGAAGAGAGGCAGATGACGGCCGCAATGGCCTTGAGATAGCGCGAGGAGGCAACCAGGCGCAGGCTTTCCAGCAGGTACTGCGGGCGCTGTTCCTCCGCGTTGGCTTCGCTTTCTGCCGCCTCGACCGCTGCTGCCTGTCGTTGCCGCCAGATCAGAATCACCAGCACCACGCAGAGAGCCAGGAAGAGCGCCATGCCGAAGAGCAGGCTCTCGGTGCCGAAGGCGTTGGCGGCGGCCTTGGAGAAGAAGCCGCCGAAAATCCAGCCCGAAATGGCGCCGCTGCCCACGAGGCCGAAGAGGCGCTTGGCCTCGCGGGTGGTCAGAACGTAGTTCGCCAGCGTCCAGACTTGCGCCGGCGCCAGCACGCCGAAGATGCCGACCCAGATGTAGATGACGGGATAGAGCCAGGGGAACTGGAACCAGTGGGCAAGCGCCCAGAACAGCAGAGCGATGAAGGCAAAGAGGAACAAGCTGCCCGCCAGGAGATTGCGGAGGCTGGTGCGGCGCCCGATGCCGACGTAGGCGGCGACCACGAAGCCGACCAGGATGGCGATGGCGATGTCGGCATAGGGAAGCTGCACCGCCTTGAACCGGTCGAGGAAGAGGGCGTCGCGGGCTACCTTGCCGACGACGTAGCTGGCGATGACGAGGAAAAGGTAGGAAAAGAGCAACGCGCCGCGGCCAAGGTCGCCGCGATGCAGGTTGAGGAGGCGCTCCAGGAAGCGCGCCAACGGCGGCACCGCTCTCGACTCCTACGACAAGACTGCCACGACGAATCCTTGCCGCTACTATCTAGGGAACCGGCACGAGCGCCGGTTCCGGCGACTTGAGCGTGTAGAGGACGTTTTCCTCTCCGCGCTCCTGGATGAGTTTCTCGATGAGCGCGACGAGCTTGCGGGCGCGCTTGAACACGGCGCTGATTTCGCTGGAGCGCAGGTAGGGTTTCAGCCGCTGCTTCAGCGTGGCCTCATCGAGAGTCTTGAGCTTCTCGAAGAGAGCCCGCTCGCACCTGACAATGGTGTCGGCATCCGTGATGTCGGTCAACAGCCGGAAGGCGCGGGTGTGGTCAATCATCCAGGCTTTCCAGTTCGGGTCAATCAGCACGTTGCCCAGGTTGCGGTCGGTGTTGTAGATGAGCCGGTCGAAGTGATGCATGACGTACATCTGCTGATTCCAGTATTCGGGGTCGGGCGGTTGCAGGCCTCTCTGCTTGCGGCTTCCTTCCGTCATCGCGCGCTCCACCCAAATCTGCAAGGAGCCCGAATTGCCGCCAATCCGGCGCACAATGGTCGGCGGCACGTTGTCCAGGCCCAGCAAGCGGCTCAACTCATAGGCAGCGGGCTCAAACAAGTAGCTGTCGCGGAAGCCCACTTCGGTCCGCCCGGTCACAAACTGGGCAATCGGCTTCTCCTCGTTCACATTGCGGAAGGCCGCGTTCATCCGGATGCCGTCCTTCTCCAGCAGGACTCGCTTCGGCCGCGTGATGCCCTGGCCGATTTCGCGGACGCGGATGACCTTGGCGGTGCGGAGGAATTCGATTACCTCTTCGTCGCTGGTGAAGGGCAGCGGGTTGCCGTCGGGGTCGAGCCAGACGCGAGCGGGTCTTGCGGCGGACGATGCCGATGAAGTCTCCTGCCAGGTCTCGCTTGAACCGCTGCCATGCGATGCCGTCGCCTCCGCGGCAGCCCCTGGACTTGCAGGGGTCACACCGCCCGGGCGATCCAGCAGCACGACACGCTGGTCGAGGTAGATGGCCGTGAACCTGCCCTCGCGAATCTCCAGCGCAGCCGCGCGGCCGCCGGGATAAAAGCTGGCCAGCATGCCGGTATCAATCAGGAAGACCTTGCCGCCAAAGCGCGGCTGAATTCGGCCGTCTCGCTGCGGCGTGTGGCCAACGACGATGTGAGCAGCCGCGTAGGCGCTCAGAATGCGTGCGACTTGAGTCGCCCCGGTTTCTTCCGGCCATTCGGCGTAACCCCGAAACCAGAGCGGACCGTCAGGCCGCATGCTCAGCCAACTGGCCAGCCCCAGAAAGCTCTCGAGCAGCTCGAGGTGCCTCTTTTCTTCGGCCGCCGGGACGTAGGTCTTCCCCGCTTGCGCGGCCTCGGCGGTGCGCTGCTCGAGCTCTGCCTTCCGCGTCTCCCGTTCAGACTGGACGGCCGCGACCATCTCGCCCAGGGTGAAGAACGGCAGGATGAGTTTTCTCTGTTCGAGATAGCGTTTCACGGCGTCAAAGGCGCGGACTTCGTCGCGGATGCGCTGGTTGATGGTTTCGATATTCAGGGAAGCAAAGTCGGGGCTGATGCCGCCGTGGAGGAAGACGACGTCGCCGATGCGCGCGACGCTCGGGCGCTCCCGCAGCCAGCGGCCGTACCTGCCCTTGGGACCGAAGAGCTCGCGGTGCTCGATGAAGCCGGGCGGATGTGCTTCCATCCACTCCTGCTCTGCCGCAGGATTCTGGGCCGAGGCGGCTCCAGCGCCCGCACGTGCAGGCGTCGCCTGGAACTTGAGGTAGGCCTGGTAGGCGCTTCGCTGCCGCTTTGCAGCCTTGCGACTCGCATACTCGGCGAAGTTCTCCCGTGTGACGTAGCGCAGATCGCCCATCAGATTCATTGCTTCATGATTGCCGAGCAGAACGATGACCTGACCGCCTTGGCGGGCCGCCTGTCTTTCCAGGGTCATCAAGAATTCGGTCACTTCCCTCATCCGCGGGCCGCGGTCGAGGAAGTCGCCGGTTTGCACCAGTGTGGTGTTGGGATCAGTCCAGCGCCCCGCTGCGTCAATCACGCCCGCTGCTTTGAGGATGGCGACCAACGCATCGTAGTCACCGTGGATATCGCCGATGGCGACGATGCGCCGGGAATCAGCGTTGGCACTGCCAATCCCGGCCCAGAGAAGAACAATCAGCGCGAGGATCAGGGCGCCGACGAGCCGCCCGCGCACTATCCGAATGAGGGCATCCCGCATTCTTGGTTCTCACTAGCTTGGATGAGACATTCCCGGCGCCGGTACAATTCCGCCGCCATCTTAGGCGCGGGGACGCGCGCAAGTCAACGCGCCGCGGCCGACGCGGGCACGCACTAAGTCAGCCCGGCAGGCTTGCGCGCGACGCTTACCCAATCTTGCCGGTGGAGGGCGGGAATGTGATTGGGCGCATAGACGCAGACCACTCGCTCGACCTGCAAGCCACAGTGCTGCAACAGGTGCAGAAGCGAATGCCGGGAGAAGAAAAACGGATGGGGAAGTTCCCGCGCCCACGGCAGCCCGCGTTCCAGAAGAGTGCGCACAGCCGCGAACAATCGCGGGTGAGTGTAGACGCCGAGGACGACCAGGCCACCGGGCCGCAGGACGCGCCCGAGTTCGGACACGAAGCGGGCCGGGGAGAAAACGTGGTCAATGACATTGAAGGAGAAAACGGCATCGAAGCTGGCCTCCGCGAAGGGAAGCTGTTCGCCTACGGTCGCGACGAAGTGGCCGTGGACCGCATCCGCACACAGCGGGCGATAGAGAGTCATCAACGGGTCGGCGAATACCCGAAACCGGTTGCGCAGCCGCGCGCTCACACAGGTGGGGCCGCTGCCCACCTCCAAAATGCGCCCGCCGACCTGACCCTGCTGGTCAAGTTCCTCGAGCAGGCCGGCGTAGCGTCGGGCCACTCGCTCCTGCTGCGGCGGTAAGGCGTTCGGCTGAATCCAGAAGTGCGCCTCGTGTTCCTGTGCCTGCCGCCAGCGTTTGCTGGGAACTTCGCGCAGCGACCACGGGATCATCGAGCCTGTCTCTCCGGGCCAACGGATAGAAGGATTTCCGGTTCGGAAGTAAGTCTACTGGACTCAGACAGGAAAAGCGATGACCTCAACTGGAGCCCAGGACGCGTTCGATGGCGCGCGGGTTCAGGCGGAGCTTGCCCGTCTCTGTCAGCCGGCGCTTCAGCGCGTCGCGGAACAACTGGAAAGTCGTCTGACGCTTTGCTTGCAGAAGGTCCTGCGCAATGAAGGCCTGCTGCTGCAAAAAGGCCTTTAGATCGGCTTCCTGACGGGCAGCGACGCGCAATACGGCCCAGTTGACGCCGACGCGTAGCGGCCCGGCAAGCCCGCCGGTGGGCAGGGCAAAGACCTGAGCGGCAAACTCGCGTGCCGGGCCTAGTTCGGGAACACTGTCCGCGCGCGTGAACGCGTTGGAGAGCTTGACTTCGACGCTGAGAGCTCGGCCGGCCTTTCGGAGGTCACCGCTCTTGGCGGCGGCCTCCGCCAGCGCCTGGGCGCGCTGCCGGGCGAGTTCGCCCGCGCGTTCCTGGCGGAAGGCGCGTTCGACCTGGTCGCGCACGTCGCTGAGCTCGGCGCGCTCGCGGGCGGGCAGCACTTCTACGAGCTCGACGACGGCGTAGCCGGTGGGAACCGACACGGGTTCGCTCACCTCGTTCGGCTTCAGCCGGAACGCCATCTCCTGCACGGCGGTGGTGCCGGCGAATTCCAGCAGCGAGTCTGTCAGGGCAAAGGGTTGAGTTTCCTGAGCGCGCAGGCCGAGCGCTTCGGCAGCGGCGGCCAACGTCTGCCCGCCGCGCACGTCCTGTCCCAGCTGCTGCGCCAGCCGTAGCGCCTCCTGCTGGCTCTTCTGCTGGCTCAGGAAGGACTCGATCTCACCGCGCACTTCGGCGAGCGGCTTCAACCGCGCTGGCTGCCGCTCGCTCACCTGAACGATGTGAATGCCGTAGCCAACTTCCACGGGCTCGCTGAGCGCGCCCTTCTCGAGTGAGAAGATGACTCTTTCGAGCTCCGGCACAACCTGGCCGCGGCCCACCCAGCCGACCTCGCCGCCCTTCTCGCTCGTCGCCGCATCGCCGGAATGCTCTTGGGCGAGCTTGGCGAAATCCTTGCCCCGCGCCAGTTCCCCGCGCACGCGACGCGCGTCAGCCCGAATCTTTTCCCGCTGTTCCTCGGTGGCAGCGTCGGGGAAGCGGAACAGGATGTGCCGGAAGCGCACCTGCTCGGCGACGCGGTAGTTTTCGCGGTTGCGGTCGTAGTAGGCCTGGAGTTCCTCCGGCGTGATCGGGGAGCGTTGTTTGACCCAGTCGAATTCCACCAGCACGGTGCGGGCGCGCCGGCGTTCGGGCAAGCGGTAGCGGTCGCGCCGCTCGTCGAAGAAGCTGCGGAGTTCTTCCTCGCTCGGACGGATCTGCTCTTCCAGCGCCCGGGGCTTGAAGAGGGCATACTCGACCGCGACTTTCTCGTTGCGGACGCGGAATTCCTGCGCGATCTCCGCGTCCGAAACGCTCAGGCCGTCGGTGAGAAGTTGGAACAGCTTGCGGCCGAGTTCGCCCGTGCGCACTTCGTCCTCAAACTCCGCGACGCTCAACCGGAACTGCTGCTGGAGGATTCGCTGATACTCCGCCGCTCCGACGAACTTTCCCTCCTGCTGGAAGACCGGCATCTGGTGGATCGCGGCGGAAACTTCTTCGGGGGTAATCCGCACCCCCAGGCGTTCGGCTTCCTGCTCCAGCATCTCCCCAAACAGCACATCCTCGATGACCTGTTCGGCCAAGTAGCGCCGGAAGAGACTGTTGGAAGCGCCTTGCAGGTTTTGCTGCAGCCGGGAGACGCGGCGCTGAATCTCCTGGGAACCGATGGCGCGATCGCCCACCACCGCAACGACATCCGGAGAATCCAGCACCGTACCGGCGCCACCGCCAATGCCCGGAACCAGCGTGACGACCATCATGAATCCCACCACCAAGACGATGGCCCAGAGCACCCATTTGATGATGCGTTTGCGCTGGCGGAAGACTTTGAGCATCTCGTCTGACCTGATTGCCCGGCGCGGGCAATCCAGCATTCTAGTCGAGCGCGCCGAGCCGCTCAAGGGGCGGCCGCACGCCCCAGCTATTGAATCCGGCAACCGCCTTGTGCTACGCTGCATCAGAACTGCACACACAGTAGGCAAACAAGGCTCATGGCCGACCAGGAACCCAAGGAAAAGCTCAGGACACTGGAGGTGTATTGGACCACGGTCACCTATCGGACCGTGGCGATCCTGGTTCTCATTCTGCTCGCGCTTGGCTTGGGCATTTACTCTCTCCTGCGTCCCGGCGCACTGCGGGCGACGCTAAACCGTGTGGCCACCCTTCTGGGCAGCAGCGAGACCACTTCGCCCACTCCCCCAGCTCAGCGTGTCGCACAGGCCCGGTTCTTGAACCTGGATGGCGAGGTGCGAGTCCGGAAAGCCAATGCCGTGCAGTGGGTCAACGCCGACTACAAGATGCCGCTCGACGAGGGCGACATTGTGCAGACGGGCGCCAACGGCGTTGCTCGCATCACCTTTGTGGACGGCACCAACTACGTGGTCAAGCCCGAGACCCTGATTGTGATCGAGCGCAACGTCGCCTACGAGAACCGGGCCACCCAGGTGGCTGTCCACGTTACCTCCGGTGCCGTGGACCTTTCCACCGGATCCTTCCCGGCCCCGGGCTCACGCTCCACGGTATTGTTTGAAAACGCCGTGGCCGAAATGCGTCAGAACAGCCGCGCGGCTGTCAAGAACGACCCCAAGACCAACGTGCATGAGATCACGGTGGCCGAGGGACAGGTTGACTTGCAGAAGGGCAGCGAGCGCGTGACCGTGGGGCCCTACGAGCGCGCGGGCTTCACCGACCCGAATGCCTCCCTCGACGTGGAACGCGTGATTCGGCCGCCTGAGCCCAAGCGGCCGCGCAACCTCCAGCCCATCATCAGCACCAATCCGAAAGAGGAAGAGATTCGCTTTGAATGGTCGGGCGTCCCCGATGCGATTGCCTATCGGCTGCGCATCTACACCTCGCCGTTGCTCACCCGGCAGGTTTTCGAACGCAAGAACATTTCCGAAACCTTCTTTGTGGCCAAAGGCCTGAACCCCGGCGAATACTGGTGGAACCTGACCGCCGTGGACAAAGACAAACAGGAAAGCGCCGAAAGTGAGACCAACAAGTTCAGTCTCCACCACCAACCGGTGGGCGAAGAGCTGCTGCTGGTGATCGACAACGTCATCCAGCACGGACGCGTCATTGAGGTCATTGGCCGCACCGAGCCCGGGGCCACCGTCATCATCCAGAACGAGCAGGTGGCCCTGGTGGGGCCCGACGGGCGCTTCAAGCACTTCACCCGCCCCCTGCCGAGCGCGGGCGCGCACATGATTACGATCACGGCGCAAAACCAGCGCGGCGAAGTCGTGACCCACCGCAAGCAGGTCTATGTTCAATAAGGCGCCGCGCGACCCCGAGCAGCTATGAATTTCCGCTCCGTTTACAGCGTCTTCTCCTCCGACCTCGCCATTGATCTTGGCACAGCCAACACCCTGGTGTACGCGCGCGGGCGCGGCATCGTGGTGAACGAGCCCTCCATCGTGGCTATCAACAAGAACAACGGCGAAATCTGTGCTGTGGGCAAAGAAGCCAAGGAGATGCTCGGGCGCACGCCAGGCAACATTGTGGCCATCAAGCCGATGAAGGATGGCGTCATCGCCGATTTCAAAGTGACCGAGCGGATGCTGAACTATTTCATCCGCAAGGCGCACAACCGCAAGCTGCTCGTCCACCCGCGGATCGTGATCGGGGTGCCGAGCGAGATCACGCCGGTGGAAAAGCGGGCGGTGCAGGACTCGGCCTACCGGGCGAAAGCGAGCGAAGTCTACTTGGTGGAGCAGGCGATGGCGGCCGCCATTGGCGCCGGCCTGCCCATCACGGAAGCCTGTGGCAGCATGATTGTCGACATCGGGGGCGGCACCACGGAGATCGCCGTCATTTCTCTGAGCGGCATCGTCTTTTCCCGCTCCGTGCGCGTCGCCGGCAATGAGATGGACGAAGCCATCATGCACTACCTGAAGCGCAAATATAACCTGCTGATTGGCGAGCGCACGGCGGAGCAAATCAAGATTGAAGTCGGCTCGGCCTATCCTCTCGACAAGCCGATGACCATGGAGATCAAAGGCCGGAACCTGATCGAAGGCGTCCCCAAAACCGTGACCATCACCGACGCCGAGGTGCGGGAGGCGCTGTCGGAGTGTGTCTCGACCATCATCAACGCCATCCGGGTCGCTCTGGAGCGCACGCCGCCGGAGCTGTCGGCCGACATCAGCGACCGCGGCATCGTGCTGACCGGCGGCGTGGCACTGCTCAAGAACCTCGACAAGCGCATCCGCGAGGAAACCGGCCTGCCGGTCTCGATTGCCGATGACCCGCTTGCCTGTGTGGCCCTGGGCACGGGCAAGATGCTGAGCGATTTCGGGCTGCTCCGCCAGATTTCAATCGAGTAGGCACCCGCACGCACAACTATGCGCGCCTTCCTTGAGCGCCATCCGCATCTGGCCTTGCTGGTCGCCAGCCTGTTTGTGCAGCTGCTCCTGCTCGCGTATCAGATCAAGACAGAAAACGAGATCCGGCTGCTGCGCGTCTGGGCAGTGACCTTGCTCACTCCCATCGAGAAGGTGGCGGACTTTGTGGTGGACGGCACCGGCGCCCTCTGGAACCGCTACATCGCCCTCTACAATGTGGAGCAGGAGAACCAGGCGCTGCGTGCCGAGCTGGAGCAGGCGCAACTCCGCCTGCATTCCCTCGAGGCGCGGGCCGCCGAAGCCGAACAACTGGCCGCGCTGCTGGCGTTGAAGCAGAACCGTCCGCAGGAACCGTTGCTGGCTGCGGAAGTAATCGGCTCGACCGCGGCTGCCACCTCGCACACCGTCTTCATCAACCGCGGGCGGGGCGACGGGCTGCGTCGGAACATGGTCGTGCTTACGCCGGCCGGCATCGTCGGAAAAATCACGCAGGCGTTCCCGGGCGCGGCCCAGGTTCTGCTCATCACCGACCGGACGAGCGGCGTAGGTGCGATGTTGGCTGGCAGCCGCGTGCAGGGCGTGGTGAAAGGCACGGGCACGTCGCAGTGCCGCCTCGATTATGTCCCCGTGGAAGAAAATGTTCCCGTGGGAAGCCTAGTCCTGACTTCCGGGCAGGATCAACTGTTCCCCAAGGGATTCCCGATCGGGACGGTGAGCTCGGCGCGTCGCGGACAGTACTTCCACGAGATTGTCGTCACACCGACAGCGCGGCTGAGTCAATTGGAGTACGTCTTCGTCTATGCGGGCGCGCCGGAAGGCGCGGCCCGGCCCGCCGAAGGCAACGGACGGAACTGACGTTGGCGCGGGAAACGCGTACTGAACTCTACCGCTTTTCCCCGCTCGTCTTCCTGGTGGTCGTCTTCAGTGCCTTCTTTCTTCAGGCCTACGTTCCCTTCTATGTTCCGGCGGCATCCCTGCTGGATCTGCCGTTGCTGGCGGTCATCTACTTCGCGCTCAGCCGGCGAAACCCGTCCACAGGCCTGATTCTGGGACTGGTCGTGGGCGTGGCCCAAGATGCGCTCACCCATCATCCCATCGGCCAGTATGGGATGGCAAAAACGCTGGTGGGCTTCGCCGCCTCCTGGGTCGGCATCCGGCTGGAAACCGAGCAACCGGTGGCCCGCCTCCTGCTGGTGTTGGGTTTCTTCCTCCTTCACCAGGTCATCTTCGGCGGGGTCGAATGGTTACTGCTGGGCCGACCGGCTCCGTTGCTGAATCTGCAAACGCTGGAAGCCGCGCTTGTCACTGCCCTTCTGGGTGTGCTAGCTTTTCGACTACTGGACCGCTTTCGCCAGTCGGCCTGAGTGGGGGCAGCAGGCTAGGACAGAGATGGAACTTATCTTCGGCTACGAACGCAAGCTTCCCATCGAACGGCTTGCCTGGCTGCGCGTGGCCGCCATCGCGGTGACCCTGCTGCTGTTGGGAGGGTTCTGGCGACTCCAGATCGCTCGCTCGGAGTACTTTTCCCTGCTGGCCGAGCGGAACCGCATCCGCACCACTCCCATCATGGCCCCGCGCGGCCTCATCCTAGACCGCGAAGGCCGTGTGCTGGTGGACAACTACCCGGCTTTCAGCGTGATTCTGGTACGTGAATATGTGCCGGACACGAAGGCGGCGCGAGAAGCCATCGCGCGGGGGCTGCAGTTGGATCCGACCTGGCTGGCGGAACGGCTGGAAGAATACAAGGAGGCGCCGCCCTTCCAGCCGATTGTATTGAAGGACGAAGCAGCACTCTCCGACATCGCGTTCATCGAAGCTCACCAGGACGACTATCCCGGCCTCGAGTTGTTGCTGTTGTACCGGCGGCGCTATCCGCCCGGCGGTTTGGGCGCGCACCTGTTCGGCTATGTCGGTGAGGCGTCGAAAGAGGAGGTGGCGGCCGGCCGCTCCGAGCTCGGCGACATCGTGGGCAAGAAAGGCGTCGAGCGCCACTACAACCGCATCCTGCTGGGCGTCAACGGCGAGCGGCGCGCGCTGGTGGACAGCCAGGGGCGCGAAGTGCGCGGCCCCGAGTACAAACCCGAGTACAAGCCGCCCGTGGCGGGACGCCCGCTGCGGTTGACGATTGACTACGATGTTCAGCTGGCTGCTGAGCGTGCCCTGGAAGGGCGCAAGGGAGCCATCGTGGCGCTGAATCCGCAGACGGGGGACGTGCTCGCGCTGGCGAGTCGCCCGGCGTTTGACCCCAATCTCTTTGCGGGTCGCATCCCGCCGGAGGAATGGCAACGGCTGATGAACGACCCCGACAAGCCTCTGCTCAACCGCGTCATCCAGGCCCAACTGGCGCCGGGTTCGACCTTCAAGATCGTCACCGCGGCAGCGGCTCTGGAAGAAGGCCTCTTCGAGAAGCCGTTCACCGTTCAGTGCAACGGCAGCGCAGTCCATTACGGGCGCCTCTTCCGTTGCTGGATTCCCGAGGGGCATGGCCGGGTGGGCCTGCACGAGGCTATTGTCCGCTCCTGCGATGTCTTTTTCTATGAGGTCGGAAAATGGCTCGGCATCGAGCGTCTGGGGGCCTACGCCCGCCAGTTCGGCTTGGGACGACCGACCGGCATTGACCTTCCGGGTGAGGAAGGCGGGTTGATTCCCTCGCCGGAGTGGAAACTCCGCGCCCGCAAAGAACCCTGGATTCCCAGCGAGACCGTGTCGGTCGCCATCGGGCAGGGTCCCATCATGGTCACGCCGCTGCAACTGGCTCACGCCATCGGGGGGATTGCCATGGGTGGGCGGTTCGTGCGGCCGCACCTCGTGCTCGAACCCGGCAACGGGACTCCGGAAAAAGCCACCACGCAGGCACCCTTGAAGGAAACCAGCCTGCTGGAGTTAACCAACGGAATGTGGGGCGTGGTAAACGAAGGCGGAACCGGCGCTGCCGCCCGCCTGCCGGAACTCGATGTGGCCGGCAAGACCGGCACCGCCCAACTGGTCGGTCTCGACAAGCTGGATCAGGTCAAAGGGCAGCGCGCCTACACGGACAACGCCTGGTTCGTCGGGCTGGCGCCGCGGCGGAATCCGGAAATCGTTGTGGCGGTGCTGTTGGAGCATGGCGAGCACGGGGCATCGGCAGCCCCGCTGGCGCGTGCGGTGCTGCAGGCCTACTTCGAGAAGAAACGCCGCGGCGCACCGCTCCAGCTTGCAGGAAGCCATGCCGCCACGGGAGGAACGCCCTAGCCATGCCGCGCTCGGTGCGCTACCGCGAAATGGACTGGCTGCTCTTGGCCTGCGTGTTGTTGATTGCGGCTCTCGGCATCGCCGAAATCTATTCCACCACGCTCACCAGCCCGCGCTTCACGGGTATGCACCTGCGGCAACTGGTTTGGATGGGCATTGGACTGGCGCTCCTGTTCATCCTGGCACGGGTGGACTACCACACCTGGCTCGACCAGGCCGCCTGGCTCTACCTGGCGGTGCTAGCAGGTCTGGTGGGTGTGCTGCTGTTTGGCAAGGAACTGTTCGGTGCCCGCCGGTGGATTGAGGTCGGCGGAATCACATTTCAGGTGTCGGAGGTGGTAAAGTTAGTTATAATCATCGTGTTGGCCCGCTATTTCAGCGAGGTTCGTGCGGCGCAGTTGAGCCTGGCGGACCTGGCGAAGGTGGGCCTGCTGGCGGGCGTGCCGATGGCGTTGATCGCCGCCCAGCCGGACCTGGGAACCGCATTGACGCTGGTTCCCATTGTGGCGACAGGGGTTTTCCTCGCTGGCCTGCGCTGGAAGCATGCAGCCATCCTGCTCGTGGCAGGGCTGTTGATTCTGCCCGTGGGATGGCACCTGCTGCGGCCGTACCAGCGGGAGCGCTTGGTGACCTTTATGAATCCCGGGCAAAACCCCAAAGGCCCCGGCTATCAGATCCTGCAATCGAAGATTGCAGTCGGCTCCGGCGGCTTCTGGGGAAAGGGCACGGGAAAAGGAAGCCAGAACCAGCTTGGATTCATCCCCGTCCGCCACGCGGAGTTTGTGATGGCCGCCTATGGCGAGGAGCAGGGGTTTGCGGGCGTGTTGCTCGCGATGCTCCTCTACCTAGCGTTGCTGCTGCGGTTGGTGCACAACGCCGAGACTGCCCCTGACCGTGCCGGTGCGTTTCTTGTGGCTGGGATTGCCAGTCTGCTGCTGTTTCACCTGCTGGTGAACGTGGGCATGGTAGTGGGGCTGATGCCGGTTACGGGCATTCCCTTGCCTCTGATGAGCTATGGCGGCTCAGCCACGGTTTCGACCTGGCTGGCGCTCGGCCTGGTGATGAGCGTGCGGATGCGCCGCTTTGTCAACCTGTAGCCGCCGGCGGCAGGCCGAGCGCGGAACGGCCGACCCCGGGTGGTGGCCACCCGCGGTTGGAGCAACTGGAACAATGAAGACGAACCCAACAAGCAGTGGGCATCGGCAATGCCGCCTGTTCCGCGGCGCACCGACTGCGGCCGGTCGGTCTGAGTGCCCAGAGAGGTTTACGCATGGCAAAGGAATTGGTGATTTCGGCGACACCACACGAGACGAAAGTCGCCTTGCTGGAAGAGGGACGCGTCGTTGAGCTTTCCGTTGAACGCGAGAAAGAAACCGGCTTGGTCGGCAGCATCTACAAAGGGCGCGTCACGCGCGTCCTGCCCGGGATGCAGTCCGCCTTCGTCAACATCGGCCTAGAGCGCGACGCCTTCCTGTACGTTTCCGACTATTTCGAGGAGAAGGAAGAGTACGAGCGCGTCCTGGAGGAGTCGGAAGAAGTACCCCCGACGTCCACAAGTGAGGCCGCGGCTGTTTCTCCGGGCGCGAGCGACCAAGCTCCTAGCCCACCGACCGAGCCCTCCAGCTCGGAGGCGCTTGCTGCCCCGGCGGCAGAGCCCGTCCCCTCGGGTACGGCCACCACGGGACCTTCATTCGAACGACCCCGACTCGGACGAAGGTCGCATCGGGGCCGGCGCCGGGGACGCCGCGGCGGGCGTGGCCCCGGCCGTGGCCGTTTCCCCCACCGACCACCTGGGCCGCCCGTCCCCGCGCCGCCCGAAGGCTACGAGCCTGTTATTCTCCCGGGCGAATCACTGGCCAAATACAGAGATCGCATTTCGGCCCCGCCACCACAGTCGGTGGCCGCGCCCGAACCCGAGAGCGAGCCGGTCACGGAGGTAACAGCCTCAACGGGCGTTGTGGAGACTATTCCCGTCCCACTCGAGTCGGTGTCGGAAACGACTCAGGTTGAAGCCGCCCAGGGCGGACCGGAGGAAGAATCTCTGCCCGCGGCGACTCTGCTCGAAGAAACCTCGGTGGAGGAACGTACTGGAGTTACACCCCCATTGCCCGCCGCGCGGGCGGCAGATCGGCGCAGCGATCTGCGCGAGGCTGTCCGCCGGAGACGGGAACTCGACTACATCCCCGTCGCTGAAGTGGACACCTCTGAATCCGCCGAGACCCGCCCCGAAACACCCACGCCGGAAAGCGAAACCCCCGAGGCTCCCGAGGATTTTGGCCACCGGGCCACGGCAGTCGAGGAGGAAAACGGCCAAGTGGCGTTGCCGCCGTCGGTCCGTGAACGGACAGCCGGCGGTGTGGAGTGGGAGCGGCCGCTGCGCGGACGCCGGCGCGGGCGGCGGATGATGCGAGGAGCTCGGCGTCGGCGGCCAGTAGGGGCGCCCCGTCCCCGCGCGCCTATTACCGAGCTCTTGCAGCCGGGCCAAGAAACCATCGTCCAGATTGCCAAGGAACAGATCGGTACCAAGGGAGCCCGCATCACATCCCATGTGACCTTGCCGGGCCGCTTCGTGGTCTACATGCCCACCATCGAACACGTCGGCGTCTCCCGCCGGATTCATGGCGAGAACGAACGCCAACGGCTGCGGCGACTGCTGCTGCAATTGAAGGCCAGCGTGACGGGCGGCATCGTGGTACGGACAGCTGCCGAAGCCGCGAGCGACGCCGATATCCGGCGGGACCTTGACTACCTGGTTACTCTCTGGCGCGATCTCAAGCAGCGGGCCGAACAGACGCCCGCGCCTGTGCTCCTGCACCGCGACCTCGGCCTGATGGAGCGCATCCTACGCGACCAGCTCACCACCGACTTCGATACCATTTGGATTGACAACGAGGAGGAGTACACGCGGGCGATTGAATTCATCAGCCGCTTCCAGCCCTCCCTGGTCTCCCGGGTCAAGCTCTACACGAAGGAGGCGCCCATCTTCGAGGAACTGGGTGTCCAGCGAGAGATTGACCAGGCACTCCGGCCAAAGGTGTGGCTGAAGTCAGGTGGCTACATCGTCATCAACCACACCGAAGCGCTGGTGGCCATTGACGTCAACACCGGCAAGTTTGTTGGCAAGGGCTCGAGCCGCCTGGAGGACACCATCGTTCGCACCAACTTGGATGCCGTCCACGAAATCGTCCGACAGATTCGCCTGCGCGACCTGGGCGGGATCATCATCATCGACTTCATTGACATGGAAGACCCGCGCAATCGCCGGCGGGTGATGCAGGAGCTGGAGCGCGCCCTGCGCAGCGATCGGGCTCCGTCGAAGACGCTCGCCTTCAACGAGTTCGGGCTCATCGCCATCACCCGCAAGCGCGTGCGCCAATCACTGGAAAAAGTGCTCTGCCAACCTTGCCCCTACTGTACGGGGACGGGAATGATGAAGTCGCTCGAGACGCTCTGCTACGAAATCCAGGAGGAGGCGCGGAAGATGGCGCGCTCGATTGATGCGCCCGAGTTGACGATTCGTGCCCATCCCGAGGTGGCCAAGGCGCTCAAGTCGCGCGAGTCCGGCCTGCTGCGCGAACTCGAGGAGCAAACCGGGAAAAACATCATTATCCAGCCCGACCAGACCCTGCACGTGGATCAGTACAACATCTTCTAGAGGCTGGCAGCTCGAAGTCGGAAGTCAGAGGGCCAGCGAGACGTCAGTCCGTGTCGAAGCGCTGTTCTTTCCACGGGTCGCCGTAAAGATGGTAACCGTTCTGCTCCCAGAAGCCAGGAGCATCTCGGGGCAGAAATTCCAATCCACGCACCCACTTCACGCTCTTCCAGGCGTAGAGATGCGGCACCACGAGCCGCAGCGGATGGCCGTGCTCGGGGGTGAGCGGGCGACCGTCGTGGCTGTGGGCAAAGAGGACTTGGGGCCGAAGCAGATCGTCCAACGGCACATTGGCCGTGAAGCCCTGCTCGGCGTGGACGAGGACATACTTGGCCTCGGATTTCGGCCGGGCGCGCTCAATGACTTCGCGCGCGAGCACGCCGCGCCAGCGGTTGTCGAAGCGGCTCCAGCGCGTCACGCAGTGCATGTCGGCAACGATCTCGGTCTGCGGCAACGCCTGAAACTCATCCCAGCTCAGACGCAGTGGGTGCTCGACCAGACCCCAGACGCGGAAGTCCCACGTCTTCGGGTCAAAGCGTGGCACGGTCCCATAGTGCAGCACCGGCCACTTCAGCGTGGCCGCCTGCCCGGGCGGCAGCCGACCCGCCTCGCGCATCGCCTCCTCCAGCAACTTACGTTCATCGGTGTTGACGAAGATGTTCATTTCACCCGTTCTAGGCTATCGGCTCTCCATTAGATGGAGTCAGGCCTGGGAACGATTCACCCAGGCTGACGCACCTGCGGCTTTCTGGCATAGTTGGCTTTCCAGCATGAACTCCGACCAGAAACGCGAAATTCTTGCCCACGGCATTGCCTGCTTCAACCGTGGCCTCTTCTTCGAATGTCACGAGGCGTTGGAACAAATCTGGCTCGCGGAGACGCCCGAAGAAAAACCTTTCTATCAAGGACTGATTCAGGTGGCGGCTGCGTTCCATCACTTCCAGAGCGGGAAGCTGGCCGGCGCACGTTCGCTCCTCCGCCAGGGACTGGAGAAACTCGCGGCTTACCCTTCCGAACACCACGGGATCGATCTTTCCGGCCTCCGTGCCGTGCTCCAGCCCTGGCTGCGTGTGCTTGATAGCAATCAGGAATCGGCTGAACTAACGCTCCCCCGAATCCGTCACAGTCCTTAGGGCTGCACCACCGGTTCGACGATCAGCCTGCCTTTCATCCGGCCGTGACCAAAGCCGCAGAAGCTCGCGCACTTGAACTCATAGGTACCGGGGGCGGGCGCCACGAACTCCACCACGGTCTCCTTGCCCTTGAAAATCTTTTCTTTGATCTTCAGCTCTTTGATTTCGATGCCATGGGTGCGATCCTGCCCGGTCAGGATCAGGCGCACTTTCTGACCCGTTTGCACCCGAATTTCGCTCGGCGTGAATTCATACTTCTTCGCGGATACGCGAATCTCCTGCACTGCCTCCTCGGCGGGTGCCACGAGCACAGCCGCCAAGAACAAACTTGTGAGGGCAATCGCTATGCGCTTCATTGTTTCACCTCGCTTACCATTCGAGCAACGCGGCTTCGGCGGCAAACCCCGGCCCGAGCGCCAGCAGCACACCGCGGTCGCCGGGTTGCGCCGTGCCTCGCTGCAAGAGTTCGTTCAGGACAAACAAGACCGTGGCCGAAGACATGTTGCCGTAGTTGCGGTAGACAGCGCGGGAGCAGGCGATGTCCTCCTCGCGCAGCCCCAGCGCGTCCTGCACTTTGTCAATCACCTTGCGCCCACCTGGATGCAGGAGCCAGAAGCGGATGTCGTTGCGGGTGAGTCCGCGCGGGGCGAGCAGAGCCTCGAGCGCCCGCGCAACCATCGGCGGCGCCAAATCGCGAATCGTGGGCGCAAGGATGATCCGCAATTTCCCCTGTCGCTGCTCGAAACCGACCGAGCTCTGGCAGTTGGGGTCGAGCACTGAGGCAAATCCGGTTAGCCGCGGTCCGGTCTCCGCTGCAAGGGTGAGCAGGCAGGCGGCGGCCCCGTCGGCGCAGATGGCGTTGCCGACGACGGTCTCGAGCGTGTCATCAATGAAGTAGGCCGCCGAGCAGATCTCGACCGCAATGGCCAGCACGCGATGCGCCGGATAGGCGCAGGCGTGGTCATAGGCGCGCTGCAAGGCCGGCAAGGCGCCCGCGCAGCCGTGGCCCACCAGCGCCCCGCGCTGCACGGAGGGCTCGAGCGCCATCTCCTTCACGAGAATCGTCGCTAGGTCGGGGCAGAGATAGCCGGTGCAGGACGCCACGAGGATGCAATCCACATCGCACGCGCGCAACCCTGCCTGCGCCAGACAGCGCTCGGCGGCTTCGCGCGCGAGGCGCACCGCCCCCTCACGGTAGCGCCGATGGAGCTCGTCAACCGTTTCGGTGGGGCGTGCGGTCGTGGGATCCACATAGAGGTGACGATAGTCAATGTCGCTGTTCAGAAAGATGTCCAGAATGCGGCGACTCTTGTAGCCAAGCATCCCGTAAATCTCTTCCTGGGTGAAGCGCTGCGGCGGCGTGGCAGTGGCCAGCGAGAGAATACGCGGTGCGAGATGGTTCGCCCCTGCCATTCTGCCCGATGCCCTTCCCTATAAGATTAGCGTAGACGACTCGGGGTTGCGCCGGGTTTGTTGGGGCCGCTATGCTAGAATCAACACTGAGGTGCTTCGATGGCAGTGACGGAACAACAGGTGTGGGAAGCGCTGCGCAACTGCTACGACCCGGAAATCCCGGTCAACATCGTTGACCTGGGGCTTGTCTATGGCGTCCAAGTGGCTGATGGATCCGTGCACGTGCAGATGACGCTGACGGCAATGGGCTGTCCCGCGCACGGCATGATCAGCCAGAACGTCCAGGCCGAGCTGGAAAAAATCCCTGGGGTTACCCATGCGCAGGTGGAAATCGTCTGGGACCCGCCCTGGGACCCCAGCCGCATGAGCGAGGAAGCCAAGCAGAAGCTGGGAATTTCCTGACCGAACCGCCCGCCCCGGGAATCTCTTCTAGCTCATCCCTTGAAGTAATCGGCGTTGATCTTGGTGAAGTTGGCCCACTTCTCCGGCAGGTCTTCGAGCGCAAAAATCGCCGTCACCGGACAGACCGGCACGCAGGCGCCGCAATCAATGCACTCCTCAGGGTTGATGTAGAGTTGCTCCACTTCGTCGAAGTTCTTTTTGCCTTGATTGGCCGGGCCGTTGTGGTACTCGCGGTTCTTCGCCGGATGGATGCAATCCACGGGGCAGACATCCACGCACGCCGTGTCCTTGGTGCCGATGCATGGCTCTGCAATCACGTAGGCCATTGCTGCTCCTCCCACTCACCCTCGGGCAGGCTCGCCAGCCCCGAGCTGTTGCAGGCTAGCACGAAGCCTGGGCCGAGGCAAATCCTCTAGCGCTCTAACGCAGGGTCTTCTCCGACAATCTGCTTCAGTTCCTTCAAGTCTTCCGTGTAGTGCTCCCAGCAGTGCTGGAACATCTGCACGAAAAAATTTACATCCTCGGCGCTCGGCGGCACCGGCAACTCGGCTGCCCAGCGCCGCACGGAGTCGCCGGACAGCTCCCAGTTCAAGTGGCTCTCCAGCTTGGCCAGATCAGAGGCATCGAGCGGCAGATTACGCTCGTTGCAGCGCACAATGTCGAGAAACGACCGCACCACCAACTCGCGAATTTCGTCTCGAACCGCCATCAATTTCCACTATAGCAAATTGGGCATGGCCTGCACGGGGCGGCGCCCGTTTGTTCGATATATTGAACAGAATGCCAATATCCTGAATTCATTAGGCCGCCACCGCCCGCGCCAACGTCCCGAGCGAGATCGGCTCCCCGTAGAGAAACAGGCGCGCGGCCACACCGCAAACCAGCCGCGAGCGGAAAATCCATTCAATCCGATTCATTGTCTGGCCCCGCTGTTCCCCGCCCGGCAGATCGCGCAGGTAGGTTCCCAAGCGCGCCCGCCAGGCGGTCTGGAACGCCGCGAGATGCCGCACGACATCCCCGGCCCCCAAGCCCCGGTCGGCCAGTTCCACTGCCAGCCGCGCGCTTTCCATCGCCGGATAAATCCCTTCCCCCGTCGATCCGGAAACGAACCCGGCCGCGTCACCCACCAGCACCACGTGCCCGCGCACAATTGGCTTGCCCTTGTTCACGGCGCCTGCCGGATCCGGCGCGTAATAGACCTGCTGCGGCGCCAGCTCGGCTGGCAGATAGCCGTGCTGCTGCGCGGCCGCGAAGAATCGGCTGTAGAGTTCTTTGATTGATTCTCCCGGGCGAAGCCGCCCGCCGATGCCCACGCAAATGTGCTCGCGCTTGGGGAACACCCAGCCGTAACCCATCAACCCGTCGAACTGTAAGGCCAGGAACAACGGCGGTTGCTCGGAGTAGAACTTCGCAATCGCTGCCGTCGCGTAGGGCAGATCCTCGTTCGCGCACAGCACGTATTCGTTCTCGGCCCAGCCCCGCCGCAGTCCTGCCAGCGCTGCCACTTTGCTGTTCGCCCCGTCGGCACCCACCAGAACTCGCGCGCTGAACTCTTCACCCGTCTCCAGCCGCACCCCCACCTGGCCTTCTCTTTCCTCCAGCGCCTCCAGGGCAACCCCTTCGCGAAACTCCGTGCCGGCCGCCACGGCAATATCTTTGAGCCCAGCGTCGAACTTGTTCCGCAGCGTGAGATACCCGGACGGCCGCCGCTCGCTCCATCGCGCCTCGCGCTCCAGTTTCTGATCCAGAAATGCCGCGCCCCAGAAAACCGAATCCACCAGCTTCTCCCGCTGCGACTCCAGATACGGGAAGCGCTCGAATACGAGGCGATTGATCCAGCTCGCGCAGGTCTTGTGCCGCGGGAACCGCGCTTTATCCACCAGCAGCACGGAGTAACCCGCATCGGCGGCCAGCTTCGCCGCCGTCGAACCCGCCGGGCCCGCCCCAATCACGACGAAATCGTACTTCCCGCTCACCAATCCCACTCCAGAAGGCCGCCCACCTTACCACACGCCTTTTCCTCCCCGCAATCACTGCCCATTGAGTCCCTCTCGCTCCCTGACTACAATGCCCTTTCTTTCCGGCCGCCTAAACCATCTTCCAAGGAGGGACATCATGGATACCCGCGGCATCAAATTCACCTGGCTCGGCCACGGCACCTTCAAGATTCAGACACCCGGCGGCAAAGTCGTCCTGATCGACGCCTGGGTCGAGGGCAATCCCGCCTGCCCCGACGCGCTCAAGACCTTCGACAAGCTCGACGTCATGCTCATCACCCACGGCCACTTTGACCACATCGCCGACGCGGTCGCGCTCGCCAAGAAACACAAACCCACTGTCGTCGCCATCTGGGAGCTGGCGCAGTGGCTGTGCGCGAAGGGCGTCGAGAACGTCGTGGACATGAACAAGGGTGGCACGGTGCGCGTCGCCGACCTCGACGTCACCATGGTCTCGGCCGACCACAGTTGCGGCATTCTGGAGGACGGAAAGATCATCTATGCCGGCGAGCCCTGCGGCTACGTCATCCGCTTCCCCAACGGCTTCACCCTCTACCACGCCGGCGATACCAATGTCTTCGGCGACATGAAGATCATCGGCGAACTCTACCGCCCCGACCTCGCTTGCCTCCCCATCGGCGACCACTACACGATGAGTCCGCGCGAAGCCGCCTATGCCATCCGCCTCCTGGGCGTCAAGGCCGTCATCCCCATGCACTACGGCACCTTTCCCATCCTCTCCGGCACCCCCGACCGCCTCAAGCAGCTGACCAAGGATATTCCTGGTCTTGAAATCCTCGCCCTTAAACCTGGTGACACCCTTGGCTAGTACCAAGGAATGCACGCAGAAGGAGTAACCGATGCAAAGCTTCAGAGAATGGCTGGAAGTATTGACTTACGCGGTGGCCGTCCTGGCTGCTGGCGGTTCTTGGTGGCAATACAGGCGCAATTCGGCTCGCGAAAGAACCCGCTGGCTATTCGAGCTTTATCAACGCTTCTACGACAATGAAGAACTGCAGCAGATGCAGCGCCTTATCGACTGGGAAGAAACGTATTTTGTCAAAGCGGAAAAAGACACTGCGCAGATGCAGAACCTCGACACTTATCTGAATTTCTTTGAGTTTCTAGCAATCTTATACAAGCGACGAGAACTCAAAAAGGAAGAAGTCCTCGCTATGTTTGAATACCCTCTGCGGAAGATTGCCGAGGACGAAGCTATCTCCGCCTACGTGAATCGTCCCGATTATGGCTACGAGTACCTTCGTGAACTCTTGAAGGATTTGCGGTAAGCTGTCAGGTATGGGGCGAGGAACCAACAAGCTCTTTGTCTACGGCACCCTTCGACGGGGATTCCCGTTGCACAGACATCTGCAACGAAGTTCCCTCCAGTTTCTTGCCAAGGGAAAGATCCGAGGCAAGCTCTACGACCTCGGGGACTTCCCCGGTGCGGTCCCGTCTAAGTCCCCAGCGGACGAAATTGAAGGTGAAGTCTACGAATTCGATGACCTCACACAACAACTTGCACAGCTTGACGAACTGGAGGAGTTTGATCCAGGCCGACCAGAGAAGAGTCTATTCCTACGACAATTAACAGAAGTGGAACTGGAGGATGGACGGCTGGTCAAGGCTTGGGCTTATTTCCTCCCACGAAAGCCTACCAACGCTCGCGTGATCCGCAGTGGCGATTACGCCGAGGCTCGCCGCCCCCGCATGTGAAGTTCGCTTTGCCCCGAGCAGAGTCGAGGGGTGCCGCTCAGACCAGGGAGAAAAGCGATGAGCGCTATCGTTGATGCCAGCGTCGAGAAATACCTCTACGGCCTTCTGCCGCCGCGGGATGAAGTACTGGCCGAAATGGAGCGCCTCGCCGCCCGGCGCGACATCCCCATCGTCGGCCCCGCTGTCGGCCGCGTCCTCTACCAGCTCGTCCAACTCATTGGCGCCACGCGTATCTTCGAGATGGGCTCCGCCATCGGTTACTCGACCATCTGGCTCGCGCGTGCGGCCGCGCCGGGCGCCACTATCTATTACACCGACAGTGACCCGAAGAATGCCGAGCAGGCCCACCACTTCTTCGCGCGCGCCGGCGTCAGCGACCGCATCCAGGTTCTTGTCGGCAACGCCCTCGACCTGATTCAACAGATTCCCGGCGAGTTCGACTTCATCTTCAACGACGTGCACAAAGAAGACTACCCCACGGTCTTCCGTCTCACCGTCCCTCGGCTCCGCCGCGGTGGCCTCTTCGTCACCGACAATGCCCTCTGGTCCGGCAAAGTGGCCGGAAAAGCCCCTGACGCCGCGACCCGTGCCATCCAGGAGTTCAACCGCCTGATCTACTCCTCCGCCGACCTCTTCCCCACCATCATTCCCCTGCGCGACGGCCTCGCCGTCTGCCACAAACTCTGAGCAGCCCACCCAAACAAGCCAAGCAGATTCCTCGCCCTGCGGGCTCGGAATCACAAGCCGAAACACCGTGTCATTCCGAGCGAAGCGAGGAATCTGCTTTTACCAAAGAAAGAAGTGTGACGACTACGTGTGGCTCTGGGCTTCGAGGAATTTCTCGGCGTCCATCGCCGCCATGCAGCCACTGCCCGCCGCCGTCACCGCCTGCTTGTAGACCACGTCCTGCACGTCGCCGGCGGCAAACACCCCCGGCACGCTCGTCTTTGTTCCGTTCGTAGTCTTGAGGTAGCCATTCTTGTCCATCTCGAGCTGGCCTTCGAAAATCTTCGTGTTGGGAATGTGCCCGATGGCGAGGAACACACCATCGGTCTTGAACGTACTCTCTTTTCCCGTCTTCACGTTCTTCAGTTTCACCGCTTCCACTGTCCCTTTCACCGGGTCGAGAATATCGGTCACCAGCGTGTCCCAAACAAACGAAATTTTCGGATTGCTCCGTGCGCGCCCCTGCATAATCTTCGACGCCCGCAACTCGTCCCGCCGGTGGATCACCGTCACCTTGCTCGCAAATTTGGTCAGGAAGAGCGCTTCCTCCATCGCGGAATCGCCGCCGCCCACCACCACAATTTCCTTTTCGCGGAAAAAGTAGCCGTCGCACGTAGCGCAGGTCGAAACCCCCTTGCCGATGAGCTTCTTCTCCGCCTCCAACCCCAGCAGGCGCGCCGATGCCCCCGACGCCACGATCAGCGTCTCCGCCTCGTAGCTGTTCTTCTCGGTCTTGATCTTGAACGGGCGTCGGCTCAAATCCGCCTCGCGGGCGATCTCCATCCGGAACTCCGCCCCGAAGCGCGCGGCCTGCTTCTTCATGATGGCCACCAGCTCCGGCCCCTGAATCCCCTCGATGAAGCCAGGATAGTTCTCCACCAGCGTCGTCAGCGAAAGCTGGCCGCCCGGCTCGTGCCCCTCCAGCACCAGCGGCGCGAGATTCGCCCGCGCCGCATAAATCGCCGCCGTCGCCCCCGCGCAGCCCGAACCCAAGATGATGACCTTGTGCGCCATACGTTCTCCTCAAGACAAAGATAGGAAAACATACTATTCTACGCCACAGCCCAGGACTTAGGACGGGCGCGCGTTCGCAATCTGCACGAGCCCGAGCCCGGCTTGCACCGTTCCCGTGGCGTCACGCGCGAAGGAGAGTACGTCCACCGGGCAGACCGCGATGCAGATGCCGCATTGGATGCACGAGGTGTTGCGGTTGCTGAACGTCTCCTGCTTCTGCGCAAAGCTCATCACGTCAATCCCCACCTGGCAATAGCGCGTGCACTCGCCGCAACTAATGCATTTGTCGTTCGACTTGATGACCAGGTCGGAAAACCAGCGGCTGAACAACTCCATGTAAATCGCCAGCGGGCACCAGTACCGGCACCAGATCTTGCCGCCCAAAATCGGATAGACCGCAATCGGGATGACACCCACCAGCAGCCAGTCCACGATTACGTAGTAGTGTTGCTGGAGGTCATTCGCGGTCAGAAATTCTCCCGTGTTCAGGTCGAATACCTTCAGGTTGATCCAGTAAGCGAGGGTAATCAGCACCGCCCACACCAGGACGAAGTAGTTCATCTTCTCCCAGGTTTGTGCCCGCTGGCCTTTCGGCGCCAGATGCCGCCAGCGGTCACCCAGCGTCTCCGCCAACCCCCCGCAGCCGCAGACCCAGGTGCAGTAGGCCTTGCCAAAATAGCGCGCAAAGATCGGAATCAGCACGAACGCCAGCACCGCGCCCCAAATCAGCCAGATCTTGGTGTTGGTGAAAAACGTGTAGATGAAGAGCGGCCAGGCGTAGAACAACCCATAGCTGCGCCAGGCCTCCGCCCGCATCTCGGGCGTACCCACAAATGGCGCAACAAAATTGGGAACCAGGAAAAAGAAGATTACCTGGAAACTGAGCAGCGACACGTAGCGCCAGCGCTGGTAGCGCGAGCGCTTTCCCCACCGGCGCGCCGCCTGCAACCCGAAAACCACCATCACCACTGTGTACATCGCTGAGTACCAGAATCCCGGCTCATACACCACGCTGAAACCGCGCCAGCTCAGGGCAAACGTCAACGCCTGCTGTAACCGCGCTGTCAGTCCCTCCATCCCGAGCCCGTTTCCCACCCAATTGAGCAGGCCCGTCCCTTTGTTCCGTGAGACGGCGTAAATCAGGTAGGCTATCGCCGCCCACAGAAGCAGCGTCGCCCAGCGCCGCGGGGTCCAATCATTTTCAAATCGGAGGCCCAGCTTCCGCAGGAATGCAGCCGGCAGCTCCGCTCCGATCTGCACGAACACCACGTCGTTCGGAAGCGTCTCGGTGCGCTCCCCGTCAGCCTCTCGCACGCAAAGCTTCACATCCCGTGTGCCAATTTCGCAGACCTCGGAGTTGAAAATCACACGAACGCGTCCCTGCGACATCGCTTCGCGGACGGCCTCCAGGTTGCGCTTGTTGGGCCGCGAGAATTCATTCCGCCGGTAAGACAGCGTCACTCGGTTCGTCCAGCAGAGCGCCAGGGCATTCTCGATCGCCGAGTCGCCTCCGCCCACCACCAGCACGTTCTGGTCGTGGAAATCTCCCGGGTCGGTCAGCTTGTAGCGCACCTTGGGCAGGTGCTCGCCCGGCGCCCCCAGTTGCCGCGGGTTGCTGCGCTTCCCCATCGCCAGGACGACTTTCCGCGCCTGATACGTCCCCTGCGGCGTCACGACCTCAAAGTGGCCGTCCCGGCCTCGGATGCCAGTGACTTCCTCGTTCTCCCGCACCTCGATACCGGCTCTCTGAATGGCCGCATGCCAGCCCTCGAGCAGCGTCTCCTTGGGGCAGTCGTCGCAGACGGGCAGGTCGCTCTTCACCGGCAGCTCGCGCGGCTCGGCATAAATCATTTTTCCGCGCGCAAAATCCGCGATGGTTGAAGCCGTGTCGCGTTTGTCGAAGAGGAGGTAGCGCAGCCCGAGCTTTTTTGCCTCCAGCGCGGCACTCAGCCCCGCCGCCCCGGCGCCGACAATGGCGACGTCGCAAGCAGCGTCCACTGTTTGCTTCATTTCCGGCAGCCCAGCAATGTGATGGATGACGTCGTAGCCCTGGTTCACCGCCGTCTTGATGACGGGTGAACGGCCAAGGTCCCCGACGAGATAGAGCCCGGGGACGTTGCTTTCGAAATGCTCGTCGAGCACCGGCAGAGAATGCATTGCCTGCATCTGGTATTGCCTCACGCCCATCCTTGGCCCCAAAAGGGCTGGTGCTGCCCGCTCAAACTCCATTCGATGCGCGACCTGCCAGCCCGGACGCTGATTCTAGAGGAACTTGTGTGCAGTCCATCTGGAAAAATTTGCCTCGGGCACCGCCTATCCCTACAATTACTCCCAGTTATCATGTCTGCGCACCCGTGGCTCCTGGCATCGTTCCTGGCAATGCTTGCGACCGTTCCCGCGACCGCGCAAGAGACCTCCGCACCACCGGTGCAGTCGGCGCCCGAGACGAAGCGTCTCGACCTCCGCCTGCGCGGCGATGCCCACTCTGTCTTCACCCGTCTGGGCGAACTCTACGGCGTCCGGATTGTTCTTGACGATCAGTTCCCACGTCCCCCGCTGACGCTGCGAATTGACCAGGCCGACTTCCCCACCGCCCTGCGCATTGCCACGCAAGCCGCCAACGCCTTCTGGACGGAACTCGACGACCGCACCATCCTCATTGCCGCCAACACACCCGAAAAACACCGCCAGTACGAACCGCAGATCGTGCAGACCTTTTCCCTGCCGGGTGCGACACCGGAGGAGCTCGCCGAAGCCGTACGCCTGCTGCGTGAGCTCTTCGACATGCGGCAGATTCAGGCTGACACGCGCACGAATACGTTCACCGTACGCGATACACCAGAGCGGTTGGGCCTCGCCTCCCAGCTCCTCGCACAGCTCAGCCAGGATCGAGGCGAGGTTCTGCTAGACGTTCTGCTGCTCGACGTAGATCGGGAGCGCGCTCGCAGACTCGGCCTGCTGCCGCCGCAACAGGCTACTGTCATTCACCTCGGCACAGCGCTGGCCAACCTGGGCGACCTTGGCTCGATTCTCGACACGCTGCGGCGGCTCATCGAAAGCGGCGTTCTCCCGGGCGACCTGTTTGGCGTTTCCCTGCAGACAATCCTGGCCGCTCTGGCTGCCGACCCGAGCCTCAGTCAGATTTCACTGCCGCCGTTCATCCTCTTCGGCGGGGGTGCCACCACCTTCGCCGCCAACCTGCCCGGCGCCAGCTTGAATCTCTTTTCGCTGGCGCGTGTTACCCACGCGATGCGCCGCGTCACTCTGCGCGCCCGCCACGGCCACGAAGCTTCGATCTTTGTCGGCGAACAGTTCCCCATCGTGTTCGCCACTTTCTCTTCTCTTTTCTTCCCGCCGGAGGTACTCGAACTCATCCGCCGAGGCCTGTTCGTCCCGCCGGTTCCAGCCGTTCGCTACGAGGACCTAGGGCTGAAGATCACGGCTGAGCCCTATTTGCACGGCAGCAACGAACTGACGCTGCGCTTCAAGCTCGACCTGCGGGCGCTGACCGGCCAGACGGTCAACGCCATCCCGGTCATCTCCAAGCGTGAGATTGAGCAGACGGTCCGGCTCCGAGTCAACCAGTTGCTGATCGTTTCCGGCGTACGGAGCGAAACGCAGGGTCAGACGCACGTCGGGACGCCCGGCCTGAGCGGCCCGCCTGTGCTCGACCATGTCTTCGGCCGCCGCGACCGGGAAACGCGCGAGACGGAACTGCTCATCCTCTTGACCCCACGCGTCGTCCGCGCCCCGGCGACAGACTTTGCCGACTTCCGCTCGCTTTACGTCGGCACCGAAAGCCGCTTCTCGCCTTTCGGTCCAGCACCTCCCCCACGGCAGACCCCGTCTCCTGAGCGTCCCGCTCCTCCGCCACCGCAACCCCAACCTCCACCTCAGCCGCCGCCCACACCCCAGCCGCCCCAAGACCGGTAAGAACAATCGGAGGGTTGACTGAAGAAGCTACGCCGAAGCCGGCAGGACGACCACCGGCTGGAATACACGTGGCACCACTGCCTGCGCAATGGCGATGAGCCGCTGCTCCTGGTTGAAGACGCGCAGCCGGTAGGGACTCCACTCCCGACTGTCGATCTCCGCCCTGAGTTCCGGGGGCTGGATTTGTGATTCGTTCAGGTCAATCTTGGCGCCATGCCGCAGCTTGCGTTCGACGGCTGCATTGACGACCGCCCGCGGCAAGTCCGGCAATAACCGCTCCAGCGGGATCAGCATCGCTTCCACCCCGCCGGCTGCTTTCTCGACCTCTTCCAGCGTGACTGCTTCTTCCAGGGTGAACTCGCCGGCAGCCGTGCGGCAGATCTCAACCAGGTGGGCCCCGGTCCCGAGCCGCTCCCCCAGGTCGTGCGCGAGCGTCCGGATGTAGGTTCCCGCGGCGCACTCGATCTCGAAGCGCGCCTGCGACCCTTCCACTTCCAGCAAGTCGAAGCGGTAAACGTGCACGGTAATGGGCGCGAGTGTCACCGGCTTTTTCTTCCGTGCCAGCTCGTAAGCCGCCACCCCGCCTACTTTCTTGGCTGAATAGGGTGGGGGAATCTGCTCGATCTTCCCAACAAACGCGCGGAAGAGAGGTTCGAGCGCCGCCCGTTCGAGCTGCGGGGTTGTGTCTGCACTCTGCGGGCTGCCGTCCGCATCGTAGGTGTCAGTGGCAAAACCGAAGCGAATGGTACCCACGTAGTGCTTCCGTCGTCCCGCGTAGAACCGCTGCAGCCTTGTGGCGTGACCCACCAGCAGGGGGAGTACACCGGTGGCAATCGGATCGAGTGTCCCCAGATGTCCCACCGCCCGCGTGCGCAGCAGCCGGCGGACTCGCCCCACCACATCGTGCGAAGTAATTCCCCGCGGCTTGTTGATGACGAGCGCCCCGTGGCTCATTCCTTTTCGGATTTCTCCCCCTTCTCCTGACGGTGCGCTTCGGCGAGCAATTCTTCGATGCGCGCGCCGTACTCGGCCGATGTATCCAGCTCAAACCGCAGATCCGGGACATGGCGCATGCGCAGCCGGTGCGCCAGTTCGCGGCGCAGAAACGCACTGGCGGCCACCAGCCCTGCCAAGCTCTCCTGCTGCTGCTCCGGGCTGCCCAAAACGCTGACGTAGACCAGCGCGTGCCTCAAGTCCGGCGTCACGCGTACGGCGGTGATGGTGGCGAACCCGATGCGCGGATCCTTCAATCCGCGCACCAGCAGCCCACTGATGACCTCGCGGATTTCCTCGCCGATGCGCTGGGGGCGTCGTGCGGGGACAGTCATGGCGGTTTCCGCGTTCGCCTAGAGAAACTCGATGTGGGTCGCGGTCAAGTCGTCCCCGAGAATCCGCTCCGATTCAGCGGCCACGGCTTCCAGGGTTTGGGCCAGATGCGCCTGCGTATTGCTGATGGAGACGATGCCGACCGTCGCCCGCTGCCAGAGCTCCTGGTGGTCCAGTTCGGCCACCGACACGTTGAACCGCGCCCGCAGACGGTTTTTCAGACGCTCCAGCACTTGCCGCTTGTCCTTCAGGGAACGGGCCTGGACGAGGTGAAGCTCGAGAGTGACCAGGCCGACTGCCATCGTCTGCGCTCGCGCGCTCAGGCGGAGACTTCGCTCGCTACCTTCTGAACCGTGAATACCTCGATGAGGTCGCCGACCTTGATGTCGGAGAAATTGCTGATGCCGACGCCGCACTCGTAGCCCGAGCGCACCTCGGTGACGTCTTCCTTGAAGCGCCGCAACGACGCTACCTTGCCCTGATAGATGACGACACTGTCGCGGATTAGCCGCACATCGGCGTCGCGAACAATCTTGCCGTCCAGCACGTAGCAGCCAGCAATCGTGCCCACCTTGGGGATGCGGAAGGTCTCCCGCACCTCGGCGCGCCCGACCATCGTCTCCTTCAGCGTCGGTTCCAGCATGCCGACCAGTGCCTTGCGCATCTCCTCGACGACGTCGTAGATCACGTCGTGGAGCCGGATGTCCACGCCTTCCTGTTGCGCGAGTTCCGCGGCCTTGCGGTCCGGGCGGACGCTGAAACCAACGATGACGGCGTTCGAGGCGGCTGCCAGCAGCACGTCCGTTTCATTGATGCCGCCCACAGCCGCATGGAGGATCTCGATCCTTACCTTCTCGGTGCTCAACTGCTCGAGTTGCGCGCTGAGCGCTTCCACCGACCCCTGCACGTCCGCCTTCAGCACGATGCGGAGCTCTTTCACTGTTCCTGCTGCCAGTTGCTCCTGCAACTGGTCGAGGCTCACGCGTGCCGTCTGAGCCAGCGCAGCCTCTCGCAGCTTCTGTTCTCGATAGCTGGCCATCTGTTTGGCCTTTACTTCGTCACTCACCACCTGGAAGGCGTCCCCCGCCTGCGGCAAGTTCTCCAGGCCCAGAACCTCCGCCGGTGAGGAGGGGCCAGCTTCCGCGAGCGCCCGCCCACGGTCGTCAAACAGCGCACGCACTTTGCCGAAGACCGAGCCGCAGATGAAGGGGTCGCCGACCCGCAGCGTGCCGTTCTGGACCAGGACCGTGGCCACCGGCCCGCGGCCTTTGTCGAGCTTTGCTTCCAAGACCACCCCGCTGGCGGGTCGCTCGGGATCGCAGCGCAATTCTTGCAGGTCGGCCACCAACAGAATCATCTCGAGCAGCAAGCTCAGATTCGTCTTCTGTTTCGCCGAAACCTCCACGGTGACCGTCTTTCCCCCCCATTCTTCCGGCGTCAGGCCGCGCTCGGAGAGCTGCTTCTTCACCCGGTCGGGGAGTGCACCGGGTTTGTCAATCTTATTGATCGCGACCACGATGGGAACTTGGGCGGCGCGGGCGTGGTCAATCGCTTCCAGGGTTTGTGCCATCACGCCGTCGTCGGCGGCGACGACCAGCACGACGATGTCGGTCACCTTCGCCCCTCGTGCCCGCATGCGGGCGAAGGCTTCGTGACCCGGCGTGTCAATGAAGACAATCCGGCGGTCGTTGACCTCAACCTGATAGGCGCCGATGTGCTGGGTGATGCCGCCGGCCTCCTGCGCCACACGATTCGTCTCCCGGATGGCATCGAGCAAGGCCGTCTTGCCGTGGTCTACGTGCCCCATCACCGTTACCACCGGTGGCCTTGCCTCCCGCGTTCCTTTCTCCGGCTGTTCCTTTACGGCTTCCTGGAGCGCCACTTCTTCGAACGACAGCACGGTGGCTTGGGCGTTGAACTGTTGGGCCAGTTCCATGGCCAGGTTCGAGTCGAGGGTCTGGTTGATCGTGGCCAGCATGCCCCGGTCGAACAGGACTTTGATGATGTCCTTGGCGCGAATCTCGAGTTTTTCCGCCAGCTCCTTGACCGTAATGCCTTCGGTGATGGTGATGTCGAGTCGCTCGGTACGGATAGGGATTGTGGCGGCGGCAGTTCTCGGCTCTGGGGCCGCGGCCTTGGGGCGGGCGCGAACTGGATGGGTGAGCTTGCGTTCGCCTTCCTCGTAGCGCTTTTCGACATGAGTCTTTAGAGGTCGGCGCGGCGTCGGCTTGGGCTGGTAGATGGGCTGGCCGGGCTTGGGAACGGCAGGGGCGAGCCCGGGCGCCGTGCTGGCGCGCGCTGCGGGACGAAGGCGCGGCACTGGCTCGGCCGTCACACTGGCTGCCGGGGGCCGCGCAACTACGCGTCTCACCTCTGTTGCCGGCGCGGGTCGCGCTGACGCCATCGGGCTGACCGTCGGCTGCGCGGCAGCCGCTGCTGCTTCCGCGGCACGAGCCTCCGCCACCCTGTGTGCTTCCGCCTCTGCAGCTGCTTTGGCGCGCGCAGCTTCCGCTGCCGCAGCCTTTTCGGCAGCAAGGCGTTCCGCCTCCGCCTTTGCCGCAGCTTCCTGTTCGGCTCTCTCGAGCGCCCGGAAATGTGCCCGCACCTTGTCGGCGAGCTCATCTTCAATCGAACTCGAGTGCGTGCGCTTTTCGGTGCCAGCAATCTCGATTAGGTAGTCGAGGACGCGCTTGCTCTTGACCTCCAGCTCTCGGGCGAGCTCATTGATGCGAATCTGTCCCATCGTTCGTCGCAGTTCCTTCTATTCTAGCTCTCGGTGGACTTCTCCGCCTCCCCTTCGACGACAGCTCTTTCCCGTTCCGCGACGGCGGTCGTGGCCGCCGGCTCGGAAGACTCAGCGGCGATTCTTGCCGCTGGCCCCATCGCAGTTTGCACGGCTGGCTGAGCAGGTGTCTCCTCAGCCCTCGGGGGCGCCGGGACTGCTGGCGTCGCTTCCGGTTCAAAGTGTGCCTTCACAGCGGCAGCAATTTTCTGCACCATCTTCTCACCAATACCCGGAATCTCCATCAACTGCTCCGGCGTCATGGCGGCGAGTTCCTCGATGGTGGCAATGCCACGGCTCGCCAACTTCTCCTTGGTTTTCTCGCCTACCCCCGCCAACTGCGCCAGCGGGACGCCCGCCGCCGGCAAGACCCCGGCAATCTGCGCCTCAATCTCCTGGCGCTTCTCTTCCTCGCTCTTGATGTCAATGTGCCACCCGATAAGCTTCGAGGCGAGCCGGACGTTCTGGCCTTTCTTTCCGATGGCGAGCGAGAGCTGGGTGTCTTCCACGATTACCTCCAGCCGCTTCTCGACCGGGTCGGCGATGGCGACGCGGGCTACTTTGGCGGGGCTGAGGGCGTTGGTGGCAAAGGCGACCGGGTCCTCGGCGTACTCGATGATGTCAATCTTCTCGCCCCGCAACTCCCGGATGATGGCCTGCACGCGCATCCCTTTCATCCCGACGCAGGCGCCCACGGGGTCGACGTCGCGGTCCTTCGATTGCACAGCGATCTTGGTGCGCTCGCCGGCTTCGCGCGCAATGGCCTTGATGACGACCGTGCCGTCGTAAATCTCCGGCACCTCCATCTCGAAGAGCCGCTGAACCAGCATGGGGTCAGCCCGGGAAACCACAACCAGGGGGCCCTTGGCCGCTTTGTCCACTTCCCGGATGACCGCCCGCAAGCGCTCGCCGATGTGATAGGTCTCTAGGCGCGACTGCTCGCGCTTGGGGATACGCCCCTCGGTGCGACCCAGGTCAACGATGTATTCGGGCCCTTCCATGTGTTTGATGCTGGTGTTGATGAGCTCGCCGATGCGCCCGCTGAACTGGTCATAAACGATTTCGCGCTCTGCCTCCCGCACCTTCTGAAAGATGACCTGCCGAGCGGTCTGGGCCGCGATGCGACCCAGCACGTCGGTGGGCTTGGGAATGCGTACCTGCCCGCCGAGCTCGACTTGGGGGTCGTGCCGCCGTGCCTCTTCGAGGGTCATCTCTTTGTTGGGATCGGTGACCGTGTCCACCACCGTACGCACCGCGTAGACACGCACGATCCCCGTGTCGCGGTCGAATTCCCCCTGGAAGTCTTCTTCGGTGCGATAGTACTTGCGGGTGGCCACGAGCATGGCATCGATCAGGGCGGCTACCACAACTTCCGGATCAATCCCCTTCTCGCGGCTGAGTTGCTCGATGGTCTGGGTCAGGATGCTCGTCGCCATAGTCCCCTTTACCACACGAACACGAGATTGGTTTGGGCAATGTCGCTGAAAGGAACCGTAATTTCTTCCCCGTCCACCTCGAACCGCACCTGCTCATCGGCGATGCCGAGCAAGCGCCCCTCGAAGCTCTTCCGGCCGAGCGCGACCGAGCGCTGCTTCAGGCGCACCTTGACGCGCTGCCCGCTGAACCGCTCGTAATCGTCCCGCCGGTAGAATTTGCGGTCGAGGCCGGGCGAGGCCACTTCGAGCACATAGCGAGTGGGAATCAGGTCTTCCACGTCCAGGACCGTGCCGAGATGCTGGCTCACCCGTTCACACTCGCGATGGCTGACGCTGCCATCCGGCTTCTCGATCAAAACCCGCAGAACACGCTGGCGGGGTGAACCAAGCCACTCCACCGCCACCAACTCCACGCCCACGATCCGGGCGGTGCGCTCCGCGATCTCCCGAATCCGCTCCAGGTCCATTTCTTCACCAACAAAAAAGTGGGCTCGCGCCCACTCGTGTCGTCCGACCGTGTTCAGGCAAACCGCAGTATAACGCGACACCGGGGTCGTGACAAGAAGAAATCCCCAGGATTGGCACTGCGCACCTAGACTTCAGCGCTGGAGCGAGAGGCTAGCGCGGGGGCTGCGGGGGTCGCGGCTGCGGTGGGGTGGGCGTGGCAGCCGGCTTCTGCGCGCCGGTGGCAGCCGGTTGCGCCGCAGGCAGCGGGTAGAGCTGGTCGTAGAGACGAATGATGTCCTGGGTGATCTCGACCGCCGGAGCGGCGTAGATGACCGGGTTCGGGTTAGCGGACGAATTGATGACAATGGCGAAGCCGCGCTCGCGGGCGTACTGGTCAATCACCTTTTGGAGCTTGGCCAGGATCCGGTTCGCGTGATCGCTCTGTGCAACCTGAAAATCCGCCTGGATGTCCTCCTGCAAGCGTTGCGCGGCACGCCGCTTCTGGTCAAGCTGGCGGCCCAACTGCACCCGGGCGTCGTCACTCAAGGTGCGCTCCTGCCGGCGGAGCTGGTTCTCAAGGTCCTGAATCTCTTGGGCGAGTTTCTGCAGCTCGGCGTTGCGGGGGCCAAACTGCGCTTGCAGATCCTCCATCGCCTTCTGGCCTTCCTTGGTGCGCTCGAGCGCCTCCTGCATATCGAGCACCCCCACCTTGAGGGTGGTGGTGGTGGGAGGCGCCTGCTGCGCCGCCGGAACGTTTTCCATCTGCTGGCCCACCAACGGAAGGCTCAGCAAGCCCACAATGATCAGTGTCATCAGTGCGCGAGAGCGTTTCATCAGTTTCTTTACTCCTTCGTTGGCTGCGGTTATTACAACGGAATAATTATATGTGCGACGCGGAAACAGGGTCAACGGTTTTCCCGCGCCACGACCGCTCGCTCTACCCCACCACAAACTCAGAACGTTCGACTCACCGTGAACCGGAAGGTGCGGGGCGGTTCAACCAAGTTGAATGTCTGTGCGGGGAAGAGCTGAGTCAGCCGGGGGACGATTTGATTCTCAAACACGCCGGGGGGCAACTCAGCGCCGGCAATCTGATGGAAACTTGCTGCCGGACCCGTGAAGCGCGTGCGCAAGCGATGGGGGTTGTAGGCCCAGTAGAGACGGAAGGGGGCGTTCACGACGGGCAGATTTATGACTAACTCAATGCCAGTGGAGGAACGGACCTGGTTGTTGGTTCCGGGGACAATGTCGAGGACGGAATTGATGAGGGTGTTGGGGAACAGTTGCCGCAGCTCCTGCACGCCTAAGTCTTGCAAACGGAGCTCCGAGCGCCGCAGGATCGTCGTCAGGCCGACATCAAAGAAGAAGGCCAGACTGACGGGCCCCACCAACGGGATGCGGTATTCGAAGTTGGCCAGCCCCTGCGTGTCCCCACCGGGAAAGATGGGACTGTACGCCACCCCATTGAGGTTCCCGCCTCGTGTCCGGGGATTCCCGTTGGGGGCTCGCTGGGTGGGGTCGGTGAAGAACACGAGGGCGCTGCTTTGCTGGGGGATGAAGGCGAGGGGGCTGATGAATCGGATATCAAAGCCGCGAATCGTATCCTCCCCACCCAAGTAGAAGCGATTGAAAGGGGGAGCGACCTTGCCGCCAAAGCCGGTCAAGAAACCAGCCTGGAGCCGAAAAGCCAGAATGTGGCGGCCGCGGCTGAGCCACGGCTCGGGGTGGAAATGCTTGAATTCCACGATGGGCTGCCAGACATTGACATTACCGCCCAGCGGGCCGCCCTGGAACATGCTGCTGACAAACAGGCTCGTCCCGCCGGTCGGCTCAAACGGGTGATTGACGGTGTTGTAGAAGAGGGTGGGGGTCACGCGGCTGACACGGATTCCCTCCAGCGAATTGGTGGAGCCAGCCAGTCCGCGGAAACTGAAACGCTCGAATACGTTTCGGCAGCCGTCACTGAAGCAGATGATATCGGAGTCTTCGTAGGAGTAGCTGAGTCCTAGGCGAGTAAAGGACCAGCGCCGCAGGGGGTAACTGGTGAAGGCCGTAAAGCCGACGCTATTCTGGGTGTAGCTCAGCAGTTGGTTGCGGACTGTGTCGCTGACGTTGATCTGCTGCCCGTACAGAATGGCGGTTTCCCGTGCCTGCTGGTAGTTGAATTTGCGGACAAAGAACGTGAAGCCGCTGGAGAGTGGCCGATCGAAGAGGTAGGGCTCGGTGAAACCGAAGAGGAAGTTTTTCTGGCGGTCGCCCCAGTCGACGGCGAAGCTGAGGGTTTCGCCCAGGCCCAGGAAATTGTTGGTCTGGTACTGAACGCCGACGAAGCTGCCGGCTAGGCCACTGACACCGCCGGTGAGGCCGACCGTGTTGCGCCCCCGCTCCTTCACCTTGAGGGTCAAGTCCACAGTACCCTCGGCGGCGTTCTGTTCCACCTCCGCATTCTCCGGCTTGAGCTGGTCGAAGTAGCCGAGTTGGTTGAGCCGCAGCACACTCAACTCCCAGAGACGCGAGTTAAAGACCGAGCTTTCATCCAGCATGACTTCGCGGCGGATGACTTTGTCGCGCGTGGTGGTATTGCCGACGAACTCGATGCGGCGCACAAAGAACTGTTTGCCCGGGTCCACGTCCAGGGTGATGTCAATGATGCGCTGGTCCTCGTCCACGGTGGTTTCGGGGATGGTGGTGGCGTTGATGAAGCCGACGCTGGAGTAGAGCTTGCCGTACTCTTCCAGGCTCTTGCGGATGCGGGTAACGTTGAAGATATCGCCCTTGCGGAGCGGGAACAGGCTCTTGAGGAAATCCGCGCGGAAGAAGAGGTCTTCCTCCTTGCCGCTGGCGCTGCGGACAGCGAGGTCGCCCATGCGGTAGCGGCCTCCTTCCTCGATGCGGATTTCGGCATCAATGCGCTTGCCTTTGCCGCGGAAACCCGGGATGCCCAGGGGCAAGAAGGGCTCGGTGTCGCGGGTGCGGGTGCGTGGCTCGTGGATGGTGGCCCGGTAGTAGCCGTGTTCCTGGTAGAGCTCGCGGATGCGCTCCAAGTCCTCGTACATCTTGGGCTCGTTGTAGGTCTTGCCGTGGGAGAGAAAGAAGGGAGTCCCAGCGCCGAGATAGGGGCTGAGCGGGAGCTTCAGGTGCCAGCCGAGCACGGGCATCAGGCCCCAAGGCCGTGAGGCGCGCATGGCCCGGAGCAGTCGCCGGTCGTTGAAGAGGCGGTTGCCGCGAAACCGGATGCGGCCGACCTTCACCTTCGGGCCTTCGTCCACGACGAAAGTCAGGATGACGGCGTTAGGGGGGATGCGACGAATGTCATGCGCCACGTTGGCAAAGTGCCGCCCGCGCTGGGCCAGCAGCGCCGCCAGCACCAGTTCGGCGCGGCGGATCTTGGTGGGATCGTACTGGCTCTCGACCGTCAGGCCGACTTTCGCGTTCCGGAAGGCTTCCAGAATCTCCGACTCCGTCGCAGACTTGACCCCGTCATAGAGGATGCGCCGGATGAGCGGCCGCTCCTGAACCTGGAAGATGATGATTTTGTTTCCGTCCTCGGCGTCTTCGACCAGGAGTTTGACGTCGTCGAAAAAGTTGGTGTTCCAGATGGCCTGAAAGTCCCGGCGCAGCAGCTCCGGGTTGAAGGGGTCGCCGCGCTTGGAAAAGATGCGGGCATTCATGGAGTCGCGGGGAATGCGCCGCAACCCCTCCCACTGGATTTCCTTGATGACGGGCTGCTGAGCATAGCCAGCCAGGGGCCCGAGGAAGAAGACCAGGAGGGCGGCAGCGGCGAGTCCGCGCCAGCGCGTTCGGGAGGGAGCCACCGCCCGAAGGGATTGGGGACGCCCTCGCATCAATGCCAACCGTTTCCCCTTCGCTGCCCGCCGGAACGTCAGCCAAACGGCGGCGTCTTCAGAAGCGTTTCGCGCGCGACCCGGCCAACCGCAACCGTCAGGCTACGAGATTGGGATGATACGACCCGCTGGAGCGTTGTACGGAGCCCCGGTCCAGCCTCAGAGAACCGCGGTCGGTTCCAGCACCGGACGGAAGCCCAGCCCGTCGTTCTCCACCACCACTTCCAGCGTGGCCGGAGGTTGAATCTGCCCGGAGATCAAGCCCTCGGACAAGGGGTCTTCAATGTAGCGCTGGAGAGCGCGGCGCAAGGGCCGGGCACCATAGCTGCGGTCAACGCAGGTTTTCTCCAGAACCCATTGTTTCGCCTCTGCCGTCATGGTCAAGGTGACGCCGCGGTGCTGGACGGTCTGATTAATCTGCCCAACCAGCAGGTCAATGATCTTGATCAGATCGTCGTCGCTGAGCGAGTGGAAGATGATGGTTTCATCCAGGCGGTTCAGGAACTCCGGGTTGAAGAGCCGCCGCACTTCGCTCATCACCATCTCTTCCAGCTTCTGCTGGGTCATTTCCTCGCTGGGAGCGGTGAAGCCGACGGTGGCGCGCCGCTGCAGGAAGCGAGCGCCGATGTTCGAGGTCATGATGACGATGGTGTTCTTGAAGTCCACGGTATTGCCGAGGCCGTCGGTCAACTGGCCGTCCTCGAAGACCTGGAGCAGAATGTTGAAGATGTCCGGGTGGGCTTTCTCGATTTCATCCAGCAGGATCACCGCGTAGGGAGTCCGCCGGATGCGCTCGGTCATCTGGCCGCCTTCCTCGTAGCCCACATAGCCCGGGGGCGAGCCGATGAGCTTCGAGACCGCGTGCTTTTCCATGTACTCCGACATATCGAAGCGAATGAGCGACTTCTCGCTGCCGAAAAGGAAGGCTGCCAACGTCCGCGCCACTTCCGTCTTGCCCACGCCCGTGGGCCCGAGGAAGAGGAAAGAGCCAACCGGCCGGCCGGGGGCCTTCAGGCCGGCGCGGCTGCGGCGGATGGCACGGGCGAGAGCCACGATGGCCTTGTCCTGGCTGATGATGCGCTTGTGCAGCTCCTCCTCGATGCGCATCAATTTCTGCATCTCTTCTTCCTTGATGGAGCTGACGGGAATGCCGGTCCAGCGCGAGACGACTTCCTCGATGTCGTCCCGGGTCACGGTGGCGCTGATGGAGTCGTCCAGGTTGAACTTTTCGCGGAGCTGGCGGAGTTTTTCCCGCTCCTTGCGCTCTTCGTCGCTGTAGAAGCGCGCCTTCTCGAACTCATGGTTCTGGATGGCGGATTCCATTCGGTGGGTGATGAATTTGATGCGCTTCTGGATCTCGGTGACTTCGTCGGGGAGGGAACTCTGGCGGAGCTTGACGCGCGCGCCGGCTTCATCAATCAGGTCAATGGCCTTGTCGGGGAGGTAGCGATCGGGGATGTAGCGCGCGGAGTGGAAGACGGCGTAGCGGATGGCATCATCGGTGTAGGCGACGGCGTGGAATTTTTCGTAGCGCTCCTTGATGCCCATCAGAACGGCAATCGCTTCCTCCTCCGAGGGAGGCAGCACCTTGATGGCCTGGAAGCGGCGCTCGAGGGAGCGATCGCGCTCGATGGACTTGCGGTATTCGGCGGGCGTGGTGGCGCCGATGCACTGGATCTCCCCGCGGGAGAGGGCGGGTTTGAGGATATTGGCGGCGTCGAGCGAGCCCTCGGCCGAACCGGCTCCCACCAGGGTGTGCAATTCGTCAATAAAGATAACGGCATTCTGCGTGTCCATCAGTTCCTTCATGATGGTTTTCAGCCGCTCCTCGAACTGCCCGCGGTATTTCGTCCCCGCCACGATCAGCGACAAGTCGAGTTGCAAAATGCGCTTGTCGGCGAGCTGCGGCGGGACGTCGCCCTCGGCGATGCGCTGCGCCAGGCCCTCGACAATCGCGGTCTTGCCGACGCCGGGCTCTCCCATCAAAACCGGGTTGTTCTTGGTGCGCCGGCAGAGAATCTGGATGACGCGCTCGAGTTCCCGTTCCCGGCCGATGAGCGGGTCGAGCTGCCCATCCATGGCGGCCTGGGTGAGGTCGCGGCTGAATTCGGCGAGCAAGGAGGTTTCCTTGGGCCGCGCCGGCGTCATTTTCTCGGCCTGCGATCGCATCAACTCTTCGCGCACGGTCGAAAGACGCAAGTTGCGGTCGGTCAAGAGCTCGGCGGCGAAACATTTCTCTTCCCGCAGAATGCCGAGCAGGAGGTGCTCGGTGCCAATGTGTTTGTGCGCCATGCGCTCGGCTTCTTCGACCGCATGGCGGAGGACGCGCTTGACCTCCTCGCTGAAGGGAACTTCTGCGGAGGTAGAGATGCGCTCGCGGATGGTGGTGCGGGCTTCAATCTGCTTGCGGATGGATTCGATGGAGCCGTGGGAGCGGAGGAAGCGGTTGGCGAGGGCCTTGTCTTCCCGCAGCAGTCCGAGCAGGAGGTGTTCGGTTTCGATGTAGGGACTGCCGTACTGGCTGGCTTCGTAGCGCGCGAAGAAGATGACCCGACGCCCTTTCTCCGTGTAGCGCTCGAACATGATGGGTAGCGGCTCCTGTTCTCCCCACTCCCCCCTACAACTTGCCTGCCCGATTCGGGCTCGCCCGCGTCGAGACCGCGTGCAAGCGACCGTGTTCGAGCCGCAACACGCGATCGCAACGCCCTGCCAGAATTAGATTATGCGTTGCGATGACGGAAGTCAAGGCATGGGCCCGGTGCAGTTGTTCCACGAGCGCGAACACGCCTTCGGCCGTCGCCTCATCGAGGTTGCCCGTGGGCTCATCGGCCAGCAAGAGGCGCGGACGGGTGACGAGCGCGCGCGCTAGTGCCGCCCGCTGCTGTTCCCCGCCAGAGAGTTCCCCGGCCAGATGCCGGGCGCGCCCGGCCAGACCCACTTCGGCCAGCCGCTCCGTGGCGGCTTGCCGCGCTCCCTCCAGCGGCTCGCCGCGGGCCAGCAGCGGCAGCAGCACGTTTTCTGCGGCCGAAAAATCAAGCAGGAGGTTGGAAAGCTGCCACACAAATCCGATGGAGCGGTTGCGGTAGTCGGCCAGTTGCTCGGGGGAAAATTGACTCAGGTCCTGGCCGTCAAAGTGGATGGTACCGGCCGAGGGCGCATCGAGCGCGGCGAGCAGATGGAGCAAGGTGGACTTGCCTGCCCCGGACTCGCCCACGATGGCGAGCAACTCGCCCGGGCTGACTTCGAGCTCGAGTCCGTCGAGCACCACCAACTCTCCCTCGGGGCTGGGGAACACTTTCCGCAGCCCATGCGCCTCCACCAACGGGCGTATTGAAGTAGATGCCGGAGTCACGGGCGCGGGTGTAGGAATTTAGTACGGGGGGAGGCAGGCACTCGGTTGCGGTACTGAATCAGCAAGGGGGCTAGGTCCGTGGTACTAGGTCATCGCTAAGGTTCTCCATTCTACCGCGTGGTTGGGGCTTCCTCCACCGGCTTTCAGAGCCCCCACCGTGTAAACGCCGCCACTCGAAGCCAGCTTGATCCAGGGCAGCGACAACACCCCGAAGCCTTGGGCGTAGGCGCCAGCCAAGAAAAGGGGGGAAGGCCGGCCACTGATCCCGGAACCAGCGGGGACAGAGCACCTCTCCCAAGCGGGGAAATAGAATCCTGAAGGGTTCCGCTACAGCTTGCAGCCGACCTCGGCCTGGACGCCGGCGCGGCGACCGGGTGAGCCTTTCGGCTGTGCCCCAAGGTAAACAGGATGACGAGAATCTGGTGACCCGGTTCAGCGGCGGGGTCGCCGTGTCACGGCCTGGGTCAGGAGGGCGGTGGCCGGTTCGAGCGCCTGCCGCTGTTTCCAGAATCCTGCCCAGAGGTCGCCTTTCTTCTCCACCCGCGCCAGAATACTTTTCAGGTTGAATCGCTCGGGGCGGAGACCGGGGCGAAGCTCGCCGGGTTCGATGGGAGCTGAGACGGGGGCGCGGGGAAAGGCGCGCACGGTATAGACGGCGGCCAGGGGGCGTCCGAGGGCGTTCTGTGAAACATCAATATAGACGCGCCCGCGCGGGCGCTTGGCGACGGTGCGCTCCTCAGTGGTCAGGCGGGGGAGCTCGGACGCCACCAGCCGCGCCACGATTTCGGCGAACGTCCGCGCCTGCTCGTAGGTGTAGCGGCGCTCGAGGGGAACGTAGAGGTGGATCCCGGTCGCTCCCGAGGTTTTCACGAAGGGAACGATGCCAAGCGACTCGAGCTTCTTCCAGACGGCGCGCGCCACCGCCACCACCGTGTCGAACTCGGTGCCTTCGCTCGGGTCCAGGTCGAAGAAGAGGTAGTCGGGGAGGTCAAGCGCATCGCGCTGGCTGGCCCAGGGGTTGTGGTCCACACAGCCGAGATTGGTCAGGTAGAGAAGCGCGGCAAGGTCGTTGGCGAGGAAGTAGCGAATGGGCTGGCCGCGCTCGTCGGAATGGACGGCGACGGTCTCCATCCATTCGGGCGCCGTTTCGCCCGCTTCCTTCTGGAAGAAGGATTCGCCGGTGATGCCATCCGGGTAGCGCCGCAGGACGAGCGGGCGCTGGCAGAGGAAAGGGAGGAGGCGGTCGGCGCTGCGGTAGTAGTAGGCCAGGAGGTCGCGCTTGCGGTAGCCGGATTCTGGGAAGTAGAGCTTGTTCAGATTGGTCAGGCGCAGACGCTTGCCTTCGATTTCAATCGTAGCGTTGTCGGCGCTGCCGGCGAATAGTTCCCGCTCAATCTCCTTTTTCTTTGACAGGACACGGCCAGCCAGTGCGGGTGGCGGAGCTGTCGTCGGCGGACTCCCCGCCGGCAACTCTCCCTCCAGGGGGCACTCTTCGGGGCTGACGGCGTCGCGCAGTCCGAGAAAGACGGGCTCGCGCAGCCGCTGCTCGTCGGTCCAACCGCCGAAGCGGACGCGCGCCACGCGCAGGGGTTTTGTCCAGTAGGCCTTTTCTTTGGTTTCCGGCACGGTCGCGAAGGGGCAACGAGAGGTGGCCAGCTTCTTCAGGTCGTAGAAGATTTCCTTCTGCGTCTTCTGCGTGAAGCCGGTGCCGACGCCGCCGATGAAGTGCAAGGTGTCGTCGCGGTATAAGCCCACGAGCAGTGCGCCGAAATGCTCCCGCGTGCCGCGCGGCCCCGTCCAGCCGCCCACGACCGCGTCGAGTTCCCGCCGGACTTTGAGCTTGAGCCAGTAGGGACTGCGGCCGCTGGTGTAGCGACTCCGGACGTGCTTGGCCACGATGCCTTCCAGGCCGGTCTGGGCGGCCAATTCGAAGAGTTCCATTCCCTGCTCGGCGTGATGGTCGGAGTAGCGGATGGGATCGTCGCTGAGCAGGAGGCCGCGCAGGAGGCGCTTGCGCTCGGCCAGCGGCACCGCGCGCAGGTCGTAACCGTCGCAGTGGAGCAGGTCGAAGACGTAGTAGGTGACGGGCGCCTTCTGGAGCAGCCCGGGGGTGGGACGGCGGTTGTGCATGCGTTCCTGCAGACGCGCGAAGTCGCTGCGGCCGCTCGCCTCGAGGACGACGATTTCACCGTCGAGGATGGCCTGCTTGGCCTGCAGACGTTGCGGGAGCACGTGCAACTCGGGATACTGCGCGGTGATGTCCTGGCCGGTCCGCGAGCGCAGAGTAACGCGGCCGTCCTGGAGCCAGGCGAGGGCGCGGACGCCGTCCCATTTGATTTCGAACAGCCAGTCAGGGTGGGAGAAGGGCTTTTCGGCGAGCGTGGTGAGCATCGGCGCCAGCCGCTCGGGACGGGGCGTTTTGCGCGCTCCTTCCAGTTCCGCCGGAGTCAGGCGGTAGGCCCCGGGGAGGCCTTCAGCGATCTCCTCGAGCCCCCGTCCGGTCAGGATGGAGCCATCATGTTCCGCTATGTTCCAGCGTGCGTCCGCTGCTGCGTCCTTGTGTTTGATGAGCAACCACTCGTTGCCTTTCTCGGTGCGCTTGAGTTTGACGAGAACGAAACTGCCGCGGAGTTTCTGTCCGTGGAGGATGAACTTCAGCTCGCCGCGAGCGAGCTGCTCGCTGGGAGTTTGTTTGCCGACGGGCTCGAACGTCCCTCGGTCCCACACCATCACCGTCCCGGCGCCGTACTCGCCGGCGGGAATCGTCCCTTCGAAGTCGGCGTATTCGAGTGGGTGGTCTTCCGTCTGCACGGCCAGCCGCTTGTCGGCGGGATTGAGCGACGGCCCCTTGGGCACGGCCCAGGATTTCAGTACCGCGTCAATCTCGAGCCGAAAATCGTAGTGCAAGCGCCGCGCAGCATGCTTCTGCACCACGAAGCGGTTGCCGGAGGAAACTCCGCGCGCCCCGGGCGGCTCGGGTGTCTTTTCGAACCGCCGCTTGCGCCGGTACTGCTCGAGTAACACCATGGCCCAGATTCTACGCTGCCTCGCCTGTTTGCCCTGACCGCAACAGGATAATCAAAAACTTGCATCTGTGGCTTTTCTTCTGTAAGCTCCGCCCACTCAGGGATCGCGCCCGCCAGGCGGGGACAGGCGCCCGGCGCGCGACAGGGCTGATGCAGGGGAGTTTCCGGCCATGGCCAGCACAGTCTGGAAGGGACATCTCACCTTCGGTCTCATCTCGATTCCGATTGGGCTCTACTCGGCTGCGCGCGGCGAGCGCGTGAGCTTCAATCAGCTCCACAAGGAGTGCCACTCACGCATCCGTCAGCCGCTCTTCTGTCCGACCTGCAACCGAATGGTGGAACGCTCGGAAGTGGTCAAGGGCTACGAGTATGAGAAGGACCAGTACGTGCTCTTCAACGAAGACGAGCTGGAAAAGATCGCGCCGCCCTCCTCGCGGGCGATGGAGATCCTGGAATTTGTCCCCGTGAGCGAGGTCGACCCGCTCTACTTTGACACCTCGTACTACATGGTGGCGGAAGAGGCCGGGCAGAAGGCCTACGAGCTGCTGGTGCGGACGATGAAGGAGTCGAAGTTCGCCGCTGTTGCCAAGCTGACCATGCACCAGCGGGAATATACGGTCATCATCCGCCCGCGCGCCGGCGGCCTGACGCTGCACACGATGTACTACGAGAATGAAATCCGCCAGGTGGCCGAGTATGGCAAGACCAACGGCGTCGAGCTCAAAGCCCAGGAGGTCAAGCTGGCCCAGCAACTCGTCGAGAGCCTGGCGGCCGACTTCGAGCCCAAGAAGTATAAGGACGAATACCAGGACCGCGTGAAAGGGTTGATTGAAGCCAAGCTCCAGGGCCGCGAGGTGACCTCGACTCCCCAGCCGCAACTCGCGCCGGTCATTGACCTGATGGAAGCTTTGAAGAAAAGCCTGGCGGAGCGCGGCGGCATCCCCAAGAAGCCTCCGGCTCGCGTTCTCGCCGCCGTGGGGGAAAAGAAAGTCGCCAGGAAATCTCCGCGCTAATCAAGCCGAGAGCAGCTGCCGGGCGTAGGCGGGCGCTTTGCCCGCTTCTTCGTGCTTGAGGTAGGCGTACACGTCGATCCCCTTCCCGAGCCAAGCCTCAATCCGTCGCTTCCAGCCTGCCAGTTGCTTCGGCGTATAGCCTTCTCGCCGCAAGCGTACGTAGGTGAAGTCCGCCGTCAGCTCCTCGGGCGCCTCCTGCTTGTCGGTTTCCGCCAGACAGAGTGCCGTCTGGTGCTCCCGCAGCACGGTGTAGGTTTCGGGCGCGTGCCAGGAGGGATGGCGGAACTCGACCGCAAACCGAAACGCCACGGGGCGCAACTTCAGGAACTCCACCAGAGTTTTCAAGTCTGCCCGAAAGGTGGGCGGCAACTGAATCAGCACCGGCCCCAGGCGCCCCTCCTGGCCGAGCACCGACGCCACCTCGAGGAACCGTTTCAAGGTGCTCTCCGCATTGCGCAACTTCTGGACGTGGGTGATCTGCTGATTCGCTTTCAGCGCAAACTGAAATCCGGGCGGAACCGCACCCGCCCACTCCAACAGCACCCGCTCGGTCGGCATTCGGTAGAAGGTGTGATTGATCTCCACGGTTGAGAACTGCTTGCCATAGAACCCGAGCATCTCGCGGTCAGGCAATTTCTCCGGATAGAAACTTCCTCTCCACTCTTTGTAGGCATAGCCGGAAGTCCCGACGCGCAGCTCGGCCATCGGGATTACTCGTAGCGGAGGACTTGCACCGGCAGGATGCGGGCTGCCCGGCGCGCAGGATAAATGGTTGCGGCCAAGCTGATGGCCAGGGCCGCCAGCGCAATCGCCAGCGCGTCGAGCGCCTGCGGGTGGAAAGGAACAAAGTCAATCCCGTAGATCTCCGGGTCGAGCGGGATCCAGCGCCGCGCATGAGCCAGCCACGCACCGGCGTAGCCCACAATCAAGCCGATGACCGTCCCCAGCGCGCCAATCGCCAGGCCGTGCAGGATGAAAATCCGTTGGATCTGGTGTGCTCGTGTCCCGAACGATTGCAGGACGGCGATGTCCCGCCGCTTCTCCAACACCAGCATCGCCAGCAGCACCAGAATATTCAGCCCCGCTACGAACACAATCAGCCCGATGAAGATGGCCGTCACCAGTTTTTCCAGTTGCAGCGCCCGAAACAAACTCCGGTGGTGCTCCGTCCACGGTGTTGCCACGAACTCTTTGCCTGCTGCCGCCGCCGCTGCCGCCGCCAGCCGCTCGGCAGCGTAGAGGTCGCTCAGCCGCAACTCCAGAATCGAGACCACATTTCCTAGCCCGAAAAGCTGCTGCGCTGCCGGCAGCGTCGTATAGACCCAGCCTGCGTCGAAGTCGTAATATCCGGACTCGAAAATCCCCACTACTTCGAAGCTGCGGTATTTCGGCACCAGCCCGAACGGCGTCAGGTGACCCTGCGGGCTGGTCACCAGCACCGCATCCCCGACAAAAATCCCCAGCCGCCGCGCCAGTTCTTTCCCCACCAGCAGAGGCGGCATCGGGCGTTCCCTCGCCGGAGCGCGGAGAGCTTCCGCACCACCCTCGGGCAACTGTGCCAGAAAGCTCTTCAGCTCGTGCGCTTGCTGCGGGTCAAGCCCTTTGAGCACGACCCCCTGCGCCCGCGAGCCGCTCGAGAGCAGCACGGTCTCATAGAGGGCCGGCGAAATCGTCGTCACACCCGGCAGGGCCGCCAGCCGCGTCGCCAGCTCCCGATACTCGCGGATGCCGCTGGCATCTTTCCGTGTGATGCTCAGATGCGCCGTCGAGCCCAGCAGCCGTTGTTCAAAGGTCTGCCGGAAACCCGCGTTGACCGAGAGCGCCAGCACGAGCGAGATAACCCCGGCAGAAACCGCAGTCACCGCAATCACAGTGATGACTGAGAGAAAGCCTTTGCGGGGCGCGCCCAGGTAGCGCCGCGCCACGAACCATTCAAACTGCATTGCCAACCTCAGGTGCTTTTCTGCCCAGCGCTATTGTCCGTGCTGCCTTCCTCTGACTTGCGCACCGGGCGCAGCAGGGGAAAGAGGATGACTTCGCGGATGGAGCGGGAATTCGTCAGCAGCATCGTCAGACGATCAATGCCGATGCCCTCGCCCGCCGTGGGCGGCATCCCATAGGCCAAGGCGCGCACGTAGTCCTCATCCACTGCCTGCGCCTCCTCCACGCCCGCGGCTTGCAACCGCGCCTGCTCGGAAAAGCGCTGGTGCTGCTCCAGGGGGTCGTTGATCTCGCTGTAGCCGTTCCCCAGTTCCAACCCTCCGGCAAAAACTTCGAACCGCTCCGCCCACTCGGGGTCGGCATCCGAGGTCTTGGCGAGCGGCGACACCACGGCCGGGAATTCGTACACAATCGTCGGCTGGATGAGCTTGTCATCCGTGACCAGCTCAAACAGCCGCATCAGGTACACTCCCGGCTCACCTGCCTCCCCGGCGCCCGGCGCCGGCAGCAGCGTCCGCCCTGCATGCTCCGCCCAGCCGTTGTAGTGTCGCACACGGGCGAAGATTCGCTCCGGCTGCCGCGGGCGCAACTCGTCCGGGTCGGGTTTGTCGTTCGTGGGCCAGTACTCGCAGATGGCTTCCCGCAAGGTCAGCCGCCGCCAGCGGCTGAAGTCCACGCGGTGGTTGCGGTAGTTGACTTCCGTGCTGCCGGCAATCTCCCGCGCCAACCCCGTCAGCATCTCCTCGGTCAGGCTCATCAAGTCGCGATAGTCGGCGTAGGCCTGGTAGAACTCCAGCATCGTAAACTCAGGATTGTGCTGGCTGGAGATGCCTTCGTTGCGGAAGTTGCGGTTGATTTCAAACACGCGGTCGAGGCCGCCGACGACCAAGCGCTTCAGGTAGAGTTCAGGCGCGATCCGCAGGTAGAGGTCGAGGTCGAGCGCATTGTGATGCGTCCGGAAAGGTCGCGCCGCCGCACCGGCCGCCACCAACTGCATCATCGGGGTTTCGACTTCGACGAAGCCGCGGCCGCGAAGGAAGGCGCTGATCCAATTCACGATGCGCGCCCGGGTAAGGAAAATCTCCCGCACCCCCGGATTGACGAGCAAGTCCAGATAGCGCTGGCGATGGCGCGCCTCTACGTCGGCCAGGCCGTGCCACTTTTCCGGTAGCGGTAGCAGCGCCTTCGCCAGCAGCGTCGTGTGCTCCACGTGCACGGTCAGTTCGCCCGTTTTGGTGCGGAACAGGAAACCTTCAACACCGAGGATGTCGCCCAGGTCGAGCAGCTCGAACAGCTTGAATCCCGTCTCCCCCAGCGTATCTCGGCGAAAGTAGGCCTGCAGGCGTTGCCCGCCACTGCGCAGGTCTGCGAAGCCGGTCTTGCCATGCAGGCGCAGAGCGTGGATGCGCCCGGCCGTGCGCACACGAGGCCGCTCGGCGGCCAGTTGCGCGGCGTCCACGCTTTGGTAGCGCGCGACGCTCTCGGCTACCGTGTGGGTGAGATCAAAGCGGTGGGGATAAACATCGGGTTGGAGCTTCTGGATTTCTGCGAGCTTCTGCTGGCGCTGCTGGAACTGCTCGTGGGGTTCAAACAACTGCGCTCTGCCGTCTCATCCGTTCCGCGAATCGGGATGCGCGATTATAGCGGCGCGGTTTTCCGGGCGTCAATGCGGGCCGCATCAGCCCGAACTGTTCATCGCAGGGGCACAGGTGACGCCGAGGCCTGGAAGAGTTCGCGGTACTGGCGAAAGACGTAGGTATCGGTCATGCCGGCAATGTAGTCGCAGACGACGCGGTGCGGAAGCTCGGTAGCCGTCTTCTCCTGATAGTAGCGGGGCAGACGCTCCGGATGCTGCCGATAGAAGCGGAACAACTCTTCCAGCACCTTCACCGCCTGCTCGCGCTCGGCGTTCAGCTTCGGATGAGCGTACAGGCGTTGATAGAGAAAGCGCTTCAATTGGGCATTCGCTTCGCTTCGAGTCGGGCTGAAGGCGACCAGGCGCCGCGAGAACCGGCGCACATCGTCTACCGTCTCGACCCTCGCGGCGGTGACTTCGGCGCGTGTATTCTCAATCAGGTCGGAGACCAACTGGTCAATGACCCGCTTCAGGGTTTCATTGAAGCGCAGTTTTTCCGGTGCCCGAGGGTATCGGGCAGCGACTTCCTCATAGGCCTCCCGGACGAGGGGAACGGCGTCGAGGATCGTGGCCAAGTCCAGGAGTTTCGCCTCATACCCGTCATCCAGATCGGCGGTGTTGTAGGCGATTTCGTCGGCCAGATCGATGAGTTGGCTTTCGAGCGGCGGACGCTCGCCCAGCCGATACTCAGCGAGTTCAGGAAAGCGGGCTACGTCGTAGTCTCGGGAGTGCTTGATCAGCCCTTCCCGGACCTCAAACGTCAGGTTGAGCCCGGGGAAGTCCGCGTAACGCTGCTCGAAGCTCTCCACGATACGGAGCGCGTGCAGGTTATGATCAAAGGTGTCACCGTGCTCCGCCATCAGCTCGTCCAAGCGGCGCTCACCCGCATGCCCGAAGGGAGGGTGGCCGATGTCGTGCGCCAGTGCCAGCGCCTCGCACAGATCCACGTTCAGGCGGAGCACGCCGCCGACGGTGCGGGCAATCTGCGAGACCTCCAGGGTATGGGTCAGGCGGTTGCGAAAATGGTCGGAAAAGCGCTGGGTGAAAACCTGGGTCTTGGCCTCCAGCCGGCGGAAGGCCCGCGAGTGGACGATGCGGTCGCGGTCGCGCTGGTATTCGCTGCGGTAGGGATGCGGTGATTCCCGGTGGCGGCGCCCCTGGCTGTGCCGCTCCTCCATCGCATACGAGGCCAATTCTCCCATCAGCGTGGTGGCTACGGATTCGGCGGCAATGCCTCCAGGCGGTGGTCCACCTGACTGGAAACAGGGCTCTCCCCGACCAAGCGTTTCACCTCTTCGTAGAGGTTGCGCGCCTCCGCGGGGCTGGTTCCCGCCAGCGAATCCGCCAAGGCCAGCAGCGCCACCGGCCGCGGCACGCTCAGCGTCGGGTCAGCCGCGAGCGCCCGATAGAGCTTACGCGCGTCTTCCACCCGACCTGATTTCTCATACAGGCTGCCCAGATGGAGCTTCGCCACCGCTGCCCGCTCCCGGTTGGCGGCACGGCTCACTTCCTCGAGCATCCCTATACCCTTGTCCTGCTCGCCGAGTTGCACCAGGGCCAGCGCTTCGTAGTGCTTGGCAATCACCGCCACGGTCGTGCCGGAAAATTCCCTCCGCAGCCGCGCAAACTCCCGCTGGGCGGCCTCGTACTTTTCTTTTTCGCTGGCGAAGGAGGGGCCGAAGGCATCCGGGGCTGCAGCGGGATTGGCGCGGATGGGCGCGGAAAAGATTTCGAGTCCGCGGCCCAGGGCGATGCTCGCCCGCGCTTCCTGCCGCCTGCCGTACCACCACAATGACCCGAGCGCTCCCGCCCCCAGCACCACCACCAGCGCCAGGGCGATCAGCGTCGCCTTCTGTTCTTCAAGAAACTCGAGCGTCTCTTCAAAGCCGTGGATGAACTCGTCCTCTTTGAGCTCCCGACGAGATACGCGTGCCACGGTTGAACCTCTCTTTGTGGTGCGAACGTTTGATGCTATCAACGACCTGGAGGGGTGTCAAACCGGCGCTTCCTTGACAACCCGCACGCTGCCCGCCAGAATGAGCCCACTTTTCCCGTGGAGCTGGAATCGAAGGGAGCGTGGGCATGGCTGCGTCCGTGGCTGCCCAAGGGCCGCGCGAAATCGTAGAGCGCAATTTCGAACTGGCCGCCAACCGCCTGGGGCTGGAACCGGAAATGCGCCGGTTGCTCAAGCTTCCCTTCCGCGAGGTGCGCGTGGAAGTCCCGGTGAAGATGGACGACGGCTCGCTCGGGGTGTTTATCGGCTACCGCATCCAGCACAGCGGGGTACGCGGCCCGGCCAAAGGCGGACTGCGCTACCATCCGGCCGTGGACTTGGAGGAGATGCGCGCCCTGGCCGAAGCGATGACCTGGAAGACGGCCTTGGTCAACATTCCCTTCGGCGGGGCCAAGGGCGGGATTGCCTGCGACCCGCTCGCGATGTCGCCGGCGGAGGTCGAGCGCGTCACGCGCAAGTTTATCGCCCGCATTCACCTCCTCCTCGGCCCCTACCGCGACGTGCCAGCACCTGATGTCAACACCAACGCCCAGGTGATGGCCTGGATCTTCGACGAATACAGCTCGCGGCACGGCTACTCACCGGCTTGCGTGACCGGCAAGCCCGTGGATCTGGGCGGCTCGCTCGGCCGCGAGCAGGCCACCGGCCGCGGCGTGATGATCGTGCTCGGAGAGCTTCTCAAAGACCTCGGCCGTTCGTTTCAGGGCCTGCGCGTCGCCATTCAGGGCTTCGGCAATGTGGGTTCAAACGCGGCGCTGCTGTTGGCCGAACAGGGCTGCCGCATTATTGCTGTCAGCGACGTCAACGGGGGAGTCTTCCACGCGCAGGGGCTCAACATTCCCGAGCTGGTCGCCTACGTTCGCAAGAACCGGTTCGTGCGCGGCTGCCCGGGCGCGGAGCCGCTCTCCAATGAAGCCTTGCTGGAGCTGGACTGCGACGTCCTGATCCCCGCCGCCTTGGAATGCGCGCTGACGGAGAAAAACGCCCCCCGCGTGAAGGCCGGCATCATCGTGGAAGCGGCCAACCTCCCCACGACTCCCGCAGCAGACGAAATCCTCCAGCGGAAGGGCGTGCTCATTGTCCCCGACATCCTGGCCAACGCCGGCGGCGTCACCGTCTCCTATTTTGAGTGGGCGCAGAACCTGCAGCAGACCTTCTGGGAAGAAGAGCGCGTCAACGCCGAACTCTACAAGACCCTGGCGCGCGCCTACCGCGAGGTGGCCGAGCTGGCTCAGAAGTCCAAGATGCCGCTGAAGACGGCAGCCTACCAGATTGCGCTGGAGCGCACGGCTCGTGCGGAGCAATTGCGGGGCATCTAGTCGATCAACCGTGTTGTCCAGGCCGCCATCCTAAGGCACAGAGGGAGGCGAATGCGCAGAGGCTTTTCATTCGTTCTCACGTTTCTCCTCACGATCCTGCTCGCGGGCAGCGCCGCGCCGCCGGCGGTCAGCTCGACAACCCTGGACGAGGTGGCCCGCAGCTACGTTCTGCTCGTGCTGCGCATTGACCTGCACGAGCCGGGCTTCAACGACTACTACTACGGCCCGCCGGAGCTGCGCGAGCAGGTACAGCGCGAGGGCAAGCGTCCGCTGGCGGAATTGCGCGCCCAAGCGCAGGAATTGCTCTCCGCCCTTCCGACAGCACGGGGCAATGAGGTTCGCCGCCGATGGTTCGAGAAGCAGTTGACGGCGCTGGAAACGAAAATCCGGATGCTCCAGGGCGAGAAGTTCAGCGTCAGCGAACAGGCCCGCCTGCTGTTTGACCTTGACGTCAAGCCGCCCACCCCGGAAGAACTCGCAGCCGCACTGACCGCGCTGGAAAGTGCCCTGCCCGGCCCCGGGCGGCTGGCTGACCGGCTGGACGCCTGGCAGAAAGCCTTTATCCTGGCGCCGAGCAAGGTGGAGACAGCCTACCAGTTGGCTCTGGCTGAGGCTCGCACGCGCGCGCGCAAACTGCTCTTGCTGCCGGAGAACGAGAAGGTGAACTTGGGCTTCGTCACGGGCAAGTCCTGGGGTGGCTACAACTGGTATGAGGGCAATGCGCACTCGCGCATCGAGATCAACCTCGACCTTCCCGCCTCGGCCTCCACCGTCTATCGCTACGTTGCTCATGAAGCCTACCCGGGTCATCACACCGACTTGGCCACGCGCGAGCAGCGCCTCTACCGCGAGAAGGGCTACTTCGAGTGGTGCGTAAGTCCGCTCTACACGCCGCAGAACACCATGGCGGAGGCAGTGGCCGAAGTCGGCGTGGACTTGTCGATGCCCCCCACGGAGTTTTTTGCCTGGCACCGGGACGCTCTGTTTCCCCGGCTGGGGTTGACGGGAGCCGACGTTGCTACCTGGGAGCGAATCTTCCCCCTGCTCGAAACCCTCGGCCGCGCCCGCGAGCGCCTCCCCTTCCTGCTGCACGACCAGCAGGCCAGCGAAGAGGAACTGGTTGCCTTCCTGGAAAAATACGCTTTGTCGGATCGGGCTCGGGCCTTGAAGACGATTCAGTTTGACCGCGAGTGGGGGGCCTACGCATTCAATTACACGGTAGGGCGGGAAATCCTGCGCCGCTATCTTGCCACTGGCAATGCCCGGGCCAAGTTCGTCCACCTGCTGACCACACCCATCTTTCCCTCCCTGATTGAGAAGTGGATCGAAGAAGGGCACGAACCCTGAGGGGGGACTACTTTGTTTTCATCACGTAGACGCCGTCCCAGCCGGGCTCGGGCTCTTGCTGCTTGAACTGCTGGCAGCGTGCCAGGAACAGCCGGGAAGGCCCGTCCTCCGGGTGCCTTTCCAGTGCCAGTTGAAACAACTCGATGGCGAAGTCCCACTGGCGGGCGCGATAGGCGTTGAGCCCGCCCTGAAACAGGTCGAGCAGCTCTTGCCACGGATTGGCGTCGCGGCGATAGTCGAGCAGCTCGAAGATGGCCACGGGCTCCTGTTTTCCCTTGACTCGAATCCAGTCGAGCTGGCGGAAGACGAACAGGCTGAGGGAGCGCTGCACCTCCTCCAAGAACTGCTGGAGCTTTTTGTCCACTTGGACTTCTTGCCGGACCTGTTCGGCCGCCCGCAGCAGCGTCTCTTCGCCTTCTTCGCCGAACGCGCGCGCCAGATAGCTTGGCGGCCCCAGCGCCAACCGCTGCCCCAGATACATCGCCACGCGCCGGGCACGTCGGAGGTGCTCGCTGCCGTCCACAGCCGAGAAGGCCTCCGGCGGCAGGCGAAAATAATCGCCCACGCGTCGGCGGAGCAACCCGACCACGTCGCTCGCCTGCCGGAAGGTGCTCTCGCTGACGACGATGCGCGTCGAGTATTCTTTGTTGACGCCTTCGAGCCGCGAGGCCAGGTTCACCGCATCGCCCAGCACCGTGTAATTGAATCGCTTCCGCGAACCCATATTGCCGACCACCACGCGGCCGGTATTGAGCCCCAGCCCGATGTTGATGTCGGGTTTGCCTTCCGCTCGCCACTGGGCACGCAACTCGTCCACGCGTCGCGCCATGTCGAGGGCGGCTGCGCAGGCCCGTCGGGCGTGGTCGTCCTGCTCGTAGGGCGCGCCCCAGAAGGCCATGATGGCGTCGCCCTCGAACTTGTCGAGCGTGCCCCAGTGGCGGAAGATGATGTCGGTCATCTCGTCGGTGTAGGAGTTGAGGAAGCTGGTGAGCTCAAGCGCCGACAACTTTTCCGACAGGCTCGTGAAGCCACGGATGTCAGAGAACATCACGGTCAGCTCCCGCTCCTCGCCGCCGAGCCTCAGCCGTCCGGGGTCTTTCAGCATCTCGCGGATCAATCCCGGCGGCACGTACTGCTGGAAGGCTGCGCGCACCTTGCGTTTCTCGCGTTCCTCCCAGAAAGCCCGGTAGGTACCCACGGCGGCGAAATTCGCCACCACCAGCGTGGTGGGAACGATGACGTTGAGCCACATTTGGTAGCGCACGAACGCCAGGTAGGAGCCTGCGATAAACACCAGCAGGACGAGCAGCGCAATGGGGGTGGTCCAGACCAGGCGCACCTGCGCCAGCACGCTCCCCAGCACGAGTCCCAGCAGCAGGATGACGAGAATGTCAATCCACTCCTCCCGCCCGCCGCGGGCGATGTAGAGCCCGTTCAGGACGGTGTCGATGACGTTGGCGTGAATCTCAACGCCGGGAAACCCCGTCTCCTGAAAAGGGGTGGGATGGTGGTCGGGGATGCCGAGCGCGGTCGGCCCCACGAGCACAATCTTGCCGGTGAAGGTGCCCGGGGCGAAGCGTCCGGCGGCGACATCGGAGAGCGAGAAAGTGGGGAACGTGCCCGCATAGCCGCGGTAGTGGATGAGCATTCTGCCCAGGGCATCGGTGGGCAGGCGGAGCTTGCCCAAGCCGATGTGTTCGACACCCGCGCGGTTGTAGTAAACGCCGAACTCCTGGTCAGGGACGTCCAGATAACGCTTCAGAACCTGGGCGTCGAGCGCGGGGTAGAAGTCATCCCGATAACGGATGACGAGTTGCGCTCGGCGCATCACCGGGTCGGCGCCGGGAAAAAAGTTGAAGTAGCCGAAGTTGTAATTGGCCGCCTCGGCGAACAGAAGGAGGTTGGGGCGCGCCAGCACGGCCTCCGGGCCGACAAACGTCTGGGCGAGCGGGGGCACTGGCTCGCCGGGATAGGCGGGCAACGGGCGGACGTTGCTATAGGCGCCGAAGGCCAGAATCCCATCGTATTCCGCCTGCACGGCCGGGTCGATGTGTTCCACTTCTCGCGCAGAGAAGTAGAAGAACTGCCCCAGCACGACATTGCCCGCGCGCGCGATGGCCTGGGCGAACTGGCGGTCGGCGTCGGCCTCCTGCTCCAGCGCGTCCAATCGTTCCAAGTAAGCGGTGTCTCGGTCGCTTGCGGGGACACGTGCCAAGTACTCCCGCCGTGCCGACCGTACGGCTTCGATCCCTGACTTCTCGTCCGGCTTGGGGAAGGTGACATCGAAGGCGATCACCTTGGCGCCGTCTCGGGCCAACTGATCAATGAGGCGGGCGAAGTGGATGCGGGAAAACGGGAAGCTGCCCAGGGCATCGATGGTCTTGCTATCGATGGCGACGATGGCCACTTCGCCCGTGGGCGGGGTCGGCCCGCGCACTTTGAAGCGGGTGTCGTAACTGCGCAGCTCGACCGAGTCAACAAAGTCCAGAAAGGGCAGCCGCCATTCCAGCAGGTAGATGGCGGTGTAGACGCCCAGCCAGACCATGGTAATCAGGAAGCTGAGGAAGAAGGCAAAGCGGTGCGCCCAGAGATTGCGGGAAATTGTGCGGAGCCCGTGCATCCGAATTGGCAAGCGTCCCAGTGGGCACCATTATAGCCTCCACTGCCCGCCTATCGCCCGGAAACGCGCCGAAACTCTTCGTTACGATTCGGTAGCGCAAAATCGGGTATACTAGTGGGAACCTGACCTCGCCAGGACCTCCCGGCGGCACTGGCGCCGCGAGGGGGACGAAAGAGCCAGGAAGCAGGACACTGGACCTTCGATGCGAAAACAGATTTGCTACTACCAAGACTCGCCCGTAGCGGCGCTGGCTGCCCAGATCGAGGAGCCCTATCAGCGTGTCGGCGTATCGCGGGACAAGCCGCCTGCCGGGCTCGGAGAGATCGCTACCGTTTGGCTGGCGGATGCGGAACGCGATGGCAGTGATATCAAGAATCTTCCGACGCAGGATGCACACCTGCGCGTTGTGTGCCTGGTGAACGCCACGCCTGCGAACCGCTTGTCGGCGGGGCACGGCATCTTTGCCTACTTGCCCGCCAATGTACCGCCTGCGATGTTGACGCGCGTCGTTGCCGCCGCTTTTGAGAACCTGGAGCTGACGGCACGCGCACTAGCAGCCGAGCGGCAGGTGGAGCAGAGTTCGCGGGAAATTGACGAGTTGAACCGCATCGGCATCGCGCTCTCCTCCGAGCGCGACACGCAGGCCCTGCTCAATCTCATCCTGCTCAAGAGCCGCGAAATCACCGCCAGCGATGCCGGTTCCCTCTACCTAGTCGAGGAAGTGTCGGAAACCGAGCGCCGCCTGCGCTTCAAGCTCACGCAGAACGACAGCGTGTCGGTCAGCTTCACCGAGTTCACCATGCCGCTCAACCCCAAGAGCATCGCCGGCTATGTCGCCGTCACCGGCGAAATGCTCCACCTCGAAGACGTCTACGAGCTCCCGCCAGACGCCCCTTACAGCTTCAACCGCCGCTACGACGAAGAGTCCGGTTACCGTACCAAGTCCATGCTCACCATTCCGATGAAGAACCAGAAAGGTGAAACCATCGGCGTGCTGCAACTGCTCAACTCCAAGCGCGACTGGAACGCGCGCCTCACCACACCGGAAGCGGTCGAAGAGCAGGTGATTCCCTACCCCAAGCGCCGGCAGGAGCTGGCCGGCTCACTGGCCTCGCAGGCCGCGGTCGCCTACGAGACCAACGTGCTCTACGAGAATATCCAGAACCTCTTCGAAGGCTTCGTGAAGGCGGCCGTAACCGCCATCGAACAGCGCGATCCCACCACCTCCGGCCATTCGTTCCGTGTTGCCCGGCTGACGTGCGGGCTGGCGGAAGTGGTGGACAAGGTAGAGACTGGCCCCTACGCCCCGCTGCGCTTCAGCCGCGAGCAGATGAAGGAGTTGCGCTACGCGGCTCTGCTGCACGACTTCGGCAAGGTCGGCGTGCGCGAGGAGGTCTTGGTCAAGGCCAAGAAGCTCTACCCGCTGCAGCTGGAGGTCGTCCGGCAGCGGTTCGACTATATCCGCAAGGCGCTCGAGGCCGAATACGCGAAAAGGAAGATTGAGTACCTGCAGCGGGCCAACCGGAAAGACGTGGCCGAGGCCCTCCAACTCATGGATCAGGAGTACGAACTCCGGTTGCGGGAGCTAGATGACTACCTGCAGTTCATTCTCCAAGTCAACGAACCGACGGTGCTCCCGGAGGGGAACTTCGAGAAGCTGCTCGAGATCGCGCAGCGCACCTACCGCGACCCCCGCGGCGTCGAACACAACTGGCTCAGCGCGGAAGAAGTCCGCTTCCTCTCCATCCCCAAGGGAAGCCTGGACCCGGACGAGCGCAAGCAGATCGAATCCCACGTGGAGCAGAGCTTCCTCTTCCTGCGCCAAATCCCCTGGAACAAAGACATCAACAAAATCCCTATGATCGCGCGGGCCCACCACGAGCTGCTGAACGGCTCCGGCTATCCCTATCAACTGAAGGGCGACCAAATCCCGGCGCAGACGCGCATGATGACCATCTCCGACATCTTCGACGCCCTCTCGGCTGCCGACCGCCCCTACAAAAAGGCCGTGCCCGTCCGCCGCGCCATCGAGATCCTGGGCGACATGGTCAAGGACGGCCAGCTTGACCCCCTGCTGTTTCAGTTGTTTGTGGACGCCAAGATCTACGAATTGACCGCCAAACCCGCCTAGTCGCTTCGCTCCGCCAGCTCCGACACCGGTTGGGGCAGTTCGCCTCGCGCCAGCGCTGCCAGGCTCCGCTCCATCTTCTCCAGCTTGGGAGCTGCATCGGCATAGCTTTGTTGAGCATTCCTGAGGTGAGTGCCAAGCTTCGCATGCACCTCCGCAAAAGCGCCCAGGTCGGCCTGCAAGCCCGCGAGGCTCCCGAGCAGGCGACGCGCATTCTCTTCAACTTGCAAGCCGCGCAAACCCATCAGCACAACGGCCAAATGGGCATACAGGGTGTTGGGAGAGACGGGAACCACGCGTTTCGATCGGCAGTAGGCGGCGACGCTCCCGGAACCGTCTTCCGTCACGAGCAGCTCGTAGTAGACACTTTCCGAGGCTACGAACATGAAGGCCACTTCCAAAGTGCCTTCTGACGGGACAATGTATTTTTCGGCGATATCGTCCACGTGCTTCCGGACCGCGCGGGCAAACTCTCTGCGCGATTGTTCGTTGGCTTCGGGTGAGGCTGCTTCGAGCAGCCGGCGGTAGGAATCCAGCGGGAATTTGGAGTCGATGGGCAGAAGCTTGTCGGCCATTCTGACTACTGCATCCACCACCGCTCCGGTAGCGAATCGAAACTGCAACGCAAAGCGGTCGCGTGGCAGGATGTCAGAAAGCAGTTGTTCCAGGGCAACCTCGCCAAACGAGCCGCGCGTACGGGCACCCGAGAGGACCGACTCCAGCGTTCGCGCAGCAGACCGAAGCTCGCGCCCCGCCTCTTGCAGCCCGCCGAGTTGCTGACCGACCGTGGTCAGAAGCTGCGTGGCCTCTGCCAACCGCTGTCCTACTGTCTGCTGCGCCTGCGATGCCAGCTGGCCCGCCTCTGAGATCCCCTGCTGCAAAGCTGCCCGCACCTCACCCAACTGCTGATTGAAACTTTGCACCACGTGTGCGATTTGGGTGGTCAGGGCACTTTGCGTTTCCTGCCGGAGCCTGTGCATCTCTTCTCGAAAGGTGTGCGTTTGCTGTCGAACGCTGAACCAGAACGCGAGGCCCACTCCGGCCAAAACCACGATAAGGGCAATCAGATCGGCGCCGCTCATACTCCGTCCCCTGGTTAGAAGAACCCTCGACAGGATTGTATCAGCGGTCGGGAAAAAGAGAGACCAGTAGAAAATCCTCGTTTTCGATCCCTCAGGCAGCCGGGATCGCCTTACCAGATGAGTTTCAGCGCGAGCTGGTATTGCCGCGGATCGAGGGCCGCGGTCGGCTGACCCGCAATGCAGGAGCCACCGATGGTGCCATCGCAGAGCGGGTTGACGTCGGCCACGTTGAAGCGGTTGAAGATGTTGAAGAAGTCATTCAACCAGTCCAGGGAGAACCGCTCGCTCAGCTTGAACCGCCGCGACAACCGGAAGTCCACCATCCACACCGATGGGCGCCGGAAGGTGTTCCGCCCCAAGCTGCCGATGAGCGTCGCCCTCTGATCCAGGGCGGGACTCGTGAAGCCCGCCCCCGGCAGAAACGGCGACGACACGGAGCCGGGTGCACCCGCGGGAACGATATTGGGCCGGTCGGTGGCGGAGCCGAAGTCAAAATTGTTGTCCGACCCCGCCAGCACGGTAAACGGACGCCCCGTCGCAAGCTCCACAATCGGGGCGAAGGTCCAGTCAGCGAGCAGTTTGTTGAAAAAGCCCGGCTCGCTCATCCGAAAGCCGCTCTGAAAGACTCCGCTCACCACGAAGCGGTGGCGTTGGTCGAAGGTCGAGTTGCTGCGCTCGAGGTCGGGCCGGCGATTGTCCTGCGGGTTCAGCAAGGTTTGCAGGTCGGTGGAATCGTCAATCGCGTGCGACCAGGTGTAGGAAGCGAGGAACTCGTAGTTCTGGGAGAAGCGCTTGTTCACGTTGATCGTCAGGCCGTGATAAACCGACTTGCCCGAAGATTCCTGGACGTTCACGTCGCTGAAGGGCACGAAAAAGCCGGGACCCGTCGGCCAGCGCAACGCGCTGCCGATGCCCGCCAATGCTCCGTTGGCGGCCGCAATCAAACCCGCCACGCTGGCATCGGTGATACCAAGCGGCCCGGTGAACGCCAGATTCGGCCCGGAGGCCCGGAAGTAGTTGAAGGCGAACGGCTGCCCGACCGGTGCACCGTTAAACGGCCCGGCCGCGTTCACAAACCCGAAGATACCTGGGACGACCACGGTGAAAGTGGCCGTGCTTGAGGTGGGAAGGGCAAAGAAACGCGGGTCACCCGCTGCGATCCCCGCCGCGCGGGCGGCCTGGAAGTTGAAGACCAGCAGGGAGGGGTCGGTAGTGTTGATGTTCCGCGGGCGGTTCAGGTGCAGGCCGCGCACATAGTTGTAGCTGGCACTGAGGGCAAAGTCGCCAAAGAGCTGCCGCTCAATCGTCACGTTGCCTTGCTGCGAATAGGCATAGTCGAAGGCTCCGTGCGTGGGCAGCGTCCAGGGTAGGATCGCCAGGGGAACCGGACCCCCGCCGCACACGCGTGCCGGGTCGGGCGTGGGCTGGGGGCAAAAGTTCAGGTTAATGAAGGTGGAATTTGAGAGGAAAGGATCGAAGCGTCCCTCCGTGGGACGGTAGCCGAAGCTCGCCGGCGCGAGCAGGATACCCTGGAAGAGCGAAGCCGCATTGAACGAGGTGGACAGAGGACTGCCTGGCGGCACGAACTGTTGCACCGACTGCGAGCCGTCGGCGGTGTTGGAGTTGAACGCCAGGGCCAGCAGCGGGTGGTCGAAGAAGATGCCGTAGGCCGCCCGGATCACAGCCTTGTGGTTGCCCCACGGGTCCCAAGCCAGGCCGACGCGCGGCGAAAAGTTGTTCTTGTCGCGCCGCAGCCCCTCCAGCACACCCAAGAACACCTGCGCCTGCCCCAGCAGGGCGCGGCCCGCGTCGTTCACCGTCGGGCCGCCCGGCGGAAAGACGGGCGTCGCCTCGTAGTCATAGCGGACACCAAAATTGAGTGTCAGGTTCGAGCGAACACGCCAGGAGTCCTGCGCAAACCACCCAAATGTCTTCAGATCAAAGGGGCTGTTCGAGTCACCCAACCCTTGGATAAAGATCTGCGGGATGCCGAGCCCGTAGGCCTGCACGGCATTGAAGGCGGGCACAGCGACCCCGGCAATGCTGGAAGGGAATCCGAACGTGGGCGCACTGAGCGCACCGAAGTTGTACAGGCCGCCGAAGTTCAACTGGAAAATTTGATTGCCGCCGCGCGGATCAACCGAGAGGAAGTTGACATCGCCACCGAACTTGAAGGTATGACGGCCGCGCACCCAGGCCAGAATGTCGGTGAACTGCCAGCGCTTCTCGGCGCGGTCAATGGAGGAAAAGGGCTCGCGCCCGAAGAAAGCAAAGCCGCCGATGTTGACGGCCACCTGGTCGCCGCCCGGAGCCTCGGCAAAGCGGTAGGAAAGCCCGCGACGCGCCCACTGAAACCGGAACTGGTTGACGTAGGCCGTCCCCAACGTGCTCGTCAGCTGGCTCACCACCGCCCAGTCGCGAAACTGTTGCAACGAGGTGCGCGAGAAAGCGTTCTGCCCGAAGTTCTGGTTCTGCGCATTGACCTGGATGCCATCCTGGGTGCTGGGCGTCCAGTTGACGCGCGCGAAGACCGAGTGATTGGGATTGAACTGGTGATCCAGCCGCAGCGACCAGAAGCTGGTCCCCTCCGCGACCGGATAGTTGCCCGTGAGCTGGGAAAGCGGGACGAAATGTCGCAACTCGCCCGGCAGGGCCTCGACCGGCAGACAGGGCGAGGCGGTCTGATCGGCGGAAGGCCGCGCGGTGCAGCTCAGGATGAACGGCCCGCTGAAGGCGTTGGTTCCATTGACAGCCGTCCCGGCTCCTCCCGCCGCCAGGACGAAGTAATTGTCGAGCACTGTATTGACACCATCGGCGAGATTGAAGGGCCCCACGCCGGGGCAGGCACCGCCGCAATTGCCGTTCAAGAAAGCATTGGTGACAAAGGCAGCCTGCTGCGACGTGACCAGAAACCCGCCGGGAAAGTTCGTAAAGCCAAAGTTATTAGATCCAATGGAAGAAAACCCGGCCTCGCGGCGGCGTCGCGTCTCGTAGGCAAAGAAGTAAAACGTACGGTCTTGCCGGATGGGCCCGCCCAGCGTGGCGCCGGCCTGCACTCGCGTGAAGGGCGGGTCGGAAATGTTGGAGAAGGGGTTGCGTGCCTGGACCGACTTGTGCCGGAGGAACCCGAAGGCGTTGCCATGGAGGTCGTTGCTGCCGCCGCGGGTGACAATGTTGATCACGCCGCCGGCCGCGCGGCCGAACTCCGGGAGATAGCTGCCGCTGACAATCTGGAATTCCTGCACTGCTTCCTGGCTGACCGTCGCTCGCACCCCGTTGATGGAGTTGTCGGTGGCGTCGGCACCATCCACAGTGACGAGATTGGAGCGCGCGCGTTGCCCAGCAAAGTTGATGCCGGAAGTCGGCGCCGCGCCGATGCTGGGCGCGGCGTCGCGCACCACGTTGGAAGTCAGCAGGCTGAAGTTGAGGTAATCGCGCTGGTTGATGGGAAGATTCTCGATGCGACGCTGGGTCACGGTCTCGGCCACGGCGGTTCGCTGGGTTTCGATCAATTCGGTCTGCTCGGTGACAACTACTTCCTCCAACCCGGGCCGCACTTGCAGGGCGACGTTGTATTCGGCCGCCCGACCTATCTCCAGCCGCAGCTCCGCGTTGACAACGCGGGCAAACCCCCTCGCCTCCACCGCAATCTCGTAGATACCTGGCGGCAGGGCTAGAAACCGGTACACGCCGTCGGTGTCGCTGGTGGTGGTGCGGGTGATGTTGGTGGCCTTGTTCCGCACGGTGACGCTCGCCCTAGGGACAACTGCGCCCTGCGGATCACTCACCGTACCCGACAGATCCACCGCATTGCTCTGCGCCTGCCCGTAGAGCAGGGTGGCCGACCCCGCCAGGACGCCCCCAATCGCCAATGCCAGGCAGAATGACGCAAGCCCCCTCATCTTCATTGGAAACCCTCCGGTCTTGTCCTCTTGTGGTGCGGGATACCCCATCCGCTGCCCCAGTCCCGCTATCCTGAAAGAATGACCCCGATGGGAGCAACCTTCTACACTAAACCCCTGTGCCGTACAAGAAAAACTTTCCTGGCGGCCAACCAAGGCGGGCTAGCCCGTCTCTCCGCCCTGAAGTAGCTTTCTGAAATAGGCCACGGCCCGCGGGACGACCACGAAGGGATCCTGCCGCCCTTCGTACTCCAATGAGACGAACCCATCGTAGTGGGCGCTTCTCAGGGCGTTCACGATGGCGGGGTAGTCGAGCGTTTTCTCCCCACCGTCGGCGCCGATGTCACGCAGCTTGGCGTGCACGTGGGCGGCGTAGCGTGCCGTCTTTTCGATCGAGGCCAGGCCATCGAGGTAGTTCCCGGTGTCCAGGTTGAGCCGGAGCCAGCGAGACTCAATCTGGCGGAAGATTCGCAGCGCGTCCTCCGCTACCTGCACAAAGCCGGCGTGGTTGTGGTTCTCGAGACAAAGCGTGACCCCAGCCTGCTCCGCGCAACGGGATACCTGGCGCAGACACTCAATCATGGCCTCCCAGAGCCCCTCGCGGTCGGCAGAGCGTGGCCAGCCGGCAAAGATGCGCACGCGCGGAGAACCCAGCGTGCGCGCCCGCTCAATCCAGCGGCACACGTACTCCACCTGGGCGGCGCGCTCGGCCGGAGTCGCCAGGCCAAAGTTGTTCATGATGGTGACACTGGAGAGAACCAGCCGCCGCGCGGCCAGCCTCTCGCGCAGTGCGGGTAGAGAATCGTCGGCGGAAGAAGGAAAGTGCTTGTCTTCGATCTCGATCCCATCGAGTTCAAGCGTGGCGGCGCAGTAGTCAATCCAGGAGAAAATGTCGGCTCGTTTCTGCTGCAAGGCGAGGTCGAAGGACTGCGAGCTGCATCCAAGCTTCATTTCCGTCCCCCGAACAGACTATATCCCAAGATCGAGCCCTCGTCTGCGTCGCAGTGGACGCCGGAGAGCGTTCCGGATAGGCTTGTCTTCGGAAGGTCGGGTAGCAAGCATCATGCGCGGGATGAGAGCTGCGATGTTGCCGAAAATCGGCTTTGTTTTTCCGCTGCTCCTGCTTGCCGTTCTGCTTCTCGGCACCTGCCAGCCCAGCCCGCCGGCCGCCGAGCTTACGATCGCAGTCAACGCCGGCGTCGAAGGCGATGCTCTGAAGGCGGCGGCGGCCGACTATGAGCGGCGGTTCGGTGTCCGGACTCAGATTGTCGAGCTGCCGTATGCCAACCTGTTCGAAAAGCAACTGGTGGACCTCCTCAACCGCACCGGCGCCTACGACGTCCTGATGCTGGACGACCCCTGGATGCCGCGCTACGCGGCCACCGGAGAAATGACTCCGCTGGAACCGCTGTTCGCCCAGAAAGCCCCGACGGGACCGGACGATGACTTCCTTGCGCCCTGCCTGGCAGTCTGCCGGGATCCCTACGGAAACGGGAATCTCTACGCCCTTCCCTACGTCGGCAATTCGCAACTTTTCTTCTATCGCCAGGACTTGTTTGAGAAGTACGGCTTGGCCGCACCGAAGACCTGGGCCGACGTGGGGCGCGCGGCACGCGCGATCCGGCGCGGGGAGAGAAATGTCTATGGGTACGTTATGCGCGCAGCGCAGGGCAATGCCGTGGTAGCCGACTTCATGCCGCTGCTCTGGGCTTTCGGCGGTGACATCCTCGACGCGCAGGGAAACCCAGCGCTCGATTCTCCGGAGGCGATTGCGGCGCTCGAGTTCATGCTGGAACTCGGGCGGCTCTCGCCGCCTGGCTACGCCAGCTTCAATGCCGACGAAGTCGCAGCCCATCTGCTGCAAGGCACGGCTGCGATGTCGATCAACTGGCCCGCCTGGATTCCCGCCGTGGACGACCCGTCGAAATCACGCGTGGTCGGCAAGATTGGCTTTTCCGCCATTCCAGGCCAGCAGCGGGCTGGCGTGGCGGCCATCGGGAACTGGTTGCTTGCCATTCCGCGCGGGTCCCGCCACGTCGAGCGCGCATTCGACTTCATCCTGTGGGCAACGAGCCCCGAGCAGATGAGGATTTCCGCCGAGCGCGGCAACCCGCCCACGCGACGCAGCCTGTTCCAGGACCCCGGCCTGCGGGCGAAATATCGCTCCTATCCCGTGCAGCTGCACTCGCTGGAGACCTCCCGTCCACGCCCGCGCACGCCGCTCTGGAACGAGATGGAGAACGTCCTGGGCGTCTATCTTTCCAAGGCCAATGCCGGCGAACTCGGCGCGGAGGATGCGCTCCGGCAGGCCCAGGCTCAGATTGCTCAAATCTTGAAACGGAATCCCTAAGTGGCTGCCAGAGAAGAAAGCGTCCGCGGCGAACTCGGCCGCGCCGACCGCCGGCTCGCGCTGCTCATGCTCGCGCCGGCCGTGCTTGTTCTCATGACGCTTTCCATCTATCCGCTCTTCTATTCCCTCCGTCTGAGCTTGACCACTCCCACTGGTGCGTGGACGGCGGACCACTTCCACCGCATCCTCTCCGACCGCCTGTTTGGAACTGCGCTCCTGCAGACGTTTCTCTACACCGCAGGCGCGCTGGTGCTGGAATTGACTCTGGGGCTGCTGCTGGCGCTGCTGCTGAACCGTGCACTGGCCGGACGAAATCTCTTCCGCACGCTGCTGCTGCTGCCGATGCTGATGCCGCCGGTGGTGGCAGCGGTGATCTGGCGCCTCCTCTACAACCCCAGTTTTGGTCTCATCAATGGGACGTTGCAGTCGCTGGGCGCGGACACCTCCGGCCTGCTCTGGATTGCGGGGCAGCAGACGGCGCTGGCTTCCGTCATTCTGGTAGACGTCTGGCAGTGGACCCCGTTCATGTTCCTGCTCTTGCTCGCGGGATTGCAGTCGTTGCCCACCGAGCCCTACGAGGCCGCGCAAATGGATGGGGCAAGCCGCTGGCAAGTGTTTCGCGACATCACCTGGCCGCTGCTCCGGCCGACGGTGCTGGTGGCGGTGCTGCTGCGGCTGCTCGATCTGCTGCGGGTGTTCGACCAGATCTTCATCCTGACCGAAGGCGGGCCGGGCTTCGCCACTGAGACCGCGAGCCTCTACATCTACCGCAATGCTTTCCGCTTCGTGAACTTCCACTACGGCGCGGCTCTCTCCTTTGTCCTGCTGGCCATCACCACCGTGGTGAGCCTCTGGCTGATCCGGCTGTTGCGCGGCCGCACACCGGCGGCGGAGAAAAGCTGATGCGAAAACAGGCCTGGGTGTACCTGCTGCTGCTGGTTGCCTTGCTGCCCACGCTGCTGCCGATTTACTGGGTCGCCACCATCAGCCTGAAGTCGGTCGTGGATCAGTTTGCCGTGCCGCCCTTGTGGTTTCGCTTTGCCGCCACCGCGGAGCACTATCGCGACATCTTCTTTGCGCGCCCCTTCGGCCGCTATCTCTGGAACAGCATGGTCGTGGCGGCAGTGGCCACGCTGCTGGCGCTGGCGCTGGGCACGGCAGCCGCCTACGCTCTGGCGCGCCTGCCGATGAAACGCAACTGGAATCGCCACCTCTCCCTCTGGATCCTCTCGACCCGGATGGTTCCGCCGATTGTGACCATCCTGCCGCTGTTCCTGCTCGTGCGTGATGTGGGGCTGCTCAACACTCGGCTGGCCTTGATTGTCGTCTATGTGGGCTTCATGCTGCCGTTTGTCATCTGGATGATGCGCGGGTTTTTCGAGGAGGTGCCGCCGGAGCTGGAAGAAGCTGCCCTGATGGACGGCAGCTCGCGCCTGCGAGCGCTGCGCGACATCGTCCTTCCCCTCGTCGCGCCGGGCCTGGCGGCCACCGCCATCTTCTGCCTCATCATTGCCTGGAACGAGTTCTTGTTCGCGCTGATCCTGACGCAGACCGACGCGGTGATGACGCTGCCGGTCGGAATCGCCGGGCGGGTCACGCAGTATGAAATCAAGTGGGGCGCGATGAGTGCTGCAGGCGTAGTGGCGATGCTGCCGGTGTTTCTGTTTGCGCTGGCCGTGCAACGTTACCTGGTCCGCGGACTCTCCCTCGGCGCCGTCAAAGGTTAAAGCCGATGGAGATTCGCTTCGAACACGTGACGAAGAAGTACGGCGAGGTGGTGGCCGTGGCCGACCTGAGCCTCGCGGTGCAGGCGGGCGAATTGCTGGTCTTGCTCGGGCCGACTGGATGCGGCAAGACAACCATTCTGCGCATGCTGGCGGGCTTGGAAGCCGTGACGAGCGGGGAAATCTACCTCGGCGAGCGCGCCATCACCCATCTGAGTCCGCGCGCCCGCGACTTTGCCATGGTCTTCCAGAGCTATGCCCTCTACCCGCACATGAGCGTGGCCGAGAACCTCGCCTATCCGCTGCGCGTGCGCCACTGGCGACAGGACCAGATCGCCGCCACCGTCAAGCAGGTGGCGGCCCGACTTGAATTGACCTCCTTGCTGGCGCGCCGACCGCGCGAGCTTTCCGGCGGCGAGCGCCAACGCGTGGCGCTGGGCCGCGCCATTATCCGCAACCCGAATGCCTTCCTGCTCGACGAGCCGCTCTCGAACATTGACGCCAAGCTGCGGCTGCAGATGCGGATGGAGCTCAAGCACCTCCAGCACAGCCTGGGTGTGACGATGCTCTACGTCACGCACGACCAAGCGGAAGCGCTGACGCTGGCGCATCGCGTGGCCGTGCTGCAGAAAGGCGTGCTCCAGCAACTGGGTGAGCCGATGGCCATCTATCATCATCCTGCTAATCTCTTCGTCGCAGGCTTCGTGGGCAGCCCTCCGATGAATCTCGTCGAAGGCAGCGTGGACTTTTCGGCCGCTGCGTTCACCGCCCGCGACCTCCGCGTGCCGCTTCCCGAAGCGCTCCTGACCGCCGCCCGCCAGGCTCCGCGCGTCACGCTCGGTGTGCGCCCCGAACACGTGCGTCTCTCCCGGCAGGGGGAGCCCGGCTGGCTGGCAGGTCGTGTCTATGTGTGTGAAGCCACGGGCAACGAGACTCTCGTCAGCTTCCGCGCGGGTGAACATCGCCTGAGCGCCCGCGTTCCCGGAACGCAGAGTTACGACTTTGAGGAAGCCGTCTGGTTCACCTTCGATCCCGCGCACCTGCACCTGTTTGACGCCGCCACGGGACAGGCCTTGCCCTAACCGGCTCTTGACAACAGGACTGCCCACCGCCACTATTCCCGCCTGCCCCGAAAGCTTTCGGGGCCTGTCCAGCCAGAAAATCCGAAGGAGCCAATGCCCAAAGCCCCACTCGGCCTCGCCGTCATCGGCGTGGGCGTAATGGGAAAGCGCCACGCGGAGAACCTCCTTCGATCTGTCCCCGAGGCACGCGTGGTTGTAGTCGCCGACACGGATCGGGAACGGGCGCGCACCGTGGCCGGCGAGCTCGGCGTCGCCAGGTTCACCGCCAACCCGGATGAAGCCATCCGCCAACCCGGAGTCGAAGCGGTCGTGCTTGCCTCCCCCGCGAAGTTTCATGCTGAAGGAATCCGCCTGGCCGCCGCCGCGGGGAAGGCCATCCTGTGCGAGAAACCCCTGGCCTTGACACTGCCAGAAGCCGACCGCGCGCTGGCGGCGGTTGAGAAAGCAGGCGTGTTCCTGCAACTCGGATTCATGCGCCGCTACGACCCCGCCTATGCCGCCGCCAAAGAGCGCATTGACGCGGGCGAGATCGGTGAGCCGCTCATCTTCAAAGCTATCGGCCGCGACCCGAAGGCACCGCCGCCCAGCTACTTCGAGGCCGGCTTGAGCGGAAGCCTGTTCCTGGATGCCAGCATTCACGAATTTGACCTGGCCCGCTGGCTGATGGCTGACGAGGTCGCGTGCGTGCAGGCAACCGGCGCGATCGTGGCCTGTCCCGAACTGGCCGCAGCGCAGGACGTGGACATTGGCTTTGTCAACCTCCACTTTGCCCGCGGCGGCATCGGCAACGTCGAGTCCTTCCGCCAGGCGCTCTACGGCTACGACATCCGCACCGAGGTCATCGGCTCGAAGGGAACCCTGCAGATCGGCTTCTACCGCGGGCCGGTGCCGCCGGTCTGGATCGAGAGCACGACGCCACCCGATTTCCCACGCCACTTTCTGGTTCGCTTCGAGGCAGCTTACTTGCGCGAACTGCAGGATTTTGTTGCGCGCGTTTCTCGTGGAGCCGAACCAGCCATCAGCGGATTTGACGGGCGCCAGGCATTGGCGATTGCGCTGGCGGCGGAGCGTTCCTTTCGCGAGTCGCGGATGCTCTCGCTCGATGAAATAACAAACTCCAGTGCTGGCGCACGCCCGAAGAAAAAAATGCGGCGTCCGGGACGCCACCGCAGCCGCTGACCCCCGCAGCTATCCCTGCGGTCGGACAGCCCAACGCTTCAGCCACGCACGCAGCAGGAGTCGCGCCAGCTGCCACCACGCGGGCGCGCGCGAGCGCGTCAACTCGCCCGCGAGATAGAGCCGGCGCGTCGCGTCCCGGCGCAGCTTTCCACTCGGCGTCTTGGGAATCGTCTGCGGGGGAACCAGCACGAGCTCGTCCGGTGGATGGCCCGTGTGCGAGAGTTCGTGCAAGACGCGCGCATGCAGATGCGTGCGCGCGGAGTCACTCGTCTCCCGCGTTTCCGCCACCACCACAATCCGCTCCGTTCCGTGCTCCGGGTCGGTCACGCCGAAGGCAGCCACGCAGCCTTTGCGGATGCCGTCCACTTCGCCGGCAATCTCCTCCAGCTCGTGGGGATAGATGTTGCGGCCAGCCTTGATAATCAGGTCCTTGCTGCGGCCGGTGATGTAGAGTTCGCCCTCCGCCTGATAGGCGAGGTCGCCCGAGTCGTACCAGCCGTCGCAACTGATGGCGCAGGTGGCGTCCAGATTCCGATAGTAGCCGACCATGCCCGACGGACCGCGGAAGAACAACCGCCCTTCCCTCCGCTCTGGCAGTGGGTTCCCCTCCGCGTCCACAATCTTCACTTCGTGCCCGATCAGCGGCCGCCCCACCGAGACGAACCGCAGCGGCGGCTCCCCCGGCGCTGTCACTGCCACCGCGCGTTGTTCGCGCAGGAACGGGTCGCGCGCGATCGTGTCGATTTTCGGCGCTCGTCCGAGCGGCGCGAATGAGAGCGCCACCGTGCACTCCGCCAGCCCGTAGACCGGCATCAACGCTTCGGCGCGAAAGCCGTAGGGACGGAACCGTTCCGTGAAGCGCCGCAGCGTCTCGGGAATCACAGGCTCAGCCCCATTCAGTGCCACCCGCCAGGAACTCAGGTCGAGGCCGTCCAGGTCCTTCGTCTCCACTTTGCGCACACACAGCTCGTAGGCAAAGTTGGGCGCGGGCGACAACGTGCCGCGGTGCTCCTGGATCATCCGCAGCCAACGCTCCGGCCGGCGGAGGAACAGCAGCGGCGAGGTGATCGCAGTCGCGAGCCCGAAGTAGAGACCAAAGAGCCAGCAGCCAATTAACCCCATGTCATGATAGAGCGGCAGCCAGCAGATAGGCACGTCATCGGGTCGCACTTCCACCCCCCAGCCGATAGCCCGCACATTGCTCACCAGGTTGCCGTGGGTCAGCACCACCCCTTTGGGTTCGCCGGTTGAGCCCGAGGTGTACTGGATCAGCGCCATATCGTTCGGATGCAGATGCTGGCGGTGCAGCTCCCCGCGCGCACCGATGAGGTTGTTGACGGTCGTCACGTTCCTGAGCGTGGGCACCCCCGGCCGCAGCAGGTTGGCGAGCGTCTTTGCCTCCCGGAACGTCACCAGCAGGCCCACCTCCGCGTTCGCCAGAATCCCCGTCTGCCGCTGCGCGTACTCCTCGATGCGATCCGCGCGCACCGGCGGATAAATCGGCACCGGGATGCCGCCCGCGAGCAAGACCCCTAGAAACGCGAAGAAAAACTCCTCGCATGTCGGCAGCATAAGCGCCACCGTCTGCCCGCGATCCACACCCTGCGCCGCCAGCCCCCGCGCCACCGCCAGCGAGTTGGAGCGCAGCTCGGAAAAAGTAATCGCCCGCACGCTCCAATCGTCCCGCCGCAGGTAGATGTGGACCTTGTTCGGTGCCTCTTTCGCCCGTGCCTCCAGCACCTGGTCAAGCGTCTCCAGCGACTCGGTCATCCCCGTCGCAGGCGACAGCGTCGGTGATGCGGTGCTCATCTCTGCTCTAGTCCCGCAAACCAGTTCCAGTGCTGAGCCCGCATGGTGACATCATCGCGGTGGAAGGACGTATTATCGTGCATCTTCGCGCTTGTTCTCCGCCACGCCTGCGCCAGCGGCAAGCCGTCCAACCCGTTCACAGGATGCGCTCCCGGCTCTTCCCACCGCCAGCTCATCACTCCTTGATCCTTCAACTCTTTACCTCTGCTACTGGCGACTCCACACACACGGCCTTCCCGCCAACCTCTACCAGACTCCCTCCGTAGAGTCTACGGACGGTAAGGACGATACGGACGGCACGGTTTTTGCGGTTTTGTCCCAAAATGGGAATGACCGCGTGTTTTCACACCCCGACAGCTAGCTACCTCATTCTTAAGACTGTTTCTTCGCCTCGCCCCGCACTACCCGAAAGCCCACGTAGGCTGGGGCGGGCTCGACCGACCCGTCGGCCTTGGGATCAACCGCACGGTCCGCGCTCCCGCCAGCTGCCTTCCCTTTCCCATCTTTTCCGATGACCCACTCAGCCACGTTCCCACCCAGATCAAACACCAGCTCTTCCTCTCCGACGCCTTTGAAGCTGCCCACTTCCTTGAGCAGCGGCGCCGTCCCTGCCAATTCCTTCACCTTGGCCGCGAAGCGCTTGCTGTCGTCCGGATTCAGCGGGTAGCCCGCCCAGTGATCGAGTGTATTCTCGCCCGCTCGCGCCGCCAGCAGTGACTCCAACTCCTCGGCGCTCCCCAGCCGATAGGTTTGTCCCGTCAGTTTGCTCAGCCACGCGCAGTAGGCCTGGGCCTGCTCGAACGTGATACCGCTGGCGGGATAGTTGTCCGTCCCTGCCTCGACCTTGTAGTTCTTGTCGAAGGCCGCAAACTGCGCCCGCGTCACCTCGAACCGCCCGACCTCCAGCCCCGTGTGCTTCACTACCTCCGGAATCAGCGTCTTCTTCTCCTCCACCCCGTAGCGAAGTCCCACGCGCTTGATCCCCCGCCGCTTCAGCTCGATCCCCAGCGGCGAGTCCTCCTTGAACGCCTCGTTCTCCGGCTTCGCCGTGGCAAACAGGTACTTGTCGAACCACGCCAGCTCCTCTTCCACCTTCCGCCGCTGGAAGGTCAGCTTGCTCAACCCGTGCGGCATCCCCGGGAAGAGGATGAACTTCACCTCCGTGTTCCCCAACTGTTGCAGCGCCCGAAAGTGTGACCAGCCCTGGCTGGTCGGCACGTTGCGGTCTTCCGTCCCGAAATAAATGATGGTCGGCGTCCGCACCTTGTGCAGTTGGAAGAACGGCGACTTGCGGATGTAAAGCTCGGGGTCTTCGAGCGGCGACTTGCCGAAATAGTAGTTGTCGAACGAGGCTCCGAACATCACGTTTCCCCAGTCGCTGATCCACTCCACGTCGCCCGCGCCCGCCGAGCAGGCCTTGTAGCGCGTGGTGTGGGTCGTCAGCGCAATCGAAAGAATCGAGCCGTTGCTCCAGCCCATCGTCCCCAGCTTCTCCGCGTCCACCAGCCCGCGCGCGATCAGATAGTCCACCCCGGCCTCGAGGTCCGGTACTTCCAGGTCGTAGTACCTGCCCTCGCCGATTGACTCCACCCACTTCAGGCCGTAGTTCCCGCTGCCGTGATAGTTCGCCTTGAGCGTGAACGCCCCGCGCTGGTTCAGCAAATTGGTCGGCGAGCCCCAGTCCTCATCCCACGCGTCCATGTCCGCGCCTGCCGGCCCGCCGTGAATCATCAGGATGAGCGGATATTTCTTCCCCGGCTCGTAGTTATGTGGGTAGTAAAGAACACCCTCGACCTCCTCGCCGAGCGATCCCGGCCAGCGAATCACTTCCGTCTTGGCAATTGTCTTGTGCTTGAAGTGCGCGTTGAGGTCGGTCAACTGCACCGGCTCGCTGAGGCGCGCGCCAGTGAATTTCGCCCGGTACCACTGCGTCGGCGTGCTCGCCGTCGAATAGGCGTAGACCACCGTGCCCCCATCCTTGCTCACCACCCCGCCGAAAATATTGTTCGCGTGCTCGCCTTCCACCCACTCCCGCCGCCACATATTCCCCGCGCGCGTGTAGCGCGCCGGCTTGAACCGTACGCCGGCGGCCAGGAACGCCAGGAAGCCGTCGGGCGTCGCCTGGTAGCCCGCAAACCCCAGCCCGTTCTCCCAGCCCAGCTCCACCTGCGTCAGCTTCTCCTTCTCCAGGTCGTAGAAGTAGAGCAGGTTGATCGTCGCCGTCAGGTAAAACGGGTGGCTCGAATAGGGACGCACCACGTAAAAGCCTTTGCTGTCGCGTGCCCACTCCACGCTCTCTCCTACCCAGTTCTCCGGCAGGAATGCCCGGCGCGCGCCGGTTTCCAGATCGTAGAGATACGTAATGGGCTTCACTTTGTGGTCGAAGGTGAAGCTCAGGCTCCGCTCGTGGATCGCCACCACCTTCTTCCCGTCCGGCGACACCCAAATTGCTTCGATCCAATCGTTGTTGTCCGTCAGCCGCGTAACTTTCTTCTCTTTGATCTTCAGCCGGAACAGCCGGACCGGCGGCTCGTGCGGCGCATCCTCCACCACCTGCGCCGCGTCCTTTTTCTCCTTGAGCTGCCGCTCGTAGAGTGTGGGGTCTTCCTGCGCGGCGAAGATGATGGTGTCGTTGTCCGCCCAGTCGTAACTGCGAATCCCGCGCTCAAAGTTCGTCACCGGCCAGGGCTCCCCGCCGAACGGGCTCATCAGCCAGAGTTGCACCCGCGCCTCGTCCGGCTTCGATCCCGGCCGTGGCCGCGAGCTCAGAAACGCAATCTGCTGCCCGTCGGGCGACCACCGCGGGTTGGAATGGTTCTCCGTCCCCCGCGTCAACTGAATCTCTTTCTTCTCCGTCAGGCTGCTAAGCATCAGGTTCGACACCCGGCCGTCTTTCTCCTTGTCGGTCGTGCTTTTGACCCACACCACCCAGCGCGCGTCGGGCGAAATCCGGAACTGGAAGGCGCCTTCGGTCAGGATGACATCATCGGGTTCCCACTTCTTCTTCTCGGCCGCCTCCTCCGACACCGCGAGCCGCGCGCCCAGCAACACACCGGCTGCCAACACCACACACACAACTCCCCTCAGACGTTGCCCCTGCATGGTTCCCTCCACAAAAGAGTGCTGGAATGACCTCTGCACCCCGCCTTCCCATCCGGACGCACTACACGCTACCACAACTCTCGCGATTTGGGGATGTGGCCTCAGAAGATGATTGACAGGGGCACAGGCGTCTCGCCTGTATCCCTCCCAACAGTTGGGAGGGCACGGCTTTGGCCCTGCCGACTCTCGCGGCTACTAGAATTGGGCTTTAGCCCCTAAGGGCTTTAGGAGGGCCTTGCAGTGGCACGGGCTCGCCTGTACCGCTCAGCGGTCGCGCACCGTTGCGCTGGCGGGCGTAGCGTTCGTCGTCGGCAGCGGGTTCTCGGCAAACACCCCCTTCTCGCCCATCTGCCGGTAAACTTCCGCCGCTACTCCCGCCGCCTTGCCCCCCGCCATGATGTGCCCGCCGCGCAGCAGCACCACCACGACAATCCGTTCGCCGGTGGATAACAGTCCGTAGGAAGCAAACCAGCCGAGCCGCGCCCCGGCATCCGAGCAGGTGCCGGTCTTTCCCAGGATGCGTTCCTCGGCTTCCCCGTTCACCCGCGCCGTACCATAGAGCACCGCGGCTTCCATTCCCGCGCGCAACTCCGGCAGCCAGCGCTGAATGGGCAGGTGCCGCTTCACGTGCGGCGTGAACTCGGCGATGTCCTCGGCGCTGCGCGGATACTGCAGGTAGTGCAGCTTGCCCCCGTTGGCCAGTGCCGCCATCATCGCCGCCAGTTGCAGCGGCGTCACCTTGATCTCTTCGCCGTAGCTCGACATCCGCCCCACCCCGCCGTAGCGCGGCGGGCGCATCGGAAACGAACCCGGATACTCATCCTCAATCAAGTACCCGGCCAGCTCCCCGAAGCCCAGCAGCCGCGCGTAGGCCGATACTTTTTCAAACCCCAGACGGCGCCCCAGGATTTCAAAGTAGGGATTGTCCGAGTAGGCCAATGCCTCGATCAGGTTCAAGGACTTGTAGCGAGAAACCTTCACCATGGTGTCGCCCGTGATCAGTCCCTCGGCCAGGGCTCCCAGCGCCACCGCCATCTTGATGGTCGAGCACGGCTTGAAGCCGGAGGAAAGTGCCAGCTTCTGGTTGATGATGGTGAGAATCCGCCCCGTGTCGGCATCCACCACCACCACGCTCCCATTCAGCTTGCCCAGCGCACTGGAGGCAATCCCCCGTACGGCCAACTCCTCCCCGTCGAGATGATCACCTTTGGTGGGATTCGTGTAGGTGGGAACCCGGTAGCGGACGACGCGACGCCGCGTCGGCTTCTTCTGCGCCGCAGCCGTCTCCGCCAGCGGTGCGCCGAGCAGGCAAAGCACTGCCAGCCCTCCCACCACGGCTCGCCCGAGTCGGGCTCGCCCGAGTCGGGCTCGAAGCTGGCTTCCCGTTCTCATGACACTCACGGCATGTTCCCGAAGCCCTCTGATTTGTCGGTCGCGCCGCGGCAGGTCTCTGCCTCTGCAGGCAGATGGAGAAATTCTACGAAAGACCTTTCCCACCCTGCAAGAAGTTTCTGCAGAACTCTTGTCTGGTCGGGTGCGGGCTTCAGCCCGCACGTCAGGCAGCAGAGAAACTAAGTTTGGGCTTTAGCCCCTGAGGTCAATTCCGCGCCTTTGGGCGGCTCGAGGTGGCTTCCGCCAGCGCCTCCGGAACCGGCAGGTCGAGCTTCTTCCGCACGGCCAACTCAATCTTCTCGCGCACGTCGGCGTTGTTCTTCAGGAACAGCCGCGCCTGCTCGCGTCCCTGCCCGATGCGCTGGCCGTCGAAGGAATACCACGCGCCGGTCTTCTCGATGACGCCCCGGTCCGCGCCCAGGTCGAGCAGGTCGCCCTCCTTCGAGATCCCCTCGCCGTAGAGAATGTCAAACTCGGCGTCCCGGAACGGTGCCGCCATCTTGTTCTTCACCACCTTCACCCGTGTGCGGCTGCCAATGGCGCGGTCGGCCTCCTTGATCGAGGCAATGCGGCGAATGTCCACGCGGATGGAGGCGTAGAACTTCAGCGCCCGCCCGCCGGGCGTGGTCTCCGGATTGCCGAACATCACGCCGATTTTCTCCCGCATCTGGTTGATGAAAATGAGGCAGGTTTTCGATTTCGACACAATGCCGGAAAGCTTCCGCATCGCCTGGCTCATCAGCCGCGCCTGCAAGCCCATCTGCGCGTCTCCCATCTCGCCTTCCAGCTCCGCCCGGGGCACCAGCGCCGCCACTGAGTCCACCACCACTACGTCCACTCCGCCCGAGCGAATCAGCGTCTCGGCAATCTCCAGCGCCTGCTCGCCGTAATCGGGCTGCGACACCAGCAGGTTGTCGGTGTCCACGCCCAGCTTCTGCGCGTAGCCCGCATCCATCGCGTGCTCGGCATCGATGAAGGCTGCGTTGCCACCGCGCTTCTGCGCCTCGGCCACCACGTGCAGGGCCAAGGTGGTCTTGCCGCTGGCCTCGGGGCCAAAGATCTCGATCACGCGCCCCCGCGGCATTCCGCCCACACCCAGCGCCGCATCCAGCGCCAGCGACCCCGTGGGAATCACCGCTGCCGCCACCAGCGCCTCTTTCGTCCCCAGGCGCATGATCGAGCCCTTCCCGAACTGCTTCTCGATCTGCGTGACTGCCAGATCAATCTGGCGCTTCCGCTCGTCCGCCATGCCGCTCTCCTTCACTCGTCCAACTCGCCCGCTTCGGGCTCGCCCGCTTCGGTTTCCGCCTCCAGCGCGGCGTGCATCTCGGCCTCACAAGAAGCGATGATTTCGCGTGCGCGAGATTCATCCCGCGCCGCCACCCACAGCCCCACATCGTTCATCCCGAGCTCGATGTGCCGCGCGTCGCGGTCTAAGTAGCACTCAATGCCGGTTTCCAGCAGAGCCTGGTGCAAGAACTGTGCTTGCAGGGAGTCCAACCCCCGCCACACGCGTACGACCCGCTCGCTTGTGTCCAACTCCGGCCCCGTGCCTACGCGCGCTCCACCGCCAGCGCCACCGCATTCCCGCCGCCCAAACAGAGCGCCGCAATCCCGCGCCGCAGCTTGCGCTGCTGGAGCTCATAGAGCAGCGTGACCAAAATCCGTGCCCCACTCGCCCCGATCGGATGCCCCAGCGCCACCGCCCCGCCGTTCACATTCGTCTTCGCCGGATCCAGCCCCAGTTCGCGCATCACCGCCAGCGCCTGCACCGCAAACGCCTCGTTCAGCTCCACCAGATCCACGTCCGCCAGCTTCCAGCCCACTTTCGCAAGCAGCTTCTGCACCGCGGTCACCGGCGCCATCATCACCCACTTCGGCTCCACGCCGCTCACCGCCTGTCCGATGATTCGCGCCAGCGGCGTCTTCCCGTTCTTCTTCGCCCACGCCTCCGACGCCACTACCAGAGCCGCCGCGCCGTCGTTCGTCCCCGGCGCATTGCCCGCCGTCACCGTCCCGTCCTTCTTGAACACCGGCCGCAGTCTCGCCAAGGCCTCGAGCGACGTGTCTTCGCGCGGGCTTTCATCCTTCTTGAGCACAACCGGCTCGCCCTTCTTCTGCGGAATCTCCACCGGCACGATCTGCGATTCGAACCGGCACTCCTTCGTCGCCGCCACCGCTCGCCGATGGCTCTCCACTGCGAACCTGTCCTGCTCCTCGCGGCTGATCTTGTAGTTCTCCGCCACCAATTCCGCCGTCATCCCCATGTGGAAGTCTTCGTAAGCGTCCCACAAGCCGTCGGTGATCATCGAGTCGAGCATCTGCGCGTGCCCCAGCCGAAGACCTTCGCGCGCCTTCGTCAGCAAGTAGGGACAGTTCGACATCGATTCCATCCCACCCGCCACCAGCACCGTGGCGTTGTCGGTCTTGATCGCCTGGTCGGCCAGCGCCACCGCCTTCAACCCCGACCCGCAAACCTTGTTCACCGTCATCGCCGCCACTTCGTTCCGCAATCCGCCGCGCAAGCCCGCCTGCCGCGCCGGATTCTGCCCCAGCCCGGCGGAAACCACGTTCCCCATAATGATTTCATCTACTTGGGCCGCATCAATCCCCGCCCGCTTCACTGCCTCCGCCACGACCTTCGCACCCAGCTCCGTCGCCGAAAAACCCGCCAGCCCGCCGAGGAACTTCCCAATGGGGGTACGTACTCCACTCAGTATGACTGCTGACTCCATTGCCCCACTCCTTTCCGGCTCGCCCGCATTCGCGCCTCGGCGATTATAGGTTTCGCTCGCTCCCACGGTCAAGGAAGTGCTCAGTTCGAGGCTGGAACCCCCGCACTCTGAGCGACCAGACGGTCAAGTTTTCGCTCGATCCGCTCGAGACGCCCATCAATCTCATTGATCTTTCTCACCACTGTTTCCACCCCGCTCAGCCCTGTTTCAGCAGCGTCTGCGAGTTTCGCGAAGCGTCCAATGAGATCTCCAACGGAAGGAGGTTCTGCGGCTTGCAAAACCTCCCCTTCCGATACAGGCTGACTCAAACCCGTGCTGGTGATACTGACTATTGAGGGGCCGAGAAAACCCTCCCGACCAATGGAAATGTTGGCATCCTTGCGAAGATCAATTCGAGGTGTCACTCTCATGACAACGTCGACGGCATCGGTGGTCGGTTGTGCGTTGATATCAACCACTCTTCCGACCTCGACTCCGCGATAACGGACAGGTGATCCAAGGCTGAGCCCTTCTGTGTCCTCAAAACGCACAGTGTACGTGCGCCCACCTCGATATGTATCACGCCAGCTCCACCAGGTGCCGACTGCGACGAGAAGCAACCCGAAAGCGAAAATGATGATCCACGGTTTAACCACTTTCATTGTGCACCCTCCATTTCTCTTGGTTCCTTCTGGCGGGCAATTGGCGCTGTCCGCAGACTCCGATAAGATAGCACAGGGGTAAAGTGGAGGGCATGAGGTCGTCCACCGCAGCACAGGAAGCAAACACCCGTCTCAACTCTGCCCAGCGGGCGGCGGTGGAGCATCTCGACGGCCCGCTGCTGGTCGTCGCCGGCGCCGGCACCGGCAAGACCCGCGTCATCACCGAGCGCGTCCGCTGGTTGCTCCAAACCCACCCCGACCTCCGCGGCGAAAACATCCTTGCTGTCACCTTCACCGACAAAGCCGCCGCCGAGATGAAAGCGCGTATCGTCGGCACGACCGGCAAGCGCGGCGAAGGTGTCTGCGTCTCGACCTTCCACGCCTTCTGCGACCAACTCCTTCGCCAGCACAGCGAGCCGTTCGAAATCCTCGACGAAACCGACTACTGGATTTTCCTCCGCCGCCACATCGCCGAGCTCGGCCTCGATCTTTTCAAGAAACTCTCCGAACCAGGCGCCTTCCTCACCGACTTCTGCCAGTTCTTCTCCCGTTGCCAGGACGAACTGGTCACCCCGGACGACTATGCGGCCCACGTCGCCGCGCTCCGCGCCGAGTTCGAGCAGGTGCAGGCGACACTCACCGCCGAAGCCCGCGCCGCGCGCGAGTTCGACCTCCGCTGCCAGGAAGAGATCGCGCGCGTCTATACCGCCAGCGAGCACCTCCTGCGCCGCCACGCCCGCGTCACCTTCGGCGGCTTGCTCTTGCGCGCCGTCCAACTGCTCCAGCAGAACGCCGACGTCCGCGCCTACTGGCAGGAGCGCCTCCGCTACATCCTCGTGGACGAATTCCAGGACGCGAACATTGCCCAGATTGAACTCATCACCCTGCTCGCCGGAGCGCGCCGCAACGTCACGGCGGTGGGCGACGACGACCAGGCCATCTACCGCTTCCGCGGCGCCTCCTACGGCAGTTTCCGCAAGTTCAGCGAAATATTTCCCGGTCATCGCGTCCTCTCGCTGGAGGAGAACTACCGCTCCTGCCAGCGCATCTTGGCCGTGGCGCAGGAGTTGATCCGCCAGAATGGCCCCGATCGCTACGCAGCCGACAAGCAGCTCCGCCCCACGCGCGCGCCGGGCGAGAAAGTTCACCTCCTCGAGGTCGAAGACATGGCGCAGGAAGCCGCTTGTGTCGTCGGCGAGATTGAGCGCCTCCACGCCGCTGGCGTTCCCTACGGCGCCTTCGCCGTCCTCTACCGCGCCCACCACCACCGCAACGCGTTGGTCGAGGCGCTCGCCCGCGCCGGCATTCCCTTCGTCATCCGCAAACTCTCCATCCTCGGCAATACCCTCATCCGCGACCTCTTCGCCTACCTGCGCGTGCTCAACCTTCCGGAGGATTCCATCAGCCTGGCGCGGCTGCTGGCGATTCCCCGCTGGCGCCTGACTCCCGACCAGTTGTGCGAGCTGACCCGCAAGGCACATCAGGAGCGCAAGTCCCTCTTCGAAATCGTTCGCGCCCTCCATCCCGACGTGCTCGAGCACCACACGAATTTAGGCGCCCTGCTCCGCCTGCTCGATGACCTGCGCGCCCAACGCGATGAGCTCACTGCGACTGAACTCTTTGCCGCTTTGCTCGAGCGGCTCGAGCTTCGTCTCCTGCCGGCCGACCCCGACCGCCTCTACCTCGAGCGCTTGGAAGGCTTCCTGCGCGAATGGCAGGAGAAGAAGAGCCAGACCGAGCGGCTGGGAGAATTCATCGAATACCTCGACTACTTCCTCGAAGCCCGCGGTCGCATCGAGCTGCCCGAGGACACGGGGCAGAGGGACGCGGTTCAGCTGATGACCGTGCACACCGCCAAGGGACTCGAATTCGACCACGTCTTCGTGCTGCGGCTCGTTCGCAACGCCTTCCCCACCACGCGCCGCTCGCCCCTGTTCGAATTCCCACTCCGGCTGATGAAGGAAGAGCTGCCGCAGGGCGACTTCCACACGGAAGAAGAGCGGCGGCTCTGCTACGTGGCCTTGACCCGCGCGCGAGACCGCCTGTGGCTGCTGACGGTCGCGGGCCGCTCGCGGCCCTCCCTGTTTCTCGAGGACATCCTCCGGGACGCGCGCGTCGCCCGCCACGTCGCGCAGCTTGCGCCCGAACCCGTCGGCGCTGCAAGCGATGACCCGCCCCCCACCGACCCGCTCCTGGCTGCTGCCCGTGCGGCTTCCTGCTGCTACTCCCAGATCCCGCGCTGGGCGGAAACCGCGCCCGCGCCCGAGCTGGCCACGCCGCTGGAAATCAGTCACACCGACATCGAGACCTATCGCACCTGCCCGCTCAAGTACAAACTCGGCGCGCTCTGGAAGCTTTCCGCGCCTGCGACCCCGCCGACCATCTTCGGAAAAATCATGCACGCGACGCTCGCTGACTTCTTCCGCCTCTATCAGAAGCGCCTCGACGTGCCCTTCGACGAGCTCGCGCACCTCTACGACCAGCAGTGGCACTTGCAGCGCGAACGCTTCTTCGATCCCTACCAGGAAGAGGAGTACCGGAAGGCCGGGCGCGAACAACTGGCCGCGTTCTACGAACAGCACCGCGACGCGCGGGTGGACGTGATGGATGTGGAGAAGAAGTTCCGGCTGTCGCTCGACGACGTTGAATTCACCGGGCGCATCGATCAGGTGAATCGGCTCGGCGGGCGCACCGTCGAAATCATCGAGTACAAGACCGGCAAGGCACGCTCCCCGGCCGAGGCCGAGCAGAGCCTGCAACTCTCGCTCTATGCCGCGGCCGCCGCCCGCGCCCTCCGCCTGCGGCCCGTGCGACTCGTGCTCTACGACCTGACCTCGGGCCAGGGCTTCGCCACGACCCGCAGCGAAGAGCAACAGGAAAAAGCCTTACAGGAAGTGGCCAAGATTGCCGCGCAGATTCGCGCCCAGCAATTCGCTCCGCGCCCCGGCTTCCACTGCGCCTACTGCGACTTCCGCCCGCTCTGCCCCATCTATGAGGATTCCTTCACTCTCGTCGGCCGCCTGCCCGCGGAAGAAACGCAACCCGCGAAAAAAACTTAAGGGGAGCGGCCTTGCGGCTCGCTCCCCTCAAGTGGGATCGTTCTGGCCTGAAGTCGGGTGCTACTTCTTCCCCTTCTTCTTCGCCTTCTTCTTCGCACCCTTCTTCATCGCGCACTTGGCCATCTCTACTCTCCCTCGTTCAAGGTCGCCTGCAACTTCTCGACGCGATCACTCGCGCCGTGCAAGCGTACCTGACTGTATACGGTTCGCTTCCGGCGATGTCAAGAAAAAACTGCGCGTGCGAAAAAATTTTTTTTTCGGCGCTCGCAGGGGAAAATTTTTCCTGCTGCACCGCATCACACTATACTGACGAACAATGCGGCGGCAACCATTCGCGCTCACCTTGTGCTGTGCGGCCGCTGTGGCGCTTCTTGCCCTCAGCAGCACCGCGCGGACGTGGCAACAGCCGCCGCTGCCTGCCCCCGAAGAGCCGCTCCGCGTTGAAGTGCAGGTCGTCAACGTCTACTGCACCGTGAAAGAGAAGAGCGGCGCCCTCGTCACGGATCTCACCCGCGAGGAGTTCGAGCTGCGCGAAGATGGCAAGCCGCAAAGCATCCGTTACTTCGCCCAGGAAACCGACCGCCCCGTCACGCTCGCCTTGCTGATTGACACCAGCATCAGCCAGCAGCGCATCCTCCCTATCCAGCAACAAACCGCCGCACGCTTCCTCGCCCGGATTCTCCGCCCAGTGGATCTCGCTCTGCTCATCACCTTCGACGTCAATGTGGATCTCCTGCAGGACTTCACCAGCGAGGCGGAGCGGCTGGAGCGCGCGCTCCGCCGCGCGCGCATCAATGCACCGCAGCCTGCGGGTCCGTTCCCCCGCCGCCGCGCCAGCGGCACGCGCCTCTTCGACGCCCTCTATCTCGCCAGCGCCGAGAAACTCGCCGGCGAAGTGGGCCGAAAAGTCATCGTCGTGCTCAGCGACGGCGTAGACGCCGGCAGCACCCTGCGCCTGACAGACGCGCTGGAGGCGGCGCAGCGGAGCGATACCATGATCTACGCACTCCTGGTGTCCGACCCGGCCTACTACCTGGAGCACGGGATGGCTCATCCCGGCCAAGGAGATCTCCCCGCGCTCACGCGCGAAACCGGCGGCCGGCTCATCGTCGTCCACGAGGCCGACAAACCGGAGAGCCTCGATGCCGCCTTCGACGCCATCGGGCTCGAACTCCGCAGCCAGTACAGCTTGGGCTATACGCCGACCAATCGCCGCCTCGATGGCGCGTTCCGGAAGATCGAGGTCAAGGTGAAGCGGAAAGAGCTCCGGGTGCAGGCGCGTCGCGGCTACTACGCCCCGCGCGCACCAGCACAAACAGGCAATTAGCTCGCCGGCTTCTCCGGCAACAACGCGACGTAACCCGGCCGGTGATAGACACGCATCCCTTCGCGCCGCGTCCGAATCTCCAGCACCCGGAAGCGGCCATCGCGCTGCTTGTTGGTGGGGGTATAGGCAAGCTGATACTGGTGGCGAAGCTGGTCGGCGAGCTTCTGGAAGGTGGAGCCGACGTCAATCGGGTTGAAGGGGCAGAAGGCGCGGCCGCCGGTGGACTCGGCGAAGCGTTCGAGCACTTTGTCCCCGCGCGCGTTCATCACCTTGCAGGGCTCCTGCAAGAAGCGCGAATCCTTGTGTTCGGTCGGAGGTGAGTTGGTGCTGACGGTGAAGATGGTTACACCCGTGCGCCGCGCCATCTCGATGGCTTCTTCACGGGAAACCACACTGTAGATATCCTCACCGTCACTCAATACAATGAGGAGCTTCCTTACTTCATCGGTCTCGCCTTGCCCCATCATTTCCTTACAGGCGAGGTAGATCGCATCGTAAAGCGCAGTACCCCCTCCGGCGCGCATCCCACGGATGGCGTCCGCGAGCTCCTGGGGGTCGTTGGTGAAGTCTTGCGCCACCCAGACAGCGGCGTCAAAACCCACCGCAAAACCCAAGTCCCGATCTGGACGGATGACAGTGAAGAGAAAATCAATCGCGGCTTCTTGTTCGAACTGGAAGCGGGGTCGGACGCTACTGCTGGTGTCAATCACCAACCCGATCCGCAGCGGCATGTTGTTATTGGCATCGAAGAACTTGATCTGCTGCGGCACGCCGTCTTCCAACACCTGGAAATCGTCCGGGCCCAGCCCCGACACGAACCGGCTCCGCCGATCGAGCACGCTGAAGGCAACGTTCACCAGCTCGACTTCCACCCGCAACGGCGGGGCCACTTCCTGCGGCGGCGCTGGCCGCTGCGCCCGGCCCTCAACCCCGAGAAGGATCAGGAAGAAACAAATCAGTCCCAGGAGGAACCACGTTTTTCTTCTTGCCATGGCTAACCTACCCCGCTCGATAACCAGATTATAAAAGTCTTGACGCTCAAACCTCAAGTTCGCGCAGAAACGCTTCCAGCTCTGCAGGTAGGGGCGCGGAAATCTCCAGCGGCTCATTCGTGCGCGGATGGAGCAAGCGGATGCGTTCGGCATGCAAGAAATTCCGATTCAGCGTCGGGCGAGTGCGGTTGCCCAGGCGCAGCCGGCGCGGGGCCCCGTAGAGCGTATCGCCCACCACGGGATGCCCCAGCGCCGACAGATGAACGCGTAACTGATGTGTGCGTCCCGTGTGGAGAGTCGCTGCAACCAAGGTGAACTCTCCCAGCTCGCGCACCACCCGGTAGTCGGTCACGGCCTCGCGCCCCACGCCGCGCCGCGTCGTCATCCGGGTGCGCCGACGCAGGTCGCGCGCGATCCGCAACCGAATGCGATCCTGCGCGCGCGGCAGCCGGCCGTGCACGAGCGCAAGATAGTGCTTCTCCAGCGTGCGGCGCTCGAACTGCTCGGCCAGGCGCCGATGGGCGAAATCATTCTTGCCGACGAGCAGGACCCCCGAGGTGTTCTTGTCCAGCCGATGCACGATTCCCGGCCGCAAGGGGCCACCCAGCGTGGAAAGTTGCTGGAAGTGATGGAGCAGGGCGTTCACGATGGTGCCGCGCTTCACCCCCGCGCCAAGATGGACGGGGATGCCGGCCGGCTTGTTCACCGCGACGAAGTCTTCGTCTTCGTAGAGGATGTCGAGCGGAATCGCTTCCGGCTCGGCGCGCAGGGGCGGCCGCGCCCCGACTGCGACCCGCAACCGCTCGTTGCCCCGCAGGCGCAGCCCGGCCTTGCGCGCCACGCCCTGGCCCGCGAGTTCAACTTGCCCTTCGCGGATGAGCGACTGAACGTGGGTGCGGCTCAACTCCGGAAGCTGCCGAACGAGGAATTGATCCAGGCGCGTCCCGGCGTCCGCAGCCGTCGCGGCAAACTCCCGCCTGCTAACCGCCATGCGTCCCGCGTGCGCGACGCCGTTGGTGCCGGAAGTACACTGCACCGGCAAGCACGAGCACGATGCTCAGCGCCTGCGGCACGCTCAACTGCCCGCCCAGCACCGTACCCCGCGGATCGCCGCGCAGAAACTCCAGCCAGAAGCGCGCAAACCCGTAGAGGAGAAGGAAGGCCGCGAAAATCTGCCCGTCAAACGCGCGTCGCCGCCAGAGCCAGAAGAGCAAGCCGGCGATGAGAAACAAGACCGCTGCCTCATAGAGCTGCGTGGGATGGAGCGGCGTGTGCAGCGGGACGCCGACGATTCGATAGGCATAGGGGTCGGTGAACGTCACCGCCCACGCGACATTCGCGCTCTTGCCCCAGCAACAGCCCGCGGCGAAGCAGCCGATCCGCCCCACGGCCGTGCCCAGCGCCACGCCCGGCGCGCAAACATCCGCCACGCGCGCAAATCCGAGCTGCTGCGAGCGCGAGTAGAGCCAGACGACCAACAACCCGAACAGTATGCCGCCGTAATACATCCCGCCCGCTTGGAGCGACCGCAGCGAAAACAGCTCTCGGGGATGGGCGCTGTAGTATTGCCAATCAATCAGGAACAGCATCACCTTCCCGCCCAGCAGACCGGCGAGCGCGGTATAGACGCCGAGGTTGTAAATCTTCTGCCGGTCGAGCCCCGCACGCGGCGCCAGGCGCACGGCGGTGAAGATGGCCACGAGCAGGCCCAGCGCGGCCAGCAAACCGTAGGTGTGGAGCGTCACCGGGCCGATTGTGACCAGCCGTGGAAACATCAGGCCTCCCCCTGGCGCGATCCGCGCCGGCGTAGCAGGTGAAGCATCACGCCGGCCGCGCCCAGCACAATGGCGCTGTCGGCCAGATTGAACGCCGGCCAGTGATACCCGCCGAGATGGAAATCCAGGAAGTCCACCACGCGGCCCACGCGCACTCGATCCAGCAGGTTCCCCAGCGCTCCGCCAAAGATCAGCGCCAGGCTCACCCCGCTCAGGCGGTCAGCCGGGTTGCGCCACAACAGAACCCCGATCACCGCCAGCGCGACACCGGAAAACAACACCAGCAGAATTGTGCCCAGCGGCGAGCTCACGTTGGCGAAGAGCCCGAAGGCGGCGCCGCGGTTGGTCACGTGCGTCAAATTGAAAAATCCGGGGATGAGCGGGCGCACCTCGCCCACCAGCAGTGCCTGCGCCACCACCCACTTGCTCACTTGGTCCGCCGCCCAGACCAGCACGGCAAGAAGAAAATAGAAGCTGCGCGCACGCGCCGACGTCATCAGGCTGCCTCCCGCTCTTTGATGCTCTGCACGCAGCGCTCGCACAGGGTGGGGTAGATCGAGTCTTTGCCGACAGCAGGCGAATAGTTCCAACAGCGCTCGCACTTCCTGCCCTCGGCCGGCTCAACCGCAATCGCCAGTTCGGGCAGATCGCTCGGTTGTGCCGTCCGGTGCGAATCGCGACCCACTTCCACCTGCCCGTAAGAAACAATGAACAGCGCGGCCAGATCGTCCCGATACTCGGCGAGCAGTTTGCCCAACTCGCCGTCCGCCCGCAGATAAACTTTGGCTTCGAGCGAGCCGCGGATGGTTTTCGCCTGGCGGGCACGCTCGAGCGCCTTCAAGACCTCGCCGCGCACCTCGAAGAGCTTCTCCCACTGGCCCCGTTTCGCTGCCGCCAGACCGGAATGCAAATCCTCCGCCGTGGGGAACACGGCCAGATGGACGCTCTCGGTTTTCTTTCCGTCGTCGGGCAAGTACTCCCAGACCTCCTCGCACGTGAAGCACAGAATGGGCGCGAGCAACCGCGCCAGGGCGTTCGCGATGCGGTAGAGCGCGGTCTGGGCGGAGCGGCGGGCGCGGGAGCGCGGGGCGGCGGTGTAGAGGCGATCCTTGAGAATGTCGAAGTAGACCGCGCTCAAGTCCACCGTGCAGAAGTTGTAAACCGGGTGCCAGACGCGGTGGAAGGCGTAGCCGCCGTAGGCGGCGCGCACACGGGCGACCAGTTCGGCCGTGCGGTCGAGCATCCAGCAATCGAGTTCCTGCATTTCCTCCGGCCGCAGCGCATCGCGCCGGGGGTCGAAGTCAGAAAGATTCGCCAGGCAGTAGCGGAACGTGTTCCGTACCTTGCGGTAGGCTTCGGCGAGCTGGTCGAGCAGCGCCGCTGAGATGCGCATATCGTCCTGGTACTCGACCCCCGCGGCCACCACCCGCAGCAACTCGGCGCCGTAGCGCTCCCAGATCTCTTTCGGCGCAATCACATTCCCCAACGACTTCGACATCGGGCGGCCTGCCTCATCGAGCACCCAGCCGTGGGTGACGACCTGGCGATACGGCGCAGCATCCTTCACACCCAACGCCACCAGCAGCGAGCTGTGGAACCAGCCGCGGTATTGATCGTTTCCTTCCAGATACGCGTCGGCGGGCCAGGGCAGCTCCAACGAGCCCCCCAGCACCGCGAGGTGGCTGGAGCCGGAATCGAACCAGACGTCAAGGATGTCGCTCTCCTTGCGGAAGCGCGTCCCGCCGCAGTGCGCGCAGGGGGTGCCGACGGGCAGCAAGTCCTCGGCGTCGTGCGCGTACCAGGCGTCGGCGCCTTCGCGTTTGAACCATTGCACGACCTGCCGGAGCACAGGCACTTCGGTGAATTTTTCTCCGCACGACTCGCAGTAGAAGGTCGGGATGGGCACGCCCCAGACGCGCTGCCGGGAGATGCACCAGTCCGGGCGGGTCTCGATCATCGCCGCGATGCGCTCCTCGCCCCAGGGCGGGACCCAGCGCACCTTGCGAATCTCTTCCAGCGCCCGCTGGCGCAGTTCGCGGTGGGCGAGCGAGATGAACCACTGCTCGGTAGCGCGAAACAACAGCGGCTGGTGGCAGCGCCAGCAGTGGGGATAGGAGTGCTCGAGGGTGCCGGCCTCGCCGACCAGGGCGCCCCGCGCGCGCAGTAACTCAATAATCTTCGGATTCGCATCCCAGATGAGCTCGCTCCGGAACGGGCCGTCGGTGAAGCGCCCTTCTGCGTCCACCGGACAGTAGATTTCGATTCCATACTTCTGACCGGTGTCGAAATCCTCCGCCCCGTGCCCGGGCGCGGTGTGGACGATGCCGCTGCCTTGTTCCAGCGTAACGTAGCCGGCCAGCACGGAACGCACGGCGCGATCGAGGAACGGGTGCTCGAACTTCAGGCTTTCGAGTTCGTCCCCGCGCCAACTGCCCAAGCGCTTCGCCGTCTCGCTGCGCGTTTCGCGCGCGAAGCGCTCGATCAAGTCCTCGGCCACGAGGTAGCGTTCTCCGCTGCGGGTCTCAACCGCCGCGTAGCGGAGTTCCGGATTGAAGGCCAGCGCCAGGCTCGCCGGCAGCGTCCACGGGGTGGTAGTCCAGATAACGGCGTCGGTGTTGGGGGGGAAATTCTTGGGCGCACCGTCGGGCAGGACGCGATACCGCACCCAGATGGAAGGACTGGTGCGGTTCTCGTATTCGACTTCGGCCTCGGCCAACGCCGTGCGGTCGTACCAGCACCAGAGTACGGGCTTCAGGCCCTTGTAGACGTAGCCCTTCTCCAGGAAGGTGAGGAAGGTGTCGGCGATGAGCCACTCGTAGTCGGGACTCATGGTCAGGTAGGGGCGTTCCCAATCGCCGAGGCAGCCGAGGCGCTTGAAGTCGCGCCGGTGCAAGTCCACGTACTTGTTCGCGTAGGCGCGGCAGAGCCGGCGGCGCTCGAGCGGCGGTATTGTGGCTTTGCGTTCCCCGAGCTCTTTGTCCACGTTGATTTCAATTGGCAGGCCGTGGCAGTCCCAGCCGGGGATGAACGGCGTGCGGAAACCCGCGGCGGCGCGCGACCGCACCACCAAGTCCTTGAGGATTTTGTTGATGGCGGTGCCGAGATGGACGTCGCCGTTGGCGTAGGGCGGCCCATCGTGCAGGAGGAAGAGCGGGGCGCCCGCGCGCGCCTGCTGGAGCCGCTGGTAGAGTTGCATCTTCTCCCACCGCGCGAGCAGCCGCGGTTCCGCCTGCGGCAGGTTGGCCTTCATGGGAAAATCTGTGCGCGGCAGGTTGAGCGTTTTCTTGATGTCGAGAGGCGCTTTCATCGTCGAGTCGTCCTCGGATTCCGTTGCCGCTGAGTCAGAAACGCTATGGTACAATGAAAGCTCAGGAGTGTCAGCCTGCCTGCTGCAGGCGGGCGCAACGGGCAGAGGCATCCTTGCGGCTGCGCTTGCGTCTAACCGAATGAGGAAAGCAGACGCGCAGGTGACGCGGTAGAAATGGCACTGGAAGGACTCCGAAATCCCCTGCGGGGCACAGGCACGCGCACTGTGCAACTGACGGGACCCCATCTCCGCGACCCGGAGTTCTTGTCGGACATTATCCCCTGGTACCAGAGCCTGCTCGCCAACCTGCGCGAATTCCTCAACCCCCCGCGTCGCCTGAAGGTTCCCGCCTATGTTCCCGGCGCGCAACTCTACCGCGCGCCGCAAATCGAGCTCGAGATCCGGCCGTGGCACGAATCCTTCCTCGCCACCGTTCGGGAGCTGCTCGGTCCGAAGAGGCCCCTGCCGCCGCTGCCGGTAACGTCAAAGCCCGTAGAGGTGGCCGAGATCTGGGAGACGCGCGCCTATCAGGCGCAGTTGCAGCAGACGCAGGCGGTTTCTCTCATCGCGCACGCGGCGCTGATTTTGCTGGTGGCGATTCCGCTCTCCCAGCACCTCGCCCCCGCCGACACTGTCGTCGTCAATCTCGGCCCAATCGAGGATATCTCGCCCTACCAACTGACCCTGCCGCCCTCGACCAAACAGGCGGGCGGGGGTGGTGGCGGCGGCGAACGCAATCCCTTGCCGCAATCCAAAGGTCGCTTGCCCAAACAAGCGTTGCAACAGTTGACTCCACCTGTGGCGGTGATTCGCAATCCTTTCCCCAAACTCGCGGCCGAGCCGACGATCGTCGTGCCGCCCGACATTCGCGTCCCGAATCCGAATCTGCCCCAGTACGGCGACCCGCTGGCGAACCAGCTCGCGCTCTCCGGCGGGCCGGGTAGCGCCGGTGGCATCGGCACAGGCGCGGGTGGCGGTGTCGGTTCCGGTTGGGGCCCGGGCGTAGGACCGGGCTGGGGCGGCGGCATCGGTGGCGGCGCCTACCGCATCGGCGGAAACGTCTCCGCTCCGATTTGCATTTTCTGTCCTGACCCCGAATACTCCGAGGAAGCGCGCAAAGCGAAATACCAAGGCGTGGTGGTGCTCTGGGTGATCGTGGGTGGGGACGGGCGCATCATTCCCGAAAGCATCCGCATCGTGAAGGCGCTCGGGATGGGACTCGACGAGCAAGCCGTGCGCGCCGTCCAGCAGTGGCGCTTCACGCCCGCGCAACGCTTCGGCAAGCCCGTGCCCGTGCAGTTCCAAGTCGAGGTTACCTTCCGCCTGCTCTAGTGCGCTTGCGCGTGCCCACCAAAACGGCGCTTCCTTTTCATCGGTTGCATATGATTCCCTGGCTGGGGCTGATTGTCAGTGTGGCCGCATCGGCGCAGGCGCAGAGCGCGCCCGGCAGCATCGAGCTCATCGTGCGCGTCACGCCCACGGGCGGCCGCGCGGAAAAAGTCATCGGCCAGCCCTTCCACCTGCTGCGCGCCAGCCTGCGCGAGATCGAATCGCAGGCGCGCCGGGAAGTCGGCGAGCCCGACCGCGAGGCCTTCATCGAAGCGCTTGACGTCAGCGCCGAACTCAAAGCCTGGATGAAGCGCACCGGGCGATTCGAGCTGCACGGCGAGGAATTCACGCGCGCGCTCTCCACTGACGACGTGATGAACGTCCCCGAATTTCTGCTCGCCTATCAGGAACGCAACCTGCCCTACCTCGGCTTCGGCTTCCCCAAACGCAAGGCCAAGCCGCGCGACCAAACCCGCAACCCCAAGAAATGGGCGGAATCAGAGAAGCGCTACCGGGAAGAGTTGCGCGGCTATCTCGAGCTGCATCCCGAGAGCAAGCAAGGGCTCGACGAGCATCTCACCCACATTGATTCCGCCGCGCGCTGGAAGGCTCTCGAGCACCAACACGCGCAGCGCGTGCGCCAGCACACCATCCAACTCATCGAAGCCCGCTACCGCGTCGCCACCGCGGAAACCGACGCCGACGGCCGCGCCCGCCTCGACGCCCTCCCGCCCGGTGAATATTGGATCACGAACCTCTGGAATGTTGTCCGCGTCGGCGACCAACACCTGAACTGGGACCTGCCCGTTGCCGTCACCTCGGGCCGCACCCTCTACGTCGAACTCACCAACGCCAATGCCCGCCTGCCTTGACGCCCGGGGCCGCTCCGGCTAAAGTAGTTTCGCCTGCCGTCCGCTGGATTTCTTGGGAGGTCGTCTAACTGGCAAGACATCGGACTCTGGATCCGAGAATCTAGGTTCGACTCCTAGCCTCCCAGCCACCATTCCGAGAATCATTTTTCGATAGAATGGCCATTCCATCCTGATGCTAGCCAGAGGAAGCCCTGGTGAATCCGGACGCATTCTTCACTCTGCACGCTAACCTCCCCCGCGAGGGGCCGGGGAGCGATGCGTCCACGTTGGAGGCCATCCGCCGCCTGTCCGCTCTGCCGGACTCACCTCGCGTTCTCGATCTGGGTTGCGGTCCCGGCCGGCAGACGTTGGTGCTCGCCCGCACCTTGCAAGCGCCCATCGTCGCCATCGATATTCATCAGCCCTTCCTCGACGAGCTGACACGAGCGGCAGCCCAGGCTGGCCTGGCCGATTACATCCAGACACGAAGAATCTCGATGGACGCGCTCGACTATCCCGCCGAGAGCATTGACCTCATCTGGTCGGAAGGCGCGGCCTACATCATCGGCGTAGCCACGGCCTTGCGCCTCTGGCGTCGGCTGTTGCGCCCGGGCGGCGTGCTGGCTTTTACCGAAGCTACCTGGCTCACCGACCATCCCCCAGCCGCGGCCGCCGCCTTCTGGGAGAAGGGGTATCCCGACATCACGACCGTGGCCGGGAATCTGCGCAAGGCGGAAGCAGCCGCCTACGAGGTCATCGACACCTTCACCCTGCCGGCCGCAAATTGGTGGAGGGAATATTATGCCCCGCTCGAGAAACGCATCGCCGCTCTGCGCCCCGACGCCGCCGCCTGGCCCGAGTTGGCGGCCGTCATCGCGGAAACGGAAGAGGAAATCAGGATGTTTACTCGCTTCGGGGAGAGCTACGGTTACGTCTTCTACATCCTGCGCAAACCAGCCCCTCCGCTCCCCTAGCACCATCCCGACTTTGTCATTCTGAGCCCCGAAAGCATTCGGGGCGAAGAATCTCGCACCCCCTCCTAGGCGTACTGAAGCCACTTCAGCATGATTGAAGAATTCCCGACTCTGACTACCCCAAGTCGGGTCACCCACCGCACGCGACATTTCACCCCGCCCGCTTCCCACGCGGCGGTGCTCCTCGTTCTGCCCTGCTTGCGTGACGCCGCGCACAACCGAGGGCGACCGCAATCACTGCACACCGCCCGGGTTCAAGACAAAGTGGAGCGGAATAGTCCCCAATGCTGCGTATCACCCGCGCCACCGACTACGCCACCCGCATCCTCGCCAGTCTCTGCCAGGCCGGCGACACACCGGCGACGGCCGCCGATCTAGCCGCCGCTACCGGCGTCTCCGAGGAATACGTCGCCAAGGTTATTGCCGTGCTCAAGCGGCGCGGCTGGGTGACCTCGCAGCGGGGCGCAGCCGGGGGACACTCTCTGGTGAGTCCGGCCAGCCACATCACCTTGCTCCAGATTGTTGAACTGTTTGAAGGCCCGCTCCACCTGAACGAATGCACGGGCGCGACCGGATGCGAGTTCCTCCCCCGCTGCCCGGTCCATCCGGTTTGGCTCGAGGCGGAAAACGAGCTGCGTCGCGTGCTGACTCGCTACAACCTGGCCCAACTGGCCGCCCGCGGCCAGCGCCAGCGGCTCTTCGCGCCCAGACAATGAGACGCACGGCTGGCCTCGCATGGCACTAGTTCGCTGACCGCGCGGTCGAAGGGAAAGCCGGCAGGCAGCGTCGCGCGCCTGCAGGCGGAAGGGAGGTAGGAATGAACGCAAAGCCCGTGGCGAGCTCGAGACACGGCCGCGAAGGACTCCTTCTGGCCCTGGTTATCTGGCTTCTGCCGGTGGTGGCGGTCGCTCTCGGTCTGCGTCGCTGGCTGCCGCCGCTCGCCTCCGAGCACGGGGCCGGCATCGACCGCATGATCTCCTACCTGCTGATTACGGTCGGGGCGTTGCTCGTGCTCGGACATCTGGTCCTCGGGTACTTCATCTGGCGCTTCAGTCGGGCCGAGCGGGTGACATTTCGTCTCGCCAGTGCCCGGGCGGAGCGACGCTGGTCGCTCATCCCCATTCTGTTGATGACCCTCGTGGCCGAAGGAGGCGTTCTCGTCCTTGGACTGCCGGTGTGGGGAAAATTCTATGCCGCCGGTCCCCCGCCCGACGCTGTGCCCGTGGAAATCACCGCTGAGCAGTTTGCCTGGAACGTCCGCTACCCCGGACAGGACGGCGCCTGGGGTCGCACCGATCCTCGGCGCCTCAGTCTAGCCAACCCGTTGGGCCTGGACGAAACCGACCCCGCCGCCCGCGACGACATCGTCATGCTCAACGAGCTCTACCTGCCGGTCAACAGGCCGGCTCGCCTCCACTTGCGTTCCAAAGACACCCTGCACAGCTTCTTCCTGCCCCACCAGCGCGTCAAGCAAGACGCCGTGCCCGGGATGACCATCGAAATCTGGTTCGTCCCCACCGAGCTGGGCACCTATGAGATTGCCTGCGCTGAACTCTGCGGCTTCGGCCACTTCCAGATGCGCGGGCTGTTGCACGTCGTCACGCCGGCGGAATTTGAGACCTGGTTGAAGGAGGAACCCACGTTTTTCTAGGCAGGCCGCTGTCCCGCCCCGGCCACGGAAGAGAGGGCAGCAGCAAAGGGAGAGAAGATGGCTGAAGCTCACCTGGCGGAATCAGTCCACGAACCGACAAGCTTTCTGCGCCGCTACGTCTTCAGTACGGATCACAAAGTCATCGGCATCCAGTACTACCTGACCGGGATGGCCGTGGCCCTTGTGGCCGCGCTGTTGGCCATGCTCATACGCCTGCAACTGGCCTGGCCCCTGGCGAAGTGGCCCCTGCTGGGGAAACTCTTTCCAGCGGGAATGCAGGGCGGGGTCATGAAGCCGGAATTCTACCTCTCCCTCGTGACCATGCACGGCACGCTGATGGTCTTCTTTGTCATCTCCTTCGCTCTCGTCAGCGGCTTTGGCAACTATCTCATCCCCCTGCAAATCGGCGCGCGCGACATGGCCTTCCCCTTCCTCAACATGCTCTCCTACTGGGTGGTTGTACCCGCCACCCTCATCATGCTGGGCTCCTTTCTCGTGGAAGGCGGCGCCGCGGCCGCCGGCTGGACCGCCTATCCTCCCCTGAGCGCCGTCGAGCAGGCGATCCCCGGCTCCGGCCTCGGGCAGACCTTGTGGCTGCTGGGCATGGCGCTCTTCATTGTTTCCTTCACCATGGGCGGGCTCAACTTCTTCACCACCATCCTCAACCTGAGAGCCCGCGGCCTGTCGCTGATGCGCCTTCCCTTAACCATCTGGACGCTCTTCCTCGCCGCCATCCTGGGACTGCTGGCCTTTCCGCCCCTGACCGCCGCCGCCCTCATGCTGCTTCTCGACCGTCATGGCGGCAGCAGCTTCTTCCTGCCGGCGGGCTTGTTCTTTGGGAACAAGCTCCTCCCCCACGAGGGCGGTACGCCGCTGCTCTGGCAACACCTCTTCTGGTTCCTCGGACACCCGGAAGTCTATATCCTCTTGCTGCCCGCCCTGGGAATTGCCTTCGACGTTCTCGCCCCCTTCACCCGCAAACCCGTCTTCGGCTATCGCATAAGCGTCTTCTCTCTCCTGCTGATCGGCGTGCTGAGCCTGGTGGTCTGGGGACATCACATGTTTGTCAGTGGGATGAGCCCCTATGTGGGGGAGTTCTTCTCCGTCGGCACTCTCTTGATCACGATTCCCTCCGCCATCATCGGGGTGAATCTGCTGGCCAGTCTGTGGGGCGCCCGCCTCCGCTTCACCACCGCCATGCTGTTCGCTCTCGGCGTCATCGCCCTGTTTGGAACCGGTGGCCTCGGCGGCATCTTCCTAGGAACCGCCACCTCGGATATTTATCTCCATGACACCTATTTTGTCGTTGGCCACTTCCACTACATGATCGGAGGGGTAACCCTGTTTGGCATCTTCGCCGGCACCTACTATTGGTTCCCGAAGATGTTCGGCCGCATGATGAGTGAGAGGCTGGGGAAACTGCACTTCTGGTTGACCCTGCTTCCCTTCTACGCCGTCTTCTTTGGCATGCATTTTCTCGGCCTCGGCGGTACCCCGCGCCGCTACTACGCCTTCACCAAATTCGACTTCTTACAAGCCTTCAAAGGCTTCGAGGTGTTCATCACCATCAGCGCCTTCGTGCTCGGCGCCGCCCAGCTCATCTTCCTGCTCAACTTCTTCTGGAGTCTCGCGCGAGGGCCGCGCGCCGAACGCAATCCCTGGAAGTCCAGCACGCTGGAGTGGACGGCTCCCTCGCCCCCGCCGCATGGCAACTGGGGAGCCACTCCGCCCAGGGTCCACCGCTGGCCCTATGAGTACAGTGTGCCCGGCGCCGCCGAGGACTACACTCCCCAGACAGTTCCGGCCGCCGCTGTGCCGGTTACGAGGTAGGCAAGGCAGCCAACGCAGATGGCTCCGCAGATGGCCAGCGCAGGAATCGGAAGCGGAACCCCCGCGGGGTTCTTGGGCAACAACCTCGACAGCTCCCGGCGAGAGCGGTACCCCGGCCACGGGGCCATCCTGCCCCTCAACACCGCTCAGGTGGGCTTGTGGGCCCTGCTGGCCACCCTCAGCATGCTCTTCGCAGGCTTCACGAGCGCCTATCTGGTCCGCCGGGCCGGTCCTGACTGGCAGCCCGTCTCCTTCCCCGTCGTTCTTTGGCTCAACACTGCATTGCTGGCCTCGAGCAGCCTCACGCTGGAGCGGGCCCGCGCCTCGCTGCGGCGCGGACGGATGAACGCCCTGAAGGCCTGGTTGCTGGCCACGATGCTGCTGGGGCTGGCCTTCCTCGTCGGACAGCTTTTTGCCTGGCAACAGTTGGCGGCTCAGGGGATCTACGTGCCCACCAGCCCGCACAGCTCGTTTTTCTATCTCCTGACGGCAGTTCACGCCGTGCACCTCCTGGGCGGTTTGCTGGCTCTTGCCTATGCGCTCGGTCAGGCGTGGCGCTTCCGCTGGACACCGGCCCAGCCAAATGCCCTGAACCTGTGCGCCACCTACTGGCACTTCGTGGATGGGATTTGGATCTACCTGTTCTTTCTCCTGTTCGCCGGACGATAGGGATCAGAGAGAGGAGAGCAAGATGGAGAACAGCGCCACGGTGAGCACGCTGGACTCGCCCTGGGGCGGTGCCGCATCGCCCTTCGGCGTGAGTTGGCAGAAGCTGATGATGTGGGTCTTCATCATCAGCGATGCATTACTCTTTGCCGGCCTGCTGGCGAGCTACGGCTTTGTGCGGCTGGCCAGCCCGCACTGGCCCAATCGCGCCGAAGTCTTCCACCTGCAATTCATCGGCCTGATGACCTTCTTGCTGATTTCCAGCAGTGCGACCATGGCCACTGCGGTGGGTGGCGCCCGACAGGGCAACCGCACGTTGACCCTGCGCTTCCTCTTCCTGACGATTCTAGGAGGTCTGGCGTTCCTGGGCATGCAGGCCTATGAATGGGCGACGCTCATCGGCGAAGGAGCTCGGCTCGACGCCAATCCCTGGGGCGTGCCCGCCTTTACCGCCTTCTTCTTCCTCCTCACCGGCTTTCACGGCTCCCACGTTCTCAGCGGCGTCATCATCCTGGCCGTCGTCGCCCTGCGCTCCGCAGCCGGACGTTCCTCCCCGCACGGGGTGGAACTCGCCGGACTCTACTGGCACTTTGTCGACTTGGTGTGGGTCTTTATCTTTACGCTCTTCTACCTGATTTGACGCTGAGAAAGGAGCAAACCGATAAGCGCCATGCCGAGAACCCTGGAAGATGTCGGCTACCGCATCTACTGGTTTACGTGGGCTCTCCTGTTGGGCCTTACTCTCCTCATGCTCGCCACCGGTTACCTCGTGCTGCCCAAACTCGTCCTCGTGGTGCTCCTCATCCTGGCGATGCTGATCAAGGCCTTGCTGATCGGCGCCCACTTCATGCACCTGCGCTTCGAGAAACTGAGCTTGGTTCTGGCGGTGGCCGGCGGAATCCTGGCGACCGCAACCGCACTGTTCTTCCTTATCTCCATTGATGGGATGCGGATCTTGAGGCTGTCGCTCCCTTGAGTGGTCGGATGGGAGAAGAAGAATGCGCTGGGCTAAACCGCTCGGATGGCTGACCGGGGCAATCCTGGTGTTCCGGTTCGCCGTGGGTGAGCTCATGGCCCAGTGTGCGATGTGCAGAACGGCGCTGGCGAGCTCGCCCGAGGGACAGAAACTGGCCAGTGGCTTTAATAGTGGCATCCTCTTTCTGCTGAGCGCGCCGTTCCTGATCGTGGCCATCGGGGCCGTTTTGATTCTCAAGCCCTACCGGCGGCGCGGCCTCCGGCAGCCGGACTGAAGGCTCGCCCCTCGCTCAGAGGAATTCCGGATTCGCAAGTCCGCATCGACGCGGCGGCCGCGGCCTTCTGATTCGCCCCTGCGACGGGCGCAATCCGCCAACTTCCTGGGGCATCTTACCCACTGTAGACTTTTTCCTCACGCGCCGCGTCGGCCCAGCCCGCACCACGGTTCCCCAAGCACAACTGAGAAAAAGATTTAGCGGCTGCGCCCGGCCGCAGCCGGCTCGCTTTCATTTGGCGGGCGAGTTGCTCCCCTTGTCTTGCGAGAGGGTGTGAATGACTGCAACCGGAACCAAAATCGCCGAGTTCAAAATCGGGACCTACATCTGCCCGAACACCAAGTCCCCGGTGTCGCTGGTGGTCTCGCAGCCGCTGGCTTGCCTGGACTGGCCGGTAGTGGTCGAGCACTGCTCGGACTGCGGCCAGCGCCACGTCCTGCAGTGCGAGGAGGTCTACCACCCGCCCGCCTACGGCTACGAATAGCCGCCCGTGACCCGCCACGCCATCCGGAGACGGAGGATCACGCGCCGATGAGCACCAGCCCCAACTCTGAAGAAATCCTCGCCCGCTGGCCCGACCGCGCCGAACATTTGATCGCCATTCTCCAAGATATCCAGGAGGAGCACCACTACCTCCCCGAGCCTGCCCTGCGTGCCGTCGCCCAGCGCCTCCGCCTGCCGCTGACTGAAGTCTTCCACGTCGCCACCTTCTACAACTGCTTCACCCTCGAGCCTGTGGGCAAACACCTCATCCAGGTTTGCCTGGGCACCGCCTGCCACGTGCGCGGGGCTCCGCGCGTCCTGGATCGGCTGCTGCGCGACCTCAAGCTCTCGGCTCCCGGTACCACCGATGACTTTGAGTTCACCGTCCGCACCGTGCGCTGCATTGGCTGCTGCGGCCTCGCCCCGGTAGCGCGGGTGGACGCGAACACCCATCCCCATTTGACGCAAACCAAGGTGCCCGGCCTGTTGAAGAGATATCGCCGCCAGGAAGCAGCCCAGGCGGCGGACTAGACGAGGTGCGGATGCCGAAACTCCAATCGCTGGCGGAATTCGAGCAGTGGCGGGTTGCCTGCCGCGCGCAACGCGACCCCGACCGGCCCTGCCTGGCGGTCTGTGCTGGCAGCGGCTGCACCGCCGCTGGCGCGCCCGACGTGCTGGCCGCCCTGCGCAAAGCCGTCACCCGCGCTGGCCTCGAGGGGAGCGTGGACATCAAGAGCTGCGGCTGCCACGGCTTCTGCGAGCGCGGCCCGGTAATGCTCGTCTGGCCGGAAGGGACTTTCTACAACCGCGTGGCTGCCCGGGATGCCGGCGACATCGTCGCCAACGTCAGCAACGGCCGTCGCCCGGTCGAACGGCTGCTCTATCAGGATCCCATCACCGGTGCGCGCGCCCTCCGCGAAGATGACGTCCCCTTCTACGCCCGCCAACAACGCATTCTGTTTGGCAACAACGGCAAAATCGATCCCACCGCCATCGAAGACTACCTCAGCGTCGGCGGCTACACCGCCCTGGCGCGGGTGCTTTCCCAAATGACGCCGGAAGAGGTGGTGGACGAGGTCAAACGCTCCGGTCTGCGCGGCCGTGGCGGAGCTGGCTTTCCCACCGGCCAGAAGTGGGAGGTGATGCGCCAGCAACCCGGCACTCCCAAATACCTCATCTGCAATGCGGACGAAGGCGACCCCGGCGCCTTCATGGATCGCAGCTTGCTGGAAGGTAATCCCCACAGCGTCCTGGAGGGCATGATTATCGGCGCCTTCGCCCTCGGCGCCAGCGAAGGCTACATCTACGTCCGCGCCGAATACCCGCTGGCCGTGAAGCACTTTCGCATCGCTATCGCCCAGGCTGAAGAGCACGGCCTGCTGGGTCAAAACATTCTCGGTTCCTGCCTGAACTTTCGCGTCCATCTCGTACAAGGGGCCGGCGCCTTTGTCTGCGGAGAAGAAACCGCCCTCATCGCCTCGGTCGAAGGGCGGGTCGGCGAACCGCAGCAGCGCCCGCCCTATCCTGCCCAGCGCGGCCTCTGGGGCAAGCCCACCGTCATCAACAACGTCAAGACCTGGGCCAGTGTCCCCGTCATCATCAACCGCGGCGCGGACTGGTACGCCGCCATCGGCACCGCAGGCAGCAAGGGCACCATGGTGTTCTCGCTGGTGGGCAAGATCAACAACACCGGCCTGGTCGAAGTCCCCATGGGCATCACCCTGCGCGAGATGATTTATGAGATTGGCGGCGGCATTCCCGGGGGCAAGGAACTGAAGGCTGTCCAAATCGGTGGCCCTTCCGGCGGCTGCATCCCCGCCAGCCTGATTGACCTCCCCATTGACTACGAAGCCCTCACCGAAGCCGGCTCGATGATGGGCTCGGGCGGCATGGTGGTGATGGATGAATCCACCTGCATGGTGGATGTGGCCCGCTACTTCATGGAATTCCTGGAGGAAGAATCCTGCGGAAAATGCTTCCCCTGCCGCAAGGGAACCCAGCGCCTGCGCGAAATCCTCACCCGCATCTCGCAGGGCAAAGGCACGGAGGAAGACCTCAGCTTGCTGGAAGACCTCGGCTGGGTGGTGCGGGAAACCTCCCTCTGCGGCCTCGGCCAGACTGCTCCCAATCCCGTCCTCACCACCCTGCGTTACTTCCGCGACGAGTACCTCGCCCACGTCCGCGAGAAGCGCTGTCCGGCCAAGGTCTGCCGCGAACTCATCACTTATGAAATCGAGCCCACGCTCTGCGATGGCTGCCACGCCTGTGTCCGCGTCTGCGCCAGCGATGCCATCCTGGGCGAGAAAGACCAGGTGCACACCATTGACGGCGCCAAGTGCATCAAGTGCGGCGCCTGCCTGGAAGTCTGCCAGCCCAAAGCCGTGCTGGTGCACTGAGAGGAGCCTATGCCGAAGCTGACCATCAACGGCATCGAGCTCGAAGTCGAGCGCGGCACCAGCGTGCTCGAAGCCGCGCAGTTCCTCGGCCTCCCCATCCCCACCCTCTGCCACGATGACGGCTTGACGCCCTACGGCGCCTGCCGGCTCTGCCTGGTGGAAGTCGGCAGGCCTCCGCGCACCAAACTCCAGAGCGCCTGCACCCTGCCCGCCGACGACGGCCTCATCGTCCAGACGCACTCCGCCCGCGTCGAGCGCGCCCGCCACCTGCTGCTGGAACTCTACGTCGCCACCTGCCCGCAGTCGAAAACCATCCAGGACCTCGCCAGCCGCTACGGTGTCGCGCAGGTGCGCCTCGCGCCCGAGTTCGAGGACTGCATCCAGTGCGGCAAGTGCGTGCGGATGTGTCGCGAGCAGATGATGGCCGGCGCCATCGGCTTTGCCTTCCGCGGCCCGCGCCGCAAGGTGATGAGCCCCTTCAGCTGGCAGTCAGACGTTTGCCGGCAATGCGGCGCCTGCCTCTACATCTGCCCGGTGGTCGAGCTCCGCTGCCACGGGGGGCAGCCGGAAACCACTCTCTGCTCCGGCTGCCTCAACTTCGCGCCCGCCTGCCTCACCTATCACGACCACGCGATGTGCTTCCTCGACCCCTGCGTGGCCTGCGAGCTGGCCGGCCCGCTGCGCCAGGATTTGGTTCAACCGACTCCACAACGGGAGGCGACCCGGAAGTAAAGGAGAACTCCGATGACCTACTCACGCGTGAACGCTTCGGCGGCGACCTTGACCAAGAACCGCACCGAAGATTCCATCAGCCCCTTCAGCGGGATGTGCACCACCTGCATTGATGGCTGCATCGGGATGTGCGAAATCGGCAAGTCCGCCTACCGCGGCCCGGAGATGATCTATCCCCAACCCTTTGGCATCATCACCACCGCCTCCGCCAAGAACTATCCGGTTGACCTTTCCCACTTCACCATTCTCGGCCGCGCCACCGGCGCCTGGGGGATGGAGCCCGACAGCGACAAGGCGCTCTTCCCCAACGTTGACCTGGAAGTTCGCTGGGGCCGCGAGCCCGGCCTGCGCTCCCGCCTCCCCTTCCTGCTCGCCGCCCTCGGCTCGACCAACATCGCCAAGAATAACTGGGAGAGCCTCGCCATCGGCGCCGCCATCACCGGCACCTGCCTCACCATCGGCGAAAACGTCTGCGGCATGGACCCCAGCGCGCGCTTCACGAACGGCCGTGTCCTCTCCAGCACCGAACTCGAGTGGCGCATCCGCACCTTCCGCGAGTGGCAAGAGGACGGCTGGGGCGACATCATCCTGCAGGCCAACGTCGAGGACACCAAGCTCGGCGTCCAGGAATACGCCATCGCCAAGCTCGGCGTCACTTCGGTCGAACTCAAGTGGGGCCAGGGCGCCAAGGACATCGGGGGAGAAGTCAAGATTCGCGAGCTGGAGAAAGCCCGGCTGCTCAAGCAGCGCGGCTACGTCGTCCTGCCTGACCCCGACGACCCCGTGGTCGCCGATGCCTTCAAGCGCGGCAGCTTCCGCGAATTCGAGCGCCACTCCCGCATTGGCATGGCCAGCCGCGATGCTTTTCTCCGCCGGGTGGAAGAGTTGCGCAAGGTTGGCGCGAAGTGGGTGACGCTGAAGACGGGCGCCTACCGCCCCGCGGATCTCGCCCGCGCCGTGAAGTGGTCCTCCGAGGCCGGCATTGACCTGCTGACGGTGGACGCTGCTGGCGGCGGCACCGGCATGAGTCCCTGGCGGATGATGAACGAGTGGGGCGTCCCTGCTATCGAGCTCCACACCCTGCTCTACCAGTACTGCCACCGGCTGGCGCAACAGGGCCGCTACGTGCCGCCCCTCGCGCTCGCCGGCGGCTTCACGTTCGAAGATCAGATCTTCAAGGGATTGGCGCTGGTGGCGCCCTACGCCAAGCTGATCGCCTGGGCCCGCAGCCCGCTGGCCGCTGCCATGGTGGGCAAGACCATCGGCCGGCGCATCGAGGAGAACGCGCTGCCCATCTATATCGAGCGCTTCGGCACGACGGTCGGCGAAGTCTTCGTGACCGCACCCGAGCTCCAGGAGCGTTATAAAGACCGCTTCCGCCTGATCCCCACCGGTGCCATCGGCCTCTATACCTACTACCAGCGCGTCGCCCAGGGCTTGCGCCAACTGATGTGCGGCGCTCGCAAGTTCGCCCTCTGCCACATTGCCCGCAACGACATCGCTGCGCTCACCCCGGAGGCCGCCGCGGCCAGCGGCATCCCGCTCGTCACCGACGTGGACCGCGACGAGGCCGAAACAATCCTCGCCGCCTGACACCCGACCCCCAGGAGCGACGCGATGGCGTCCAGCGGGCGCTTAGTGCGCGATTCCGTTCGTGCAGACGTTGCCGAAGATCAGCGTCCGATCCGATGTCCCGATCTCGACCAGCACCGTCCGGCTCGGCGGCGTGATCGACACGCCATCGAGAATACTGGCCGTCACTGCATAGGTGAAGGTGGGATTATCTGTTTCCCCCTCAGTCACCGTATACGTCCCCGGCACCAGGTTGCACAGGGTCACAGACGTAAACAGTTGCCCTTGAATCTCTGCCCCGTTCGGGTCCAGCACAGTTACCGGCCAGGTCAGGAGGGGCTCCGCATTTGTTCCGTTGCCGTCCCGAGTCCCGTTGCCATTGTGATCGTAGAACTTGAGGATGGTCAGGCAAGGCAATTGCCCCCGGTGCTTGACCTTGAAGTTGTCGGTCTTCGAGGCCGGTGGCAGGAAGCCGTGGAAGTAGCCGGGTGCGTAGCCGTTGTCCACGAGATTCGGATCGCCGACGAAGTCCCCGACCGGCGTCACCCAGACTTTGTAGACACCCCCGGGATTGGGAGTGTCGAGAAAGGGACAAAGCTGGATGGTGGCCGCGCCCTGATCAATGTCAACGCCCGTAACGTGGTTGCCGGCTCCCGACAGCCCCACAATCACCCCGCCCAGTACCCGGAACTGCCGGTTCGCTACCGGATCGGTGCTCAGCAAGACCTGCCCACTTGGATCCGTTACTTGGAAGTAGTAGTCGCCGTCGGGCAAGCCTGCGGCCGTTGCGGGAGCATTCGGGCCCGGCCCTCCGTCCAGATACACATCGCACTTGGCCTGGAAAATGTTCCCGTTGACCTGGCTGCCGTTGGCCGTAGTGGTAAAGATGGCGCCTGGCAGCGGCGGCGCCGCACTGACGGGCAACGGCAGATACCAACTCAACAACAGCACCAGCATCACGCGAGCGAGTGCACGGCTTCTCATGGATCACCCTCCTCTAGGTGAAAGGGGGCTTCAGAACCTTGATCTCACACACAACCCCCTTTCCCCCGCTTGCAATCATTCAACCAGTTCACCCCCTCACGGCATTAGCTGTGTTTTGATGTGGTTGAAGATTTTCGAGCCCAACGGCGTACCTCCCTGGGCTGAAACTTCTTGCACCTTTGTAGCACACCGCGCCGCAGAGAGCCGCGCCCCCGGCCCAGCTTCACTCGCTGATTCGATCTGGGTTATTCTCTGCCCTCATGCCGCCGCTCGCCATTGACCGCGAGTTCCTCACCGAGGCGCTGGCCGGGCTCATCCGCATCAACTCCATTAATCCGTCGCTCGTGCCCGGCGCGCCGGGCGAAGCCGAAATCGCCCGCTCCGTCGCCGGCGTCCTGCGTCGCATCGGGCTGAACGTTG
>JBBIPK010000001.1:96484-128751 GCA_037442885.1 Acidobacteriota bacterium | reverse complement strand
GCCGCCGCCAGCGGCGCCGCCGATGGCTGCGCCCGCACCGGTGCCCCCGCCGATAAGGATGATGTCGCGCTTGGCTTTGCTGCCTTCCTTCTCCCCGGCGGTGCTGGTGCTGATGTTGTACTTCTTCCCCTTGGCTTCAATCGCCGTCAGGGTGACCCACAGCTCGGCGCGCTGCTTGAGACGGCCCGATTTCACCGTGTTCGTTACCTTGCCCCACACCTTGGCGTGCTTGGGGATGACTTCCTTGCCATTCAGGAGGACGGGCTCGGCGAGCGTGCCCTCGAAGGCGTCGCCCGCCGCGTTCTCATCCGAGCTGAGGCGGGTGAGCAGCGAAACTCTCAGTTCGGTCTCCGCAGGCAGTGTGATGGGCTGCGGTTTGGGTCGCGCGGCGGCTCGTTCGCTTGCCGTGCGGCCTGCGGGTGCGGTAGGCGACTCCTGTTGTTTGCACGCGAGCAAGGAGCCAGCCAGCAGCGCCAGCGTCAATAGAGTGGGGAGTTGGCGTCGCATCGGTTTTCCTTCTCCTTTCCAACCAGGCTAACTGCTTTCTGAGTCCGTAAGGATAACACGCCAGCGAGAATCCGCAACCGCAAGCGAAACATCTCCCTAGACAGATTCGGAGTTCCGGAGCGAGGTTGCCCGGCCGTCAGAGTTCGAAGCGCGGGCCGGAGGAGGAATCTTCGACGAGCAGGTTGTCGATGAGCCGAGTCGATCCGAGCCGAACCGCCAGGGCGATGAGCGTGGCGCCCTCGAGGCGCACCCGGGGCCTGAAGCTGTCCGGATCCACCGCCTCGACATAATCAACGTGGGCGCGAGGCTCGGCGGCAATGAACTGACGCATCTGGCCGGTGATTTTTTCCGTGTCGCGTTCCCCGCCGAGAATCAGGTCACGCGCATGGCAGAGGCTGCGGTGGAGGATGAGCGCAGCCTGGCGTTCTTCCGCCGAGAGATAGGCATTGCGGGAACTCAGCGCCAGCCCGTCGGGCTCGCGGACGATCGGACAGACGACGATTTCGACAGGCAGGTTCAAATCGCGCACCATCTGCTTGATGACGGCACATTGCTGAGCGTCTTTGCGGCCGAAATAGGCGCGGTCGGGCTGCACGATGTGGAACAACTTGGCGACGATGGTGGCCACGCCGCGGAAATGCCCCGGGCGGGACGCCCCCTCGAGCGGGGCGGCAACACGCTCCACGGTGACATAGGTTTGGAAATCGGCGGAGTAGATCTCTTCGACCGACGGCGCAAACAGGATGTCTGCACCCTCGCGCAGCAACAACTCGGAATCGCGTTCCAGATTGCGCGGATACTGCAGGAAGTCTTCCTGCGGACCGAACTGCGCCGGGTTGACGAACACAGAGACGACGGTGACGTCGGCTTCTTGTTTCGACCGGCGTACCAGCGAGAGATGGCCTTCGTGCAGCGCGCCCATGGTCGGCACGAACCCGATTCGTTGGCCCAGCGCGCGGATTCCCGCGGCAGCCACGCGCATCTCCGCCACCCGCGCGATGGTCTTCATGTCCAGGGAACAAGGCAAGCGGAGTGGTTGTCCGGAAAGAGTTCGCGCAACGCCGTCGGAGACATCCGGCTTGCTCCTTCCTCTCAACGCATGTTGCGCGTCAGCCACTGCTCACGGACTTCGGCCGGCAAGTGGTAGGACTCGGTATCCGAGGGGAAGCGGCCGCCAACAACATCGGCACAGAAAGCGCGAACCGCCTCCGCGATGCTGAGCCGGAGGTCGGCGTAGCGGCGGGCGAACTTGGGCTGCGGACCGAAGTTCAGCCCGAGCAGATCGTGCAACACGAGCACCTGACCGTCGCAGTGCGGGCCGGCGCCAATGCCGATCGTGGGGATGCGAACTTCGCGCGTGATCCACTCGGCCACTTCAGCGGGAATCCCTTCGAGAACCAGCGCGAATGCGCCGGCGGCTTCGACGGCGCGGGCGTCGCGCAGCAGCGCTTCGGCAGCGGGCAACGACTTGCCCTGCACCTTGAAGCCGCCGAACGCGTGGACGGACTGCGGCGTGAGACCGATATGGCCCATCACCGGGATTTCGGCTTCGACGAGCCGCAGGATTAGCTCGACGCGCTTCTCGCCGCCCTCGATCTTCACCGCTTCCGCGCCCGCTTCCTTGACGAACCGAACGGCATTGGCCACGGTAGCGTCTGCGCCGAGGTGGAAGGCGCCGAACGGCATGTCGGCAACAACGAGCGCGCGGCGGACCGCGCGCCGCACTGCGCGCGTGTGGTGCAGCATCTCTTCCAGCGTGACCGGCAGCGTGTTCTCATAACCGAGCACAACCATCCCCAGCGAGTCGCCCACCAGAATCATGTCCACACCCGCTTCGTCCACCAGACACGCAGTGGGATAGTCGTAGGCAGTCAAGCAGGTGATTTTTTCTTGACGGGATTTCTTCTCTCGAATCGCCGGTACGGTGACTCGCGTCTCCCGTCCGGCTCCAGCCGGAGAGGAACTCATGGTGACCTCCGGGTACGACCCCGTCTGGGTGTCGTCCCTCGGCCTTATTAGAGTACGGAAAGGCGCGTTTGGCAACAGGGAAGACAAACCTCCACTGTGAGGCAGCACCGGGGGACGTAGGGGGACGCTTGCGGACTCGCGCAGGCATGGCACGGGCGGCTGGGAAACCGCAGGCCGCCCCGTGGAAACGGCCCCAGCGCCCACCCGGCTCTCGACTCCCCGGAATGCGCTCGCACACGCCCGTTCGGATTTCATGCTAGACTCAGCACACCTTCTTTCCCCGTCATGAGCGATTGGTTCTATCGCTTCGGGCGCTGGCTGCTCGACCAGAGCGTGCGCCTCTACTACCGCCGCATCGAGCTGGTCGGCAAAGAACACGTCCCCGGCCAAGGCCCGGCCGTCCTCGTCGCCAATCACCCCAATTCCGTCGCCGATGCCTTCTTGCTGGCGAGCCAATTGACGACACGCAAGGTGAATTTCATCGCCAAGGACTCCATCACGCGGATGCCCCTGCTTGGTCCTCTCTTCCGGCAATTCGGCGTCGTCGGCGTCGCCCGGGCCATGGACTACGCCGACCAGCGCGACCTCGCCCGCCAGCGCAACGAACTCGCCATCGCGACCACCGCGCCTCGCCTGATCGCTGGCGAGATTGTCGCCATCTTCGGCGAAGGCGTCTCCACCGATGCCCGGCGCCTGGGCATGATCCGCAAAGGCGCGATGCGTTTCGGCTACGCGGCCGAGCGCCAGGCCGCCTTCAAGCTGGGCCTGCGCTGGATTCCCGTCGGCATCACCTACTCGGCCAAGCACCACCTGCGCAGCGACGTCCTCATCCGCGTCGGCGCCCCCTTCACCCTCTGGGATGTCTGCCGCGACCGAAACCTCGACCCGGCCACCCACGAGCAGGAAATCATCAACTGCGGCACCGAGCGCCTCCAGCGCGACCTCGAAGCCCTCGTCGTCCACATCGAGCGCGACGAGCTCGTCAACCTGATTGAGCGCCTTTCTGACTTGCTCGGCAGCCCCGCCGCCTCCCTCGCCGCCCGCGTCGAGCGCCAGCAGCGCCTCGCCCGCATCATCTCCTACTACAACATTGCCGCCCCTGAGCGTCTGCGCGAACTCGAGCAGGCACTCGAGCGCTACACCGCCAGGCTCTCCGCCGCGGGCTTCACCGATGAAGTTGTCCGCCAGCGCCACCCCACCCTGGCGCTGTGGAGGAATTTGCTGGGGATGGTGCGGAGCAGCCTGCTCTTGCTCGTCGGCGCCTATGGCGGCATCAACGGCTTCATCCCACGCTGGTGCGCGCGCTTGGCCGCGCCCCTCGGGCGCAAGAGCACCCGCGCCGCCGACGGCATCCGCCAGATTGACCGCACCAAGCAGGCCTTGTGGGGCACGGTTGCTGGTGTGGTGGGTGCGGCGGTGGCCTTTCCCGCGCAGACCTATCTGGTCTTCAAGACCGTCAACACCGGCTGGGGAGTGCGCGCGGGCATCGTGGTCGCTGCCCTCTACGGTCTCACGCTGATTCCCAGTTGGCAGTTCTACGTCCGGCAGCGGGACAAGCTGCGGCAGAGCTATGTGAGCATGCGCGATGCTTGGCGGTTTCTCCTGCGGGCGCGCACGGCTACGCGCCTGCAGGTGGAACGCCGGCGGCTGCAACGGCGCCTGCGCGAGCTCCTGCGCGCCTACGACGCCGAAGCGCCCCGTGCTGCCTGATATGGCGAAGAGAAACTGGCACCGTGCCCCCAGCCCGCCCCGCTCCTTTCAGCGGGGGCCCCTGCCTGGGGCAACAGCTAAGACACAACACGGAGGCATCGATGGTTGAATTCCTTTTCAATCCCCGCTATCCCCGCTGGCTGCTGGGTATCTATCTCGGCTGGTTCCTGCTCTGGGCCGTGCGGCCGGTGATCTTCTCTGACTGGCTGCTCGAGCACTCCCTGACCGTGGTCTGGGTTGCCTCTCTCATCCTCTCCCACCGGCGCTTTCCCCTCAGCAACATCTCCTACACGCTCATCTTCATCCACCTCTGCCTGCACACCGTCGGCGCGCATTACACCTATGCGCTGGTGCCCTACAACGACTGGTTCCGCAGCGTGTTGGGCAGCGGGCCGAACGACTGGCTCGGCTTCGAGCGCAACCACTTCGACCGCCTGGTGCATTTCTCCTTCGGGCTCCTGCTGGCCTATCCCATCCGCGAAATCTTCCTCCGCATCGCCGGAGCCCGCGGCTTCTGGGGCTACTACCTGCCGGTGGACGTCACCATGTCGTTCAGCATGCTCTACGAGCTGGTGGAGTGGGCCGCTGCCGAGATTTTTGGCGGGGAATTGGGTCAAGCCTCGCTCGGCTTGCAGGGCGATGTCTGGGACGCGCACAAGGACATGGGGCTGGCGACGATCGGGGCAGTGATCTCGATGAGCATAGTGGCGTTCATCAACTGGAAGTTCAACCGGCGCTTTGGCGAAGAGTGGCGGGAGAGCCTGAAGATCAAAGGCAAGCCACTGGGGGAGCGGGCGCTTCGCCGGATGATGAAAGAGTAAAGTTGCGGTTCGACACATATAGGCTAACCTCGTAAGATGGAATGCCGATGATTGGGCAGACGCTGGGTCACTACCGCATCGTGGAAAAGATCGGCGAAGGCGGAATGGGAGTGGTGTACTTGGCCGAAGACTCGCGTCTCCGCCGCCGCGTTGCGTTGAAAGTCTTGCCGGCTGAGTTCGCTTCGGATCCTGAGCGGCTCGCACGCTTTGAGCGGGAGGCCCGTGCTGCTGCACTCAACCATCCCCATATCGCAGCGGTTTATGACGTGGGCGCCGAGGGGCTGACGCGGTTCTGTGTGCAGGAATACTTGGAGGGTGAAACGCTGCGGGTGTACCTGCAACGGCAGCGGCTCCCGTTGAAGCGCACGCTCGAGGTGGCGATTGAAATTCTGGAGGCGCTGACCGCCGCCCATATGGCTGGCATCGTCCATCGCGACCTGAAACCGGAGAACATCTTCGTGCGGACAGATGGCCATATCAAGGTGCTCGACTTCGGGCTGGCCAAGTTGGTCGAAAGCGCCGTGGCTCCTGCGGATCCCACTGCCACAAAGTCGCTCACGACTTCAGCCGGGCGAGTTCTCGGTACCGTTGGCTACATGGCGCCAGAGCAGATTGAAGGGCGGACAGTAGACCCGCGCACGGATCTGTTTGCTTTCGGGTGCATGCTCTACGAAATGGTCACGGGCCAGGGGCCTTTCGCGGGGCGCAGCAGCGTCGAAACCCTCCACAAGATCCTGCACGAGGAGCCAGCCCCCATCCTCGACACGACGCTGCCCGCCGAGCTTTCTCGCATTTTGAGAAAGTGTCTGGCAAAGGAGCCCGGGGAGCGCTACCAGCATGCAGATGACCTGCTCGTGGATCTGCGCCAGCTGGGCCGAGAACTGGAGTCCGGCGTGGCCGCAAGGGTGGCTGCACCGCTCTTTTCGCCCGATGGCCAGTGGGTAGGGTTTTTTGCGGGCGGGAAACTGAAGAAGGTTTCTCTCCGAGGTGGGGCACCGCTCACACTGTGTGAAGCGCCCGATAGCCGCGGGGCAAGCTGGGGAGAGGATGATGCCATCGTGTTCGCGCCCTCACCGGCGGGCGGGTTGTGGCGGATTGTGGCCGCGGGCAAGCAGGCGAGGCAGTTGACCCAGCCGGATGTCGCCGCGAGCGAGGTGACGCATCGCTGGCCGGAAGTTTTGCCAGGGGCGAAGGCAGTGATCTACACGGTGGGGACCGCCGGGAGCGCCTCCTACGATGAAGCGCGCATTGTGGTGCAGTCGCTTGAGACCGGCAAGCGGCGCACGCTCATCGAAGGAGGGTCCAACCCGCGTTACGTCCCGACGGGGCATCTAGTGTTTGCGCGGGGCGGAGCGCTGTTGGCGGTGCCCTTCGATCCAGTGGGGCTGGAGGTTACCGGACCGGTCACTCCGATTCTCGATGGCGCGATGATGGAGACCACAGGAGCCGGGGAATGGACCTTATCTTCGACGGGCACTCTTGCCTACGTTCCTGGACGTGTGCGCCAGCCCCAGCGGACATTGGTGTGGGTGGATCGCAACGGGCGGGCACGGCCGGTGAGCGAGGCAGCGCGGGTATTTGAGGAACCGCGACTCTCCCCGGATGGGCGGCGGCTGGCCGTGGGAATTCGCGGAGCGACAAGCGACATCTGGATCCTGGAGTTCGCGCGCGGCACCCTGACCCGGTTGACGTTTGAAGGTGACAACTTCGCTCCCATCTGGACCCCGGACGGCAAACGAGTGACCTTCGCGTCCAACCGGGCGGGTCCGTCGAACATCTTCTGGGCCGCCGCGGACGGAAGCGGAAAAGCCGAACGACTGCTGGCAAGCGAATATGACCAGGTGGCGAGTTCTTGGTCCCGCGACGGAAAGCAGCTGGCTTTCACCGAGTACCATCCCGAGAGCGGAGCCGACCTCTGGGTGCTCTCGTGGCCTGGCAAGCGGCGCGCGACGCCCTTTCTGCGCACCCCCTTCAACGAGTGGGGCGCGGTGTTCTCCCCGGATGGCCGCTGGCTCGCCTATACCTCGGACGAAACCGGCCGACCGGAGGTTTACCTACAACCCTTTCCGGGTCCCGGTGCAAAAGTACAAGTCTCGACCGAGGGCGGCACGGAGCCGCTCTGGGTCCGCCGCGGGCAGGAACTCATCTATCGAACTGGCGAGCAAGTAATGACCGTGAGGGTACGGACGAAACCGACGCTGCGGACATCGCCGCCCCGAGTGCTCTTCCGCGGGGCCTATGCGGGAAGTAGCGCCGTTTATCTCCCCAACTTCGATGTGACGGCTGACGGCAGGCGGTTTCTGTTCATCCAGACGAGCGAGCAGGAAACCACCGTGAGCCAGCTTGAGGTAGTGCTGGGGTGGTTTGGTGAGCTGCGGCGCCCGCGGGCTTAGGGGGTCAGATCTTCAGCTTCGAGGATGCGCGAGAAAGGGATTTTGGCTTCTTCGTTGATCTGCTTGACGAGTTCTGGGTTTTCCGCTTCAAATAGGCACATACAGCGCGCCTCGCCGGGAACAAATGTGCTGCGGATGTACCGAACCTTTTTTCCCTGCGCCGTGAATTTCTGGCTCGTTTCCATGGCGGCCCGCTGCGCCGCGGCCAGTTGTTCCTTGGTGATCCCCGGCAGATGCCGATCCCACCATATAGACTCCCATGGCTGCTTCCTCCTTGCTGCGATATTCTGACTTTAGACTCTTGAGTCCGCATTGTCAACTCCTTCGCCCGCCACGGCTTAGCGGGCGGGGACAAAGCGGTCGCGGGCAAAGGCGCGCACTTCGGCGATTTGCTCGCGGCGGGCGCGCGAGAGCGGCACTGTGGCTGCCAGCTCAGCCAGCAGGCGCTCGGTGGTGAGCCGGTCGGCATTCTCTGCGAGCAGGCCGTAGAGCGCGGCCACGACCGCCTGCTCGATCTCGGCCCCGCTAAAACCCTCCGAGGCTTGCACGAGCCCCTCCAGGTCGAACTCGTGCGGATTCTGTTTGCGCAGGCTCAAGTGAATGGAAAAGATTTCTCGGCGCTCGTCTTCATCGGGCAGATCCACAAAGAAGATTTCATCGAACCGCCCCTTGCGCAGCAGTTCCGGCGGTGTGGCGGCCAGGTCGTTGGCGGTGGCGGCGACGAAGACGGATTCGCGCTTCTCCTGTAGCCAGGTGAGGAAGCTGCCGAAGAGCCGGCGGCCCAAGCCGGCATCGGCTTCCGAAGAAGCCGCGCCGGCAAACGCTTTCTCGATTTCATCAATCCAGAGCACAACCGGAGCCACGCCTTCGGCGGTGTCGAAGGCGTGGCGGAGATTCTTCTCCGATTCGCCAATGTACTTGTCGAACAGGCGGGCGGGGTCGAGCCGCAGCAGCGGCAGGTTCCATTCGCGGGCGATGGTCTTCGCCGCCAGACTCTTCCCGCAGCCCTGCACGCCCACGAACAGCACGCCCCGCGGCGGCCGTAAGCCCATTCGCCGCGCCTTCTCGCTGAAGCCGGCCCGGTAGCGCCGTAGCCACTCCTTCAGCCTGCGCAGACCTCCGAGCGATGGCGTCTCCGTCCCCACTTCGAAATACTCGAGGATGCCGGACTGCTCAATGCGCTCTTTCTTGATCGCCAGGGCGTGAAGGACGTCGGCGGCGTCGAGTACGTTGTCGTCCAGCACGCAGCGGCCGACCACCCGCCGGGCTTCTTCCAGCGTCAGCCCTTTCAGGTTGCGGACGAGCGTGGCCAGCTCGTCGTCGGTGAGTCGGTAGGCCTTCTTCTTGTCTGGGTTGAGATGGGCGAAGGTGTCCAGGACAATCCGCCGCAATTCTTTCTCCTCCGGCAGGCGCAGGCGGTAGCGGGCCGCCAGCGTGCGCAGTTCGCGCGGGAGCTCGAGCGCAGGCGCCGAGAGCACAAGCGTCACCGGGACGTGCGCCTTCTCCTGCGCAATGTCCCGCAGCAAGCGCACCAGCACCGGGTCGTTCAGAAAAGGATGGAAATCCCGCAGGAGAAAGAGCGACGGCACCTCGACGGTTTCGATGTGGCGGAGCACCTTGGCGGGTTCTTGAGTTTCATAGACCGCCTGTTCTAGGCCGTAGCGCTGGAGACCGTCGGTGACCGACCACACGAAGAACGCCAGGTTCAGTTCGCGGGCGCGGGCCGCCAGTAGTTCGAGCAGGCGGCTTTCCTCGTGGGTTTCGACATAGAGGATGGGGTAGCGGGAGCGGATGAGCAGGCCGAGTTCGTCCATCGCGCGCGTGCCCGCAGTCTGCCAGAAGCCACCAGGCCAGACAAGCGGTGGGTCCTCGGTGGCATGCTGGCGCGGAACCCTTCAGGGTTCCATTGCTGCCTCAGCCGGGGCCGAGCGGCAGGAAGTACTGCGTCCCCTTCACAGGCTCGCTCAGCCGCCGCAGGAGCTTCTGCAGGTCTTCGTGGCGGTCTACGAAGTCAATCTGGCTCGTATCAATCACGAGGAGGTTGGAGGCGGTATAGTGAAAGAAGAAATGCTCGTAGGCGCGGATAACTTCTTCCAGGTAGTCGTCGGAAAGCTCGGCCTCGCGCGGATCACGCCGCTTGGCAATGCGCTTGCGCAGCACCTCGCGGTTCGCCTGCAAGTAGATGACAAGATCCGGCGTCGGCACCTGCGGCCGGAACCACTCGTAGTACTGGTCATAGACCTGCAGTTCCTCATCGCTCAGGTTCAGGGTCGCGAACAGCTTGTCCTTCTCGAGCACGTAGTCGGCGATGACCACCCGCGGGTCGTGTTCCAGCGCCAGGTCGCGCAACTGCCGGTAGCGCACCAGGAGGAACCAGAGTTGCGCCCGCAACGCCGCCCCGGGCTTGTCCTCGTAGAAATCCTTCAGGTGCGGGTTGTCTTCCGGATCGAGGATGCGCCGCGCGTGCAGCCGGTCGGCCAGAATCCGCGCCAGCGTGGACTTCCCCACGCGGATGGGCCCTTCGATGGCAACGTAGCGCGGCAGAGCAAACGCTGGGGTCGCAGTCATGGGGCTCGCCCGATTCGGGCGAGCGATTATAGAGTCCGCGCGGGAACTTTTGCCAGCCTCCCCGCGATTACAGCAATGAGGGCGTGCGGACGGGAAAACCCGTTCCGCCGAACCGGCTTCTTAGTCCTGTAGGCGCGCTGCCGGGGAGAAGCCGGGTGTCGAGAGAAGTCGGGGCCAGGAGGCAGCAATGAAAGCCCAATGGATACTCCTTCTTGGCGCGACTGTGCTAGCTCTGGGCGCCGCGCAAGCTAGCCGGGTTGAACTCTGGCAGGTACACGAGCCGATTGCGCACGCCAACCTCGCTCTCTTCCCGGTCACAGCCGCGTCGGTCCATTCCACCAAAAACTACATCACCCTGGATGAAGGCCTGGCGGCGGGCAGTGTCAAGGTCACCGAACTCGGCCCCGGGCTGATTCGTCGCCGGCCCGGCGGGCGGCCGCTTCCCGACCAGGCGCGCGTAAACCAGCTCGCGCTCCTCAACGATTCTGATAAAGCCCTCATCCTGCTCGCTGGCGAAGTCGTCACCGGCGGCAAGCAGGACCGCGTCATCTCCAAGGATCGCATCGTTCCGCCGGGTGCTGATCCGTTGCCGCTCGACGTCTTCTGCGTCGAGCCGGGTCGCTGGCATGGCGCCAGCCTCGCCTTTGAGGGCAAAAGCCTTATGGCCGCGCCCCGCGTGCGGGAAAAGGCCGTGGCGGCGAAGAACCAGCAGGAAGTCTGGGACGCCACGTCCGCCGTCCGCGAGGGCGTTGCCGGTGCGGTCGGTGCCAGCCCGAGCACGGGCGAGTTGGGTCGCTCCACGAGCTACGCGCAGCTTGAACACTCCGAAACCTTCAAACGCCGCGTTGACGACGCGAGCGCAGCCCTGGCCCGTGACTACGAGCGTGCCCTCCGCGGCGCGCTGCGCGGCAAGGACGTGGTCGGCGTCATCGTCGCCGTCAACGGCGAAATCATCTGGGCCGACCTCTTCGCCGAAGCCGCCCTGTTTGAAAAGTACTGGCCGAAACTCCTCCGCAGCTACGTGGTCGAGGCGCTCTCCGTCCCCGTGGTTGAGCACGCCCGGGCCGCGCGCGAGGATGCCGAGCGCTTCCTTCGCGAGCGCGACGGCAAGCAGATCATCGAGGTCGAGCCGGGCGAATTCCGCCGCGTGGAGGTGGATCATCCCCGCTACGCCATCGTTGAGCTGGCCTCGCTCATCGAGAAGACGGAGCCCTTGCTCCACTTCAGCAAGCTGCGCAAGGAACCGCGCTGGCCGGAGCCCCGCCCGCTCCACCGCCCCCGCCGCTAGCGGCGGAACCAAATTGTCTCTTGTGCGTGCGCCAGTGGTTGGCTAGGCTGTGCGCCCATGGCTGCATGTTTCCTGTGCGGCAAGAAACATCCCTTCAACCGCCGCGGCGCCTTCCACATCCAGGCGGCCACACCGGCGAAACTTCGCCGGCTCGTTGCTGGCCTGAGCCCCGCGCAACTCCGCCGCCGCCCCGCGCCCCGTAAGTGGTCCATCCAGGACATCGCAATTCACCTCCTGGACGTGGAACTCACCTACGGCTTTCGCTTCCGCCGCATCGTCGCCGAACCGGGCAGACTCCTCGTGCCATTCGATCAAGACCGGTGGGCCGACGTCCTTGCCTATCGAAAACAGGATCTGCGAGCTACCTTGGACGCCTTCGCCAGCCTCCGCAAAGCCAATCTCAAGCTCTTAGCATCCCTCAAACCGCCGCAGTGGCGTCGCGCGGGCAAGCACCAGGAATACGGCCGCTACCCGCTCGAACCCGTCTTCCTCCATCTCGCCGCCCACGACCTCAACCACTTGGAACAAGTCCGCGCCCTCCGCTCCCACTGGCTCTCCTCCTGAAATCCGGACATTGTGCGCCGGAAACTCCCCCTTTACCTTTTCCTCTGCCCCGCATAGGATAGGCGTCCGCAATTTCCTTCGAGGGGGGTCACGCCATGCTTCGATCGCCTCGCTCCCTGGTTCTCTCCTGCCTGCTTCTTCTGACAACGCTTTTCGTGCTGCCGGAGGCTCTGCTCGCGCAATCGTTCGACCCGAGCCTCTTCAAGGGCATGCGCTGGCGCTCCATCGGTCCCTACCGCGGCGGCCGCGTCATCGCCGTCGCCGGCGTCCCCGGCGACCCGAACACGTTCTACTTCGGCGGCGTCGCCGGCGGTGTCTGGAAAACCACCGACGGCGGCAACACTTGGCTGCCCATCTTCGACAACCAGCCCGTCTCCTCCATCGGCAGCATTGCGGTTGCGCCCTCCGACGCGAACGTCCTGTACGTCGGCACCGGCGAAGCTTGCATCCGCGGCAACATCTCCCACGGCGACGGCGTCTACAAGTCCACCGACGCGGGCAAGACCTGGAAGCACGTCGGCCTGCGCGACACCCGCCACATCGGCCAGGTCGTCGTCCACCCGCGCAACCCAGACATTGTTTTCGTCGCCGCTCTTGGCCACGCCTACGGGCCCAACCCTGAGCGGGGCGTCTTCCGCTCGCTTGACGGTGGCAAGACCTGGGAAAAAGTTCTCTACAAGGACGAAAAGACCGGCGCTATTGACATCACCTTCGTGCCCGGAAATCCCAGCATCCTCTTCGCCGCCCTCTGGGAAGCTCACCGCACGCCCTACAGCATGTCGAGCGGCGGCCCCGGCAGCGGCCTCTACAGGTCCAGCGACGGCGGCGCCACCTGGACGCGGCTGGAAGGCAACGGCCTGCCGAAAGGAATCTACGGCCGCATCGGCGTCTCGGTCTCCGGCGCCAATCCCGAGCGCGTCTGGGCACTGATTGAAGCCGACCAGGGCGGGCTCTTTCGCTCCGACGACGGTGGCACGAACTGGCGGCTGCTGACCGACGACCGCCGCTTCCGCCAGCGCGCTTGGTACTACACCCACGTCATCGCCGACCCCAAAGATGCCGAGACCGTTTACATCCTCAACACCGGAATGTTCCGTTCCTCCGACGGCGGTCGCACCTTCACCCCCATCCGCGCTCCGCACGGTGACCACCACGGCCTCTGGATTGACCCCACCGAGCCGCGGCGGATGATCAACGGCAACGACGGCGGCGCCAACGTCAGCGTCAACGGCGGCGAAACTTGGACGCGGCAGGACACGCAACCTACAGCGCAGTTCTACCACGTCACCACTGACAACCAGTTCCCCTACTATGTCTACGGCGCGCAGCAGGACAACACCACCGTCGCTATCGCCAGCCGCAGCGATGACGGCATCATCGGCCGCGAAGACTGGTATCCGGTGGGCGGCTGCGAGAGCGGCTACATCGCCCCCCATCCAAAAGATCCGAACCTCGTCTTCGCCGGCTGCTACGGCGGCTCCATCTCGCGCTGGGACAAGCGCACCGGCCAGGCCCAGGAAGTCACCGCCTGGCCGGAAAGCCCGATGGGCTGGGGCGCGGGGGACCTCAAGCATCGCTTCCAGTGGACTGCTCCGATTCTTTTCTCCCCCCACGACTCGAACGTCCTCTACCACGCCGCTGAAGTCCTCTTCAAGACCACCGACGGGGGAATGAGCTGGACCGCCATCAGCCCCGACCTCACCCGCAACGACAAGTCCAAGCAAGGCTCTTCGGGCGGCCCCATCACCAAGGACAACACCAGCGTCGAGTACTACAACACCATCTTCGCTGTCGTGGAGTCGCCCCACCAGGCCGGCGTCATCTGGGTCGGCACCGATGACGGGCTCGTCCATCTCACCCGCGATGGGGGCAAGACCTGGAGCAATATCACGCCCAAGCAGATGCCCGAGTGGAGTCTTATCAGTCAGATTGAGGTCTCACCCCACGCCGCCGCCACCGCCTACCTGGCCGTTGATCGCCACGAGCTCGATGACTTCAAGCCCTATATCTACAAGACCAGCGATTACGGCAAGACTTGGACACTTCTCACCAATGGCATCCCCGACAACACCTTCGTCCGCGCCGTCCGCGAAGACCCCAAGCGGAAGGGCCTCCTCTATGCCGGAACTGAGACTGGTGTCTATGTTTCCTTCGACGACGGCAAGAACTGGCAGTCGCTGCAGTTGAACCTGCCGACCTCACCCATTCACGACCTCGTGGTCAAGGACGACGACCTCGTCGTCGCCACCCACGGTCGCTCCTTCTGGATTCTCGACGACCTCTCGCCCCTCCAGCAGCTCAACGACGCGGTCGCCCGAGCCGATTTCCACCTCTTTAGGCCGCGCCTCACCTACCGGATGCGCGGCCCGGGATTCGTACTGCCGCCAGGCGTCCCCGTCGGCCAGAACCCGCCCAATGGTGCCGTGATTTACTACTACTTGAAGTCGAAGCCGGAGGGCGAGGTGAAGCTGGAATTCCTCGACGCAGAGGGAAAAGAGATTCGCAGCTTCATTCTGTCGCGACCCGAACCGGAGCAGCCCTCCCCGTTCGCCTTCTTCGCGCCGCCGCAACAGCAGGAGGGCTCAGCGATTGATCCCGGCATGCATCAGTTCGTATGGGACCTGCGTGCCAAGGCTCCGAGCAACGTCCCCGGCGCCGTGGCCTGGGGCGGGCCGCCGCGCGGGCCGCGTGCCTTACCCGGCAATTACCAGGTTCGATTGACGGTCGCGGGCAAGAGCCAGACCGTTCCCCTTGAACTCAAACTCGACCCCCGGCTTAGCACCTCGCAGGCCGACCTAGAGAAGCAGCTTGACCTGCTCAAGCAAATCGCCGAGCGCATCACCCAGACCCACGACACCGTCAACCAGATCCGCGATGTCCGCACGCAGTTGCGCGAACTCGAGAAGCGCTTGGCGAAAGACGACAAGGCTAGGCCCATCTTGGCGGCGGGCCGAGAGCTCGACAAAAAAATGACGCCCATCGAGGAAGAACTCATCCAGACCAAGTCGCGCGCCCCGCAGGATCCGCTCAACTACCCGGTCAAGCTGAACAACAAACTCACCACGCTGTTTGGGGTAGTCGAAAGCGCCGACGCCGCCCCGACCAAGCAGTCCTACGATGTCTTCCACGTGCTCAGCGAGAAACTCGACAAACAGCTCGCAGCATGGAAAGAGATTCAGGCAAAGGAGCTGGCCGAATTCAATCGCCTGGTGCGCGAGCGGGAGATCCCGGCTGTCATCGTCTCGGCCGGCACGGCCCAGCCCCGATGACGGTCAGCAGGAGAAAGGGGCGTTAGCTCCCGGGAAATAAGTTCAGCCCAGTGGCTTCGGCCACTGGGCCAAGTTCTACATTTCGCGAGGATGCCATGAAAAAGCCATTTCAGCGTCGACTTCGAGTTTTCATTCTGCTTGCAGTTGCGGCAACCTGTATCTGGGCGCAAGGCGTAGCTGCGCCCGAAGACCCCTACGATCTGGTCATCCTCGGCGGCCGCGTAGTGGATGGCACGGGCAACGCCTGGTTTTACGGCGATGTCGCCATCCGTGGCGACCGCATCGCCCGCATCACTCCCGCCGGTCTGCTGGCGAACGCCCCGGCGCGGGAGCGCCTGGACGCTCGCGGACTCGTCGTCGCCCCGGGCTTCATTGACATCCAGAGTCATTCGCGGGGTAACTTCCTCACCGGCGACGGCCGCGTTCTCAGCAAGATTACTCAGGGCATCACCACCGAAATTATGGGCGAGGGCTGGACGAACGCCCCGGCCAACGAGAAAACGCTTTCCATCATGGGCAGCGTTGATCCCGAGGAGGGGCGGCTGGGACGGGAGTTCGCTGGCCCGCGCGGCTTCAATGCCTGGCTCGAAGCCATGCAGCGCCACGGCGCTTCGCCCAACTTCGGCTCCTTCCTCGGCGCCACCACCGTTCGGATGTACGTCAAGGGCATGGCGCAGGGACCGGCCACGGCGGAAGAGCTTGAGACGATGCGCCAGCTCGTTCGCAACGCCATGGAAGACGGTGCCTTTGGCATCGCCACCGCCCTCATCTATCCCCCGGGTAATTTCGCCTCCACCGAAGAGCTCATCGAGCTGGCCAAGGCCATGGCTCCCTACGGCGGCGTCTACATCTCGCACATGCGCTCGGAGGCCGACCAGTACCTGGAGGCGATTGACGAGGCCATGCGCATCGGCCGCGAGGGCGGTGTTCCCGTTGAGATTTATCACCTCAAAGCCGCCGGCCGCCGCAACTGGCCCAAGGCGCAACTCGCCATCGCCAAGATCAACGCCGCGCGTGCCGCCGGCCAGGACGTCGGCGCCGATATGTACGCCTACATCGCCGGCGGCACCGGCCTCAGCGCTTGCTTTCCGCCTTGGGCTTCTGCCGATGGGAGACTCTTGGACAACCTCCGCGACCCGCAAGTGCGCGCCCGCATCCGTGCTGAGGTGCAGAAGGAATACACGGAATGGGAAAACCTCTGCCAGTTGGCCACTCCCGATGGGGTGATGGTCGTGGGGCTTGATCAGCCCGAGAACAAAGCTTTCGCGGGCAAGCGCTTGGCGGAAGTTGCCGCCGCGCAGGGCAAGGACTGGATTGACACCGCCATGGACTTGGTTCTCTCGGAGCGGCAGCGCGTCGGCGCTCTCTTCTTCATGATGAACGAAGACAATGTGAAACTGCAGCTCCGCCAGCCCTGGATCAAGTTCGGCACCGATGCCGGCGGCGCCGACCCCGAGCGCGCCCGCGACCTCGTCCATCCCCGCACCTACGGCAACTATCCCCGGCTCCTCGGCTACTACGTCCGCGAGGAACAGGTCATCCCGCTCGAAGACGCCATCCGCAAGATGAGCTCCGCCGTCGCCGCCCGCCTCTCCATCCGCGACCGCGGCCTGCTGCGGGAGGGTTTCTACGCCGACGTGGTCATCTTCGACCCGAACACCATCGCCGATCGTGCCACCTTCGAGAATCCCCACCAGCTCTCGGTGGGAATGAAGTATGTCTTCGTCAACGGCGTGGCGGTCATCCGCGAGGGACAGCACACGGGGGCCAAGCCCGGCCGCATTGTTCGCGGCCCCGGCTACATCCCGCGCTAGCTTGTGTAGCGGCGCACCTGCGCGCTGTCCGTCAGCTCGGCTAGCATCTCGACGACAGTCTTGCGGGTGATGGGATGGCGCAGGTCGGGCGCAATCTCGCGCAGTGGCTCCAGCACAAACCGCCGCTCGGCCATGCGCGGATGGGGAATCGTTAGTTCAGGCAGGCGGACAACGGAAGACCCGAACAGCACAATGTCAATATCAATCGGGCGCGGCGCCGGCGCTTTCCTTCCCCCTTCGCGCCGCCGACCCAGCTCCCGCTCGATCCGTTGCGTCACGCGGAGCAGACCGAGCGGCATCAGCTCCGTCTCGACCTCGACCACGCAGTTCAGAAACCAGGGTTGATTCTCCAGTTCGACGGGCTCGGTCTCATACAGGCCCGAGCGGCGCAACACCCGCACGCTCGCGTCTTCCAGGGCGGCCAGTGCCCGCTCCAGACTCGACACCCGGTCGCCCTGGTTGGAACCGAGTGAGAGAAAAGCGGTTTTCCGGTAGCCTCCGGCCTCGTCTGCCATGCCGCTATTCTAGCGGAACGGCATCGGCAAAGAGCCGAGGTTCCCAGGCTTACGGCTTCTGCTTTCCGCGAGCCGCGTGCTCGGCCTGCATCTGCTCGTAGCGAGCGTACTGCTCGGCCGTCAAGATAGACTTCAGCCGTGCAATCCGCTCTTCCTTGAGCTTCTTCTTGCCTTCCTGAATCGCCGCCGCGTCTGGGCCGCTGGCTTTCAGCTCCGCAATCCGCCGATCGATGTCCTCGAACAGCGCCCGTACCTGCTCGGCCTGCGCATCGCTGAGCCCGAGCTTGGCCTTGAGCTTGGCGGCGTGCTCGGCCGGGCTTGCCATCTTTCCGGCCTGGCCTTCTCCGCCCGCCCAGGCCAGCCCCAGGGCGAGCACCGCTACAGTGGCGAGAACCAGGATTCGAGTCCGCATGGTCCCTCCTGCTTGGATGGTTTGTCCGCCCTGTCCGGACGGACGCATTCTAGCAGGAACACTGCGGAACTTGAAGTCGTCTTGAATTCTGCTGGAGGCTAGGAGCCGAACAGGGGCGCGGGCGCACCCCCGGGGGCGGGCACACGACCCAGATGCCGGTAGGCCAGTTCGGTGGCCACGCGCCCACGCGGCGTGCGGTTCAGAAAGCCAATCTGCATCAGGAAGGGTTCGTAGACTTCCTCAATCGCGTCTGGTTCCTCGCTCACCGACGCCGCCAGCGTATTCACTCCCACCGGGCCGCCTGCATACTTGTCAATGATGGTGAGCAGCAACTTGCGGTCCATTTCGTCCAGCCCGTAGTCATCCACTTCCAGCATGGCCAGCGCATCCTGCGCCACCGGGCGGGTGATCTTTCCGTCCGCGCGCACTTGGGCAAAGTCGCGCACGCGCCGTAGCAGCCGGTTCGCCACCCGCGGCGTCCCGCGCGACCTCCGCGCAATCTCCTCGGCCCCGGCGGCGTCAACCGGAATCTTCAGGATCCCCGCCGAGCGCTCGGCAATCTGCACTAGGTCTTCTACCGGATAGAAATCGAGCCGATGCGTGATGCCGAAGCGCGAGAGCAGCGGCTTCGACACTAGCCCGGTGCGTGTGGTCGCGCCGATCAGCGTGAATCGCTCCAAGCGGTAAACCTGCGTGCGTGCGCCCGGGCCCTTGCCGATGATCATGTCAATCTTGTAGTCCTCGAGCGCGGGATAGAGGATCTCCTCCACGGCCGGCAGCAGCCGGTGCACTTCGTCAATGAACAGCACTTGGCGGGATTCGAGGATGGAGAGGATGGTTGAAAGATCCAGTGCGCGCTCCAGCACCGGCCCCGAGGTCGTCTCCAGCCGCACACCCAGCTCGTTGGCGACGATGCTGGCCAGCGTCGTCTTCCCCAGCCCGGGCGGGCCGCTCAGCAGCACGTGGTCGAGCGCCTCGCCACGCGAGCGCGCGGCCTCAATGGCAATCGCCAGGTTCTCTTTGACCTTACGCTGGCCGATGAATTCCTCGAGCCGGCGCGGCCGCACGCTCTGTTCGAACTGCCGGTCCTCGTCGAGCGGCGCACCCGAAAGAATCCCGGCTTTGTTCCGCGCGCGCTCGTTCAGCGCTTCTTTTCCCTGAGCCACTGCAACGCCCCCTTCATGAGCACGTCAAAGCTGGCGCTTGCTCCCGCCGATTGTAGCATCTCGCGCACCGCGCACGCGGCGAGCTGCGCGTCACAGCCCATGTTTTCCAGCGCCGAGACCGCTTCCTCCGCCGCCCCGCCGAGTGCTGGCGCCGTCGGGGCTGGCTCCGGCACGGCCGCGAAAGTGTTGCGCAGCTCCTGCACGATGCGCTCGGCTGTTTTCGGCCCGATGCCGGGCACCACCAGCAGCATCGGGTTGTTGCGCCGGATGGCGTGGGCAATCTCCTGCGGCGATACGCCGGCCAGCACCATCAGCGCCATCTTCGGCCCCACGTTCTTCACCGTCAGCAGTTGCAGAAAAATTTCGCGCTCGGCCGCAGTCTTGAAGCCGTAAAGCTGCAGCGCGTCCTCGCGCACGTGCGTATACACCACCAGCGAAAGCTCTTTGCCGTTCGTCGGAAGCTGCGAAACCGAATAGGGCACACGCACCTCGTAGCCCACCCCGTTGACGTCGAGGAGTATCTGGAAGGGTTTCTTGGCGAGCAGTGTCCCGCGCAGGTGCCCAATCATTCGCGTTGCATTATGCGCAAGGCTTCCTGAATCCGCAAGCGAACGAGCTAGATGGTTCCCGGCTCCAGTTCAATCGTGTCGATGATGCCGACGATGGCCATGTCAACGGGGGAGTTGGGCCGATCCACGGCGGTCATCGAAGACCAGCCTTCGGTGGTGACCAGCACGCGCTCGCCTACGCCTGCATCCACCGCGTCCAGCGCCAGCAGCGGGTCGCCGCGGTCACTGCCATCAAGGTTGAGCGGCTGGACGTAGAGAATCTTCCTTCCCTCGTGCGACGCCTGCTTCTGCGTCGCCCACACCTCACCGATCACCCGCCCAATCAGCATTGAGGATTTGAAACCACCGCTGCACACGGATACACACAGATAGAAAGACTCTCAAGACCAATTCTCTTATCCGTGTTCATCCGTGTGTATCCGTGGTTGCTCTTGTTGGAATGTCGACGTGGTCCACAATGGCGACGATGGTGGCTTCGGTCGGTACTTCGTCCGGGTACCAGGCAAAGCTGGCCTCCCGCCCCCGGCACCAATAGACGGTCTCGCCTGCGCCCGCCCCCACGGAATCGAGCGCGATCACGGGCTTGCCCTTCGGCTTCCCCTCGCGGTCGAGCGGCTGCACGACAAGGATCTTCTTCCCCTCCAGGATGGAGTTCTTCACCGTGCAAACGACGTTGCCGACAACTTTTCCCAGAAACATCGGTTTACTTGCGGGCGCGGGCGGCAGTGGCGACTTCTTCCTGTTCGTCGAGCTTCACCGTGTCCACCACGCCGATGATGGCCGTGTCGACAGGCCGGTCCTTGCACTCGGCTGCCATGCGCGCCGAGCTGCCCGAGACGATGAGCACCGTCTCCCGAAAGCCGGCATCCACCGTGTCCACCGCCACCACGTAGTTGCCGTCCGCTTTCCCGTCGGGCGAGACGGTCTTCACCACCAGCAGCTTCTTGCCCTCCAGTCGCGGGTCTTTCCGCGTGGCCACGACCGTGCCGACAACTTTAGCTAGCAGCATCTAGCGCTCCATCCGGCAAACTCGATACGTCGAAAGCGGCTCCGCCGCGCGCGCCCAGATGCGCGCGCGGCAAGCCTTCAACTGCGACTGCGCTTAGCGCACGCCCGCGAGCGCCGCCGACTTGCCAATCGGCAGCACGTCCTCGAGCGACGGATGCGGGCGCGGGATCACGTGCACCGCAATCAGCTCGCCCACTCTGCGGGCTGCTGCCGCTCCGGCGTCGGTGGCGGCCTTCACCGCCGCCACGTCGCCGCGCACGAGCGCGGTCACGTAGGCCGAGCCGATCTTCTCCCAGCCCACCAGCGTCACCTTGGCGGCCTTGACCATAGCGTCCGAGGCCTCGATCATGGCCACCAGGCCGCGCGTCTCGATCATCCCGAGCGCTTCACCCATTCGGTTCCCTCCCAACTAGAGTTAGAAATCAGAAAACAGAAAATAGAAAACAGGAAAAGCGTACGCTTCGCCCGGAGTCAAGGGGCTTCCCCCTGTTTTCGCTTTTCCATTTTCTATTTTCTCGCCATTCGCAGCGCGTCCTCAATCAGTGCTTCCAGTTCCTGGCGGCTCACCCAGAAGCGTTCCCGCTCGGCGGGGGTGTGGTCGGCGGTGACCGGGCAGGCTTCCGTCAGCGGAGCCGCTGGCGCGCCCGCTGCTCCGAAGTAGCGCGCCCGGGCCTCCCCCAGTTTTTCCACCTCCTCGCGCGATAGCAGCGTTTGCCGGCCCAGGAGGTGCGTGACGAGCGAAATCCGCGCGAAGTGTTCCACCGTCTCCATCCGCATGTAGGCGCGCAGCAGGTCGTCGCCGTAGGTCACCACGCCGTGGTTGGCCATCAGGATGGCATCGTAGTGGGGCACCAGCGGCGCCAGCGCGTCGGAGAGCTCGGGCGTGCCCGGCGTGCCGTAACTCGCCAGTGGCACACAGCCGAGCGCGAGCACCACCTCGGAAATCAGCGCCTGATTCAGCGGCAGGCCGGCGGCGGCATAGCCCGTGGCCGTGGGAGGATGGGCGTGCACGACCGCGTTCACGTCCGGTCGGCGCTGATAGATGAGCAGGTGCATAGCGATTTCGCTCGAGGCATTGCGCCGCCCGTGAATCTTTTTCCCTTCTGTGTCCACGATGACGAGGTCGTCCGGCTCCATCATTCCTTTCGACATTCCGGTAGGCGTGGTGAGGATGCGGCGCGCGTCGAGCCGGACGGAGAGGTTGCCGTCGGTGGCAGCGATGTATTCCCGCTGGTGGATCCACCGGCCGACGGTGCAGATTTCGCGACGATGCTCGTCGTCGCTCTTCACTATTCCCGGCGTGACCATCCCGGACAGCCTGCCCGCCCAGCCGTTGTCCCTCATTGGCGCACAAGCATACTCAAGCCCCTGCAGCGTGTAAACAGGAAAGGCGCACAGTTAGGGCTTGTTTTCGGCTCACGGCAGGGACCGGAAGAATGCGCGCCGGTGCGGGATATCAATAGTAAGGACAAACTCCCGGAGCTGGCCGTTGCCAATCACGCACTGCTGGTAGGGCTCACCGCCGGCGCCGCGGGTCGGGTCGATGCGAAAAGGCACGTGAGCAAACGTCCGGCCCCCGAAGATCAATACGTCCACGCGGCCGATCGAACCGGACGGGGGAAGAGGTTCAGAGGGCCTCGGGGAAGAGGTATATGTTTCCAAGAGACGCGCGATTGCAGCTCCCAGAACTCCGATGTCGGTTCCGGTATCAATCTCGAACTGACAAGTCAAGGTGTTGACCTGGCCGGTGATGAACAGGCCAGCGCCGCCAAAGCCTGGGCCGGTTTGCACCTCCAGCGGAACCACCAGCGTGTGGGCCGGGGCAGAGAGTTCCGCCTGGCGCGGCCAAAGCGTCAGTTGTCCGGCGGCGTAGTTAATTTCAAAAATGAACTGCTCCATCCAGGGGTAGCCGATGATGCCGGCCAGTTCTTGCCCCACGCGTCGGCTGAGGGGCGCCAGGTCGCGGACGACGGCTTCGAGGTCGTAGGCGACGGCTTTGCCGACGGCCAGCGAGCGAATGCGGACAGGGCCGGGCGCTGCGGGCCTTTCAGCCGCAGGTGCTCGCAGCCCCACCTGAGTTGCAAACCGTGCGTCGAGCACAATCGTAGTGGTGCCGGTGTCAAAGGCGAAAGGCAGGGGCTTCGCGCCGTTCACCCGCGCGTCGACCACCAGCGTCGGGGGAAGATAGCGAACGGGGACGCGGTCGAGCGGGCGTTGCGCCGACGCCGGGCCGGGCAGCAGGACAAGCAGAAAGAAAAACGCAAGACGCACACGCATCGTCATGCCCGCGGTTCAACCTTGAGGGCGATGCGCGAACGCGGCAGATAGTCCACGCTGACCTGCTGGCCTTTCTTCAGCGAGCGGTAGACGTCGCGTTCCACCCGCAGGTTCGTCCCCCCGACGCGGATGTTGGCTTCCTGCTTCGACTGCCAGAGCTTCTCGATCGCCCCCTGCAAGGTCTCGGCAAAGCCGCCCCTGAGGTCAGCCTCGATCTGCGCTTTGCGCCGCCAGGCGCCGATGAAGCCGATGACGAAGAAGACGACGGGAATCAGCAACGGCCGCCAGTCGTTCCGAACCGGCCGGCGGAAAAAGAAGCCCACAAACAGCAGCGCCACCACCAGCACCAGCAGCGGCGCCCAGCGCAGCGGGCGCAGGATTTTCTTTGCTCGCTCGACTTCTTCCGGACTCAGGGGCCGCACAGGTTTACTTGGTCAGGCGTAGATGCCGCGGAGCTTGAGGGCAAAGGCGACGCGGTCAATCGCCAGCATATAGGCAGCGATGCGGTTGGAGACGCGGTGGCGCTCGGCATAGTCCACGACGGCATCGAAACTCGCGGTCATCATCTGCTCCAGCCGCTCGTTCACCATGTGCTCCGACCAGAAGTAGCCCTGGCGGTCCTGCACCCACTCGAAGTAGCTGACCGTGACGCCGCCGGCGTTGGCCAGAATGTCGGGGATGACGAACACTTTCCTCTCTTCGAGGATTTCATCCGCCAGCGCCGTGGTCGGCCCGTTGGCGGCTTCGCAGAGGATGGAAGCCTTCAAGCGGTGCGCGTTCTGGCTGGTAATCTGGTTTTCCACCGCCGCCGGCATGGCGATGTCGCAATCGAGGAAGAGAACGTCCTGCGCGTTGATGGCATCGCCGCCGCGAAAGCCGGCGACGGTGCGCGCCTCGCGGAAATGCTCGAGCAGCTGGGGAATGTCGAGGCCTTTGGGGTTGCAGACACCTCCGTGAATGTCGGAGATGCCGACGATTCGGTAGCCGGCCTGGTACATCAGGCGGGCGGCGGTGGCGCCCACGTTGCCGAAACCCTGGATGGCCACGCGCTGGCCTTCGCGCGCGCGGCCGAGTTTGGCCAGCGCCCGGTCGCAGACAATCATGCAGCCTCGGCCGGTGGCTTCGCGCCGCCCCTGGCTGCCGCCGAGGTCGAGCGGCTTGCCGGTGACGATGGCGGTGGTGGTGTGGCGCACGTGCATCGAATAGGTATCCATCACCCAGGCCATCACCTGCTCGTCGGTGCCTAGGTCCGGCGCCGGGACGTCGCGCTCGGGTCCGAGGTAGTCGAGCAGCTCGGCGGTGTAGCGCCGGGTAATGCCTTCGAGCTCCCGCTTGCTGAGCTTGGCGGGGTCGCAGACCACGCCCCCCTTCGCTCCCCCAAAGGGCAGGTTCAGCACCGCGCACTTCCAGGTCATCCAACTGGCTAGCGCCCGCACTTCGTCGAGCGTGACGTCGGGGGAAAAGCGGATGCCGCCTTTGCCCGGCCCGCGCACGATGGAGTGCTGGACACGGTAGCCGACGAATACCTCCAGCCGGCCGTCGTCCATGGCCACCGGGATGTAGAGGGTGATTTCCTTGTTCGGGTAGCGGAGAAATCTCTTCAAGCCCTCGTTGAGTCCGAGTTTGGCGGCGGCGACGTCGAAGCGCGCCGCCATGGATTCATAGAGTGCGAATTCCTTGTCAGCGGTGATGATCGCCATCCTCGGCCTCGTCGAATGGGCTGCGCGCGCAGATGGCCAGACTCTACCGCAGAACGCCGAAGGCGTGCAACTTGCCGGGCCGGAGGGAACTCAGGACGGTTCGGATAGCAGGCGCAGGACGTCAGCAAGCGTGAAGGGCTTCATCAGGTGGCGCACCACAGCCGAATCCAGCACTTCGCGCGTGCCGGGGCTGAGCGCGTCGCCGGTCATAAAGATAAAGCGGGAGACGATGTCGGGCTGCTCCCGGCTGATTTCTTCCAGCAATTCGATCCCCGTTTGGCCCGGCATCTTGATGTCGCAGAGCACCAAGTCGTAGTGGCGCGCGCGCAACCGCGCCAGGCCTTCCATGGCATTCTCTGCCACATCGACCTCAAAGCCCTCCAGGCCCAGAGACTCTTGGAGAAATTCGCGGATCGGTTCTTCGTCATCCACCACCAGCACGGAACGCTGTCGTTGTTCGGAGGCGGGAGGAAGGTTGGGAGGCGGAGGCGGCTCGGGCTTCGGATTGCCAGCAGATTCAGCCGGCACCACCGGCAGCGAAACCGTGACGGTCGTGCCGACGCCGACTTCGCTGGTTAGCTCAATCGTGCCGCCGTGCTCGCGCACAATCGAGTAGGCGATGGAGAGCCCCAACCCGGTCCCCTCGCCCGCTGGTTTGGTAGTGAAGAAGGGGTCGAAAACCCGCGGCAGGTGCTCGCCGGGGATGCCGACGCCCGTGTCTGACAGTGTGACGCGGATTTGCTCTCCCTGCGGCGCATGATCGAGCCGCGTGCGCAGCGCGATCTTTCGTTCCCCGCTCCTTTGCGCCACGGCCTGTTCCGCGTTCAGGAACAGGTTGAGGAACACCTGTTGGAGGCGGTTGGGGTCGGCGAGGATCAGAGGCAGGGTCTCGAATTCGGTCTCCAGGTGGATGCCGTCGAGATGCAGAGCGTAGCCGCGGAGTTCAAGCAGTTTCTGCAGCAATTCGTTGATGTTCACGGGCGTCGGTTCCAGTGCGTTCTGGCGGCCGAAGGTCAGCAGGTTGGAAATGATCTTCCGGGCGCGCTCGGATTGGCTCTGGATGATCTCGGCGTGGTGCCGCTGGGTAGCGTCCAGCGTCGGATTCTGCCGCAGGAGTGCGGAGAAACCCAGGATGACCTGGAGCGGGTTGTTCAGCTCGTGAGCGATGCCGGCGAGCATGCACCCCAGCGCAGCCAGTCGCTCCGACTCGGCCAAGCGGAGCTGCGCCTGCCGCTGCTCGGTGATGTCGGTGAGGGAACCCACATAGCCCACGATGCGGCCGGTTTCATCGCGCTCGGCCAGGGCTTGTCCCAGGACCCAGCGGATTGTGCCATCGCGGTGCAGGAACCGGTATTCGCAGCGGAAGGGTTGATTGGTTCGGGTGGTTTCAGTCCATTCGGCCAGCACACGAGCGCGGTCGTCGGGGTGGAGGGCGCGCTGCCAGCAATAGCCCAGTTGCTCGTCGGGTGAGAGCCCGACCAGTTCGCAGGCGCGCTGGTTAACGAACAGACACTTTCCGGCTGCGTCGGCGCGAAAGATACCCACCGGCACGATCTCGGCCAGTGTGTGGAAGTGCCGCTCACTTTCCCGCAAGGCTTCTTCAGCGCGCTTGCGCTCGGTGATGTCCTGAGCAATGCCAACCAGGCGGTAGAGTTTCCCCTGCGCGTCGAGGATGGGGAAGACGTGATCCCAGATCCAGCGCACAGAGCCGTCGGGGCGCACAATCCGGTATTCCATGCCCTCCTCTGGACTCGCGTGGGTCTCCACCAAGGTCCGGATGCGTTCGCGGTCATCGGGATGGATGGCTTCGAGAAAGGACATGGGATTGTCGTAGAGGCTCTGGCAGGAGCGCCCCCAAATCTTCTCATAGGCAGGGCTGAGGTAGAGGATGCGATGAGGGGGTCGGCCCTCCGGCTCGATCATCCAGAAGACTTCCAGGATGTTTTCCGCCAGTTGGCGGAACCGTTCCTCGCTGTCGCGCAGTGCGCCTTCCATTTGTTTGCGTTCGGTGATGTCGCGGACGACGGCGATGATGTAGTGCTTGCCCGTAATGGTGGCAGTCGAGACGGAGGCCTCGAGGTCAATCCGTGTGCCGTCTTTGCGGGCTGCTTGGAACTCATAGACGGAGGGGGCGGATTCCCCCCGCAGGCGGCGCCGGCCGTAGTCCAACATCCGTTCGTTGTCCTCGGGCAGGTGGAAATTTGACACATGCCTTCCGAGGAGTTCGGCCGGGTCGTCGTAGCCATAGAGCCGTGCGAAGGCGTGGTTGGCGTACACGATTCGCTCGCTCTCTTCCACTGCAATGCCGTCGCGCGAGGCGCCCAGGATGGCCGAAAGCCAGGGCTGGCTCCGCACCGGCTCCGACCGCGGCTCGGGCTCCTCCTGGCCGTTGGCCTTCCCCACGCGTGAATGCTCCCAGTTCTCCGTCATCTGCTCTTGGCCTTTCTGGCACACACTCATCGAATCCACTCTTGCCGTTGCGACAGCCCAACTGGCGGATCAGCCCGCCCGCCAAAGTGTTCTGGCGAGGCCCGCCGCGCTCGTTGGCGAGCCTGTGGTGCAGGCGAGGGCGAGTCTAGGAGGGGGGAGAGAGACGGAGAATAGGCCGGGGGTCACTTTCTGCGCTGTCCGGCTCCGGACAACTGCTTAGTACGATAGTTCTGTCAAGACTTGGGACTGGCCGTTTGCGCAGCCCGGTTGTCGGCCGGCAGGGGGTCGCGCGGGGCGTAGTAGCCCTTCTTGGCAAATACGTGGTAGTCGCGCTGGGGCTGGCCATAGGGATCAGTTAGGCGGACTTCGATTCGGCGGAAGCCGCCGTCGCGGGCCTTGTTGGTGGGGTGGTAGCCGAGGGTGTAGCGGGTCTTCAACCGTTCGATGACGCCGGCCAGAGCGGCGGCGACCGAGCGCGTGGGATCCACTTCGATTACCTCGCCGCCGGTTTCCTGGGTAATCTTCTCCACGCTTCCATAGCCGCCCAGCCAGGTGGGCAGGCGCAGGGTGATGGGCACCTGTTCGCCCGGAGTCTGGATGCTGTAGATCACCGTGTCGGCCTCGAGGGCGTTGCGGATGACCTGGCTCTGGCTCACGTGCGCACGCACGGTGGCGTGATTGTCAGAAACCAGAATGATGACCCGCCGGCGCTCCGGTGCCGCCGCCTGCAGGTAGTTCGTCGCCTCCCAGAGGGCGTCGAGGATATTCGTGCCGCCTTCACCGCGCAGGCGCTCGATGCGGTTGGCCACGCGCCGCCGGTTCGTGGTCAGGTCCACCAGGCGCTCAACCCGCTCGCTGAACACAAACAGCGCCACCTGGTCGTCCGGCTTGAGCTGCGAGAGCGTGTCGAGCGCGGCTTGCCGTAACTCGTGGATGTAGGGTGCCACGCTCCCGCTCGTGTCCACCACCAGCGCCACCGCCAGAGGGAACTCGTCGCGGCTGAAGTGCCGGATGCTCTGCTCGACTCCATCTTCAAACAGACGGAAGGCTTCTCGCGTGAGCTTTGAAAGTGAGTCGCCCGCCGAGCCGCCCGGTCCGCGCACGACCGCTTCCACCAGCACGAGCTGAACGTTGACCCGCAGGCGATAGGCGCTTGGGTCACCCAAGGTCGGGTCTTCGCCCGGCGGCGGTGGCTGCGGCGTCGGAGCGGGCAGGCCACGGTTGTGGGCGACTTCTCTCTCGCCTTCCGGCTCGGCCTCTGCTGCCTCGCTGGATTCTGCCTCCTGCTCCTGCGTGTTCGCAGACGCCGACTCTGCCTCCTCCTCTGCGTCCTCGGCCTGCGCCGCCGACGACGCGGGTGGCGGCAGGGCGCGCTGCACCGCTGCTTGGGGAACGCTGAGTTCGCGCACGAGTTCGACCTCGACGCGCGTGCCTGCAGGCAGCTCCAGGTCGGGGCCGCGCTCCATGATGACGCCGATCAATCCAATGCTCGCCCCGACCAGGCCACCATAGGCGGCGCCCTTCTTGCCGCCGACCGCAGCGCCGATGATGGTGCCCTGCAGTCCGCCGTGCGCGACGGCCGCGGCGTCGCGCCCCTTGCCGCCTTCGCCGCGCACTTTCCCTTCGCTGCCGCGCTGAATGTCGTGGTAGCCCGCCCGCAGCAAGTCGGCGTCCAGCGGCAGCGCCGTGCCATCCGACAGTACCAGCTCGTCGAACTGCAGACGAATCTCCGCGCGCCCCGCGATTCGCCCCGGCCGCTTCACGCGCACCAGTGTTGCCCGTACCGAGCTGCCGCGCGGCACCGCCAGCTCGCCGCCCACCCAGAGGTCTTCCCGCACGCTGAAGGTAGCGTGGTCACCGGCACGGTTCGAGCGCGTATCGAGCGGATCGAGAAGAGTAAGGAAGAGCTTCGCGCCTGCAGGCACGGACAGCGCAGGGGGAGACGAGGGGAGAGAATTCGTGGCGGCCGACGTAGGCGTCTGCGCGAGTGCTTCCAGGGCGCAGACCAGGAGCAGGGCAACCAACCCGCGGAATCCGACTGAAGCCTGCATACGCTCGCCCACGGGCGCCCCGCGCCTCGGCCTTGTTATCGAGATGCCGACCGCGTTCCTGGGGATGCCCCGATAGATGCCGGCGGCGCAGCCTCGGGCAGGAGTCGATCGGCTCGAACCTCGCGCCAGGCGGAGGGCGTCCGCAACAGGCGCAGCACCAGCTCGGTATGCAAGGCGTGGCCCGCGCGCTGCGCCACGATATGGCCGACGACCCGACGCCCCACGAGCGCCAGATCGCCAATCAGGTCGAGCGCCTTGTGCCGGCAGAACTCGTCCGGGTAGCGCAAACCGTCGGGATTCATGACCCCTTCGGCCCGGAGCACCAGCGCGCAGTCCAGTGAGCCTCCCCGAATCAGACCCAGTTCGCGCAACTGGTCGACTTCTTCGTAGAAGCAGAACGTTCGCGCGCCGCTCAGCAGCTCCAGGAAACTTTCGGGAGTCAGCGTGAAGCAGATTCTCTGCCGCCCGATGAGACGATGCGGGAAATCAATCTCGTAGTCTACCGTCAGCCGCTGCGCCTGCCTGGCCGGGTAGATTCCGATGCGCCGCCCGCTCGGGTTGCTTGCGTCTCCGTCGACGACTTCCACGGGCTCGACCACCTGCAGGTACCGCCGCCGGCGCCGCTGGCGCTTCCGTCCGGCTGCTTGCACGAGCTCGGCGTAGGGCCGCGCGCTCCCATCCAGAATCGGCAGTTCTAGGTTGTCGAGCTCCACCACCACGTTGTCAATGTCAAACCCGTAGAGGGCGGCGAGCAGATGCTCGGTGGTTGAAATCAGCACCCCTTTCCTCATCAGGCTGGTGGCGTAGCTGACGCGGGCAATGTTGGCCGCTTGCGCCTCGACCTGGAAGTCTTCCAGGTCTGTGCGGCGGAACACGATGCCCGTGCCAGCCGGCGCCGGCAACAACCGCAGGCGCGTCTGCACCCCCGTATGCAGCCCGACGCCTTCGGCCTCCGCCGGCCGCGCGATGGTGTGCTCGTACTGCAAGTCTTTTTCCCTGCCTGTTGCCGTAATCATGGCGGTCGAAGACGTAGTCATCGCAGCGGAACGCGGCCCTTCCTGAAACCGCCAACTCCCATTCGCTGCATGTTCCGGCAGGAATGGTGCCAAAGGCACGTTTTTCAATCAAACCTTTATTTTGTAGTATGTTAGCAGAAGTCATCGCAACCAGTAACTAAACCTAGTGCGTCTAAAACGCAACACTTTCTCGTCACCTCCGCGGCTACCAAACCGCACCCATCCGAATCGCTGCCGTTCGCTCCTTCAATCCCGTGGTTCCTTTCTGCGAGCGAACACGAGGGACGCCGCATCAGCCTCCTCTATGCCCTCACCCCTGCCCCTTGTCCACCAACCGTGCGGACGGTACGGACCGTACGGATGATACCGACGGTACGGACGGTACGGTTCGTACGGTTTTTGCGGATTCCCGCCGTGGCTTCTTTCCGTGCCTGCCGGCCCTGCCTGCGGCAAGCAGGCGGCCCACGTGGCGCAAACACATCTGCTATCGTCCCGAGGGGCGAGGAATCTGCTTTTCCTTTCGTCGGACTCTCCCGTTGACTTCTCCTGTCCTCCTGTCGCAGATTCTTGCCACCGTGCACCCCGCCGATAGTAGGGCGCAGCTCGACCGGGCCCGCGCGGCCTTTCGCGCCCGCGTCGCCGAGCTTGGCGCCCAGGCCGTCTGGCACTCTTTCCGCGGTCGCATCGCTGCCGTGCTCTCCGGTGGGGGTGCCCGCGGCGCCTACCAGATTGGCGTCCTGCTCGCCTTCCAGGACGCGCGCCTTCCCACTCACATCATCACCGCCACTTCTGTGGGCAGCATCAACGCCGCCAGCTTTGCCGCCCACTCCGACACGCAGGTCGGCAACGCCGAATCGTTGCTCGAAGCCTGGTCCGACCTCACCCCGCCCCAGGTCGGTATCGAGTGGACCCGCTATGCCTGGATGCTCGTCGGCCTCATCGCCGCCTCCGCCGGTTTCGGCAACCTCATTCACCACCTGCTCCTCCATGGCGGCTTCCGCGTTGACCTCCACAACCCCGCGCTCACCTTCCTCGCCCTGGGCGTGGCCGGGCTGGCGGTGGTGCTGCTCTACGACCGCCTCCCGTACCTGGGCTACGTCATCCGCAACCTCTTCCATCGCACCTCCTGGAGGCCTGACCGCCGCAAGACGATCGTCTCGCTGGCCGCAAATCTGGTGGTCTGGGGTTTTGTTCTGCTCATCGCCTACTCTCTCAACCTGCCAGGTCTGCTCGCCGACTTCGTCCGCTTTGACCCGCAAGGTGCGGTTCTGCTTTTGCTCGCGATTGTTCTGGTTGTACTGGTGCGGCTCCTCTTTCGCGCTCGCCTGAGCTTCTCGCTGCATAAGTTGCTGCGCTTGCCTTTGCGTCCCGGCCTGTTTGCCAACTACGAGCGCGGCCGCCTGGTGCGCCAGCGGATGTCGGCCGAGCGGCTCGATGCCTCGCCTATCCGCGTCCTCTTCACCGTCACCGACCTGCAGAAGGGCACCGCGCGCTTCTATTCGAACACCCCGCCCGACATCCTGGCGCGCGACCCTGGCGCCGACCCGCGCTTCGTCGCCGAGGAAGTTTTCTCGACCGGCGAAATCATCCGCGCCATCATCGCCTCCTCGGCCCTGCCCATCGCCTACGAGCCCATCACCCTGGACGGTCGCCTGCTCTCCGACGGCGGCATGGTCGCCAATCAGCCTATCCGGCCCGCCATCCGCCTGGGCGCCGACGTGCTCTTTCTGGTGATGAACGACCCGCCGGAAGGCATTCACGCTGACGTGCGCACCTTCATTGACGTCGGCCTGCGCGCCCTCGACATCCTGATGCTCCAGAACCTGCTCACCGACCTGAAAATCTTGGACAACATCAACGCCGTCTGCGAGCGTGCCGCCGGCGAGCTCGGCGTGCGGCCCGAGCAGGTCGAAATTGACCTGGGTACGCGGCGCTATCGCTACGTGAAGGCTTTCACCGTCCGCCCCCTCAAGTCGCTCGGCGGCACCGTGCTCGATTTTGGCGGCGAAACCACCGGCCCCGCCATCCTGCAGGGCTATCAGGACGCCACCGCGCAGATTGAAAACTTCCTCGCCTACGCCCGCCAGGCCCGCTACGGCCAGCCCCGCCGCGTCCTCCGCTTCGGCCCCCCCCCCGGCCCCCCCGCCCCCCGCGCCCGCGGGGGCGGGGGGGGGGGGGGCGGGCGCGGGCGGCCGGGGGGGGGGGGGGTGGGGGGGGGGGG
>JBBIPK010000001.1:0-96474 GCA_037442885.1 Acidobacteriota bacterium | reverse complement strand
CCTGTGCCTCGTTTGCCTTCTGTCTCTGGGCTATACTGCCTCTCTTGCCATGTCCTCCGCGCCGTCGTCTTCGCCGCCGCGCCTCTACCTCATCGATGCCATGAGCTACATCTTCCGCGCCTACCACGTCCCCATGGCGCAGCGGCTGACTTCCCCCCAGGGCATCCCCACGCAGGCCACCTACCTCTTCGCCAATATGCTGCGCAAGCTCATCCGCGAGCACGCGCCCGACTACATCGCCGCCGTCTTCGACTGGCGCGGCCCCACCTTCCGCGACGCCCTCTTTCAGGAGTACAAAGCCCAGCGCCCGCCCATGCCCGACGACCTCTCCCAGCAGCTCCCCCACATCCGGCGTCTCTGCGAAGGCCTGCGGCTGCCCATTCTCGAATATGAAGGCTACGAGGCCGACGATCTCATCGGCACGCTGGCCCGGCAGGCGCCCGAAGAGGGCATTGAGACGGTGATTGTTTCCTCCGACAAGGACATGCTCCAGCTCGTCCGCCCGCCCGCCGGGAGCAAGCCCGGCGTGCGCGTCTTCAGCCCCACGCGCGAGAAATTCTTCGACGTTCCTCAGGTCGAAGAATACTTCGGCGTGCCGCCGGAAAAAGTAGTGGACGTGGTGGCGCTCATGGGCGATGCCATTGACAACATCCCCGGCGCCAAAGGCATCGGCGAGAAGGGCGCCCGCAGTTTGATCCTGCAATTCGGCTCGGTCGAAGCTGCACTCGAAAACTACCAGGCCGTCAACCAGAAGAACTACCGCGAGGCTCTCCGCGACCAGCGCGACCAGATCCTGCTCTCCAAGAAACTTGCCACCCTCCACGCTGACGTCCCCATCTCTCTCGACCTCGAGCGCTTCCGGCGCTCCGAGCCTGACCGCCAGGCGCTCGCCCAGCTCTTCTCCGAGCTTGGGTTCACGACCCTGGTCAAAGAGTTCCTGGCGGAAGCCCCCCGTGCGGCTGCGGCCGACGTGGCCCCCAGCCGTTTGGACTATCGCGAACTCCAGACACCCGAAGAGTTGAAAAGCTTCTTGGCGCAACACGCGGGACGCCCACTGGCGATGTGGCTTGAAACCGAGGGCAATCCCCCTCTCGATATTCGCCCGCTGGCCTTGGCCCTTTCCCCCGCGCCCGGTCAGGCCGTTTCCATCTGGCTCAACGACAACCGTGCTGCGCTGCTCGCCGCCGCGCGTGGCTTTCTTGAAGACGCGGCTGCGCCCAAGAGCGTTCATGACGCCAAGACGGCTTTTCTGGCTCTGGCCACCGAGGGGATCTCGCTGGCCGGTGTCCTCCACGACTCGCTCCTCTACTCCTATCTGCTCCTGCCCACCACCGCCAAGCACACCTTGGCGGACGCCGCGGCGCGCCACCTCAATCTCCTGCCGGGCGGTGCGGTGGCGGAGAAAGCTGACCTGGTGGGCCGGCTCGTGGCCAAGCTGCGCCCTGAGGTCGAAGCCCAGGAACTGGTCCGCGTCTATGAGCAGATTGAGCGCCCGCTTGTCCCCGTGCTGGCGCGGATGGAGCGCGATGGGATCGCGGTGGATACAGGCGCCCTGCGGGAGATGTCCGCCGCCTTTGAAGATGAGATTGCCCGCCTGGCGCGGCGCATCTGGGAGCTGGCCGGCGTCGAATTCAACCTCAACTCCCCCAAACAGCTCAGCGAAATCCTCTTCGAGAAGCTTAACCTGCCCATGCCGCGCAAGTACGGCCGCGGCAAGGTGGCCTCCACCGCCGCCGATATTCTCGAGGAGTTGGCCTCGCTCCACGAACTGCCCGCGCGCGTCCTCGAGTACCGCGAGCTCTCCAAGCTCAAGTCCACCTACAGCGACGTCCTGCCGGCGATGATTCACCCGCGCACCGGCCGCCTCCACACCAGCTTCAACCAGGCCGGCACCGCCACCGGCCGCCTCTCCTCCGCCGAACCCAATCTCCAGAACATTCCCATCCGCACCGAGCTCGGCAACAAAATCCGCGCCGCCTTCGTCGCCGCGCCCGGCTGGACGTTGCTATCGGCCGATTACTCGCAGATCGAGCTGCGTGTACTGGCTCATTTTTCCGAAGACCCCGTCCTCCTCGATGCCTTCACCCGCGGCGAGGACGTTCACGCCCGCACCGCCCAGGAAGTTCTGGGCGTGCCGCCGCTGCTGCAGACGGGCGAGCACCGTCGCATTGCCAAGATGATCAATTTCGGCATCATCTACGGTCTCACTGCCTACGGGCTCGGCACGCGCCTCGGTATCGAGCCGGCCGAGGCGCAGAAGCTGATTGACGCCTACTTCCAGCGCTACGCCGGCGTTCGCAGCTTCCGCGAGCGCCTGCTTAGTGAAGTCCGCCAGGCTGGCCACACCTGCACGCTCTTCGGCCGCCGCCGCCCCATTCCGGAAATCAACGCCCGCAATACCACGCAGCGCAACTATGCCGAGCGCACGGCGCTGAACTCGCCGCTGCAAGGCACCGCCGCGGATCTGATGAAACTCGCCATGCTTGCCGTGGATGCCCACCTGCGCCAGGCCGGCCTGCGCACGCGGATGCTTTTGCAAGTCCACGACGAGCTCCTCTTTGAAGTCCCCGCCGAGGAGTTGGCGGCGGCGAAGGAACTGATTCAGCCTGCCCTCGAACGGGTGTATCCTTTGCGGGTACCCTTGGCGGTGAATCTTTCGGTTGGGCCCAACTGGCGCGACCTGGAGTGAGCGGGCTTCGGATGTCCCTCAGAACTCTTCTGGCGGGCTTGCTAGGTCTCTCCCTGCTTATGCCCGCCGCGTTTCGTGCGCAGGATGGCCGGTCTTCCGATGATGGCTGGTCCCTCGAGCAGGCGAGCGACTTGCTGCGAAAGTCGCCCTGGGCCCAGGAGATATCTGTCCAGATCCTCACCGGCCGCCTCACCCAGCATCCCTACTTGGTGGGGCGTCAGCGCGCGGGTGACAGCAGCACTGTCCCCTTGCTGCTGCCCGCCACCTATTTGGTGCGCTGGGAATCGGCAGAGCCTGTCCAGCGCGCCTTTGCCCGCTTGGAAGAGCTGAGCGAGAACGCCCTAGCCTCCTTTCTCTCCCGCCCACCGGAAGATCCGGGGCTCGACTCCGACCACTACGTCGTCACCGTCAAAGCGTTGGAGCCTCCGCAGCCGGCGAGCTATGAGCTCTTGAGCCGCTTTCTGCCGGCTGAACTCATCGCGCGCGCCGAGTTGAAAAGTTCGCAGGGGCGAACCGTGAAGCCAGCCCGCGCCATCCGGTCCGGTGTCGGCGCAAGTGCGGCGGTGCATTTCTACTTTCCGCGCCGGACAAAAGAAGTCCCGCTGCTCACGGCGCGCGACGACTGGGCGGAGTTCATTTTCACCGGACGCAATGGGACCAAACTCAAGGCGCGGTTCAAGAAGGACGCCATCCGCTGACCGCTCTCCTGGCGGCTCAGCACCTTGTCGAGGGGGTTAAATGAAATGGCAGAGTATGAACGACGCCGCACCGAACGCGAAGAGTATGCCACGCTGCGCGCCCTGGCCCGGCTGCAGGGGCTCACCGGCTATGCCTCGCTGGGGCTCGGCATCTTGGGGGCCGCCGTCGTCGTGTCACTGGCCGACCTGCCGGGCCCGGCCAAGCTCGCGGCGACTTTGATCTTGCTCCTGGCCGGTTGGTTTGGCTATTTCCTGCTCCGCGCGCAGGCGCAGATGATATACATTCTCTTTGACATCGCCCGGAACTCCCGCATCAGCCGCGAGCGGCTCGAAGGCCCCCCGGCCGGCTGAGCGCCCTGGGGCTTCCGGACTTGCGGAGAAGGAAATCCCGATGGAGAAGTACCACAGCCCGCGTTTTCTCGCCCTGGTTGAGGAAGCGCGCCGGCGCGTCCGCGAAATCGGGGTCGAGGAACTGAAGCGGAAGCTCGACGCCGGCGACAACTTCCACCTGCTCGATGTGCGCGAGCACGACGAATGGGCACAGGGTCACATCCCCGGTGCGCGCCACCTCTGCAAAGGAATCCTTGAACGCGACGTCGAAGCCCTCATCCCGGATCTCGACGCCGAAATCGTTCTCTACTGTGGCGGTGGTTACCGCTCCGCCTTGGCCGCCGAGAGCCTGCAGAAGATGGGCTACAAGAACGTCATCTCGGTCTGGGGTAGTTGGCGTGCCTGGTGCGCCGCCGGGTTCCCCATTGCCACGGACTGACCGGCGCCAGGCACCGGGACACAGGAGGCAACGTCGGATGGCGCGCCGCAACATTTCCAGCGGGACACCCTGGGAACCGGTTGTCGGCTACTCGCGTGCCGTCCGCGTCGGCAACATTGTGCACGTCTCCGGCACAACCGCCACCGATGCCACGGGCAAGATTGTCGGCGCCGATGATGCCTACGCGCAGGCGGTGCAGACCTTGCGCAACATCGAGGCGGCCTTGTCGGCGGCCGGAGCGACCCTGGCCGACGTCGTTCGCACCCGCATCTACGTCACCAACCTCCAGGACTGGGAGAAAGTCGGCCGCGCCCACGGGGAATTCTTCGGCGCGATTCGTCCCGCGACCTCGATGGTCGAGGTCCGCCGGCTGATTGCGCCGGAGATGCTCGTCGAAATCGAAGCCGAAGCCATTCTCTCGGAACGCTCCGGCTGAGGCGACGCGCCTCTTTACGGAGAGCGGCGTCGTTTCGCTGCCGACCATCGAAAGCGCGTAGAATGGGTGCCTTCCGGCGTGTCTGATAGTCATGCGCGGAACCGGACGAGCCAGAAGAAGTATTCGCAGGCGGATCGGGGCATTCCTGCTAGGCGCCGTTTGTCTCGCCCCCCAGCTGCACGCGCGGGAAGGTCTTCCGGGCAAGAAAGTCCGGCAGATCGAGTCCTTGCTGCACGTCGTAATGCAGCAGCAAAAGATCCCCGGCCTTTCCATTGCCATCGTTGTCGGCAACCAGCTCCGGTGGTCGAAAGGCTTCGGCTTGGCCGATATCGAGAATCGGGTGCCCGCCAGAGCGGGCACCGTGTATCGCTTGGCTTCCCTATCCAAACCCATCACCGCGGTGGCTGTTCTGCAGTTGGCCGAGCGCGGCCTGCTTGATCTCGACGCGCCCGTCGAACGCTACTGCCCCGCCTTTCCCGCCAAGCCTTGGCCGCTCACCAGCCGCCACCTGCTCGCGCACCAGTCCGGCATCCGCCACTACCGCAGCGAGGCCGAATTCAACAGCACGCGTTCATATGCCTCGATCGTTGCGGCGCTCGATCTCTTCAAGGACGACCCGCTGCTGTTCGAACCCGGCACGCGCTTCTCCTATAGCACCTACGGGTACAACGTGCTCGGCTGTGTGGTCGAGGGCGCTTCGAACATGCCCTTTGCCGACTATCTGCGCGACAATATTTTTCGTCCCGCCGGCATGGAACGCGCCCGCCCCGACAGCGTCTCTGACATCATTCCCGATCGCGCGCAGGGCTACCGGAAGAACGATCAAGGGGAACTGCGCAACTCTGCTCTGGCCGACACCAGCAACAAAGTCCCTGGCGGCGGGTTGGTGGCGACCGTCGAAGACCTGGCCCGCTTCGTTATTGCCTTGCAGCGAGGTCTTCTACTCAACGCGCAGACGCGCGAAGCCATGTGGACGCCGCAGAAAACCCGAGAGGGGAAAGAAACCGGCTACGGCTTGGGCTGGGCCGTGGAGCGGCGCAATGGCCAGCGCGAAGTCCGCCACACAGGTGCCCAGCAGCGGGTGACCACAGTCCTCTACCTCTTGCCGGAACAAGGCCTTGCGGTTGTCATGCTGACCAATCTGGAGGGCGTCAACGGTATCGTCTCACTCGCCCGCGACATCGCGGCCATCGTCCTGCGGTAAGCGCGCGCGCGTTGACTTTCGCCACCAGCCTGTCTAGGATGCGTCTCTCTTCGCGTGTCGGGATGTGCTTTTCATCTGCCAGCGGCTGTCGTTCCGCCCTGTTTTCTCTACAGGAGTGAACCATGAGGCGCTTGATTTTTCCTCTTCTCCTTCTGGCCGTCGGTGGGGCGGTCGGATATGCGTATCATCGGTGGCGAGTCACGCCCCCGGCCGGCGAGTTTGTCCAACCCAAACGCATTGTGGACCTCTCCGCCACCCTGACTGAAGATGCTCCCATCCGGCTGCTGGGCGCTCGCGCCGTTCAGTTTCTGCAAATGCCCGGGAAGACTTCCTTCCGCCGGATGGTTACCGACCAGCCTAATCTCTATGTGTCGATGACAGCTTACGAGTTGTATAACCACGTGGGCACACATCTGGATCCGGCCAGCCATCTGGTGAAAGGGGGGCTGACCGCCGATAACTACCCGCTGGACAGATTCATTGGCCGCGCGCGGCTGCTGGATTTCCGCAGCAAGCCGCGCGAGGAAGCCATCACCGTCGAGGATTTGCAGGGGAAGGGAATCCAGGCCGGCGACGTCGTGATTCTCTACACCGGCTACCAGCCCCCTGCCTCCGACAGTGACTGGCCGAGCTATCCCTACCTTTCCGGAGAAGCAGCCGAGTGGCTGGCGCAGTTGCCCATCAAGGCTTTTGCGTCCGACATGCCCAGCCTGGGCAGCTTCCGCCGCTACCCCGACCTGATCCGCACAGCGAAGAGTCCTGCCGACATGGTGCCGGAACATCTGGCATTCCTCCTGCGTGAGATTCCCAACATCGAAGGCCTGACCAACCTGGAGACGCTGGTGGGGGAAGAGAAAATCGTTCTGGTCGGGTTTCCGCTGAAGGTGAAAGAATCCGACGGCGGGCTGCTGCGGGCGGTGGCGCTGGTCTATTGAGCGCCGGCGGTGGAGTCGCTAGGGAATTCTCAGCAGGAGAAAAGTGGCGTCGTCAGCGAGGTGGGGAGTGCGTTTGGTTCCGGCGGGTGGGAGACGATGCAGGAGGCGCTCAGCAAGCTGCTCGGCGGAGTCAGTCGTGTTGCTTTCGAGCAACTGCCGCACAACCCGTTCCCCGTCCCGCTCCCGCTGGTTCTCGAGCGAGTCGGTGAGCCCGTCAGTAAAAAACAGCACGGAGTCGCCCGGGTCGAGCGAGATCTCCTGTTGCTCATAAGTGGCGTTCTCGAAGAGTCCCAGCGGATAGCCAGGCAACTCGACGCGCGTCACGTGTCCCTGCCGCAGGAGCAGGGGGAAGGGGAGGCCGGCGTTCGCATAGGAAAGGCGTCTGGCCGCGACGTCGAAGACGACATAGGAGAGCGTACAGAACTTGTTCGGGATGGGCCGGAGGCAGAGGCGTTGATTGAGAAACGTCAACAGGTGGGCGGGTGGGGTTCCGCTCTTTTGCAGCCCGCGCATGATGCCACTCACCAGCGCCGCATACATCGCTCCCTCCAGCCCTTTCCCCTGCACGTCGCCCAGATAGAAGGCGACGCCATCCGGGCCGAGCAGGAAGTAGTCGTAGAAATCTCCCGCGACGCCCTGGGCCGGCGCAAAGCGCGCCACCAACTCGAACCGCTTCTCCCGTTCCAGCGGGCTCGGCAGCAGGCTCTGCTGCACGGCGCGTGCCAGTTCGAGTTGTCCGGTGTCCATCCGGGGCCGCCGGCGGGGTTTCGGTTTGGCCATGGGAAGGTCGCATTCTAGTACGAGGATGAAGTCACAACAAGGACTGCCCGCAAGGGAGAGCCGAGTCCGACGTGGTCAGGAGGGAACCATGAAACGTTGTCTTCTGTTCTTGCTGCTCTGCACTGCTGTGGCCGTGGCCAGCGAAGGCGCCCAGGCGCCCGAGCGGTTCGATTTCTTCTCCCGCGGCCCTTACCGGGAGGACATTCCCCGGCCGGAAAAAATCCTGGGCTATGCCATCGGCAGCCGCCACAGCTTCCACTACCAGATGGAGGACTACATCGAAGCGCTGGGCAAGGCCACGCCCCGCGTGCGCGTGATGCAGTACGGCGAATCCTATGAAGGCCGCAAGCTCTGGCTCGTGTTCATCAGTTCGGAGGAAAACATTGCCCGTCTGGAGGAGATCCGCGCAGCCACCGCACGGCTCGCCGATCCCCGTCAGATTGCCAGCGAGGCCGAGTTGCGCCGCCTTGCTGCTTCCACCCCGGCCACCGTCTGGTTGAACTTCGCCAACGATGGCAATGAATCCGCCGCCTTTGAAGCCGCGCTCCAGGTGGCGTATCAGCTTGCCGCCGGCGAGGACGACACCACGCGACGCATTCGCGAGCGGATTGTCACCATCGTGAACCCCGCCCACAACCCTGAATCCCACGACCGCTTCGTCGCTTGGTACAACGCCATCGTTCACGGCCGCGAGGGCAATCCCGATCCCAATGCCGCCGAACACATAGGTGATTGGCTGATGAACACAAACGACAACCACTACCACATCGACCTCAACCGCGACGCCATCGCCTTGAGTCAACGCGAAACTCAGGCCATCGTCCGCCAGATTCAGCACTGGAATCCCCAGGTCTTCATCGATCACCACGGCAACCCGCCCATCTTTTTCTTTCCGCCGGTGGCCTTGCCGGTGAACCAGAACTTTCCGGCCAGTTCGCGTCGCTGGGAAGCGGTGTTCGGCCGCGCCATTGCCGCCGAGTTTTCCCGCTACGGCTGGAGCTTCATGAACCGGGAGACTTATGACCTCTTCTACCCCGGCTACTTTGACAGCTACCCTGCGCTGAATGGTGCCATCGGGATGACGTTTGAGACCGACGGTGGCGGTGGCCAGGGGCTGCAGCTCGAGCGCCCCGACGGCACCCGTTCGACACTTGCCGGCGCCATCGCCAAGCACTTCAGCGGCAGTATGGCGACACTGGCCGCCACGGCCGAAGGCAAGGACAGGCTGCTCGAAGACTTCTACGGTTTCCGCAAGTCGGCGATGGAGGAGGGCGAGCGTGGCCCGGCCAAGCAATACGTCTTGCTGGAAGGCTCCGATCCGTCGCGCGTCGCGGCGCTGGTTGAGCTGCTGCGGCAGCATCGCATCGAGGTGTATCGCGCTGCCGCGCCCTTTACCTCTCCGCGTGCGCACAGCTACTTCGGCGACGCCGTCAGCAGCCGGCAGTTTCCCGCTGGCAGCTACGTGATCCCCACCAACCAGCCGCAAAAGCGGCTACTCACCGCCCTGCTCGAACCCGAGGCCAGGTTGAGCGAGGACTTCCTAGCCGCGGAACGCGAGAAGGCGGAGCGCAACAAGCGCCTGGGTCTGCGGGCGGGGCGCGAGCGCGATGGTTTCTACGACATCACTGCCTGGTCACTCCCGCTCAGCTACGGCGTCGAGGCCTACTGGACGGAGGACCGTGCGACGTCGCTGGCACCGGTTAGCGGTCCGCCCGAGCCCCGCAAGGTGGTCGATGTTGCGCCCGCGCGCTACGCCTATCTCTTCGCCCCGGAATCCAACGCTACCCTGACCCTCACCGCGCGGCTCCTGCGCGAGGGGTTCAAGCTGGCTGTCGCCCGCGCGGAATTCACCATAGAAAAGAACTCCTTTCCGCCGGGAACTATTCTCCTGCGCGTCGAGCGCAACCCGGCAACATTGCGCGAGCGTGTGCGCGCGCTCGCTGCCGAACTCGGTGTGCGGCTCTGGGCGGCGGATTCGGCCTGGACGGACGGCGGCATCACGCTCGGCTCACCCCGCATCGTTGACTTGAAAGCTCCGCGCGTTGCCATCGCCATCTATCCACCCACGAGCGGGCGCAGCTACGGCAGCCTGTGGTTTCTCTTCGAGCAGATTCTTGACTACCACTTTACGCCCTTGCGCGTTGACGTCATGCGTTTCGTTGACCTCAGCAAATACGACGTCATCATCTTCCCCGATGGCAACGATGCGGCCTACCAGGACTATCTCGGTCCGGCCGGCATCAGCCGGCTGAAGACTTGGATCGAAGCCGGGGGTGTATTCATCGGGCTCAAAGGCGGTGCCGCGTTGGCGACGCGCAAGGATGTTGAATGGACATCCTCGCGCCTGTTCGGCCGCGAACCCCAACCACAGCAGCGCGAGGAGGAAATCCTAGAAACCCCCGGCGCCATGCTCCGCGTGGAACTCAATCCCGCCCACTTCCTCAGCTTCGGTTCCGAGCCCCAGCAGGTCGTGCTGCAGAACTCAGACCTCGTCTTCACCCTCAGCACGGAAGGCACCAACGTTGCGACCTATGCCAAGGAGAACACGCGCGTGAGCGGCTTCGTCTGGGAGGGCACGCTGAAACGCATCGCCGGGACGGCCTACCTGGTGGACGAGAACCGTGGCCGCGGCCACGTCATCCTCTTTGCCGATGACCCCAACTTCCGCCTCCTCTGGCCACGCCTGACGCGCTTGTTTCTGAACAGTGTCTTTCTCGCTCCGAGTCTCCGCTGAAGCCGGGTTTTGTGTTAGAGTGCCAGCAGCGGGAATGGTTGCGGGGAATCAGGAAGGCCAACGCGAGGGGAAGAAAGCATGAAAGCAAGACTGATGGTTCTGGCCGCCGCCCTGGCGGTTGCTGTGGCCGTCTGGGCGGGTGACTTTTGGGTTGAGAAAGATTACCAGCGCTGGTCGGAGAAGGAGTGTCGCAAGCTGCTGGAAGATTCGCCCTGGGCGCGGGGGCGTGTCTTGAGCGAGGTTCATATCACGCCACTCCAGGTTGGCCCTACGGATCCGCTGGGTCAGGCGGATGCAAGCGATCCGACGCAGCGCGAGCGCCAGGGTAACCCGCGGATCGAATACCGTGCTCAGCTCCGGTCGGCGCTTCCCATCCGCCAAGCCATGGTGCGTCTCCAGCAAATCAGGCAGGGGTATGACCAGATGTCGGCGGAGCAGAAGCAGGCGTTTGACGCCGAAGCGCAAAAGTTTCTCTCCGCGTCTTTCGTTGACACGGTGGTTGTCTACGTCGGCTACAGCACGACCGTCCAGGGAGATGACCGCGAGCTGGCGTTCTACTGGCAAAAACAGACCACCGATACTCTCAAGAACTTCGTCTTTCTGATTGGCGGCAAGGGACAGAAGGTCCCCATACTCGGCTACGCGGTGGCGGAGGCGGGTCGCGCCTTCCAGTTCATCTTCCCGCGGGTCTATGAGGAGCAGCCAGTCCTCGAGCCCACTGACAAGAACCTCAAGCTGGACTTCGAGCACCCGGGCGTGCGGGGGCAGGGGAGAGAGCGTATCCTGCTGGAATTCCCGGTGAAAAAGATGCTACTGCAAGGTGTCCTCGTCTACTAAGCAACGTGCCGCGCAACTCATGAACCGCTCGATTTTCCTTAATGCTGACCGCAGCGTGTGAGGTGAGCCATGGGCGGACTGGAACTGACTCGCAGGGACTTCGCCAAAGTGCTGGGGGTGGGGCTGGCCGGGCTGGCCGTGCCGGTGGCCGCACGCGGGCGCGAAGAGCGGCTGGCGTTCGGCGGGCGGCTCCTGCGCGTGAAGCGCAATCCGAACGACCCACCTGATCTCATTCTGCTCAACTCCAATGAGAATCCCTACGGCGCTTGCCCGGCTGCGCTGCAAGCGATGGTGGATGCGCACAGCATCGCCTGCCGCTACCCGGACTACTGGGCCCACGAGCTGCACGAAACCCTGGCCGACTACCACGGCGTCCCCTCCGACATGATTGAAGTTACCTGCGGCTCCACCGAAGTGCTCAAAGTGTGCGCCCAAGCCTTTGCCGGTTCGGGGCGCCAAGTGGTGATGGCCGACCCGACCTTCGAAGCCATCGCCCACTACACCGAAGCTGCCGGCGGCACCGTGGTCAAGGTGCCGCTCGACACCGCCTACGGCCATGACCTGGACGCGATGGCGGAAGCGGCGCGAAAGAAACCCGGCCTCGTCTACATCTGCAATCCCAACAACCCCACCGCCACTATTACCGGCGACGCCGCCTTGCGCCGATTCCTCCAGCAGGTGCCGGCCGATACCGTGGTGCTCGTGGACGAGGCCTACCACCACTTTGCTGAATCGCCCGCCTATGCCAGCTTGCTCGACCTCGTGCAGGCCCGGCGCCCGAACCTGGTCGTCTCCCGGACCTTCTCGAAGATTTACGGGATGGCTGGCCTGCGCCTGGGCTACGCGGTGGCGCACAAAGACCTGATCGCGAAGATGCGCCGCCATCAGGTGATCGAGAGCTGGAACGTAATGGCGTGCGTGGCCGCCCTCGCCAGCCTGAAGGACCCTGACCTGGTGCCCCGCGGACGCGCGCGCAACAAGGAGGCGCGCGACTACGTGCTCGCCGAAATGAAGCGTCGTGGCTACGCCGTGCTGCCCTCCGACACAAATTTCGTGATGATTGACATCCAGCGACCCGTCGAGCCGGTCATCCAGGCATTCCGCGAGCAGGGCATCGCCGTGGGCCGCCGCTTTCCCGCCCTGCCCCACCACCTGCGCGTCTCTATCGGCACAACGGAGGAGATGGAGAAGTTTGTCGCCGCCGCGGACAAGGTTCTCCCGGCGGCCCGCGCCGCCTAGCGGAGAGACTCAACCGCCAGGTCGGCCACCATGCGGGCCAGCGAGGCGGCGGCCGTCAATCCGGGCGAGTCGATTCCGATCAGGTGGATGACGGCAGGGAAGTCGGGGTCGCGCCTGACGACAAAGTCAGCGGTGCCGGCTTCGTCCGGCGGATGCAGTTTGGCCCGGATGCCTGAGTAGCCCGGCCGCAGGTCTTCCGGCCTGAGTTCCGGCAGCAGCTTCTGGACGCGCGCGCAGAAACTCTCCACCGGCTCGCGGTCGCGCTCGTAGTCGTTCTTGTCCGCGACGTAGCGCGCATTGGGCCCCAGCAGGAGCGTTCCCCAGAGCGTCTTGGTCAGGTGCGCGCCCAGGCTCAGCCCGGTGGGATCTGGAACCGGATAGACAAGCCCGTTGACCAGGTGCGCCTTGCTCCGATTCACTTCCCAGTATTCACCCCGCACGGGGTAGATGCGATGCTGCCGGAAGCCAAAGAGCGCCGCTACCTCGTCGGCGAACAGGCCGGCAGCGTTAATGAAAACCCGCGTCGCTAGCTCTCCCGCCGTGCTTCGAATCCGGATCTGGCCCGCGCAGGGCTCAACCGCTTCCAGCCTGGCGTTCGTCACGATGTTCACTCCGTGTGCAGCCGCCACGCGCGCATAGGCTTTCACCAGTTCCTCACTCTCCACCAATCCGGAGGAAGGCACGCACAGGGCGGCGCGTGCGGCAATGTGCGGCTCGTGCCGTCGGAGTGCGGCTCCGGTGATCAGCTCGAGCCCCTCGACCCCGTTGGCCTGACCGCGCGCGAGCAGTGTTTGAAGCTGGGCCTCCTCCTCGGCGGTGGTGGCAACAACGAACTTGCCCGTGCGTTTGTGCCGGACGTTATGAGCCGCGCAGAATGCATAGGTGAGGCGATTGCCTTCGACGCAGTGGCGTGCCTTGAGCGAGCCCGGCGGGTAATAGATGCCCGCGTGAATGACGCCGCTGTTGCGCGAGCTGGCACCCAGGCCGACGCGGGGCATTTGTTCGAGGACGAAAATGTCCTCGGTGGTTTGGGCCAATTGGGCGGCCACGGCGCAACCCACTACGCCGCCACCGACGATGACGACCCGCGCCTCCTCCACCTGCCGCTCTCCCGAAAGAACCCGCCTACTCCGTCAACAATGCGATCAGCCGATCGATCTCCCACTCGCGATTGTAGATGTTCGGTCCCACGCGCAGGCCGTCCTCGCGCAAGCTGACGAAAATGTTCCCCTCGCGCAGCCGCTGCCAGAGCGCGCGAGTCTGTTCGGGCGTCCGCGCCGCCACCACCACAAAGGCTCCGCGACGCGGTCGCTCTCGCGGACTCTTCAGCACACAGCGGTCGCGCGGCAGATGCCGGATCAACTGCTCGCACAACTCCACCGCATGGCGCTCGATACTCTCGATGCCGGCCCGCAAGAGGAATTCCACGGACGCCTTCAGGGCCGCGAGGTTGATGAAGTTGGAAACCTCAGCCGCGTCCCAGCGGCGCGCATCGGGTTCCAACCGCCAGCCTTCGCGAGGCAGTTTGTTGAAGTTGACCGCTCCCTCGACAGCCATCCAGCGGATGGAGTGGACCTCCAGTTCCGGGATTAGCTCCTCTCGGATAAAGAAGAATCCGGTGCCATAGGGAGACAGCAGCCACTTGTAGCCGCAGCAGGTGAGGAAGTCGCAACCTATCTGCTTGACGTCCACCGGCAGGGAGCCGACGACCTGGCTGGTATCCAGGAAGGTGAGGACACCACGGCGGCGGCACTCGGCGCAGAGCCGCGCAGCCTCCAAGCGGCTCGAAGTATCGTAGGTGACGTAGCTTGCGGCCACGAGCCGCGTGCGCGCGCTCAACGCTGCCACGAGGTCGTCGGCCGTAACGAAGGCGCCGTCCGCGGGCGCGACCTCGCGCACCTCGACGCCCTGCCGCTCCAGGTGTTTCCAGGGGAAATAGTTGGCCGGGAACTCGCGCTGCGGGAGCAGGATTTCATCACCCGGCTTGAACCGGAGCCCGGTGGCGACGGCGTTGACGCCGTCCGAGGCCCCGGTGGTGAGCGCAATCTCGGACGGTTTGGCTCCGATGAGCTGCGCGAGGGCGGCGCGGGTTTGGGCGGGCAACTCGAAGTAATACTCGTTGGTGAGGCGCTCGGGGTATTTCTTGAAGTCGAGTGCAGCTTCTGCGGCACGCAGGCTCACTTTCGGCATGGGGCCGTGGTTGGCGCAGTCGAGATAGATGCGGTTCTCGAAGTCCCAGAATTCCTCCCGCCAGTCCACGGCCGGTTCAGTTCTTGCGGCGGCCATCCGATACCCCGTCAGAAATAATCACGCAGCCGGGCGAAGCTCTCGAGCACGAGCAGTCGCCCACTGCCCGCGCGGATGTCTTCCTTCTCAAGCTCCCAGGTGTGCGGGGAGGGAATGTAGACGGCATTCAGGCCAGCCGCCAGTGCCGGATTGATGTCGGAGCGCGGGCTGTTGCCGACTACCCAGGTGCTCGCCGCAGGCAGCGCCAGCCGCTCCGCCAGGCGGCGAAAGGCGCCCGTATCTTTCTCCGGCAGGATGTCAAAATCCTCGAAGTAGGAGAGCAGGCGGGAGAGCTTCACTTTGCGCGCTTGCTCTTCCGGGTCACCTTTGGTCAGCAGGCGGAGGCGGTGGCGGGGGGAGAGGTAGGCCAGGGTTTCTCTGACGCCCGGATAGAGATGCGTTTCCTGGAACAGGACGTGGTCAATCAGCCGCTGGATTTTGGCCACTACGGCTGCATCCGTTTTCGGCCCAGCGAGGTTTCGGTAGGTTTCTTCCAGCGATGCGACAAACCGCCTGGCTCCGTAGCCGCGTTGGCGGATGTTTCGTTCCTCGACGCGATTGAGCTCGCGCACGAGGATTTCGCGCGGCAGCAGGAGCGGGGTGAGCAACTGCTCGAATTCCGCAATCGCCTGCTTGAAGTAGAGGTTGTTCTCCCAGAGGGTGTCGTCGGCGTCAATCAGGAGGGCCTGGCGCTGGTTTGTGAGGGGACGGGGCTGCGCGCCCATAGCGCTGAAGTGGCTCGGGGAGGTCAGCGCTTTGCCGGCGCGGTGAATTCCACCAGACGCGTCAGCAGGTGGCGCCCCAGCCGCTGGGTTTCGCCGAAGTGAGCCAGGTAGGTCTGGAACTCGCGGTTCAGCTCGAGCGCCGCATCGGCCGCGAGCTTGGCGCGCAGGATCATGTCGCGCACGAAGACGGGGTTGGGCAGCAGGGCTTCCTCGTTCAGCTCCTCCAAGGCCTGCTGGGGATCAAAGTGATAGTCCATCGTTGCCTCCGGAAAGTTTCACTATAGTGGCCGCCGGGGCCGAAGGCAAGCGGGCCAGGCGGGTCAGCGCGGGGCGTTGTAGAACATCGCCACGGTGAGGAAGCGAGAGGCCTCCAGGATGTCGCGGGCGCGAAAGCGCACGACGTTGCCTTCGGGACGTTCCACGCCGGGCAGCAGGGAGAGCACCTCGGCGTCCACGATGCTCTTGAAGGCGATTTCGACCGTCACGGGTGTCGTCAGCCGGTAGGGCTTGAAGTCCTTCAACCGCCGGAGGGCGGCGCGCACGCGTTCCCGAATCAGCTTCTGCGCCGCCGTCGGATGCAGCGTCATCGCCGAGGTCACGCCGTAGGCGCGCTTCACCTCGGCGCCCTCGATGTCGCCGAGCAATTGGCGTGCCTGCGCGATGATGCCCTGGTCGCCCGCAATCAGCACCACCGGGACGCCGAAGTGGCCGGCAATGGCGGCATTGACCCCGGCTTCCGGCATGGTAGTTCCATTCAACTTGATCCAGAGGAAGCGCACGCTGGACATCGTGTGCGCCAGGATGGCCTCGGGCACACCCTCGGCGGCGTGGTAGCCGATGAAGATGGCCGCATCGAAGGTCTCGTCAATTCCTTGCATCATCACCAAGGGCCGCGGCCAGGAACGTACGAGCCGGACTGCGGGATGCAACTTCTCGACCAGTAGGTTTTGCCCATTGCCATGCGAGTCGCTGACGACGACTTCGCTTGCGCCTGCTTCCAGCGCCGCCTCGATAGCGGCGTTGACTTCCCCCGTCATGAACTCGCGAAACCGCTCGTACTCGGGCTCACCCGGAGCCAATTGCAGGCGCGTCACTACACCGCCGATTCCTTCCATGTCGGCCGAGATATAGACCTTGAGTTTGGGCGGTGCCTGCGCGGCGGCGACCAAGCCAGCCAGAACCGTAAAGAGAACTGCCAGGGTGGTGTGTCTCATTGCCAGACCCTCCGAGAAAGTTGCCGGGGAGAAAAGCCAGTACTACTAGAAGCCTTCGAGCGCGGTCGCTTCATCCTCGACGAGCTCGAGCACGGAATCCAGCCGCACCATTCGCAGGGTTTGCAGGACGCGCTTGGGCGCAGCGAAGAAGCGACACTTTCCCCCTTGCTGTTTCACGCTCGTGAACGTCCGCACCAGAGCGCCGATGCCGGAGCTATCCATTTCCGGCACGCCGGCTAGGTTGATGGCGAGGTTGCGGGCGCCACTGGCGAGCAAATCCTGCACCTGCTGGCGAAAGCGCTGCTCCGGCTCGCCCAGCTTCAACGGGCCGTTCAAGTCCAGAATGCTGACATTGCCCTTGGTGCGGATGCGAATGTTCACGCGGTTGACCTCCCGGCGGCGCGTTTCTGTCCCCGGCGTTGACACGCACACACCCGTTTGTTAGCCTTCGAGCAGTTGGAAGTCGGGCTCAAGCTATCGTAACTTTCATCGCAAATCAAGCACTGGGCAGAGCCCTCCTGTCCGTGGGGCTGACTCGTCATTGCCGGGGGTGAGGAGGGATGGAGCAGCTCCCAGCCCTCTACGAACTCGCCGCTGCGTTTCACGCCTGCCGCGACGTTGATTCCCTGCTGAGAATCCTCGCCCGCAAGTTGGGGGACCGCTTGGGCGTGCGCGCGGTACTGGTGTGGATGCGCGTGGCCGAAGAGGGCGAAGACAGGTTGGCGCTGCGCGCGAGCTGGTTTGAGCCAGGCACGCGCCTCATCCCCGCCGGAGGGATGGTGGAGCAGGGAATCCTGCCGCAGGTCATGCAAGCGGGGCGGGCTCGTCGGCTGGGGGCGAAAGAAATCGATCCCCAGAAGTTTGCGCACCTGGACGAAGCTGACCGCGAGCGGGTGCGGAGCGCGGCCTACGGGGTGCTGCTGCGCGAGGACAAGCCGGGGGGTGTGGTCGAGGCTCTGAACAAGAAAGCAGGCGAGTTTACGGCGGATGAGGTGGCCTGGCTGGAGGAAGTTTGCCGGATGTCGAGCGCCGCTCTCGACTCCTTGAGCGTGCTGGAGCAAGAGCGGAGCGAGCGGCTGAGCACAATCGAGCGGCTCACGCAACTCTACGATCTCAGCCGCATCTTCAACGCCACGCGCGAGCTCGACGACCTGCTCCCCATCGTCGCTGGCAAAGTCCGCGACATCATGGGTGCAGCAGCCTGCAGCATCTGGCTCGTGACCACCGCTGAAGTGGAAGAGGCCGAAAAAGAAGCGGAGACGGAAGAAGAAGCAGAAGAGAAAGAAGAAGCCGAGTGCGTCTATTGCGCGCATCTCGAGGGCGACGACGCCACCGTGGCCGAAGGTGATGCGCTCGATTTGGGCGAGGGCGTTGCCGGTACGGTGGCCCAGCGGGCGGAGCCGCTGCTGATTGCAGAGGCCGAGAAGCATGAGCTGCTGCGTGAGCGGCGGAAACAAGGAAGGGATTTTGCGCTGACTTCGCTCTTGTGTGTTCCCTTGCTGGTGGAGGGGCATGTGATCGGTGCGCTGGAGGTAGTCAACCGAGCCGACGAAGGTCGGTTCGACGAGGACGACTTATTTTTCCTCAATAGCATAGGCGAGCAGGCGGCCATCGCGCTCAACAACGCCAAGCTGCTGCAGGCGGAACGCAAGGTGCGCGAGCTGGATGCGCTGCTCACCATCAGCAAGGGAATCACCTCCACTTTGAATCTGGACAAAGTGCTGGCCACGGTGGTGAACGAAGCTTCGACCGTGCTGCCGTTTGACCGCTGCACGGTGGGAATCGTTGACCGGGAGAAGTTCGAGCTGGCAGCCGTCTCGGGGGAGGAGGAGGTGCCGAAGACGGAGGAGATGAAGCAACTCCGCGACCTGCTGGCCTGGGTAGCGCGGCAGGACGAGGCCGTGAGTGCGGACAAGGGCGAGGCGGGCTGGGCGGTTGACCCGGAGGATGCTTCGGCGCGCGTGCGCTCCTATCTTGAGTCGAGCGAGTACGAAGGTTTCTACGCGGTGCCGTTGCGGGATGAGCAGGGGACGGTGGGCGTGTTGGCGCTGGAGAGCTCGGAGGCGGACTTTCTCACCGAAAACCACCTGGAGGTGTTGAGCATCCTGGCGGGGCAAGCCACGGTGGCCATTCGCAACGCGCAGCTCTACCAGAAAATGCCTTTGCTGAGCGTGATGCGGCCGTTGACGGAGCGAATGGCGAAGCTCGAGGCGCTGCCGCGCGGGACCCTGGTCAGGCGCCTCCAACAGATCGGTGCGGTGGCAGCGCTCCTGGTCGTCATCTGGCTGCCGCTGCGCATCTCGACCCAGGCCATCGTCCTTCCGGCGCAGCGCCTCCAGGTCAGCGCGGAGGTCGAGGGTGTCATTCAGCGCGTGGCCGTGCGCGAGGGAGAGGCGGTGCAGGCGGGACAACTACTGGCCGAAGTGCATCCGGGAGAATACGCGGTCAAGTTGGAGCAGGCACGGGCCAACGAAGCGATTGCGCGGCGGGAATTCCAGGAGCTGGATGCCCGGGGCGAGCTGGGCGGCGCGGCGCAAGCGCGCCTGCGGATGGAAATCCACCAGGCGGAAGCTGCGCTCTACGCGGAGAAGCTCGACCGGACGCGGATCCGTGCGCGGGCTGCGGGCGTGGTTCTCACGCCCAAGGTGGAAGAAAAAGTGGGCCAGCGTCTGGGCGTGGGCGATGTGTTTTGCGAGCTGGCTGACCTGGGCACTTTTTCCGCCGAGTTGCCTGTGGCGGAGACGGATCTGAACCTTGTGCTCGGGGCCATGGCGAGGGGCAAACCCGTACCGGCGAAACTGAAGCTCAATGCCTTTCCCACGGAAACCTTCCGTGGGGAGGTCGAGCGGGTGAGTAGCCAAGTGGTGGAGGACGGCGGCGACCAGTACTTCATCGTGCGGGCACGCTTTCCGAATCCGGAGGGCGTGGTGCGGACGGGAATGGTGGGCAGAGGGAAGATCAGTGTGGGCTGGTACCCCCTCGGCTACCTGATCCTGCGTGCGCCGGTGCGGTGGTTGTGGCGGACGGTGTGGGGGTGGCTACCGTGAAACCAATCGTGAAACGGGAATCGTTGATTCGGGAACCGGACGTGCTTCTGCTGATTTTGGTGCTGGTAGCGCTCTGGGGAGGGTGTAGTTCGAAGCCGGCCGAAGGGCCCGCGCAGAGCGCTGCGGCGCCGCCCGCAGCGGCTCCGGCGGAAACATCCGAGGCTGCGCCAGTGCCGGAGATTCTCAGCGTGCTCTCGGTGGAGCTTGAGGTGGACGTGGTCGCCCGGCGGGAAGGCGTGGTGGTCGAGATTCTGCACGATGTGGGCGCGCCCGTGGAGGCGGGCGAGGTGCTGGCGCGGCTGGATGACCGGGAGCTGTTGGCCGAACTCGAAAAAGCGCGTGCCGAAGTCCAGCACACGCGGGCGCGGGTCAGCTACGGGGAGGCCGATGTGCGCGTCAAGGACGCTGCCTACAAACGTGCGCTGGAGATGAAGCAGCACAACCTGATCAGCGATGCCGATCTCGAGAAAGCCCAGTTTGAGATCGAAGCCGCTCGCTTCAATCAGGAGAGCCTGCGGTTGGCGGTAACCTACGCGGAGGCTAACGTGCGGCAACACGAGCTGGAACTGGAAAAGACGCGCATCCGGGCACCGTTTGCCGGGGTGGTGGTGCGGCGCTACATCCGGCCGGGGCAGGCGATCGCAAAGGAAGAAAAGTGTTACCGGGTGAGTGAGCTCCGGCCCCTGCTGGTGAAGTTTCTGATTCCCGAAAGCGCTTCGCGACCCCGGCCGGGCGACCCCGTGAACGTAATGCTGCTGACGGATTCCGAACCACTCTACACGGCGCGGGTGCAGCGGGTGAGCCCGGTGGTGGATCCGGCGAGCGCCGCCATCGAGGTGACAGCGCAACTGGTCGGGCCGGACTTGCGGGGGCTCCGGCCGGGAATGGCGGTGCGCGTGCTTTGGCGGGCCGAGGCAGGCAAGCCTTGAGCAGCGACCCTCTTTCTTGAACCGCAATCGCGATGCACATCGGCGAAACCAGCATCCGGTTGACGAGCCTGCTGGCGGCCGGTCTGCGCCGACCCAGATTTCGCACCGACCTGACCGTGAGCCGCCAGGTGGTGCTGGGCGAAGTGAGCTATGTGCTCAAGGTGCCGGACACCGACTCCTACTACCGTTTCCAGGACATCGAGTATGAGACGTTGACGCTGTTTGACGGGCGGCGAACGTTCCGCGAGGTGTGGGAAGAACTCCGCCGCCGGTATCCCGAGACCGACACCACGCTGGCCGATGTCGAAGACTTCGCCTCCGGCACCGACCCTGACCTCTGGGAGAAGACCCTGACCGAGAAGAATCTGGCGCTGCTGGAAAAGATTCGCTCGGAGCGTCGGGAGCGGGCGGAGCGGCGCAGCCTCTTCTACCTCTCGTTTTCCGCCTTCAACCCCGACGCCTTCTTCACCCGGATTCATCCCTACCTGCGCTGGATGTGGTCGCGGGGGTTTTTCTGGGCGTCGCTCGTGCTGTTCGGGCTGGCCGCGTGGGTGTTCGTGAGCGAATGGGATCAGCTGATGGCGGACACGGTGGCCCTCTACACGTTCACGAACAAGTCGGTTGCCGACCTCTTGCAGGTCTGGATCTTGATTCTGGTGGGCGGGTTCGTCCACGAGTGCGGGCACGGCCTGACCTGCAAGCACTACGGGGGTGAGGTGAAGCAGATGGGCTTCATGCTCATCTATTTCATGCCGGCCTTCTTCACCAATGTCAGTGACATCTACCTCTTCGACAAGGACTCAAAGCGCTTCTGGACGATTTTTGCGGGCATCTGGATCGAGGCGGTAGCCTGCTCCGTGGCCATCATTTTCTGGCTGCTGGCGACGCCGGGCACGGCCCTCTACGACTGGGCGTACAAGGCCGTTCTCATCACCTCCATCAGCGGCCTCCTCATCAACCTGAATCCGCTGATGAAATTCGACGGCTACTACGCCCTCTGCCAATGGGCGAAGGTGGACAACCTGCGCGAGGACGCGTTCGAGTACCTGAAGGCTCTCGTCCAGAAGCACATCTTCCGCCAAGACGTAGAGCTGGAGGAGGTCGGGCGGCGGCGCCGCCGGCTGTTTCTGCTGTTCGGCCCGGCAGCCGTTCTCTACAGCGTCGTGATTCTGGCGGTGGTCATCCTGTTCGCCAAGAACATTCTGACCAGCCGATTGGGTTTGTGGGGCTGGGCGCTGACGGCTGGCTTTGCCTGGCTGGTTCTGCGGCACCGGCTAAGCGGGCTGGCAGGTTTTCTCCGGGAGCGGATCTCGCATTTGTGGGAGTGGGCCAAGGGAGGGGGAGTTTCGCGTCGCATTCAACTCGTTGCGGGAGGTCTTGTTCTGGCGCTTTTCTTGCTGCCGGCTACGACCCGGGTTTCCACCGGCTTCGTCCTGCAGCCCGGGACGCGCGCGTTCGTGCGAGCCGAGACGCCGGGATGGGTGGAGGCGGTCAAGGTGGAGGAGGGCGAGCGGGTGGGAGCGGGGACAGTGGTTGCCGTCCTGCGGAACCCGGAAGCGGAGGCGCGAACCGGGATTCTGGAACAGAGGCTGCTGGCGGAGGAACGCGCACTGGCAGCGGCGAACGCAGAAGGCGATGCGGGCAGTTTCCGCGAGCACTGGCAACGCCGTGAGCAGCTCCGGCTGGAGCTGGCGGAGGCGCGTGCCCACGTGGCCGGACTCGTGCTGCGGACGCCGGTCGGCGGCATCGTGACCACGCCACGGTTGGCAGAGCGGGCAGGGGAGTTTCTGGCCGAAGGCGAGACCTTCTGCGAGGTGGTGGCGCGGGAGCCGATGCGCGCCCGGGTGCTGGTGCCTGACCGGGAGGTGGAGCGGATTCGGGTGGGGAGCCGGGTGGAGTTGAAGGTGCGGGCTCAACCCTGGACGACCTTTGTGGGGGAGGTGGGCTCGATTTCTCCAGCCGCCGCCGCAGACTGGCCGCCGGGGAAGGATCCGTTGCCCGGGCGGCGCGGGGTCAGCCTCTACAACTATTTTGCCGTGGAGCTGGACTTCTCCAATCCCGGGCAGGTCCTGCGGGAGGGGATGACCGGGACCGCCAAGATCTACGGCGCGCGGGTGCCGCTGGGGGTGCAGTGGGGTCGGGCGGTGTGGCGGTGGCTGCGGGGCAGGGTATGGTAGGAGCAAGAACGAAGCGGCGCAAACCGGCGGTCGCGCTTACTCGACGAAGCGCCCGCTGAGCGTCGAGATGTCGCCCAGGCGCCCGCTCAGGGTCTTGGCCGAGCGGATCTTCTTGCCCGCCTTCTTGCGCAGGCCCTTCTGCTTGCGAACGGTCTTCTTTGCCATGCGTTCTCTCCTGTTCTTCCAGACTCCCGACCCCCCGAATGGGGTTCGCTGTGGACGGGGCACGTTGGTGGCCAATTGGGTTCAGCCCGGCGCGGCGGGGTAAATCATTGCTTTCCAAGCCGCTTGTGCAGGAGCTAGTTTGATGCCTGGCGGTGCATGGGGCGAGCGGCGGTGGAATTTCTCCCCTCGAGAGGGAAGAATTACCCTAAAGCCGGTACTTGCGGCACAGATATTTCATCCGGTCCTTGTCCAGTCCCAGCAAGCGGGCGGCCTCGGCCTTGACGCCACTGGCCTGGGCCAGGGCTGCTTCCAGCCAACGCCGCTCGAAGCGGGTGACTTCTTCGGCGAGCTTCATGCCCCCGGGCGGGAGACGGAGGTTGTCGGGGGGAAAATGGCGGGAGAAACCGGCGATGTGGGCCGGTAAGTTCTTGACGGTAATGACGTTGCCATCTGTCAGCAGGACCAGCGGCTGGATGGTGTTCTCGAGTTCCCGGACGTTTCCTTTCCAACTATAGCGCTCCAGCGCGGCCATGGCCCGCTCTTCGATGCGCTTGAGAGGCAGCTTGTTAGCCACGCAGTGGAGCGTGAGGAAGTAGTCGGCCAGCAGGGGAATGTCTTCCGGGCGCTCGCGCAGGGGCGGGATGTAGATGGGGACGACATGGATGCGATAGTAGAGGTCTTCCCGGAACTTCCCCTGGGCGACCAGGTCTTCCAGGTTCTCGTTGGTTGCCGTGATCAGCCGGATATCCACCTGGATGGGTTTCTTGCCTCCCAGGCGGACGAAGGCGCGCTCTTCGAGGACGCGCAAGAGCTTGGTCTGGAGAGACAGACTGAGGGTGCCGATTTCGTCCAGGAAGAGCGTCCCGGGATGGGCGAGCTCGAAGCGGCCTTCCTTGGTGGTGGTGGCGCCGGTGAAGGCGCCCTTTTCGTAGCCGAAGAGTTCAGCCTCGATGAGGGTTTCGGGCAGGGCACCGCAGTTGACGCTGAGGAAGGGGTGCTCGCGGCGGCTGCTCTGCTCGTGGATGGCCTTGGCGACCAGCTCCTTTCCCGTGCCGCTCTCGCCGCGAATGATGACGGTGGCGTGGCTGTCGGCCACGCGGCGGATGGAGTCGCAGACTTGCTTCATCGCCTCGCTCCCGCCCACCAGGTCGCCGAACTTGCGTTGGCGCACGAACTCTTGGCGCAGGAGGCGGTTTTCGCGCTCCAATTGCTGCTTGTCCACCGCGCGGACGAGGACGACTTCCAGGATTTGGAGGTCAATGGGCTTGACGAAATAATCGTAGGCGCCTTCCTCCATAACCTTCAGCGCGGTGGCCTTCTCGGCGTCGTCACACATCACGATCACGATGGTGTCCCATTCCTGCTCGCGGACGTAGCGGAGAATGTGCAGACCTTCGCGCGAGGTTTCGGAGGGCGGCAGGTTCAGATCGAGCAGGAGAATGTCGGGCTTGACTTGTTGGAGCAGGGCGAGGCCGGCCTCGCGGTCTGCGGCCTCGTGGATGTCGCAGGCGGTCCGGAAATAGCCCGCCAGTTGCTGGCGCAGGCGCGCATCGTCATCAATGATGGCGAGGATGGCTTTGCCGTGGCGTCGGGACATTACTCCCCTGGCTGGTGCACCCGTCGGCCTGACCCCGACCCGTCTCCCCGCCTCGGCCCCGGAACACCTGGCAGGGAGTTTTCCGCGGATGCGGTGCTTGCCCCCGACTCTAGTCAGCGCGAGGGCAAATGCCAATCGGCGAGAACGCGCACGGGCGTAGACAACCCCAGTGGGTTTGTTCATAATCATAGGGAGAGCGGGGCTGCCTACTTGTAAAAGGAGGGCGGCCACCGGGGTGCCAGAAAAACGAGGAGCAAAAATGAGTACGACGCCAACTACCGAGTTTGAATCCGAACCGACAGCCACTTTACCGCGTTGGGTAGTGATCCTGTTGACGGTTGTCGCGCTGCTGGTCATCTACGTGGCCTACGCGCAATGGAGCGGACGCTCGTCGCTCGCCAAGCTTGACCAGGTGAGCAACCAGGTTGCGAAGCTGGAAGCGCGGACGGCGACGCTGGAGGACAACTACGCGAACATGAAGGGTCAGTTCGACGTGACCACCGAACGCGTCGGCCTGACGCAGAAGGAACTGGATCGGGCGAAGGTTCTCTCACGCCAGATCAAGGAGGAGCAAGCGAAGGCGGTTGCCGCCCTCGACACCGAGCTCGACTCCTTGCGCGCCGAGCAGCAGAGCCAGTTTGGCGCCCTCTCGGGCGAAGTCTCGACCGTCAGGGGGGATGTCGAAGTCACCAAGGGCTCGTTGGCGGAAACACAGGCCAAGCTGGAGCGCGCGATTGGTGACCTGGGCGTGCAGAGCGGACTGATTGCCAAGAACTCCTCTGAACTCGACGAGCTGAAACGGCGCGGCGAGCGGAACTACTTCGAGTTCGATATCAAGAAGTCCAAGGAATACGTCCGCGTGGGTACGATCAGCGTGCGCTTGAACAAGACTGACACCAAGCGCCAGAAGTACACCGTCACGCTGCTAGCCAACGACAAGGCGATCGAGAAGAAAGACAAGACCTTGCTCGAGCCCGTGCAGTTCTACTTGCAGGGAACGCGTCATCTGCTGGAGCTGGTGGTGTACGACGTGCAAAAAGACCGCATCGTCGGCTACCTGAGCACGCCGAAGGAACTGGCGCAGGCTCGCTAAGGCTCCGCCGCACGACACGGCAGCAGAGGTTTTCCCCGCGCGAGAAGTCTCCCTCGTGCGGGGATTTCTCTTTCCTCTGTGCCTGACGGGCAATCCCACCGGTACTATCATCGCGGTCGAAGGCGCACTCACCGCGAATGACGCCGAATCCGCTCGCGCCTCGCCCCGCTCCGTCCAGGCGGCCGGCATTGCCCGCAACCGGCGATCCGGGCACCGGCCAGCAGCCACCGAACCCAAGCCATACCTATTCACTTGCTCACCTTCCCAGCTTCCCGAATACCGCAAGCCCGCGCGCCTGTCTAAGGGGCGTACGGACGGTAAGGATGGTCGGGAACGGTACGGTTTTTGCGGTTTTGCTTGCACTGAGCGGAGGGAAGTGTTCCATTCTGGGAATCGCCGCCTCGCCCGAATTCAGGCTCGTTGACCGACCCCCTCGCTCGTTTCATAATCCGATCGTGCTGACCGCGGCTCCGCATGTCCCCTGACCGCATCTGTCCTCGCTGTGCCCGCCGCATCCCGGCTGCGTTGGGCGACTGCCCCTTCTGCTTTCCCGAGGCGCGCTCGCCGCGCGCCGAAGCATCGGAGGAGTCTGAGCCCGGCTGGCTTGCCCGCTTGGTTTCTCTATTGCGGGAGGTTTTTCGCAGCGATGAGCCCTGGCAGAGAGCCTCCCGCCCGGCAGTCGCGCTTTGGGTTGTTGCCTATGCCGGTTATCTCGTGCACGCGCTGCTCGACCGCGATGGCTTCCTGTTGTTGCACAACGTCAACCTGGTCATTCACGAGGCCGGGCACCTTTTCTTCGGCTGGTTCGGAGAAACTCTCGGCCTCTGGGGCGGTACCCTGGCGCAGTTCCTTGTCCCGTTGTTGATTTTTCTCACCTTCCTGCGCCGGCGCGAGCCGCTCGGTGTGGCGTTTGCTGCCTTCTGGTTCTTCGAGAACTGTTTGGATGTGGCTATCTATATGGCTGACGCCCGCGCGCAGGAGTTGCCGCTGGTCACGGTCGGCGACGCCGAAGTCGTCGGCCACGACTGGTTCCTGATTTTTTCCCGCCTCGGCCTGCTGCGCTACGACACAGCGATTGCCGCCGCGGTGCGAGTTCTAGGTTGGATAGGGATGCTGGCTGCCGCCGCCTGGCTCGCCCGCCGCCGGATCTAGCTCTCAGAGGTCAATGTTGGGGATTTGGCCAAACCGGAGGAGAGTAATCCGGGCGTCCTGAAAAACGGCCAAGCAACTGAGATTCTTCGCCGCTCCCTAAGAACACTGAAACGACAAGGTTGTCGGTGAGTGGGATGCGCTCAGCCGGGATGGTCAATACATAAAGCCAGAAATGTGTCCATCTCCATTCCGGCCAGTCGGGCTGGGAGAGTTCAACGGACAGGATTTGGGCGGACCGGAGCTCAAAGCCGCGCTTCCACTGCGCTTCAAAGCGGAGCGACTTCACAAGATCTTCCGCGCTGGTGGGGTTCTCAAGACCGATCTTTAGGACCTTATTACATGGGTAGCCAAGGTCAGATTCAGAAGCCTCGATTACCTGAACCCAAACCGTTAGCTTGTCGGGGTAGTGGTGAACAAATTCAGTCCCCTTGCGAAACCTTGGGCCATTTGGGGCTTCCACAGGTTCTAAGCCCATAAAAAAATCGCCCGCATGCATATCAACGGTAAAATCAATGCAGCAGTCCTTGTTCAATTGAAACGCCTGCATCCCGAGAGGTACAATCCATGGTCCTTCCGGCTTCCACACGCCCAGTGCCTGTTTCCACATGGTTTGTTCAAGCCTGCGCAGCAAATCCATCGCACTTGGTGGTTGAGCCCCGTGAGAATGCCCACAGCGCTTCTTCGGGGCGGATACTGCCGGTGCGGAGAGGAGAAAACCCACAAGGAGAAGAATCAGTGTGCGTCTCACATTAGTTGGCCGCGCGATTATGACGAAAACCCATAACGGGCCACGGATCACGGGCCCCGCCCGTCGAAAGCTTTCAGGCCTTCGGCGAGTTCGCGGAGGCGGCGGTCGGCGAGGGCGTTGACGCTGTCTGGCTCGAACTGGCCGTCGGGCCCGCGCTCGCCCGCTTTGACCCCGGTGAGGATTTCGATTCCCTGGTCAATGGTCTCGATTGGCCAGAGGTGGAACTTGCCCGCCTTGACGGCGTCCACCACTTCCTGCCGCAACATCAGGTCGGGCACGTTCTCCTTGGGCAGGATGACGCCTTGCGTGCCGGTCAACCCCTTGGCTTTGCAGACGGCGTAGAAGCCCTCGATCTTGTAGTTGATTCCCCCGATGGCTTGGATGTCGCCCTTCTGGTTCACCGAGCCGGTCACGGCGACGTCCTGGCGCAGGGGGAGGCCGGAGAGCGCCGACAGCAACGCATAGACTTCGGTGGAGCTGGCGCTGTCGCCGTCGACGCCGGAATAGGACTGCTCGAAGCAGACACTGGCGGCGAGCGAGAGCGGCTTGTCCTGGGCGAACTTCTGCCGAAGGTAGCCAGCCAGAATCTGTACGCCTTTGTCGTAGACGCGCCCGCTCAGGTTGGCTTCCCGTTCGATGTTGATGATGCCGCCGCGGCCCATGGCCACGGAGGCGGTGATCCGCACCGGCCGGCCAAAGGCGTAACTGCCGACGTCGAAGACCGAGAGGCCGTTCACTTGCCCGATGCGCTGGCCGGTGACGTCAATCAGCAGCACGTTCTTCTCGATCATCTCCTGGATTTTTTCTTCCACCAGGTTATGCCGCTCCATGTGCGCTTCGATGGCCTTCTCGACGTGCTCCCGCCGGCAGATTTTCGACCCCGCCTTCTGCGCCCAGTAGTGGGACTCGCGCGCTAGGTCGGCGATCTCGGAAAAGCGGGTGCTTAGCTTGTCTTGGCGGCCGGCGCGGCGCACGCCGAATTCGACGACGGCGGCGACCGCGGACTGGTCAAAGGCGCAGAGCTTGTCCTCCTCGCAGAGTTTGCGGAGCAAGCCCGCGTACTGCGATACCCCCTCTTTCGTTCGATTCATTTCGGTGTCGAAGTCGGCCTTGACCTTGAAAATCTTCTTGAAGTCCTCTTCGAAGGCGTAGAGCAGGTCGTAGAGGTGGCGTTCGCCCACCAGGAGCACCTTGACGTTGACTTCGATCGGCTCGGGCTTGAGGGTGCCGCCCGCCAGCCGCGTCAACCAGTCAAAGGTCTGAATCTCGAGCTGCCGGAAGATCAGGGTGCGCTTGAGGGAAGGCCAGACGCCGGGTTCGAGCAGGACATCGATGGCGTTGAGGACGAGGTAGCCGCCGTCGGCTTCGAGCAAGGAGCCGCCGCGAATGTCCATGTGGTCGGAGTGCACGACGCCGCGCAGGTCGTAGTTGCGCTGGATGGAGCCGAAGACGTTGGCGTAGCTGGGGGTGGTTTCGATGAGGATGGGGCATTCCTCGTCCTTTTCGTGCACGAGGACGGGATTCACGCGGTAGATGCGGTAGGAATCGGTGACGACCGCTCCGCCCGTCTTCGGCATCAGTGCTTCCTCGGGCGGCGGCGCTTTGGCTTTGAAGAGGGCGAGATTCTCGAGGATACTGCTGCGCACGTCCTCGAGGTGCTCGCTGATGCCGGGATGGGGGTACTTTTCCTTGAGCTCTTCGATGACTGTGTCCACGAGCGTCGAGGCCGTTTCCCGCTCCAGCAGCTCCATTTCCAGGTTCATCGCCCGCTGGATTTGCAAGGTTCGCCGGTAGAGTTCGGCAAAGTGCCGCTGCAACTCCTCCTGCTTGCCTTCGATCTCCTGGGCGCGCTCGGGGGCTAGTTGACCGGCTTCCACCAGCTTCTCCAGCTGCTCGAGCTGCACGGCTTCGCCTTCCACCACCGGCAGCACCGCCGGGCCCGCCGGCCCCAGGTCGGCCAGCATGAAGTCCTGCTTCTTGAGCTGCTCGCGGAACCCTTGGAGGATTTCCTTCTCCTGTTCCGTGTAACGCTCCAGGATGCGTTGGCGCGCCTTGGCGAAGCTTTCGTCCTCGAAGCGCTGCGGGATGCGGGTGGAGAGGAAATCGATGGCGCGGTCAAAGTCCTTGGCGAACGGGGTTCCTTTTCCGCGGGGCAGCGTGAGCAGGCGCGGCTGCTCGGGATGGGCGAAGTTGTGGACATAGCAGCGGTCGGGTGCGGGCGGACACGAGGGGCGAATGCGCTCGAGCAACGTCTTGACGGTGGTCATGCGGCCGGTGCCGGAGAGGCCGCAGACAAAGACGTTGTAGCCCGGCGCATAGAGTTCCACGCCCAGCTCGAGGGCACGGAGGGCGCGCTCCTGGCCGATGATGCCTTCGAGCGGCGGGATCTCCGCCGTCGTCTCGAACTTGAGCAGGGACGTATCGCACTGCCAGCGGAGCTCCTCCGCCTTCAGCTCGCGCGCTGGTGCAGCTGTCTTCGTCTTCATCTGTTCTCCCGCCTCCCCTGGTTAGGATGCGTGTGGTTTCGATCTGGACTCGCTCTAGCCCGCTGCCTGGGGGGTGGCGGTGTAAGCGTCGAGCACCGCCAGACCGAGCGCCATCACCATCGGCCCCAGGATGATGCCAATGGCTCCAAAGGCGGCCAGTCCGCCTAGGATGCTGACAAAAATCAGCAAGCCGTTCAATTGCAACCGCCCGCTCATCAGCCAGGGGCGCATTACATTATCTACCAATCCCACCACCAATGCCCCGACCACGACAAGAATAATCCCGCGCGCCACCTCTCCCCCCAGCAGGAGGAAAACAGCCGCCGGCAGCCAGACCACCCAGGCTCCCACCAGCGGCAGGAGGGAAAAGAAGGCCATCACCACGCCCCAAAAGACCGGGGAACGAATGCCGAGGATCCAGAAGAGCAACCCGCCCAGAGCTCCCTGCAGGATGGCGATGAGGAAGCTCGCATAGACGCTGGCATACAACACGTCGTGAGCAGTGCGGAACAACCGCTCGCGGTGGACTTCGTCCAGCGGCACGACGCTGCGCAACCGCGCTACCGCCTGGGGGCCATCGCGGAAGAAATAGAAAGTGGCCAGGATGACCACAAACAAGTCCAGCACGAAGACGAGCAGGTTGCGGGCGAGCGTGCCCGCCTTCCCCGCCAGGTATCCCGCCAGTCGCTCGACCTGTTTCATCGTCAATTCTTCGATCTCCTGGGGGTTCAGCTTGGCGTAGTTTGCGAGCCACGCCTCGACGCGTTCGACCGGCAAGTTCTGGCGCACCCACTCGACCGCGGGCAGGCGTCCCGCCTGCCACTCCTGCCGGAGGCTCTGAAGCGCTTCGATTCCTTCCGCGGCGAAACTCCCCATCAACCATACCACCGGCACAATGATCACGAGCGTAACTAGGAGGGTCGTGGCCAGGGCAGCCAGGTTGGGCCGGCGCAGTCGTTCGCGAATCCGCCGGTGCAGCGGGAAGAAGCAGATGGCCAAGACTCCCGCCCAGGCCAGCGGCACTAGGAAGGGCGCGACAATCCGGTAGCTTAGGAACAGCAGGAGCGCTAACAGCAGCCACAGCCAGACGCGCATCCGACTCCTGAATGGGCAACGCGAGGTTTCGCGCCGCGCCGATTATGTTTCCCCACCGCCTGCGAGGCAAGTCCATAGTTGGTTGATCAGTTGCGGTGAGCGAAGGCGTCAACGGGTCAGAGGCGGGAGGCTTCGGCCTGGAGGAGCTGCCAGGCGCGCTCGACGTGGCGGGCTTCGGTGCGCGTCTGGCCGATGGAAAGGCGGAGGGTGAGTTTGTCGTTCAGGCGCGTGTGCGTGAGATGGAGCGCGCCGCTCTGGTTGAGGCGGTCGAGCAGCGTCTGGTTGGCTGCCTCGCCGCCGCGATGACGGAAGCAGACGAGGTTGAGCGGGACGGGCGCGGCCAGCTCGAAGCGTGCGTCGGCTCGCACCCAGGCGGCGAACTGGTGCGCCAGCGCGACGTGCCGACGGATGTGGTGGCGCAGACCCTCGACGCCGTAGTGGCGGATGACGAACCAGAGCTTGAGGGCACGGAAACGCCGCCCGAGCGGGATCTGCCAGTCGCGGTAGTCAAAGACGGTGCCGGATTCGCTGGCGGGGTTACGGAGGTATTCGGGGAGGACGCTCAAGGTTTCAATCAAGATGCGGCGGTCGGCGACGTAAAAGCAGTCGCAGTCGAAGTTGGTGAACATCCACTTGTGGGGATTGAAGCAGTAGCTATCGGCCAGTTCCAGCCCGCGGTGGATGAAGCGGAACTCGGGACAGAGCGCGGCGGTGCCGGACATGGCGGCGTCCACATGGAGCCAGGCACCGTGCTGCTGGCAGATGGCGCCGATCTCGGCCAGGGGGTCGAGAGCGTTCGATGAGGTCGTTCCCACAGTGGCACAGACGAAACACGGCACGCGGCCGGCGCGGCGGTCGTCCTCCATCTTGGCTGCCAGCGCCGCGGGGCGCATCGCGAAGGTATCGTCCACCTCGATGAGGCGGAGGTTCGCGCGGCCGAGCCCGGCGATCTTGACCGCTTTTTCGACGGAGGAGTGCGCCTGGGTGGAGGCGTAAGCGGTGAGGCGGGCGTCGCCGCCGCGCTGGTTGACGCTGAACTGCGTGGCGCGCTCGCGCGCTGCCAGCAGGGCGCAGAGCGTGGCGCTCGAGGCGGTGTCCTGGATGACGCCGCCGCCGGTGCCGGTGGAGAGAAATTTTTCGGGCAGGTCGAGCATCCCGACGAGCCAGTCGAGCACGTGGGTTTCGAGCTCCGTGCAGGCGGGGCTCGTGACCCAAAGCATTCCCTGCACGCCGAGGCCGGCCGCGAGCAGCTCGCCCAGGATGGCCGGCGGGGAGGCGTTGGCGGGGAAGTAGGCGAAGAAGTTGGGCGACTGCCAGTGGGTAATGCCGGGCAGGAGCACGCGCTCAACATCCTGGAGGATGGCCTCGAAGGGCTCGCCCACCGCCGGCGGCGTCGCGGGCAGGGCAGCGCGGATGGCGCCGGGTTTCACCGGCGACAACACCGGGAGCGACTCCAGGCGGTCGTAGTAGTCCGCGATCCAGTCTACGACCGCCCGCCCGTGGCGGCGAAACTCCTCGGTGGTCATGTGGAAGCTTTTCTCTTCTGGCATCTGCCCTCCCCACAGACCGCAGGCCCGAATCGGGCTGGCCGCGCAATCCGAGAGCGGATCTCGATTTTCCGCTCGGGCTCAAGTCGAAATTATATACGCCTCCGCCGCGTCTCCTCGGAGACGAACTTTTTGGAGTGTTCCCCCAGGCGGGTGCCCTTCGACTCTGCTCAGGACAGGCCACCAGGGACTTCAGCTCCCCCGCAAAGCAGGACACTCGGAATCTGGGATAATAGGTTCGGGGTATCGCCCAAAAGGGGAACTGCCGTTAGCCAGCCTGCCGGATCCAATCAGCCGTTGCGAACCTGCCCACATGCCCGCACGCGACTGATTGCCCAGGACGAGGCCACGACCTTCCTGGAATGTCTTGATTGCGGGCAGATTTTCGAGGCCGCCGAACGGGGCGAGCCGTTCGACGAAAGTCTTTCGGACGCCTAACAGTTCTTTCAAGAGGCCGCCAAGCTGGAGAAGTGGAACCCTGAAGGGTTCGCTACAGGAAGCCGAGGCGCTCGGCCCAAGCCAGGACCTCCTCGGGGGAGAGATAAAGAACGGTGTGGTCGCCGACCAGGTCGTCTTGCAGGCACTGGCGGAGGTAGGCGGCGGCGATGTGGGCGGCTTCGCGGTCGCTCAACCGCCGGCCCATGCGTTGGTGGAAGAGCACGTAGCCCGGATGGGCCAGCGCGACAATTACCCCACGACCATTCACCAGGAACTTGCAATCCACGGTGTCGCTGTGCCGGGTCGAAATCGCTACCCAGAGGTGAGAGAAGCGCACGTGGTAGGTCTCGCCCGTGAGCCCGCCGGTGACGTCAAACGGCTCGACCAGCTCCGACATGACCTGCGCGACTTGATGCATGGCTTTGGTGGGGATTTCCATGCTTTCGCGTCCAGGGATGAGCTTACACCGGTTCACCAGCTGGGGCCGGGGTTTGCAAGTAGATCTGCTCGGCGGCGGCGACGCCGGCGCCCGGCCCGCCCTTGGAGGCGTAGCCTTCGTCGAGCAGGCATTTCTCCAGCGCGGCGAGAAACAGCAGGACGTTCGCGCGCGTCGAGCTGCCGCCCATCAGGCCGACGCGCCAGATCTTGCCCTTCAGCTCGCCCAGGCCGCCGGCAATTTCGATGTTGAACTCCTCTAGCAGCGCCCGGCGCACGTTCGCGTCGTTGACGCCCGCGGGCACTTTCACGGCAGTTACGGTCCACATCCGGTGGGCGGGCGGAACCAGGAGTTCCAGTCCCATGGCCTCCAATCCCGCCACCAAGGCCTGTTGGTTGCGGTGATGGCGCTCCCAGCGCGCGGCCAATCCTTCTTCTTCCACCAGCCGGAGCGCTTCCCGCAGCGCGTAGACCATGCTGATGGGGGCGGTGTGATGATACGTTCGCTCGTGCCCCCAGTAGTTCATGATGGTCGTGAGATCGAAGTACCAGGAGGTGATCCGGGATTTGCGTTGCTGGAGGACTTCTTCGACGCGCGGGGAAGCGGTGAAGGGAGCGAGGCCGGGGGGTGCGCCCAGGCACTTCTGCGATGCTGCGAAGCAGACGTCAATGCGCTCACGGTCGGTCGCCACGGTCATGCCGCCGAGCGTAGCCACCGTGTCCACTACGAGCAGGGCGCCGCATTCGTCGGCCACTTCGCGGTAGGGGGCGATGGGCTGGAGAACGCCGGTCGAAGTTTCACCGTGGACGATGGCGATGAGCTTGACCCGTTTTCCCTTCGCTGCGGCGCGCGCCCTTTCTGGGTCGACGGCGGTTCCCGGCTGCGTTTCCAGCCGCGCCAGCCGGGCTCCCGCGCGCTCCGCCATGTCTGCCATTCGCGCCCCAAAGTGCCCGCCGACGCACACGATGACTTCATCGCCGGGTTCGATGAGATTCGTCATCGCGGTTTCCATTCCGGCGCTGCCGGTGCCGGAGACAGGGAAGGTGAGTCGGTTTTCAGTCTGGAAGACGCGCCGCAGCAGCACCTGGACGTCGTCCATGATGCGGAGGAATTCGGGGTCGAGGTGTCCGAGTACCGGTGCCGTCAGCGCCCGATAGACACGCGGGTCTACCTGGCTGGGTCCCGGCGCGAGCAGGATGCGGTGCGGAGGAGTCAGTTCGCCGATTGCGCGCATTGTGTCAGCTCCGGCGGGGGATTTCTTCGATTCGGATTTCAACTTTCTTGCCGGCACCTTTCTTCTTGCTCAGCCACTCGCGCAGGGCTTCGCGTAGCTGTTCGGCATCCACGTGGGTGCCAGCCTCGATCTCTCCGTCGGCCACCGGCAGCGTGTCATCGAACGCCGCCTCGCCGGTGAAGCGACGCATGCAGAAGCTATCGAGCCACTCGAGCGCGCACGGCCGCTCGCTTCCCTCGAGCACGACCTGGACTCGGAGGCGACGCGCAAACACGCGAAATTATACCCTGCTGCACCGTGCGGAGGCGAGTCGAGTCAGTCCCGCTCCACCATTTCTAGAAGCGCATGAAGTAGGCCAGGGTCAGGCTGTCTTGCCGCCGCCCTTGCGTCCGGTTCTGATGGAAGTAGCCGACGCGAAACCCGAAGTCCCGTCTGATGTGCACGGTGGTACCAAGTCCATACGTCTGCGCAGCGAATCGCCCCAGCAAGTCTGCCGAGAGTGCCGAAAAACTCTCCGAGCCGACGGCAAATACGACGTAGGGGCTCCAAGTCTTCTTCACGTCCCAGGTCAGCCGCGCCCAGCCAGAGTGGTTCCAGACTGCCCCGGGCAGCGTATCAAACCGCGTCCGGGCCGGCAGGTAACGCAGGGAGAGATGGAGATTTGACCGCAGGTCCCAGTCCGTCAGCACGGTCAGTGCGTGTGCGTCTGCTACGCCGAATGCCAGAAAGCGATACCCCGTTCCGGCTGTCACTCTCGGCCAGATCTGCTGCGACATTTCCACCTGATAGTCTTGGCGCGCCAGCACGTCGCTGCCCGGGGCAAAGCCGACTTCCCCGCGCAACCAGGTGCGCTCACCGAGCTTCCGCGTCGCCCCGAAACTGAAGCGTGTGTTGTCGGCAGCGAACTTGCGCTGATACTCGGCGCGTCCCAGCAGCGTGAGCCGGCGATTGTCGGTGAACAGCAGTTCCACATAGGGCGCATGCGTGCCTGTGGTGAAGTTGAAGTGTTCGTACCCGTAGCCTGTCTCCAGTCGGTAGTTGGTTTCGTCAAGTAGGATCTGGTAAGCGTCGTGCGCTTCCTGGTTGCGAGGGTCAGCGACCAGCGCTTCGCGGTAGTAGCGCAGGGCTGCCTTGCGGTCGCCGCGCCAACGGGAAAGACGCCCCAGCCGCAACAGCACCTCCACATCCTTCGGATCACGCGCGTAGAGCGCTCCCAACCGCTCCGTTGCCTCCTGGTGGCGTCCCTGCCAGGCCAGCACGTCCGCTAGCCCCAGTTCTGCTTCTTTGTTCTGGGGTTGTTCATCCAGCACGGCGCGGTAGAGCCGCTCCGCCTCGAGGTGATTTCCCTTCCAGCTTTCCAGGCGCGCCACCCAGTTCCGCGCTTCATAGTCATGCGAATTCTGCTGCGCGAGTTCGCGGAAGATGGTCAGTGCGGTGTCGTATTCTTGGGCCTGCACGTGCGCCAGCGCCCGCGCGACTTGCTCCGCACGTTCGGATTGCGCCCGGGCGGGCGCGACAAGAAAGGATGAGAGAAGAGCGAGGGTGAGAACCGACCCTATTCCGGTGGTGTGAGCAGTGCCGCGACTCAAAGCAATTCTGCGCATCATAGTCGGAAATCTGGCGGCAGGCAATCCGGGGCGTTGCTGCCAGCACTCTCTGCACATATAATTCCCTCATCTTCTAGGACGAGCGAGGTTCGCCCACGCTAGTCGTTCTCATCCTGCTCGGCCTGCTCAACCTGGCGGTTCTCCTGATTGTCAGCCTCCGCCGCTTCTTCAAGCACTGGTACTTCATCTCTCTCGATGACCAACGCCGGCAAGCGGCGGAGAACATCCAGAACAGTCTCCAACGGCTCGACAAGGGCTGGCCGATCCCTCTGTTTTCAAACCGGAAGGCGCTCGAGCAGGAGCTCCTCCGCCGCTTGCTCGATGCCGCGCCGGACGAGCGCCGCAAACTGATCCATCTGTTCCGTCATTGGCGTCTTCATGTGGATCGTCTCACCCGCATTCGCCACGGCCCCCCTTGGCAGCAGGCGGAATCGGCGATCATCCTCGGGCGCATGCAGGTGCAGGAAGCCCTACCGGATCTCCTTCGTCTTCTCCGCAGCGAAAACAGAGAGCTGCGAGTGGCCGCCCTGCGTGCGCTTGAGCTTATGGGCGTCCCGGAAGCAGTGGACGCTTTGGTCGAGGTTCTTCCTGCCGTCAAGGACACGGCGTGGCGAATGGTCTGGGCTGCGCTCATCTCGTGCGGGCGTCCCGAGCCCGAGCGTCTCCTCCGCCACGCGTTCCATCCCGAGCCACGCGTCCGCATGGTCATTGCCGCGGCCCTGGGCGAGGTTGGCACGCCCGCCTTGCTGGAACGTCTCCTGCCCTTGGCCGATGACCCCGACCCGGAGGTTCGCACCAAGGCCGCCTGGGCACTGGGACGCTCTGGTTCTGCGCAAGCCCTGTCCGTTCTGGTGGAACGACTTCGCGATCCCGTCTGGACCGTACGTCTGCAGGCTGCGGGCGCGCTGGGCGCTCTCGGTGACCACCGCGCGCACGAAGCCCTCGCCCTCGCTGTTCGCGATCCGGACTTCGAGGTCCGTCACAAAGCCACGGGCGCGCTCTATCTGCTCTGGCGTGACCCGATTGCCCTCCTTGACCTCTTGCGAGAAGGTGCCCCTGACCAATTCGCGCTGCAATCACTTATTTCCGAGCTCGAATGGCGCGGCATTACCTGGGAGGCGATCAATCGAGTCAACTCGCCTCTGCCCTACGTTCGCGAACAGAGCCGGGCACTCGTCTCACGGCTCATCTGGGCAGGCGCTTACGCTCCTGTCCTCTACGCCCTGGAGATGCATCCGGACACGAAGCTGCGCCTGGTCTTGCTGGAGTTGGTGGCAAGATCCCTGCCGCCGACAGGGCACCTTAACTTGGTGGAGCTCCTCGGCTCCCCCTACCTGGACGCGCGCACCCGGCGCGCGATTGAGAAAGTCATCGGTTTCCCCGTTGAGGCATCGGATGAGCGGCCCTGAGTTCCTTCTTCTCTTCTCGAACTTCATCATCCTGGTCTTCTACATTGTCCTTCACGTTTTCTATCTCTTCTTGCTGGTGGCCTCCGTTTGGGGAGCCTACGTGCATCCCTTGCGCGTCCGCTTGGCCGCTTTCGACCGCCAAGCCGCCTCCGTTGTCTCACCCCCCGTCACCCTGCTGATACCGGCGTACAACGAGGAAAAAACCATCGTGGAAAGCATCCGCGCGCTGCTCGGCCTGCGCTACCCGGATTTCACCGTCATCGCCATCAACGATGGCAGCACAGATGGGACACTGGAGGAACTCATCCGCTGCTTCTCGCTCCGCCGCGCCAGCATCGCCTTCAATCCACTGCTTCCGACGCGTCCCATCCGCGGGATTTATCTCTCCACGCTCGAATCGCGGTTGGTTGTCATCGACAAGGTCAACGGCGGCAAGAGTGATGCCCTGAATGCGGGCATCAACCTGGCCCGCACGCCCTGGATTTGCTCCGTGGACGCCGACTCTGTGCTGGAGGAGGACGCACTGCTGCGCGTAATGCGTCCGGTGCTCGAGGATGAGCGTGTCGTTGCCTCCAGCGGCATCGTGCGAATCCTCAACGGCTGCAGCGTGGCCGGTGGCCGCGTGACCCGCATCCGCCTTCCCCGCTCGCCTCTGACTGTCTTTCAAATTGTCGAGTACCTCCGCGGCTTCCTTCAAGGGCGCCTCGGCTGGAGCTGGTTCAACGGCCTGATGATTATCTCCGGCGCCTTTGGTGCCTTTCGCACGGACATTCTGCGCGCCGTCGGCGGTTACTCCGGCCAGACTGTGGCCGAAGACATGGAGGTGGTCGTTCGCGTCCACCGCTATTGCCGCGACCAGCGAATGTCCTACCGCATCTTGTTTGTCCCCGATCCGGTCTGCTGGACAGAGGTGCCGGAATCGCGGCCTGTGCTTGCGCGGCAACGTCGCCGTTGGCAGCGCGGTTTGGCGGAAGTCCTCCGCTTGCATCGGGACGCCCTGTTCCGCTACGGGATGATTGGCTGGCTCGTGCTGCCCTACTTCCTGCTGGAACTGGTTGCGCCGGTCATGGAGATTGCGGGCTTCATCTGCGTTCCCGTGGCGTACAAGATGGGGTGGCTGAGTATCCGCTACCTGACGTTGTACCTGATTCTGGCCTTCTTGATGGGAACGATGCTCTCGCTCTGGGCGGTGCTGGTGGAAGAATTCACCTACCGGCGCTATACTCTCTGGAGTGAACTGGCACGCTTGATTCGCTACAGTCTGGTCGAGCATTTTGGATTTCATCAGCTCGTGTTGGGCTGGCGCCTGCTCGGCTTGGCGGATTATTTGCGTGGCCGGCGCGAGTGGGGGGCGCAGCGTCGCGTCGGATTCCAGACGCGCCCCGTTCGTCCCTGAGGCAGGCCACCGCCGCTCGTAAGGAGAGATATTCTGTGGCAACACAACCTCCGGGCTCCCCTCCAGCACGCCGCGCGGGCGATACTTTTGAACAGCTCGAAAAACGTGACTGGGAACTGTGGTCCATAGCTCTGATCCTGCTTACCGTATTCGCCGGCGGCGTCATCACCTTTGTCTACCTGACCACACGCGCCGATGAGCGCGTCAATCCTCTTGTCCTGCGCTTTGTCTGGCTCCTCCTGTTCGGCTTCATGGCGTTGGTGCTCCTGCTCAATATCTACCTGATCGATAAGAAACGTGCCCTCGCTCAGCTCCGTCGTCGTGCTCTCGAGCAGGAACTCGAACTCGAAGAACACCGCGCCCACGCCCTTACCGATTCGCTCACCGAAACCTACAACCGGCGCTTCTTCGACGAGGTGGCCCCCAAGGAGGTTCGCCGCGCAGTCCGGGCTAACCGTCCCCTCTCAGTTCTGCTGGTGGACATCGACGACTTTCGGCGAGTCAACGAGGAACTCGGTCACTTCATCGGCGACGAGGTCTTGCGCGAGGTGGCAGCCACGCTCAAGAGCATCCTCCGCACCTCCGACTATGTCTTCCGCTTCGGGGGCGACGAGTTCCTCATCGTCTTGCCGGAAACCAACGACGCCGGCGCCGAAGTCGTCACCCGTCGCCTGCACCAGGCGCTGGCCGCCCGCACCGATCTCCAGCAGCGCCTGGGCCGCGCCGTGACCATCACCGTCGGGCCGGCTACGTTCGTCTCTGGACGCACCCTCGAATCGGTGATTGAAGAGGCGGAGAAACAGGTTTTCGCCACGCGCCGCTCGTCCGCTCGGCCAGCGGCCAATCCCGGGCAATCAACCTAGAGACACAGAGGAGGCTCATCGTGGCACGACGCACTCGCATCAACATCGGCGACCGCACCATCGAGGCCGAGGACATGGAATTCCGCACCGGCCGCGAAGACTGGAATGAATACTTGGTGGAAGATGGCTACACCGTGCGCATCAAACTCGTTGTCTCCAGTATTCTCAAGACCAACGAGCGTGATCCCCAGGGCAATCCCGTCTACATCGTCCAGTCCACCAACATCGTCAAAGTCCTGCCCCCCGAACTGCTCTCTCGCCGCGAAGTGCAATAAGCTGTTCCGCTTTTAGAGATGACGATCAGGGGTTGGTAGCGGTACCGGGATTTGAACCCGGGTTTCTAGATTGAGAATCTAGCGTCCTAGGCCTCTAGACGATACCGCCAAAGCGATTGGGCCGCGACCTGCGACACCTTCCGGAGGACGCCTGCCTGTTACGCCCTTCCTTTATAGCCAACCCCGCGCCACGGGTCAACCAACCGCGGCCGCGTTTGACTTGTCCTTTCCTGCCCGCTACGATGCGAGTTTATCCCTTCGACGTTGAAGCTGTCCGGAGGCGCCATGGCCGTCCGCACCCCCGCTCAACGCACCACGCGTCTTGACGCCATTGTTGCCCGTCGCCGCACACGCTTGGCTGAGGCCAAACGCACCCTGCCCTTGTCCAAACTCGAGGAACGGGCTGCCTCCGCCCCTCCGCCGCGCGACTTCTTGTCGGCTCTCACATCCGACGGTCTCAATATCGTCGCTGAACTCAAGAAGGCCTCCCCTTCGGCTGGCATTCTCCGAGCTGCCTACAACCCTGCACTCCTGGCCCCCGCGCTGGAGAGCGCAGGCGCTGTCGCCCTCTCGGTGCTGACCGAGGAGGATTTTTTCCAGGGATCCCTCGACGACCTGGCGCTCACGCGCAGCCTTTGCCGCATTCCCGTCCTCCGCAAGGATTTCTTGTTTGACCCCTACCAGATTTTTGAAGCCCGCGCCGCCGGCGCCGATGCCTTCTTGCTGATCGCGGCCATCCTCACAGAGGCGGAGTTGCGGCAACTTCTGATTCTCGGTGAGCAGTTGGGGATGGCAGCACTGGTCGAGGTTCATTCCTCTGATGAGTTGAATCAGGCCCTGTCGGCTGGCGCGCGGCTGCTCGGTGTCAACAATCGTGATTTGGGAACATTCACGGTGGATGTTGATACCTCGAAGCGCCTCATCGAGGCTGTCCCGGATGAATGCATCGCCGTCAGCGAAAGCGGGCTTCGCTCGCGGGCCGAGTTGAAATACCTGCGCGACGCGGGCTTCGATGCGTTCCTGATTGGAGAGCACCTGATGCGCGCGGCGGAGCCCGCGGTGGCCCTGAAAGAGCTTTTGGGAGCTTCCTGATGGTGCGCATCAAAGTATGTGGAATCACGAACGCAGAGGACGCCCTGGCGGCGATCGCTGCGGGTGCGGATGCGCTCGGCTTCAATTTCTATCCCTCCAGCCCTCGTTACATCGAACCCGCCGACGCCGAGCAGATCATCGCCCAGCTCCCTCCCTTTGTCACTCCAGTCGGATTGTTTGTGAACGAGTCACGCACCGTCATCCAGACCGTGGCCGCGCGCTGCGACATCCACACCGTCCAGCTCCACGGAGATGAGCTTCCTGCCGACGTGGCCATGCTAGCTCCCCTTGCGGTTATCAAAGCCTTCTCTGTGGGAGCACGCTTCCGCCCGCAGACCCTGAAAGCCTACAACGGTTGTGCGGCGTTCCTGCTGGATACCCAGGTCACGGGCAAGCGAGGGGGAACGGGAAAACAGTTCGACTGGAAGAGGGCGCGTCAGGCCCGTGCCTATGGGCGCATTATCCTTGCCGGTGGCCTGACCGTAGAGAATGTAGAAGAGGCCATCACGACCGTGCGGCCGTATGCGGTGGACGTCTGTACTGGCGTCGAGCGGCGTCCAGGCAAGAAAGACCACCGGCGCCTGCGCGAGTTCATCCGTCGGGCGCGGGCAGCAGCCGCAGCACTATGAGAGTAACTGCGGTGTTCCTGCTGGGTTTGTTTGTGGGTCTGGCCGCGGCCAGCTCGGCGGGGACGCAAGCCTGGCAAGCTCCTGGCGAAGCCCGCGCGCTGCGGAATCCGACGCATTCGTCACCCAGCTCGGTGGCGGAAGGCCGGAAACTGTACCGCAATTACTGTCTCGCCTGCCACGGCGAGCAGGGGCGCGGCGACGGCCCCTGGGTCAGCCGGCTTCCCGACTCGCCGGGAAACCTGGCGGACCCGCTGATGAAGGAAATGACCGATGGAGAATTGTTCTGGAAGATTAGCGAGGGGCGTAACTTGATGCCGGGCTATGCGCGCACGTTGCGACCCCGGCAGCGCTGGCACCTGGTGAACTACCTGCGCACACTCACCCGACCCGCGGCAGGACAGGAAGGCAGCAGCAGGCAATGAGGATGGCTCGCATCGCGAAAGGAACGCTACCCGACGAACGCGGGCACTTCGGTGCGTTTGGGGGTCGCTTCGTGCCGGAGACACTCGTCAGCCCGCTCGAGGAGCTTGAGTCTGTCTACCTGCATGCGCGGTCTGACCGCCGCTTCCAAGTAGCTCTGCGAGCCCTGCTGCGTGACTTTGCCGGGCGTCCTACACCGCTGTTCTTCGCTGAGAATCTCACGCGCCATCTCGGGGGCCCGCGCATCTATCTGAAGCGAGAGGACCTCTTGCATACAGGTGCCCACAAGATCAACAACTGCCTCGGCCAGGGCCTGCTTGCCGTCCGCATGCGCAAGCGACGCCTGGTGGCCGAAACCGGCGCTGGCCAGCACGGCGTGGCCACCGCCAGCGTCGCCGCCCGGCTGGGTCTCTCCTGCACGGTCTATATGGGCGAAGAAGATATGGCGCGCCAACGGCTGAACGTTGAGCGCATGCGGATGCTGGGGGCGGAAGTCATTGGCGTGGGAGCGGGCAGTCGCACCCTCAAGGATGCCATCAACGAAGCCATGCGGGACTGGGTCACCAACGTGGCCAGCTCACACTACCTGCTGGGGTCTGTCTGCGGCGCCCACCCCTATCCGATGCTCGTCCGTGACTTCCAGTCGGTCATCGGCCGCGAAACCCGCGCGCAACTTCGGAGAGTGGAAAAACGCCTCCCGACCTATCTTTTCGCCTGTGTGGGTGGCGGGTCGAATGCCCTCGGCCTTTTCTACGAGTTCTTGGGTGAGCCCGGAGTAAAGATCGTTGGGGTCGAAGCCGGTGGCCGCGGCACGGCGCTAGGCGAGCACGCTTCTCGCCTCGCTTTGCATAAAGCGGGCAACAACGGCGTCCGGCCCGGGGTTCTGCATGGCACGTATACCTATGTGTTGCAGGACCCGAACGGGCAGATCGCAACGACGCACAGTATCTCCGCTGGCCTCGACTACCCCGCCGTCGGGCCCGAACACGCCTATCTCTATGCGCAGGGCCGCGTGGAGTACGCCGCCGTGAGAGACGAAGCGGCTCTGGAAGCTGCACGCGTCCTGGCCAAGCAGGAAGGAATCATCCCGGCACTGGAGCCGGCCCACGCCCTGGCCGAATTGATCGCGCGCGCGCCAAGAATGAAAAAGAGCGACATCGTCGTTCTCAATCTCTCCGGCCGCGGTGACAAGGACATGGACATCCTGGGACGGTATGTGCGCTGATGGCTGTGGCAACTAAAGTCAAACCACGGGCTGGCTCCCGACTGGCGGCGCGGTTTGACCTCCTGCGGGAACGCGGCGAACTCGCTCTGGTCGCCTACGTAACGGCTGGCGACCCCACGCTTGACTTCACCGAAAAACTCATCCTGCACCTTGCTGCTGCCGGTGCGGATGTGGTGGAGCTGGGTGTACCGTTTTCTGATCCCATCGCTGACGGGCCCGTTATCCAGCGTGCCAGTGAGCGAGCGCTGCGCAAAGGTGTCACGCTTGCCGATGTGCTCAGGCTCTCCGGCCAGTTGAGAGGACAAACGGATGTCCCGCTGGTTCTCTTCAGCTACTACAATCCGGTCATCCAGTATGGGCTGGCGCGTTTCACCACCGAGGCGGCTGCGGCAGGTCTGGACGGAGTCCTCATCACTGACCTGACGCCTGAGGAAGCCGGCGCCTACGTGGCTGCGGCGCGCTCTTGCGGCCTGGACACGATCTTTCTCGTCGCACCCACCTCCTCACCAGCACGTGTGAAGCGCATTGCCCAGATCTCTCGCGGGTTCCTCTATGTAGTTTCGCGGCGGGGAGTAACTGGCCCGCGCGCAGATATTCCCGATGACTTGCCAGCATTCGTGACTCGTGTGCGCCGCCACACCCGGATGCCGCTGGCCGTGGGGTTCGGGATTTCCCGGCCCGAGCAGGTGTCGGCACTGGTCGGGCTGGCCGACGGGATCGTGGTGGGGAGCGCGCTGGTCGAGTGCTGCGAGCAAGGGGGTCACGGCGACGCCGCGCTGGCCGCCGCTGCCGAACTCCTGCGCGCGTTCAAGCACGCCGCCAGGAGCGTGTGATGGACATTGAAGACTGGCGTCGCCGGATTGATGAGATTGATCGCAAGCTCGTCGAGCTGCTCAACGAGCGCTCGCGTGCGGCCCTGGAGATCGGCCGCCTCAAGCGTCAGCGAGGCCTTCCACTCTTTCAACCCGAGCGCGAGGCCGATATTTTGACCAATGTGCAACGGGCGAACGGCGGTCCGCTCGGCAATGAAGCCATTCGGCGACTCTTCGAGCGCATCATTGACGAGGCGCGCAGCATCGAGCACCGGGCCTATCGAGAACTGCGCGAGCCGGGCGCAACGAAGAGAAGTTCGGATTGAATGTGAGGGGAAGGAGTAACCTGCAATGGTCGTTGTGATGCAGGAAGGGGCGACGGACGACCAAATCCAGCGCGTCGTCCAGCGCCTGGTCGAGGTCGGATTCGACGTGCACCGCTCAACCGGTGTGCGCCACACTGTCTTGGGAGCCGTTGGAGCTAAACTCGACTTTGACACCCGCGACATCGAATTGCTCGACGGCGTCCGCGAAGTCATTCGCATCAGCGCGCCTTACAAGCTTGCCAGCCGGGCCTTCCGACCTGAGGGAACGGTCCTCGAGGTCGGTGGCGTTCGGATCGGCGGCGACGAGGTAGTCGTAATGGCGGGGCCGTGCAGTGTCGAGAGCGCGGAGCAGATGGAGGCAATTGCCGCCCATGTCAAGCGCCAAGGGGGACGCATCCTGCGCGGCGGTGCCTTCAAGCCACGGACATCCCCCTACAGCTTCCAGGGACTCGGTGAGCCGGGATTGCAGTTGCTGCGCGAGGCCGCCGATCGCCACGGCCTGCTCGCGGTCAGCGAAGTGATGGACCACACGCAGATTTCGCTTCTTGACCGATACATTGATATCTTCCAGGTTGGCGCCCGGAATATGCAGAACTACAATTTGCTGCGTGAATTGGGTAAAGTGCGCAAGCCTGTGCTGCTCAAGCGAGGCATGTCATCAACGATTGAAGAGCTCTTGCTCTCGGCGGAGTACATCTTGGCGGGCGGCAACTATCAAGTCATCCTCTGTGAGCGCGGCATCCGGACCTTCGAGAACTACACACGCAACACGCTCGACATTGCCGCCATTCCCGTGTTGAAGAAACTTTCGCACTTGCCCGTCGTCGCCGACCCCTCGCACGGCACGGGGCGCCGCGACAAAGTTCCGCCCATGGCGCGCGCGGCCGTCGCCGCGGGTGCCGATGGTCTGCTCGTGGAGGTCCATCATGACCCGGAGCGTGCGCTGAGTGACGGCGCGCAATCGCTCTATCCTGACCAGTTCACGCAGTTGATGAAAGAACTGCGGATCATCGCGCCGGCGGTAGGGAGGCGCATCGGCTGAACGAGGTGCGAAGGCTTGCACCGCTAGTCTAGACCTACCCCATATGGTCAAGTTCCGTCGCATCGCTGTTGTCGGAGTGGGGCTCATCGGAGGTTCGTTCGCGCTTGCGCTGCGCCAACGAGGCTTCGGCGGCGAAATCGTCGGCTGGGACCATGCCGAGGTGTTAGGCCGTGCCGAAAGCCGCGGTGCCATCCACCGCGGTAGCACCGAGTTGGCACAGGCCTTGGAGGGTGCCGACCTCGTCTATATTGCCACTCCCGTCGTGCTGACGATTGAGTTGTTGCCACAGATCCTGCGCAGCCTACCGTTTGGCACGCTGGTAACCGACACCGGCAGCAGTAAAGTGGCTGTTTGTCGCGTCGCCCAGGAAGCTCGGCCGCCCGGTGTTTTGTTCCTGGGCGGTCACCCCATCGCGGGAAAAGAAACTTGCGGCATCGAGAGCGCTGATCCTGATTTGTTTGTTGGCGCGCCCTATGTACTCACACCGGTCCCACCCGAAATGCTCGAGACAGAAGCAGCCAGCGCCTTGCTGGAGTGGATTCGTGAAATCGGCGCCCAGCCCACGACGCTCGATCCGGAAACCCATGATTGGGCACTGGCGTTGGTCAGCCATCTGCCGCAACTGCTTTCAACGGCGCTCGCCAGCGCCGTCTGGGATGAGATCGACGAGGACGGTCTGCCGATCCGGCTTGCCGGCGCGGGCTTTCGCTCGCTGACCCGCCTGGCGGGAAGCCCGTATGAAATCTGGCGCGACATCGGCTTGACCAATGCCGATAATATTGGCCGCGCCCTGGAGCGGCTGGTGCAGAAGCTCGAGCGCATCCGCACCGCGCTCACCGGGCGCGAGTTGGAAGAGGAATTCCGCAAAGCGCAAGAGATTCACGAGCGGCTGGTAGCGCTGCGCTCTGAGCGGAGGAGGTCGTAATGGACAAACGGGTTGCCAATGCCGACGTGGCGGTGCAGAGCATCCCGGACGGTGCCACCATTATGATGGGCGGGTTCGGGCTGTGCGGAATTCCAGAGAACCTCATCGCCGCCGTGCGCCGAAAAGGAATCAAGAACCTGACGGTGATCTCGAACAACGCGGGCGTGGACGATTTCGGCATTGGTCTGCTTCTGCAGACCCGCCAGGTCAAGAAAATGATTGCGACTTACGTGGGAGAGAACAAGCTCTTCGAAGAGTTGGTGCTGAAGGGCGAACTGGAAATCGAGTTGGTTCCACAAGGCACGTTTGCCGAGCGCGTCCGTGCTGGCGGCGCGGGCATTGGCGGTTTCTTCACTCCCACGGGCTTTGGGACACTGGTGGGCGAGGGGAAAGAAGTCCGAGAAATTGAGGGCAAGATGTACGTGTTGGAGAAGCCCTTGCGGGCACAATACGCCTTCGTCAAGGCGTGGAAAGGCGACCCCTGGGGCAACCTTGTCTACCGCAAGACGGCGCGCAACTTCAATCCCATGATGGCGACCGCCGCTGATCACGTCATCGCAGAGGTGGAGCACCTCGTGGAAGTCGGCGAGTTAGACCCTGAGCACGTGCACACCCCAGGCATTTACGTCGATGCGATCTTTGCAGGAGTGGATTACGAGAAGCGCATCGAGCGCCGCACCGTCCGCCAACGCGCCGCCTAGAATGCCACGACGTGCCCGCTCGGTGAAGGTTTAGAGATCTTACTCTGATGGGCGTGCTTAAGCTTTACCTTCTCTCCGGTTTGTTGCTCGTTGGTGCTGGTGTCGTGTGGATAGACCGCCCCGTCAGCGAGATTGCGGTTCCGGCAGGAATTCTGGCGATTGCGCTCGGTCTGATGCAGGTGTACGTCACCCTTGTCAATCCGGCGAAGCTGGCGCTGGCGGTAGGCTATCTGGCTGGCATCGGAGGGTTGATTCTGGGAGGGAGAGTGGGAGAATTAGGGGGCTCGATTCTGGTGGTGCTGTCGCTGGCCGGGAACGCGCTGGGTGTGCTGCGCTTTCCGGGAAAATCCAGAACGAACTGATACAACAATGGCGGAAAAACAAAGTGCGGAGCGGGTGAGGGAAATCATCGCCAAGCGGGCGGCGCAGGAGCTGCGGGACGGTTACTACGTGAATCTGGGCATCGGCCTGCCCACCTTGCTGGTGAACTACATTCCGCAGGGAATGGACGTCATCCTGCAATCGGAGAACGGGCTGCTGGGCATCGGCCCGTGGCCCTACGAGGGCGAGGAGGATGCCGACCTCATCAGTGCCGGCAAGGAAACTGTGACGGAGATACCCGGAGCGGCTTATTTTTCCAGTGCTGATTCGTTTGCTATGATTCGCGGAGGCCATATTGACCTTTCGATTCTGGGCGCGCTCCAGGTGGATGAGAAAGGAAACCTCGCCAACTGGATGATTCCCGGCAAGATGGTGAAAGGGATGGGTGGCGCGATGGACCTGGTGGCGGGTGCCAAGCGCGTCATCATCACCATGGAGCACGCGACGCGGGATGGCCAGCCCAAAATTCTCAAGCGGTGCACGTTACCGCTGACGGGTGTGGGCGTGGTCAACACCATCATCACCGAGTTGGCTTTGATCGAAGTTACCCGAGAGGGTCTGCTCCTGAAAGAAGTGGCTCCCGGAGTCACGCCCGAAGACGTGCAGAAGGCCACAGAGCCGAAGCTGCGCCTGGCGCCGGACCTGAAGGTCATGAGCGTCTAGCGCAGTCAGAGATCGAGTCAGGTTGCCCGGATGGAACTGAACTCAATCGTCATCCTCAGCCTTCACGACCCCAAAGAGAAAATTTGGGGCCAACTGATTGCGCTCAACAATGGCGGCGTGACCCTCCGTGGCATTGACATTAATTCCTTCGACGACTTCATCCGCCAGGTCTTGAATCCGGAGGGAACGCCGGTGGGTCTCGCTACCATCTTCTATCCTATGCATCGGGTGGAGCGCATCGCGCTGGATGAGCCCAAAGGCGAGATTCCCTCTCTCTCCGAGACATTTCGGATGAAGGTCGGCATCAGCATCCTGGAGTATCTGGCCGGGCTGGGCTAGGGAGCACAGCCTGTGCGTGCCCATTTCTTCACACTGGCCAATCAACTCACTCTCCTGCGGCTGGCGCTCATCCCCTTTTTTGTGCTGGCGATTCTAGAAGGCAAGCGCGCGCTGGCCCTGGGGTTGTTCGTCGCGGCCGGTGTCAGTGATGCGCTGGATGGCTTGCTGGCACGGTTGCTCGACCAACGGACAGTGTTCGGCGCCTACTTCGATCCCATCGCTGACAAGCTTTTGCTTTCCACGGCGTTCGTGATCCTGGCGCTCCAGGGTTTGCTGCCCTGGACACTTGCCATCCTGGTGGTGGGACGAGATGTCCTCATCGTCGTGATTGCCGGAGTTATCATCCTGGCCACCGGCTATCGCCCTTTCCCTCCCAGCCGCTTGGGCAAGGCCTGCACGGTCATCGAGATGGCAACTGTGTTCGCCGTCCTGCTGGCCAGCGTTTTCCCTCCCCGCTGGCTCCTGGGCATCCGAGATTTCCTTTTCTGGCTTACGGCAGCACTGGTTCTGACTTCGGGACTGCAGTACGCCTTGCGAGTGGGGAAGATGATGCCCGACCTGCGCCCAAAGAACTAGTCCGTTCCGATTTACGCCGCACATACTTGCTTGGCTGTTATAATTTTCTTTCGCATTTCGCGGTTCGTGCCCCGTCTTCGCGCCGCCAAGCGTCACGCTGGAGGGAAGAAGATGTCAGACTTCTACCAGACGGGCGTTGTTGCCACCCTGCATCGACTGGGGCAACGCAAGATTGAGGAACTGGAAGACGAGATTGTCCGCTTCTCCCGCATCAATCCAGTGGCTCTAGTGTTGCCAGCGCTGTACTCCGAGTTTGAGACTCCGGCGATGGAAGTCATTCTGCGCGAGTTGAAATCTGTCCCCTACCTCAAGCAGGTCGTCGTTACGCTGGGCCATGCCGATGCCAATCAGTGTGCCCAAGCGCGGGAGCGAGTTGCCGGCGTCCACAAGAATGTCCGCGTTGTATGGATGGACGGTGAGCGCATCCAGTATCTGCTGAACTTGCTGCGGGAAAACGGTCTCGACGCCGGGCCGGATGGCAAGGGACGTTCCTGCTGGATGGCGTACGGATATGTGCTGGCGAGCAACCAGGCGAAGATTATCGCGCTGCACGATTGCGACATCGCGAACTACAGCCGCGAGATGCTGGCGCGGTTGGTTCATCCGGTGGCAAATCCCAATATGGACTTTGAGTTCTGCAAAGGCTTCTATGCGCGCTTCACCAACAAGATGCACGGCCGGGTGACCCGGCTTTTCATCACCCCATTCATCCGCACGCTGCAGCAGATCTTCGGCCACATGCCGTTCCTGGTTTATTTGGACAGCTTCCGGTATCCCCTGGCGGGTGAATTCTCGATGCACGCGGAACTCGCGCGCGTGAACCGGATTCCGGCCGACTGGGGACTGGAGGTGGGTGTGCTGGCCGAGATTTACCGCAACTGCGCTCTCAAGCGCATCTGCCAGGTGGACTTGGCGGACAACTACGAACACAAGCACCAGGCGTTGTCGGCCGAGGACCCGCAGAAAGGCTTGATGCGGATGGTCACCGACATAGCGAAGAGCCTGCTGCGGATGGTGGCAGCGGAAGGGGCGACCCTTTCGGACGGTGTCTTTCGGACGATGCGTACGAAATATGTGCGCACCGCCGAAGATACCATCACCCGCTACCACGCCGACGCCATGATCAATGGCCTTGAATTTGACCGCCACGAGGAGGAACTGGCGGTAGAAGCGTTTTCGCATGCGATTGGCATCGCTGCCGAGGATTTTCTGCGCGAACCGCTGGGCGCTCCACTTATCCCAAACTGGAATCGCATCACATCGGCCCTACCGAACTTCTTCGAACAATTGGAGCGCGCGGTGGAGGAGGATAATCGCTAGAAGAGAAGATGGCCGAAGTCAATCAGCTCCAACCTGAGGTGGCCGGGCGGCTGGCCGCGATCAAACGCGCAGACGTCCTGGTGGGAATTCCCAGCTACAACAATGCGCGCACAATTGCTCATGTAGTTCGGGCGGTGAGCGCAGGGCTGGCGAAATACTTTCCGGACGTGCAGGGAGTAGTGCTGAATTCCGACGGTGGCTCTACGGACGGAACCACCGACGTCGTGGCAGGTGCCCAGGCCGAGAGTGACCGCTTGCTGCTGGTACGCCACCCGCTGTACCCGATTCACCGCATTACCACGCCCTATCACGGCATACCCGGGAAGGGCAGCGCCTTTCGGTTGATTTTTCAGGTGGCAGCCGAACTGGACGTTAAAGCCTGTGCGGTCGTGGACGCCGACCTCCGCAGCATTACTCCCGAGTGGGTGGAGCTCTTGCTGCGGCCCATCTTGGAGGAAGGCTACGACTACGTGGCTCCCTATTACCGGCGCCATCCGTACGATGGCACGATCACGAACAGCATCGTCTATCCGCTGACGCGCACCCTCTACGGCCAGCGGGTGCGCCAACCTATCGGGGGTGACTTCGGCTTCTCCGGACGACTGGCCCGGCATTACCTGGGCAAGGATGTCTGGCACACAGATGTCGCACGCTATGGGATTGATATCTGGATGACCACTACCGCCTTAGCGGAAAACTTCAAGGTCTGCCAAGCCTTCCTCGGCGCCAAACTGCACGACCCGAAAGACCCGGGGTCGGATCTCTCCAGCATGCTCCTGCAGGTGGTGGGTTCTGTGTTGCGCCTGATGGAGGACTACGCGCGCGTGTGGAAGAACATCCACAGCTCGGTGCCCACGCCTTTGTACGGATTTCAGTTCGATGTCGCTACCGAGCCCATCGCCGTCAATGTTGACCGGATGGTCACGGCCTTTCGGCAGGGTTGTCGTGACTTGGCTGACATCTATGCGCAAGTGCTGTTCAGCGATGTCTTGCAACTGATGGCCTACCTCGCGCAGCGTCCCCGCGACGACTTCGAGATCCCGGACGGGACTTGGGTGCGCACCATTTATGATTTTGCGCTCGCCTACCACCATCGCGTTATTGACCGCGAGCACCTGCTCCGATCGCTGACGCCACTCTATCTCGGCTGGGTGGCGTCGTTCGTGTTGGGGGTGCAGCGCCAAGGGACTGAACACGCCGAGGGGCGAATCGAAAAGCTCTGCGCAGCATTCGAGCAGGACAAAGCCTATCTGGTGGAGAACTGGAAGGACTGAAAAGGGAGGTAGGTTCCATGAACGAACTCTGGCAAAAAGCGATTGTGGAGCCGCTGGGGCGACTCCAACAGCAAGTACTCGACTACCTTCCCAACCTTTTTCTAGCGGTTTTTGTGCTGGTAGTCGGGTTGGTCGCTGCCTGGCTGGTGAAGGAGATTGTCTCTCGTCTGCTACGGGCTGTCCGCTTCGATCGGTTGTGCGAGCGAATGGGGTTGGCAACGGTGATTGAGCGCGTCGGCCTCTACCGTTCGAGCTCGTTGTTCGCGGGGCGACTCATGCAGGGATTCATCCTGTTGCTCACGCTCGTGCTGGTGCTGGAGGCGCTGGCGCCGGAGGTGAGCGAGCAACTCCTAACGCGATTCATGCTTTACCTGCCCCAGATTGGCGTGGCGGCCATCGTCGTTGTCGGCGGAGCCTTGGTGGGAAAGTTCCTGGGCCGTACCGTGCTGATCGCTGCCGTGAACGCCGCTATTCCGGGGGCGCGCCCGCTGGCCGGCATCGTCCAGTTGTTCGTCTGGATTCTTTCCTGGGTGGTTGCGCTGGAGCAGCTTGGGATTGGGCGAACCACTCTGGTGGTGACCTTTGGGATTCTCTTTGGCGGCATTGTGGCGGCGCTGGCCATCGCTTTCGGCATGGCCGCGAAAGACTGGGCGCACGGAATCCTTGATTCCGTGGCGCGGCGTCGGGAAGAGGAAAAAGATATCGGCGATATCCGCCACGTTTAGGGAAGGCTCGTGCATTCGGTCCGAAAGCTTGTTCTCTTCACTGATCTCGACGGCACCTTGCTCGATGCCGAAAGCTATCGCTGGGATGCTGCGACGCCGGCTCTGAGCCAGTTGCGTGACGCCCTCATTCCCATCGTCCTTTGCACCAGCAAGACACGCGCAGAGACGGAAGTCATTCGCGCCGAGCTGGGGCTCGACGATCCCTTCGTGGTCGAGAATGGGGGTGCCATTTACATTCGGAATGGCTATTTCCCTTTCATCTTGCCGGGCGCGCGTCCGCGCCGAGATTTCCGATTGATTGAGTTGGGAACGCCTTATGACACACTCGTGCGGGCGCTGGAGGAGGCGGCAACAGCAACGGGAGTTGTGGTTCGTGGATTCTCCCAGATGAGTGACAAAGAAGTGGCAGAGCTGTGCGGGTTGAGCCGGACAGAAGCAAAGCAGGCGCGAATGCGGGAATACGACGAGGCGTTCCTCCTTGACACGCAGGACGCCAGGAAGCAGGAGCGGTTCTTCTCCCGACTGCAACAGCAGGGCCTGCGGTGCGTGCGCGGGGGGCGGTTCTGGCATCTGATGGGGAATAACGACAAGGGCGCGGCGGTGGCACGCCTTCTCGAGCTCTATCGCCAGCGCGACGGCCAGGTCACCAGCGTGGGAGTGGGTGACAGCCCCAACGATTTGGATTTTCTACGGGTCGTGGAGCTTCCCGTGCTCGTGCAGCTTCCGGACGGGAGCTACGACGCAGAAGTGCGGAAGCAGCTCCCCCACTTGATGCTGGCTCCGGCACCAGGGCCCGCAGGATGGAACGCGGCCGTGCTCGAGATTCTCGCCCGCAACTAGGAAAGACCAAACCCGGCACTACTCTTTTTGTGGGAAAACCTGCATGTCCACGCGGGCCGGGTCGTAGAGGATGGCCGCCGGCGAGTAGCTCTTCTCGTAGGCGGCAATCTGGTCGGCGAGCTCCAGTGTCAAACCGATGTCGTCCAGCCCCTTGAGCAAGGCATGCTTCCGGGCGGGGTCAATGGTGAAGGTGAGGCGAAGGCCAAAGTCGTCTTTGATCGTTTGCTCTTCTAGGTTCACGCTCAGTCGGTAGCCCTCATTCTGCTCGGTGCGGCGAAAGAGTTCATCCATTTGAGCATCGGGGAGAGTGACAGGCAGGATGCCATTTTTAAAACAGTTGTTATAGAAGATATCGGCGAAGCTCGGAGCGATGACTACACGGAAGCCGAAGTCCAGCACCGCCCAGGCAGCATGCTCGCGGCTGGAACCACAGCCGAAATTGGCGCGCGTGAGCAGGACAGAAGCGCCTTGATAACGCGGCCAATTTAGGACGAAGTCCATGTTTGGCTGCTCGCTGTCCAGATAGCGCCAGTCGTAGAACAGGAAGCGGCCGTAGCCCTCACGCGTCAGGAGCTTGCAGAACTGCTTGGGCACCATCTGGTCGGTGTCCACGTTGACCCGATCCAGGGGTGCCACCAAACCCGTATGCTGGGAAAAGGGCTGCACGCTTTACTCCACTACGTCCACGTTCCAGTCGCGAATATCCACGAAGTGACCGGCGATGGCGGCGGCCGCGGCCATGAGCGGGCTGACTAGGTGCGTGCGTCCCCCCTTACCTTGGCGGCCTTCGAAGTTGCGGTTGGAGGTGCTGGCGCAGCGCTCACCGGGACCGAGAATGTCGTCGTTCATCCCGATGCACATACTGCATCCAGAGTCTCGCCATTCGAAGCCGGCAGCTGTGAAAATCTTGTCGAGACCTTCTCTCTCCGCCTGCGCCTTGACCACGCGCGAGCCGGGAACGACCAGCGCTTGCTTGAGCGTCCGCGCGACTTTCTTGCCGGCCACGACGCGGGCAGCCGCGCGGAGGTCTTCGATGCGGGCATTGGTGCAGGAGCCGATGAAGACGCGGTCGAGCGTGATGTCCACGATGGGGATGCCGGGTTTGAGCGCCATATATTCGAGGGCGCGCTCGGCCGCCCTGCGCTCGACCGGGTCAGCGAAGGAGGCCGGGGCGGGGACGCGCCCGGTGATGTCGGTGACCATGCCCGGGTTGGTGCCCCACGTTACCTGGGGCGCTAGCCGGGCGGCATCGAGCTCCACCACGCGGTCATATTCCGCACCCGCATCCGTCACCCAGGTTTTCCAGTGTTCAACTGCGCGCTGAAACTCGCTTGCGCGGGGAACGAAGGGACGGCCTTCCAGGTAGGCAAGTGTCTTTTCATCAGGCGCAATCATGCCGGCGCGTGCGCCCGCTTCGATGCTCATATTGCAGACGGTCATTCGGCCTTCCATCGAGAGCTCGCGAATAGCCTCGCCGGCATATTCGATGACGTGGCCGGTGCCGCCGGCGACGCCGATCTTGCCGATGATAGCGAGGATGATGTCCTTGGCCGTCACGCCTCGGGGACGCTTGCCGTTGACGCGCACGAGCAAAGTCTTTGACTTGTGCTGCCAGAGGCACTGCGTGGCAAGGACGTGCTCGACTTCGCTGGTGCCGATGCCGAAGGCCAGGCAACCGAAGGCGCCGTGCGTGGAGGTGTGGCTGTCGCCGCAGACGATGGTGAGGCCGGGCTGAGTGAGGCCGAGCTCCGGCCCGATGACATGCACAATGCCTTGGTTCTGGCTGTGCATATCGAAGAGGCGGACGCTCGTTTCGCGAGCATTGCGCGCCAGGGCTTCAAACTGCGCGGCGGCGTTGGTATCGAGAACGGGCAGATGCCGGTCCTTGGTAGGAACCGAATGATCCATCACGGCAAAAGTCAAGTCGGGCCGGCGGACTTTCCGTCCCGCCTGTTTCAAGCTGGCGAACGCTTGAGGGGACGTGCCCTCGTGGATGAGGTGGCGGTCAATGTAGATGAGGGAAGGTTGTCCTGGTGCCTGCTGCACCAAGTGGGCGTTCCAGATTTTTTCGTAGAGCGTTCGTGCCCCCATAGTGCCGTACCCGAGCCGATTTCAGTCTAGCACAGGTCAGGAACCGATCGGGCGGAGGCGGAGCAAAGTGAGGGCGACGCTCGCCAGGATGACGGCGGCCGAGCCCCACCCCATCAAGCCCACGGTAAAACGCTGTCGCCGGGTGGCGGGCCGGCGGTCGCTGACCACTCGGCCAAGCACCAGGCCCGTGAGGACACCACCCAGGTGCGCCGCGTTATCGAAAGGGAGAAAGATTCCCATGATGAGGATGAAAACTGCCCAACGAATGAGCGAAGCCCGGTACTGCGCGGCAAATCCGGCGCTTTGGGTGATGTAGCTAATGAGCACGCCCATGAGGCCAAAGATAGCCCCCGAGCTGCCCACGCTGAGAGCGGGGCGGCCATGCAGGTCGTACCACCACAGGCTGGCCATAAATCCGACCACGCCTGTAACGAGGTAGATGAAGAGAAAGCGACGCGAACCGAACAGCTCCTCCACCTGCGGACCGACCTGCCACAGAACGAAGGAGTTGAAGCCGAAGTGGATGACGTCGAAGTGAAGAAAGATGGGCATGACAAGGCGCCAGTATTCGCCGGTGACGACGATGTGGTAGCCCGACTTGGCGCCGAGAGCCACGAGTACCCGCGCGTCCAGATTGCTGAAGAGCGGGGTGTCCGTGCCGGTCAGACGGATGCTCACAATCCAGGCGACCACGAAGAACAGCAGGTTCGTGAACAGCAAGGCATAGGTGAGGGGAGCTTCGGCCGGCAGGATCCAGGCGGCCACCCGCTGCAGCCCGGTCAGGGAGAGGACGGCCATGCTGGCGCCGCAGTGGGAGCAGGATTTTTCCTCCGAGCCTACCAAGAGGCCGCAGGAAGGGCAGAGGCGCGGCTTGGCCTGTGGGCGGGGTCGCGCGAGCAGTCCCCCCAGTTGCTGGCGCCAGCGGTCAAGTCGCCATCGCCACCTGGGTGGTAACATCGGGAATCTCCTTGTCAGTCGCGCGGGCAGCTTCCTATAATACCGGAAAATTTTTCTGCGCCAGAGGGCCGTGCAACTGCGAACACAGGCAAGAATTCATTCCTTGTTTGTGCTCGCAGTTGCCCTTACTGTAGCGGGCTGTGCGCGACGGCCAGCGCCGCGCACGCCAGGTGAGATTCCACCGCCAGCCGTCGGCACGGGAGAATCCGAAACCGGCCTCGCTTCCTGGTACGGCGACCCCTATCACGGTCGGCGGGCAGCCAGCGGCGAGATTTTTGACAAGACCAAGTTCACCGCCGCACATCGTACCCTTCCCTTCAATACCTGGGTGCGTGTGACCAACCTCGAGAACCGTAGCTTCACCACCGTCCGCATCAACGACCGCGGGCCATTCATCGAAGGCCGGATTATTGATTTGTCCCAGGCAGCGGCACAGGCGCTCGACATGATGGCGGCCGGGACGGCGTTGGTGCGTCTGGACATCATTCAGAAGCCAGAGGGAAGGCCGGGGATGACGGATACGCCGGGGCAATTCTCGGTGCAGGTGGGGGCCTTTCTGGTGCGGGAGAATGCGGAGCGGCTGCGGGAGACGCTGGTTGGAGAATTCACTGACGTCTTTATTGACGTGCATGACGCGCCCGACGGCCGCTACTACCGCGTGCGCGTGGGACGGACTTCGGAGGACGAAGCCAATCGGCTCGCCCAACGGTTGCGCCGCCAGGTAGGCGTGAGTCAACCGTTTGTGGTGCGGTTGGACTAGCGGGGGAGGACGCCGTGAACAAGGATTGCCTTTTTTGCCGGATCGTGAACAAAGAGCTCTCCTCGAAGATTGTCTATGAAGATGACCAAGCGGTGGCGTTCGAGGACATCAACCCGCAAGCGCCGACGCACATTCTGGTGGTACCGCGCAAGCACATTGCCGGGCTGAATGATGCGACAGCGGAGGAAGCGAAACTCTTGGGCCAGCTGCAGCTCGTCGCCGCAGAGGTGGCGCGCGCGCGGGGCATCGTGGAAAGCGGCTACCGTGTGGTCATCAACAATGGCCGAGGCGCGGGGCAGTCGGTGTTCCATCTGCACCTACACTTGCTCGGCGGGCGAGGAATGCGCTGGCCGCCGGGTTAGGTCCCGGGGTCGCAACAGTTTCAAGCAGGCTTGATCCTTTCTTCGGGAATCTCGACTTCCTTGATCCCCTTGAAGGAAAAAAGCAGCTCGACGAGGTAGCGCGCCGGATCATCGGAAGTCTTGCGGATGACCGTGCCGAGGGCATCGGTGACCGCCGCGGCAAAGCTCACACCTTGAATCATCAATCCCGCTAGGTTTACGCGCACACGCTGGTTGGGCTGGAACATGGCAGCGCCGCGCTTATTCCTCGATGACGCAGAGAACGGTTTGATGGGGGTCGAGGAGGATGCGGTCGGGACGCGTAGCTGTAGCGAAAGTGAAGGAGGTTTCTGGCCCGGTCACGTCGACACGGCCGAGCAGGCGCAGTTCTCGTCCGAAGCGCGCATAGACGGGAACCGGCATCGTGAAGAGGTCAGACACGCCTCTCGTCTGGACACGACCGGACACGCGGAAGCCCCGCGGGGATTGCGGCTCGACCCGCGTCTGCAGCCGGTAGTGCGGGATGCCTGTGTTGTTCACCCACTGATCGAAAAACCAGTCCAATGAGCCCGTCCGGTCACGATTGGCCTGGAGGGGAAGACGCGCTTCCGCCAGGGCCTGCAGAGCCGCTGTGCCGAACGGCTTGTCTCCGTACTCGTCTGCGATGGTCCGCAACAGTTCGAAGAAGGCCTTGTCAGAAAGCAGGTGTCGGAGCATGTGCAAGATCCAGGCGCCCTTGGGGTAGATCACACGCTCATAAGTGCCCGGCGAGAGGGACGCGCTCAAGCGGCGCCCGAGCGCGAGTGGCCCGGCCGCTTCCCACGGCTGCCCCGTGGGGCCGCGAGCGAGCAAGTCGTCGCGGTAGCGCTCCAGCCAGTGGCGCAGCACTTGCTCGCCGCCCGACTTGCTTTCCAGATAGAGCAGGCTGGAGTAAGTTGCCAGGGCTTCGATCAGCCATTGGTCGCGGTAGCTGGCCACGCGCACGCGCGTTCCCCACCACTGGTGGGCGGTCTCGTGGGCCGGAATCAGCCCGGAGAAATGTTCCCGGGTGCGCTCGCTCAGTCCGAGGCGTGCCAGGTCACGCCCTTGCAAGAACGTAAAGGTCGAGAGATAGAGGAGCCCGGGATAGCCCTGCCCGATTCGACCCGGGAGCTGTGACACGTTCAACCGCGGGTAAGGGAAGGGGCCGAAGCGCTCCACGAAGAAGTCCAACGCCCTGCCTACTTCCTCTCCCACTTCCTCGATCAAGGCAGAGGGGCGTGGGAGAATCGGGGGCAAGGGAAGCATTAGTTCGGGAATGTTTCGTCGCGTTTCGGTTGGGCCTTCTTGGACGCGCGCCGCACTGCGCTCGTCCATGGGAAGCACAGGGGGCAGTGGTACGAAGGGAAGTGCCAGCGCCGGCTCCAACTGCTGGTTCGCATACACACGGACAGGAATGCCTTGATACGTGCGTTCGTGGCTCTCAAAGGCGCCGAGATTGAAGCCGACAAGCGGGATGGGAACTTCGCTTTTCCATTGGCTGACTCGCCAGGGTCCGTCCTGGGATTCTGCCACCCGTTTGCCGCTGGCCACCAGGGCGAGCGCCCGCGGGTAGCGGAATTCCATCTCGAAGGGAGCGGGCCAGGGCGAATGCAGGCTCGGATACCAGATGCCGCGGGCGCCCACGTAGAGCACGCCGCTACCAATATCCGTAATGACCTGGCCCTGGTAGCGGAGACGCAGGGTGTAGTCAGCATCCCTGCGGGCAGGCGCAGGCAAGACGACAACGAAGTAATCTGTTCCCAGTAACCGCAGTTGCTCAGCGGTCACGGACTCGTTTTGGAAGAAAGGCAGGCGCGTCCCATCTTCGTCGGTGACTTCCTCCACCTGAAGGTAGCGGGACAATTCGAACAATACGACGCGCTCCTGCGGGATGCGCGCTCGGAAGCGAACCTCCGTGTTTCCCTCCAGGGAGTGATTGTGCGCGATCGCGGTCTGGATGCGGTAGGAAGTTGGCTGCCAGGGCGCCGGTTTCGGCTGTGGTTCGCGGCCTTCGCGGGGGAATGAACACCACACGTCGTAGGAGAGACGGTCATTGTGCCAGCGGGTCTGGCCGACCAGCACCTCTTCGTCTTGGCGTTCGTCCAGCACGACATCGAATCGCCCCAGGCGACGGTTGGTGAGGGCGGCAGCGAAATAGGGGCGCGGGTTTGGACTGATCAAGTCGGTCAGCACGCGCACGGAATAGCTGGGATTCAGGGTCTGCACGACTCCATCCCATTGCTGGATCAGTTCATCTGCTTCCGTACGGCTGCCCCGGCCGGCCGCAATGTTGGCCTGCAACTCGGCGGCGGTCGAATCCGTAAAACGCAGATAGGCGCTGGAGAAACTTTCCGCCAGGATGGGCGAGCCGGTGAAGCGCGCCAGTTGATGCCGTTCACTCGGCATCGGCGGCATCACGAGCACGCGGCCATCACCGACAAACAGGGCGCCGGTGACGGTGTTCTCGACCGGCCGGAGGAAGACGAGCGTGCCGTGCGTCAGTTCAATGCGGATGGCATCGCGGCGGAAGTAGAGTTCGGCGATCCGGTAAGCGGCTTCTGAATCGAGACTCACGCGGTGAAGTCGCTCGACTAACTCGCGGATACTCGCAGCCCAATCCTCCGCCTCGACTGATGTCCGAGCCTGCGTCCAGGGAACGATCAAGAGCAGAAAGGCGAGAAAGGCGAGACTCGAAGTGCGATGACGTGCCATCGGCTTCACTCTAGCAGTGCCGTCGGGAGCCCGCAAGCCGCTGCCCTCCGGGGCATCTGATAGAATTGGATTCGGTTTTCCCGGTTATGGTTCACTCACTGCTTCGCTGCGGATTGCATGGGGTCGTCCTGCTGGCCACGCTTTGGGCTCTGCCGGCCCTGGGGGACACGATCGTGCTCAAGAGCGGTCGCCGGATCCAAGCCGGAGCGGTCGAAGAACGCGGCGACCGTATCTACTGGGAGACAGAAGAAGGCCGCTTCAGCCTGCCCAAACGCCTCATCGAGCGGATTGAGCGGAGCAACGCTCCGCTGGCAGCGCGCCGTTTGGCGAACAAGGCTGCGGTTGCGCCGCCGACTTTTGACGACAGCATCATCAATGAGGTTGTGGTGAACGGGCGGGTGAACCGGGACTTGGTGGCGAAACTCGAGTTGGAAGCCAGCCGCGGGACGCTGGCGGACAAACTCCGCGCTGCGGCTGCTCATGCCGCCATCGCGCAACACCTTGATGCCCAGAATGACCTGGCAGGAGCGATTGCGAGCGCCGAGCGTGCCCTGGCTTTTGCACCGGCGCACGCACCGTTACTGCTTTACTTGGCCGACCTCTATTATTCGAACCGGGATTACGCACGAGCACTCGAAGTGCTGGAGCGGGCAGAGCGCGACCGGAGTCTGGCATTCGAGGTTCTTCGGCTCCGCGGCTTGATTCTGTACGAGCAGGAAAAGCTCGAAGCGGCCATCGCCGCCTGGAGGCAGGCGTTGCGCCTGCGGACGGACGGCGAGATTCCGACCTGGCTCGAGCGAGCGGAACGCGAGGCACATGTGGCCGCCGGCTACCGTGAAGCTGCCAGCGGCCGCTTCACGCTGCGCTACAGCAGCGATGCGGGAACTACTTCGGCCCGGCTGGTGCGGGAGGTGATGGCCGCACTTGAGCGGGATTTCGACGACCTCGCGTCCCAACTGAACTACCTTCCGCGCGAACCGATTGTGGTGGTGCTCTACGCCGAGGGTGGTTTTTCTCGCGTCACCGGGGTGCCGCCGTGGGTGGATGCCGTGCACGACGGCAAGATTCGCGTTCCCACGGCGGGACTCTCCAGCCTCACCCCTCACCTGCGCAACATTCTGCGACATGAACTCAGCCATGCCTTCATTCAGGAGAAGAGTCGCAACCGCGCGCCTCACTGGTTGCACGAAGGGCTGGGTCAGTGGTTTGAGGGAACACGTTCGGCAGCGCAACCAAACCTCCTCCGCCAAGTCGCCGCGCAGGGCAGGCTGCCCCTCGCGAGCATCGACAGCTTGATTCTGGGCAGTCAGTTTCAGGAAGTTGCTGCCGGCTATATCCTGGCACTGGTCGTCGTCGAGACGCTGATGGATTCCGGCGGCTTGAACGGCGTGAACCGGCTACTGGAAGAATTGGGGCGCGGTGCCAGCCTCGATGCCGCCTTGCGTGTTGCTTATCGGATGGATTCCGCCGGGCTGGAACAAGTCGTTCTGGAGTCTCTTCGGCGTCGCACGGGCGGCTAGAGTCGTAGCAACAAACCCACCAACAGCGCCGCCCGCTGAGCCAGTGACCTGATTAGAGCGTACTCGCAAGGGGAATGTGCGTGGGCGCCGACCGCGCCCAGGCCGTCGAGAGTCGGAATGCCGAGCGCCGCCGTCAAGTTCCCGTCCGAACCGCCGCCCACCGCTGTTTCCTCCAGCCGGAATCCGAGTGCGTTGGCGACCTGCTGGGCTTCCCGGAAAAGCCGCACCACACCGGCTGTGCGCTCGAGCGGGGGACGCTTTCCCAGGCATCGCCATTCCAGTCGCGCGCCGGCGAGTAGAGGCCGAAAAGCGTACAGGCGGCGTTCTAACCGGTCTAAGTCGGCCAGCCGATAGGCGCGCAGGTCAATGCTGGCGCGGGCTTGCGCGGCAACGACATTCGTGCGCGTCCCGCCTTCTACTCGACCGATATTGACGCTTACACCGCGCATGGGCTTGGCGAGGGCAACAATCCGAGGAATCTGATAGGCCAGCTCCAGCGTTGCGCTTACTCCTTTCTCGGGGTCCAAGCCAGCGTGAGCAGCGCGGCCGTGGACGACCAATTCGTATTCGGCAACGCCCTTGCGGGCCGTTTTGAGCGCGCCCCGTGGTCCGGCTGCAGGTTCCAACACCAGCACGGCCTGGCTGTGTCGTGCCTCCCGTGTGATGAACACCTCGCTGGCGGCGCTACCTATTTCTTCGTCGCTTGAATAGAGGAATACAACCTTCCTGGCCGGTGCCAGCCCGAAGGCCTGCAGGGCTTCGACAGCCGCCAGGCCGATGACAATCCCGCCTTTCATATCGAACGTCCCAGGCCCATAGGCGTGCGCACCGCGGGTATGAAATGGCATTCGGCGGAGCACTCCGCGGTCATACACGGTATCGAGATGGCCGAGAACCAGCAGTTGCCCGCGCGTTTGCTGTCGAAAGGAGAGTTCTGCGCGGAGGACGTCGCCGTGGTCTGCGCAGGGGAACAGGCGGACGCGAGCCCCGCGGCGTTGCCATTCCCGCGCCAGCACGCGCCCGAGCCGGTCTACTGCCGCCTTGTCGTGGCTCGGTGACTCAAGTTCCACCAGATAGCGTAGGAGCTGCACGAGCGCGGGTGTCCGGCGGCGGAGATAGCGGTGGATGCGCGGCAAGTCTGCCTGCGGAGGAGCCATGAGCGGGCAGGTATCGTAGCTGAGCCACACTGATTCGTCTATAATCGAGCGTCCCACAATGCGGGGCGGCACGCGATGATTTTCAACGCCGAAGAAATCCAGCGGATTCTGCCGCACCGGGCACCCTTTCTGTTGGTGGATGCGGTTTTGGAGTTGGAGCCCGGCAAGCGCGTAGTGGCGCTGAAGAACGTTCGCGAGGAGGAGCCCTACTTTGCAGGGCATTTTCCCGGCCACCCGGTGATGCCGGGCGTGTTGATCGTAGAAGCCATCGCGCAGGCGGGCGGCTTCATGCTGATGAAGGAAGTCAAGGACCGCGATGCCAAGCTGATGTATTTCGCTGGCATCGAGGAAGCCCGGTTCCGCCGCCCCGTGCGCCCGGGAGAGCAGCTCCGCCTGGAAGTTGAGATGGTGTACTGGCGGAACAACGTCTGCAAAATGGCCGGGAAAGCGCTGGTGGGGGAGCAGGTGGCCGCCGAGGCCACGGTGATGTGCAAGCTGGTTGATCGTTGAGCCCGACTCTGGGGAGTGGCGAGGGAGCCGATGAGCCGTCATCCCACCGCCGTCATTGATTCCGGGGCGCGGCTTGCGCCGGATGTGGTAGTGGGGCCTTACGCCATCATCGGCGCAGAGGTGGAAATTGGGCCCGGCAGCCGCGTGGGTGCCCATGCCGTGATCGAAGGGCCACTACGAATGGGCGCACGCAACCAAGTGTTTCCGCACGCAGCCCTGGGACTGATACCGCAAGACCTGAAGTTCCGCGGGGAGTGCAGCGCAGTCATCGTCGGTGACGACAACATCTTCCGCGAGTTTTGCACGGTGCATCGGGGCACAGCCGGTGGCGGGGGCCTGACCCGCATCGGCAACCACAACCTCGTCATGGCCTACGCGCACATTGCCCACGATTGCATCCTGGGTGATTCCATCATTCTCGGAAACGGGGCGACGCTGGCTGGCCACGTGGTGATTGAAGACCACGCCATCATCGGTGCGTTCTGCGGCATTCACCAGTTTTGCCGGATTGGCCGGCACAGTTTTATCGGCGGCTACACCGTGGTCACACAGGATGTTCTGCCCTTCTCCCGGACGGTGTGGGAGCGGGAGGCAAGAGTGTACGGGGTGAACAGCGTCGGCCTGGAGCGGCGCGGCTTTGGCCGCGAGCGGATCGAGCGCCTGGAGAAAGCGTTCCGTCTGCTGACGCGCTCGCAGTTGAATACCACACAGGCCATCGAGAAGATTCGGGCGAGCCTTGACCAGAACGAAGATATCGAAGCACTCGTGCGGTTCATTGAAAGCTCTGAACGGGGGGTCATCAAGTGAGCACGCAGGCACGGTATGCCCTCATTGCAGGCAACGGCGAGTTTCCGTTGCGGGTGCTCGAACAGGCGCGCCAGCGAGGCGTGGAGATGGTCGCGATCGGGATTCGAGAAGAGACATCGCCCGCCATTGAGGGGATTGGCGCGCGCGTCCATTGGGTGGGTCTGGGGGAATTGGAGAAGGCGCTGGGGATTCTCCGGACCGAGAAAGTCAGCAAAGCGGTTCTGGCGGGGCAGGTGAAGCACGCGAAAATCTTCAGCGATATCCCACCCGACACTGCCTTCCGGCGTCTTCTGGAGAGCTTGCCCGATAAGTCCACGGATCGGCTCATCGGAGCCATTGCGCGCATCATCGAGGGCCTGGGAATTGAAGTCGCGGATTCGACCGAATTCGTTCGTGACTGGCTGCCCGAGCCGGGCATCCTGACGCGGCGGTCTCCCGATGCCGAGGAAGAAGCCGACATCGTTCACGGTCGCAAGCTGGCGCGCGCTCTTGCCGCGCTCGACGTGGGCCAGACGGTGGTGGTGAGTCAGCGCGCCTGCGTGGCGGTGGAGGCGATGGAGGGCACCGATGCCACCATCGAGCGCGCCGCTCAGCTCGCCAATGGGCGCCGGCTCGTCGTCGTCAAAGTCAGCAAGCCGAACCAGGACATGCGCTTTGACGTTCCAGTGGTCGGACTGCCGACGCTGGAGGTGATGGAGCAGGCGCGGGCGACGGCGTTGGCACTCGATGCCGGGCGGGCGCTGCTGCTCGACCGCGAAGAATTTCTGTGCCGCGCGAATGCGCACGGCATCTGTGTTGTCGCCTATCCAGCGGAGGACTAGGCACCTCATGGCAGACAAAGTTCGTGTCGGTGTCGTTGGCGTCGGTGATTTCGGGCGGCATCACGTTCGCATCTATCGCGACTTGCCCGAGGCCGAACTCGTCGGCATCTTCGACATCAACCGGGCGCGGGCGGAGGAAATCGCGGGCGCACACGGAACCCACGTCTTCGGCTCCCTCCAGGAATTGGCGCGGGAGATTCAAGCGGCCAGCGTGGCCGTGCCGACGAACGAGCATGCCCGCGTTGGCACCGAACTGCTGGAGAGGGGAGTGGATGTGCTGGTAGAGAAACCCATGACCGCGTCTCTCGCGGAGGCGGATCAACTGCTGGCGACCGCCGAGCGTGCCGGGCGCATCTTACAAGTGGGTCACACGGAGCGGTTCAACCCGGCCACGGTGGCCGCGCAGGGAATCGTGACCACGCCGCTCTTTTTTGAGGTGCACCGGCTGGGCGGCTTCTCCGGCCGCAGTCTGGATGTGGACGTCATCTACGACGTGATGATTCACGACCTCGACGTCATTCTCAGTTTTGTTGGCGAGATGCCCACGGAGGTGCGTGCGGTTGGGATCCCGATTCTCTCGTCCAAGGTGGACATTGCGAACGCACGGCTGGAGTTTGCCGGCGGTTGCGTCGCCAATGTCACGGCCAGCCGCGTCAGCACGGAAAAGGTTCGCAAGCTGCGATTTTTCCAGCCGGGCCAGTATGTCTCGCTCGACTTCTCGCGGCAGGATGTGCTCGTGATAGGCGTGGACGCCGGTGGGAAGACCGTGGACGAACCTCGGCTGAGTTTCCAGTCGCTTCCGACTGAGGTTACTGAGCCGCTGGCTGCTGAACTCGCAGCCTTCCTGCAGGCGGTGCGGACGCGCCAACCAGCCCCGGCGAACGGATCGGAAGGCCGCCGGGCATTGGAGCTGGCCAACCGCGTGGCGGGGGCGATTGCGGAGCATGCGCGCAAGGTTCCGGCTGCGGCCTTCCCCGCCGCGATGAGTTGATCGCGATGGCAACAGCAACCGAACTGCAGCTGCTTCCGGAAGTCGTCGACGCGCACGCGCCGAGTCGGCGGCGCGAGTCCAGCCTTGTCTCACTGGTGCTGCACCTGGGGTTTGTCATCTTTGTGCTCGCCAACCCCAAAGTGCTGCGCGTGTTCCAGCCGGAACCGTTATCGCCAGAGCTTGCGGAAGAGTTAGCGCGCCGCCAGTTGACGCTGCTCTACATTCCGTCCGACCTGCTGAAGATTCCCGAGCCCAAGAAAGAAGAGCTCACCCCGGAGGAACGCAAGCGCGCGGTCATCCGCACGCCGTTCACGGTTGACCCGCGCGAACTCCGCCGTGTCCTGCCTGCACCCATCATGCCTCCCCTCACGGGTGAAACGGAGACGTCCGGAGTTGAGTCCGAGCGCCTCCCAGAGCGGAGAAAACCGGGAAGCGGGCAGGGCGGCGAGGCCGAGGAACGGCCCGGCCAAACCGATCAGGAGCGGCGCCGGGAACTCGCGCGACTCGAAAACTTGCCGGAGCGGTCGAGTCAGTCTCCCAAGTTGGAAATTCCTTCCGGCACGGCGGGGCGGATGATTGAGGAGTCATTGCGCGCCATGCAGCAAGGCCGCCAGCCAGGAACCGGCGGCGATGCCCGTGGGGCTCTGCCCTCGCTGCCCAATTTGAACACGCCGTTCCCACTGATCCTTTCCGACACGCGCGGCGTGGATTTTGGTCCCTACTTGGCGCGGCTGCTCTACGACGTGAAAAAGAATTGGTACGCGGTGATGCCGGAAGCGGCTCGCCTGGGCCAGCGCGGGCGAGTGGTGATCGTTTTTCGCATTCTCAAGGATGGCGGGGTGCCGCCGGAAGAGCCTGCGCTCGTGCGCTCTTCCGACTTCCTCCCCTTTGACCGCGCAGCCTTCGGTGCCATCCGCGCCGCACAGCCGTTCCCCGCGCTGCCCCCGGAATTCACCGGTGAACACATCATTCTGCAATTCACCTTCCTGTACAATCTGCCGCTCGACTATCGCGAGCCGTAAGTACCGGCCCACCCTTCGATGAAGCTTGAGCGGAGTCAACTGGCCGGCCTGTTGCTCCTTCTCGCTCTTCTCCTCGGCTACTTGTTGCTCCGCTATTGGCGCTGGCTGGGATTCTGATGCGAACCGGCCATCCGTTGCTCGTTATCCTCGGACCGACTGCCAGCGGCAAGTCGGCTCTCGCCATCCGCCTGGCCGAGCGCCTCGCCGGTGAGATCCTGGCCTGTGATTCCACGCAGGTCTATCGCGACTTCGACATCGGCACCGGCAAGGACATCGCGGAATATCGCGGCACATCCCAGCACTTGGTGGGTCTCATCGGGGCACTGGAAGGGTTCACGGCGGGTGACTACAAGGAACACGCCCGGCGCGTTCTGGCTCAGGTAACGGCTCGCGGACACCTTCCCATCGTTACCGCCGGCAGCGGGCTCTACTTGCGCGCCTTCCTTGAAGGTTTGTCGCCGCTGCCACGTCGCTCGCCGGAGCTGCGCGCGCGCCTGGTGCAGTGCGCCGGCGAGAGGGGTGGAGCCTATCTTCATCGAATGCTGGCACGCCTGGATGCGACTTCGGCACGCGCCATCGCGCCGCGCGATGTTCCGAAGATAGTGCGTGCGCTCGAGGTGTACTTCCAGGCACGGCGGCCTCGTAGCGAGCTGTTTGCCGCCGGCCGCGACGCCCTGGAGGGCTATGTCGTCATCAAGCTCGGCCTGCTGCCCCCGCGCCCCGACCTCTACCGCCGCATTGACGAGCGCGTCGAGCAAATGCTGGCCGCCGGCTGGCTGGACGAAGTGCGCCGTTTGCTCCAACGCTTCCCGCCCACCGCCAAGCCCTTCGGCTTTCTCGGCTACCGCCAGCTGGTCGCCCATCTGCGCGGAGAACTGACCTTCACGGAAGCTGTCAAACGAATCAAACACGAGACGCGCCAGTTCGCCAAGCGCCAGATTACCTGGTTCCGCAAGGAGCCCGACGTGCGCTGGTTTGCTGGCTTCGGCGACGACCCGGCCATCCAGCGCGAAGTCCTGGCCTATATCGGCGAATTGCTGCCGGCCGCGTCGGCCAACTCCTCCGCCTAGCGACTTCCTGCCGACCCGGACTCCAAGAAGCAATCGGGCCTCCTCGGAAGAGGAGGCCCGAAGCCGTTCCAGAACCTGGGTTCGCTCAGAACTCGTAGCGCAACGCGAACTGCATGACCCGCGCCCCGCCATCTCGCGGGCCCAGCACTTCCGAGTAGCGGCCAAAGGTCGCGGGCGTACCGATGCTGTTCGAGAGCGAGTTGGTATCAAAGCTGGGGGTGTTGGTGACGTTGAAGACCTGCCAGAGGAACCGCAGACTGTGACCCTCCCAAGGCATGCTGAAGCGCTTGCCGATGCCCAGGTCGATGCCAAAGTAGCCATCGCCACGCAGGATGTTGCGCTCTCCAACCTCCCCCGGCCGGCTCCAGCGGAACTGCGCGAAGGCGGCCGCGGGATCGGCGTAGAGATTAGGCCCTTCGGGCAGCTTCGTGGTCTTGGTGGCCGGGCACCCCTGCTCAACGATGCAAGTGGCGTTGCCTTGCACGTTCCAGTTGGTGGGCCAGGCGCGCCCGTTGATGGCGTTGGCTGGCAAGCCGCTGGTCCAACGCCAGAGACCGGAGAACGACCAGCCACCGATGATCTGGTCGGCCCAGCCGGGAATGCCGCCGCCGAGCGCCTTGCCTCGGCCGAAGGGCAGCTCGATGTACCAGTTGCCGTTCATCTGGTGGCGCATGTCGAAGTCGGAGTAGGAGTAACTCCGCTGCGGCTCCCAGGAATTGACGATAAAGCCGCTGTAGCCACCGGTGAAGATGCCCCCGTAGAGGTCGGCGTACTCGGCCTCGGAAGTGTGGTCACGCGACTTCGACCAGGTGTAGTTGAAGTCGAACTGCACTCCGTGGCTCAAGCGCTTGCGTGCGCTCAGAATCATCCCGTGGTATTCCGAGCGGCCCACCGAACTCCAGGCTGCCAGGGCGTTGTAGACGTCGTTGAAGAAGGAGTAGGGGCCGCCCACGGCGAAGGAAGGATTACCCGTGTTGGCGACCCCAGGATACCCGTAGAGGTCAATCAGATAGGGGGCATAGGTGTAGTCGGGCTCCATGCACATCCACCAGTCATAGGCCACCTGGGTAGCCGAGAACCCGCCTGTCCAGCCGGGATCTACGCCCCAGATGTCGCAGCCCAGATAGCCGGCATTCGCGCCCGTGGGGCCGAAGCTGGGGAACATATTCTCCCAGTAGGGAATGGGCGCCAACGTAAGGATGTCCACACCTTGCTCGCCCATCTTGATCAACTCCTGCACGGACTCGAAGTAACACCTGCCGGAGATGGGATCGCAGAGGTCTAGTGGCATGAAGAGGTCACGCTGCGTCAGCAGGTGGCGGCCGCGGCGGCCGACGTAGCCCACTTCCACGAGGAAGTCCGCCGGAAACTCCCGCGCCAGCGAGAAGTTGATGGTGTGGGAGTACGGGGTGATGATCGTGTCGTCCAAGCCCCAATCGATTGTATTCCACTCCGCGGGGGGCTCCTGCGGAAATCCGCCCGGGGGCGCCGGGTAGAGCACATCCGCGAAAGGAATGTTGAAGGTCCCGGTAAAGCGAACAGCGGTCTCTTCCAACGTAGTGCCATAGGGCGTGGCGATGCTGGTGGCCATTCCAAAAGAGCCGGCCTCATCGAAGGAGGTGGCCAGCCCATGCCCGATGCGGTCGTAGACGATGGAGTAGCCGCCGCGGAGAACGAGCTTGCCGTCGCCGAACAGCTTGCCCAGGAAACCCTCCCTGAAACGCGGTGCCCAGGCCACCGCCACCCGGGGAGACCAGTTGTTCCAGTCCCAAGCGTAGTAACCGGGGCGGTCGTTGGCCGGGCCGGCGAGGTCGAAGCCGAAACGGGGATAGGCATTGTCGGGGATTCCGATGCGCATGCCCCGGGCACGGGTCTCGAACAGCCGACCCAGGCTAATGGTGGGCGCCACTTGGTTGCCGTTCACCTCCCATGGGGGCGAATAGACGCCATACCGCACCCCGTACGTCAAAGTCAGGGCCGGAGTGGCCCGCCAGGAATCCTGGAAGAAGAATTCGTATTCGTCGGCGCCGAACTTGCGGCGGATCGCTTCCCCGTGGGGAAGGATGTTTCCCTCCCGGTCGTAGTTGTAGACCGAGTTCACCTGCGAGTACATGGCCAGCAGGTTTTCCGCGGCGTCGTGGAAGTTGCTGCGGAACGCGCTCGCCACCGCCGGCAGAGTCAGACACCCGCCATACGTGTCCACGCAGCGGGCTTCCCCAGGCGTGATGCGCCCGCCCACACCAAGAAACCAGGAGGGGTTGCTGCTGAAGGCGTGGAAGTTCCCCCCGTTGTTGTAGCGGCTGTTGCGGGTGTAGCGGATGTCGGCCCCGAGGGTGATGGTGTGCGTGCCGCGGATCCAGGTGAGGTCGTTCTTGAAATGGTGCGCGGGGATGGTGCGACCATACGTGTCGGAGTCGAAGTTTTGAATCTCATCAACGAAGCGGAAGTCAAAGAAGTCCCGGTTCTGTAGCCCCGCATTCTCCTCTTTGATGCGAGTCAGACCGTAGCGGAAGCTGTTGACCACAGTGGGGCTGAGCAGCGCTTTGTAACCCACCGCGAAGCCCTTGTTGTTGGTGAGAGTGAGCGTGCTCGGCGGCTGCCCGGGAAACTGCGGCGCGCTCGCCTCCGTGTCGTCTTGGAGGTTGCCTCGGAAGAAGAGCGTGTGGCTGCCGCTCGCGGTGAGGTTGTAGTCGGCGCGGAGCACGTAGGCCCGCAGCGTGTCTTTGATGGGCGCGGCAAAGCGATATCCCATGTAGTTGTAGCCGTCGCCGATGGTGGTGTCATTGGGCAGCGGATACTGCTGGAAGTAAGCGAGAGCGAACTGGTTGACGCCGCAGGCGGCTCCCGTGTTCACCGGGTCGCAGTAGGGATCCGCCGACCAGGGGCGCAAATCCAGGGTCGTCATCTCCGCGGGAGTCAACAGGTGGAAACCCGCGGGTACCATAACCGTCTGCCCGGCAATCGTCACCGGGCCGCCGGCGCAGCCGGGATCCTCGGGGTCGGCACACTGGTAGGTGAGGTACCCGTGCCGGAAGGCCCAAGAGGGAATCTGGCGCACCACGGATTCTTCCGTCGAGCGGCGCAGCTCTTCCCAGTTGCCGAAGAGGAAGAAGCGGTCTTTCACAATCGGCCCGCCCAGCGAGGCCCCGAAGATGTGCTTGCGCAGCTTCCGCTTCTCCACGTCGGCGGCATTGAGGAACCACTCGTTGGCGGCCGTGGCCTCGTTGCGGTGGTACCAGTAGGCGGATCCGTGCAGTTCGTTCGTCCCGCTCTTGGTCACCAGAATGACCTGCGCGGCCGACGACCGCCCCAGGTCGGCGTTGTAGCTGGTGGTGTTGACGCGGAATTCGGCCAGCGAATCGAGCGTCACCCGCAGGGCGCTGTTGAACGCGAAGTTGAACTGGGGATCGTTGACGTCGATGCCGTCGAGCGTGACGTTGCTCTGATCGCTGCGGGAGCCGAAGACGCTGCCGCTGCGCGAATCAAACGCTGACCCGCCCCGGGTATCCCCGGCGAAGGCGCCAGGAACGAAGGTCACGCCCGCCTGCAAGCTCAACAAGCCGGCTGGGTCGCGCCCTTCCATGGGCAGGTTCTGCACCTGGATGCCCGTGAACGCGGTTCCCAGGCTGGCGTCCTGCGTATTCAGAACCGTGGTGGTGGCCTCCACTTCCACGCTCTCCGCCACTGCCCCAACTTCCATCTGGACGTTGAGCGTCATGGCCGTTGCTACTTGCACTACGACGTGGGGCTGCACAGCAGTCCGGAAACCTTCCTTGGAGATTTCTAACCGATACACTCCGGGAGGCAGTTGCGGAAAGATATAGATGCCGACGCTGCCGGTGGTGGTCTCGCGGACCACACCGGTGTCAATGTGGGTGAGGGTTACTTTGGCGTCGGGAACCACCGCGTCGGTCGGATCGGTGACGGTTCCGGTCAAGGAACCCGTGGCCTGTGCCCAGGCGGGTGCAGCGTTGAGAAGTACGAGCAAGAAGACAATGGCGAGAGTACGCAGACACGTGGTCATTGGTCCCTCCTTCTGCGGTAAGCTTGCAAAGAAAGGGGCAGGAAAACTGTCGGACTAGCAGATCCCACTAACACGCTTGACGCTGCGGCCCATCGGCACAATAGGCATTGCAAGCAGCACGCCAAACGCGCCAGCGATTCGCACCGCCAGGATCTGGCCTCTTTTCTTACGGATTCGACTCCCCGGATACCTTCGGTTCTCTCAGCGTGGTAGGTTTTCTACGGATTCTGGTAGAAAAATCCGCGGGGGCATAGAGTCACTTCGCTGTTCACCCGCTTTGAAAAATTGTCTGTCGAATTTCTCAGCACCACACCACAAGGTTTCCCCTCCCCTGGAGCACGATCGGACTTCCTTTTTTTCCTCCAAGTCAGTAGGATGAGCCGCCGAGACTTTCCGGGAGGTATTCCCCATGAGTCGTTTCCATGCGCATCGTGCGGGTTTGTTCGTTCTGGTTTCCATGCTGGCTCTGCTCCTGCTGGCACCCTGTGTTGAAGCACAGCAGTACGACGGTGAGCTCCTCAAAGGAATGAAATACCGCCTCATCGGCCCCTACCGCGGCGGGCGCGCGCTGACTGCGGTCGGCATTCCTACCCAGCCCAACGTCTACTATTTCGGCGCGGTCTCGGGCGGCGTGTGGAAGACGGTGAACGCTGGCGTGACCTGGGAGCCGATCTTTGATGATCAACCGGTTTCCTCCATCGGCAGCATCGCCGTCGCCGAGAGCGACCCAAACATTATCTATGTCGGCACCGGCGAAGCCTGCATCCGGGGCAACATCTCGTATGGCGACGGGGTTTACAAGTCACTCGACGCCGGCAAAACCTGGCAGCACGTCGGCCTGCGCGACACCCGCCACATCGGCCGCGTCCTCGTCCATCCCCGCAATCCTGACCTCGTCTATGTCGCTGCGCTCGGCCACGCCTTCGGCCCCAACCCCGAGCGCGGCGTCTTTCGCTCCCGCGATGGCGGCAAGATTTGGGAAAAAGTTCTCTACAAGGATGAAAAAACCGGCGCCATTGACCTTGCCTTCGATCCCTCCAATCCCAACGTCCTCTTTGCCGCGCTCTGGGAAGCCGGTCGCACGCCCTGGAGCCTGACCAGCGGCGGCCCCGGCAGCGGCCTTTACAAGTCCTCCGATGGGGGCACGACCTGGAAGCAGCTTACCGGCAACGGCCTGCCCGGCGGCATCTGGGGAAAGATCGGCGTCAGCGTCTCCGGCGGCGACTCCAATCGCGTCTACGCCATCATCGAGGCCGAGGAAGAAGCCGGAGGCGTCTATCGCTCCGATGACGGCGGGAATACCTGGAAACAGATGTCCTCCGACCATCGCTTGCGGCACCGTCCCTGGTACTACACCCACATCGTCGCCGATCCTCAGAACCCTGACACTGTCTATGTTTTGTGTGTCTCGCTCTACAAGTCAACTGATGGCGGCCGCAGCTGGGAGCCTCAGCGCCACCTCCACGGGGACCACCACGGCCTCTGGATCGACCCCACCAACCCCAGGCGAATGATCAACGCCAATGACGGCGGCGCCTCCATCACCGTCGACGGGGGACTGACCTGGACCCGCCAGGATAACCAACCCACCGCGCAGTTCTACCACGTGTCGACCGACACGAGCTTCCCCTATCGCGTCTACGGAGCGCAGCAGGACAACACCTCCGTCTCCATTTCCAGTCGCGGCGACGACGGCAGCATCGGCCGCGAGGATTGGGAGCCCGTGGGCGGCGGCGAGGCAGGCCACGTCGTTGCCCATCCCACCAATCCCGATATCGTCTACGCGGGTGAGTACTGGGGCATCCTCACTCGCTACGACCGCCGCACCAAGCAGGCGCACAACATCATGGTCTGGCCCGACAACGTGGACGGCCACGAGGCCGCCGCCGTGAAATACCGCTTCCAGTGGACCTCACCCATCCTGGTCTCCAAGCACGACCCCAACGTTGTCTACCACGCGGCCAACATTCTCTTCCGCTCCACTGACGAAGGGATGAGCTGGACCGCCGTCAGCCCTGACCTCACGCGCAACGACAAGAGCAAGCAGCAGCGCTCCGGCGGCCCCATCACCGGCGAGAACATCAGCATCGAGTATTACGACACCATCTTCAGCCTCGCCGAGTCTCCCCTGCAGAAGGACTTGCTCTGGGTGGGAACCGATGACGGCTTGGTGCACCTGACGCGCGACGCGGGCAAAACCTGGACGAACGTGACGCCGAAAGCGATGCCCGAGTGGAGTTTGGTCAGCATCATTGACGCCTCCCCGCACAACGCCGCCAGCGCCTACATCGCCGTGGACCGGCACAAGCACGACGACTTCCGGCCCTATATCTACAAGACGAGTGACTATGGCAAGAGCTGGACGCTCATCGTCAACGGCATCCCCGAGGGCGCCTATGTTCATGCCGTGCGCGAAGACCCGAAACGCAAGGGGCTCCTCTACGCGGGCACGGAAACCGGCATCTACGTCTCCTTCGACGACGGCGCGCACTGGCAGTCGCTCAAGCTCAACATGCCCACCGCTCCCATCCACGACCTCGTCATCAAGGACGACGATCTGGCGGTGGCTACACACGGACGCTCCTTCTGGATTCTCGACGACCTCTCGCCGCTGCGCCAGCTCAATGACCAGATCGCCAAAGCCGATGTCCACCTCTTTACCCCGCGCCCGACCTACCGGCTGCGCGGCGGCGGTTGGTGGCGCCCGCAATTCGCCGGTGAGAATCCGCCTCCGGGGGCCATCCTCTACTACTACCTGAAGAACGAGCAGAAGGACGAAATCACTCTCGAAATCCTTGACCCGCAGGGGAACGTGGTGCGCAAGTTCAGCAGTCGCGAGGAAAAGGTGGAGGGCAGGCCCTTGCCCGAGCGTCCCGGCAGAGACGACGATCCCGACCGCCTGCCCGCTAAGGCCGGTATGCATCGCGTGGTCTGGGACCTGCGCTACGAGCTGCCCGAGCTTGTCCCCAATGCCATCTACGACATGGGGCGCCCAAGCGGCCCGCTGGCTGTGCCGGGCAGCTACCAGGCCAAGCTCACGGTGGCGGGCAAGAGTTACACCGCTCCGCTCGAAGTCAAGCTGGATCTGCGGGTCAACACCACACAGGCTGAGTTGGACAAACAGCTTGCCCTGGGCCTGCAAGTTCGCGACCTGCTTGGCCAGGCGCACGGAAGCGTGCTCGAAATTCGCAACCTGCGGGCACAGTTGGACGCCCTGCGCAAGCGCCTGGCCGGCCATCCTCGCGGCGCGGCCATCCTGGCGGCCGCGGAGACGATTGAAAAGAAAATGGCACCCGTCGAAGCCGAGTTGATCGAAGTCAAAGCCCGCTCCTCCCAGGATATGTGCAACTACCCCACGAAGCTGAACAGCAAGATTGCTTGGCTGAGCGACGTGGTCGACAGCGCCGACCGCGCGCCCACCCGGCAGGCCTACGAATTCACGGAAGAGATGCGGACGCGGGTCAACGCCCAGATAGAGGCCTGGAAGCAGATCGTTGCGCGAGATGTGGCGGCCCTGAACGAAACCATCCGGCGCGAGAACATCCCGGCGCTGACTCTGCCAGCCAAGAGCGAGGGGAGCAAATAGAAGCCATTTCCTTAGCGCTACCCCCTGGCGCGCTGGCGAGGGCTTTGGGACCTCAGCTGTTGCGATAGGCATCCACATGGATGCATCAGCGAGCTATGCTCCGACACTCACCCGTGGATTCTCCTCTATCCTCTGCGCCTACCACGAAAGGCTTTCGGGGCCGGGCCCCGTAAGGGCGCTCCGAGCGTTAGGCGGATTCGCTGGCCAATTGTCAAAGAGCTCGCGCGTGCCCAGCCCCGAAAGCTTTTCGGGGCCCAGCGGGCTGCCAAGCCCGTCTCGCGGCTAACAGCCGCTAGTTCTGGCACCCCTACCGGTGCTCGAGTCGCTAGCGGCGCAGGTCTTTGAGGATTTCGCGGGCGGCGTTGGCGCCGGAAGCTCCCGTCAAGCCTATACCCGGATGGGTGCCCGAGCCGCAGAGATAGAGCCCGCCGACAGGGGTGCGGTAGCGCGCCCAGCCCAGCAGCGGACGCGTGGCGTAGAGCTGGTCGAGCGACAACTCGCCGTGAAAGATGTGGCCGCCGGTCAGTCCATAGGTCTGCTCGAGGTCGAGCGGTGTGATGACCTGCCGGTGGAGAATCAAGCCGGGCAGGTCGGGCGCATAGGCCGCCAGCGTTTTCACCACCGCGTCTCCCAGAGCTGCGCGCTGCGCGTTCCAATCTCCGTTCTTCAGTCGAAACGGGGCAAACTGCATGTGGACAGACACCACGTGCTGGCCGGCGGGCGCCAGCGAAGGGTCGGCCACCGAGGGGATGAGCACGTCCAGGTACGGTTGCCGGGAAAAGTCACCATACTTCGCCTCGTCGTGCGCGCGCTCGAGATACTCAATGCTGGGGCCAATGTGGATGCGCCCCGCGAACCCGCGCCCGTCAGCGCCCCGGGCGGGCAGTCCCGCAAAGCTCGGCAGACCCGCCAGGGCGAGATTGACTTTGGCCACGCTGCCCTGACAGCGGTAGCTCTGCATCCGGAGCAGAAAACTCGGCTGCAGGTGCACGGGATCAATCAGCCGCAGGAACGTCCGCGGGGGATCGACACCGGAGATGACGGTCTTGGCCGCGATTTCCTCGCCGCTCGCCAGTGCAACTCCGGCGACGGCCCCGTTCTTCACCAGGATTCGGGCCACCTCGGCTCCGGTGCGGACTTCAGCGCCCGCCTGCCGCGCTGCCGCCGCCAATGCCTGCGTCAGGGCTCCCATCCCGCCTTGGGGGAAAACGGCTGTCCCGGCCGGATGACCTTCGGCCGCAGCGCGCAGCAGGAGGACAATCCCCGTCCCAGGCGAAATGGGGCCGAAGGACGTCCCGTGGATGGCGCGCGCCGCCAGCGTCGCCTGGAGCAGCTCCGTATCAAACCACTCCGCCACTAGGTCGGCCGCAGGCATCGGTGCCCAGCGTAGCAGCCGCAACATGTCTTTCTTTCCCAGGCTGCGGATTCCCCGCGCCGTCTGGAGCAAATTCCAGAGGTCGGCGGCGCGGGGATTCTCGATGGCCGGGGGTGTCGCGGCCATCAGCCGCCGGAGCACGCCGCCGATGTAGCCCACCGCGCGTTCAAACTGGACGTATCGTTCCGCATCGGCACGCGAGTGCCGGGCGATTTCCTCGGCCGTTCGGGCGGGGTCGTTATGAAGAAGCAAGGCCCGACCGTCCAGCGACGGAGCGAATACCAAGGGATTCGGCGCCACGAGTCGCAGCCCGTGTCGCGCAAGCTGGAGGTCGCGCAGGATGTCAGCACGGAGTGGTCCGCCGGTATGAGCAAGCGTGGAGCATTTGAAGCCGGGATGGAACTCCTCGGTGACTGCCGCGCCGCCCACCACCGGGCGCCGTTCCAGCACCAGTGGCTTCAGGCCCGCCCGCGCCAGGTAGAAGGCTGCCACCAGGGCGTTATGGCCGCCGCCGATGATGACGATGTCGCGGTTCGATGGCAGAGCTAGACGACCCCTTTCTTCCAGTCCTTCAGGAGCTCGAACGCGGCCAGCCGCCCCGGAGCGCCCATGATGCCGCCGCCGGGATGCGTGGCCGAGCCGCACAGGTAGAGGTTCTTGATCGGCGTCCGATACTGCGCCCAGCCGGCCACGGGCCGGAGGAAGAAAATCTGCTCGAGCGACAACTCGCCCTGGAAAATGTTGCCTTCCGAGAGGCCCCACTCGCGTTCCATGTCGAGCGGCGTCAGGACCTGCCGGCCCAGGATGATGTTCTTGAGGTTGGGAGCGTATTCGGCAATGGTGTCAATCACCGTGTCGCCGAATTCTTCCCGCTTCTCATCCCATGTCCCCTCCTTCAGCTTGTAGGGCGCGTACTGGACGAAGCAGGACATCACGTGCTTGCCGGGAGGTGCCACGCTCGGGTCGGTGAGACTCGGGATGACGATGTCAATGTAGGGGCGGCGCGAGAAGCGCCCGTATTTCGCGTCGTCATAGGCGCGCTCCATGTACTCGGTGCTGGGAGAAATGGAGATCGCGCCGCGCAAGTGCGGCCCCGCTCCCGGTCGGCAGGTCAGGTTCGGCAGCGCGTCCAGCGCCAGGTTGACCTTGCCGGATGAACCGCGAAACTTGTAGCGCCGCACCTCCGCGAGGAATTCCTCCGGCAGGTGCCCCGGCTCGATCAGTTGGAGAAACGTCAGGCGGCAGTCCACGCTCGAGGACACTACGTCGGCCAGAATCTCGTCGCCGTTCTCCAGCACCACGCCCCGCGCCTGCCCGTTTTTCAGCAGAATGCGGGCGACCGGAGCCTGGGTGCGGATTTCCGCCCCCGCCTCCCGCGCCGCCCCCGCGATGGCATTCGAGATGGCGCCCGTGCCGCCGCGCGGCAAGCCCCAGGCACGAAACACACCGTCAATCTCGCCCATGTAGTGGTGGAGGAGCACGTAGGCAGTTCCGGGCGAACGGATCCCGAGGAACGTGCCGATAATCCCCGAGGCTGACATCGTCGCCTTCAGGACGTCGGTCTCGAACCACGGATCGAGGAAATCCACCGCACTGCGCGTCATCAATTGGATTTGAATGTACTTGTCGAAGTCGTCGAGGGCGCGAAACCTCCGTCCGAAAGAGAGCAGGTTCCGGAGGTCACGCAGGTTCAGCCGCGTGGGATCGGGGGGAATCATGCTCAGCAGAGGTTTAACAAAGCGGCAGAGCCGCACCATCGCCTGCCCGAACTCGTCATAGGCCTCCGCGTCGAGCCGGGAGTGGCGGGCGATTTCGCGGCGCGTCTTCTGATGGTCGTTCATCCGCCAGAGGTAGTCGCCGTTCGGCATGGGGGTGAACGTGCCGTCGAGCGGCAAGACTTCGAAGCCGTGGCGGGGGAGATCCAACTCGCGGATGATTTCCGGCCGCAGCAGCGAAACCACGTAGGAGGCAACAGAGAACTTGAAGCCCGGGAAGATTTCCTCGGTCACCGCCGCGCCGCCCAGCACGTGCCGGCGCTCCAGCACCAGAACTTTTTTCCCGGCGCGAGCTAGGTAGGCGGCGTGGACGAGGCCGTTGTGGCCCCCGCCGATGATGATGGCGTCGTAGCGAGAAGGCATGTATTAGATGGAACCGGAGCGAAAAACATCCCCGGCCGGCAAGACAGCCGCTATTCTACTCGTCCTCCGGCATGCGCACAATCGCTTCTGCGCGCGACGGCTCGGCTTGCGGGCCGCCCGGCCGCCTGCCTATAATGCGAGTCCCCTGAGTGAGTCAACCGAGGAGCAGCCACCATGCCGATTGGAACCGCCTTCCACGAGCGCACCAGCAAGCTTTGCGAGAGTTTCAGCTACCGCGAATGGGCCGGCTACTACACGGTGAGCGTCTATGAGATGCATCACGAGCACGAGTACAACGCCATCCGCAACGCCGCCGCCCTCATCGACGTCACACCGCTCTTCAAGTACCGACTCACGGGGCGCGACGCCACGCGCCTGGTGAACCGCATCCTCGCGCGCGACATCCACAAAGTGGCGGTCGGGCAGGTGATCTACGCCTGCTGGTGCGATGAGCAGGGAAAGGTGATTGACGACGGCACCGTGACGCGCCTCGAGGAAAACACCTACCGCTGGACAGCTGCCGACCCCAACCTCCGCTGGTTCACCCAGAACGCGGTAGGGATGGACGTCCAGATCGAAGACATCTCCGAGAAAGTCGCAGCCCTCGCCTTGCAGGGGCCCACCTCGGGAAGATTGCTGAAGAAGCTCGTGGGCTCGGACATCGAAACGCTCAAGTACTTCCGCGTCACCCACAAAGAAATCGCGGGCGTGCCCGTGGACATCTCCCGCACCGGCTATACCGGCGACCTCGGCTACGAAATCTGGATTCCCTGGGAGAAGGCCGTGCGCGTCTGGGATGCGCTGATGGAGGAAGGCAAAGCTTTCGACATCCACCCGGCAGGAATGATTGCTCTCGATATCTCCCGCATTGAAGCCGCCCTGTTGCTGATCGAGGTGGACTACATCAGCAGCAAGAAGGCTCTGATCGAATCCCAGAAGTACACTCCCTATGAAATCAATCTCGGGCGGATGGTGCATCTGGACAAGGAAGATTTCATCGGCAAGGCCGCCCTCCAGGCCGAACAGAAGCGCGGCCCGAAGCGCCAGCTCGTGGGGCTGGAAATCAACTGGACCGAAGTCGAACAGCTCTATGAAGCCATCGGGCTGGTGCCGCAGGTGCCGAGCATCGCCTCCCGCGTCCATGTGCCGCTCTACGCGAACGGCAAGCAGGTGGGCAAGGCTACCTCCACCACCTGGTCGCCGGTACTGAAGAAGCTGATTGCCTTGGGCAGCGTCGCGAGCGCGCAGGCAGCCGTGGGAACGAAGCTGCAAATGGAGGTGACGGTGGAGGCCGTGCGTCACACTGTGACCGCGACAGTGGTGAACCTCCCCTTCTTTAGCCCTGCGCGCAAGACCGCCACCCCGGTGATGTGAGCCGGGTCAGTTCTTGCCTTTCCGGCCCAACAGCTTGAGGACGTAGCGGTCGAAGTCGTAGACGAGGGACTCCATCTCGCTGTAGCGGCCGGGCAGCGATGCGCGCGACATCATCCCCAACTGCACGCGCTCGCACGCCTCCCAATCCTGCCGGTTGATAATGTCCCAGATGCCCACAGCGTCGCTGGGGTCGAAGTCGGCCCGCGCCATGGTCTCGGGTTCGAAGAAGAATTCATTGCTGACGGTGGCCTGCTGCGGCCCCTTCGGCCAGACCGTGTGGATCATCAGATAGTCGGGGTGGAGACTGAAAAAGAGGTTGGGGAAAATCAGGTAGTAGTGGATGTGTCGTCTATCCTCTTCTGTGAGGCCGCGCAGCGGCGGCCGGTTCGTGCGCCCGGTCAGAGTCATCGAGTCGCAGCCCGCGGCGAGCTCCATCCACCCGCCGCTGTAGCTGCCGTGACGGTCTCTGCCGTTCAGGAAGGAGTCGTTCTGGGCACTGCGGTAGAAGGTGATGCGGCTCAACTCCGGGTGGATGGTCGGGCAGTGGTAGCATTCGGAGAAATTTTCGCAGAGGACCTTCCAATTCGCGGCTACCTCATAAACCTGCCGCCCACCGCGCCGCAACTCGGCCAGCGGCACGCGCTCGAACTTCCCGACGAGGTCGCCCAGGTAGCGTTGCAAGGCGGGCGGGCCGCTGGTGAACTTGACGAAAAGGAAGCCCGCCCAGGTGTCAAGCTGAAGGCCGAGCAGGGAGTAGTCGTCCCGGTCGAAGTTCTTCAGGTTCTCCGTATGGGGCGCGCCCACCAGCTTGCCGTCGAGCGCGTAGGACCAGGAGTGGTAGGGGCACTGCAGAACGCGCCGATTGCCTTCGGGCTCGCTGATCAGGCGGGAGCCCCGATGCCGGCAGATGTTGTAGAACGCGTGCAGGCTGCGGTCGTTGTTGCGCGCCACGATGACACTCTCGTTGCCCACACTGCGCGTGAGAAAACTGCCGGGCTCCGGCAGATCCTCTTCGCGTCCCACACAGAGCCAGGAGCGGAAGAAGATGCGCTCGAGCTCGCGCTGATAGATCTCCTCGTTGTGGTAGAGCTTCCCAGGGAGGTTGGAAGCTTGGGTTACCGCGGCTGTGCTCATCGCTCGATTCCCTCTGCCCGGCCTGGGCTTTCCCGACAGGCCCGGGCCGAGTTTCTATGATATAAAAACGCTTCCTATTTTAGCGTCCCTGCCCGCGGATTTCGCGAGGAAAAGGAGGGTGGCGATGAAACGCCTGGGGTCTCGTGGCTGCGCGCGACACTGCACCTGGCTGCTGGTGGCAAGCCTGCTGGTTCTGCCCGGGATTCTTTCCGCGCAGACGAAGCCAGCTGCGGAGAGCCCGCGCTCTCTGGTGGTGGACGATTTCTTCCAGTTGAAGCGCGTCCAGGACCCGCAACTCAGCCCCGAAGGGCGCTGGGTGGCTTACACAATTACAACCACAAGCTTGAAGGAAGAGAAATCGGAAACCCAGGTCTGGATGATTCCCACAGCAGGGGGAGAGGCCATCCCCATGACGGCGAAGGGCAGCTCGGCCTCGCGCCCGCGCTGGAGCCCGGACGGAAAGTATCTGGCATTCTTGGCTGACCGCGGGAGCAAGACCCAAGTGTGGTTGCTTGACCGAAACGGTGGCGAGGCGCAGCAACTGACGGCAGTCAAGCAAGGTGTGCAGTCGTATGAGTGGTCGCCGGACGGGAAACGCCTGCTCCTCGTGATTCGCGACCCGAAACCTGAGGAGATCGAGGAATCGGAAGGGCCGCCAACAGCACCGGCCAAGCCCAAGACTCAGCCACCGTGGGTGATTGACCGGCTGCAGTTCAAGCAGGACTATGTGGGCTATCTCGATCGGCGGCGCACCCATCTCTACACGTTCGACCTGGCCACGAAGCAATTGAAACAGGTGACCTTCGGCGACTGGGACGACCGCGAACCGGCTTGGTCGCCCGACGGGCGCTTCATCGCTTTTGTGAGCTATCGCGATGCTGACCAGGACACCACCGAGAACACCGACATCTGGCGAGTGGAGGTCGACAGTCCGGAACCGGCCAAGACGCTGGTGAAGCTGACGGCAGCTCCGGGACGCCACCGCGCGCCCGCGTGGAGTCCGGACGGGAAGTGGGTGACCTACCGGAGCGCCACGGATGTGAAGGCGCTGCACTACGCGACGTATCACCTCGCGGTCGTTTCTGCGCAGGGAGGCGCGGCGCGCATCTTGACCGACAAGCTCGACCGCAACGTGGAGGACCCCCGCTTTTCCTCTGACGGGCAGTGGATTTACTTCGTGGTGGAGGACAGCGGGCAGCAGCATCTGGCGCGGATGGCGGCAAGCGGGGGCGAGGTGGCGCGCGTGCTTGCCGGGCTGCGCGTGGTCACGGACTACGATCTGGGCGCCGAGGGCAGCGTTGTGGCCCGCCTCAGTGAACCGAACTTGCCCGGAGAGGTCTTTGTCCTGCAAGGGAACAAGCTCCGGCAATTGACCACGACCAATGACGCATTCATCGCCCAGCTCCGCCTGGGCGAGGTAGAAAAGGTTCGCTTCACCAGCAAAGATGGCACACCCGTGGAGGCGTTTCTCTACAAGCCGCCGGACTTCAAGCCCGGCCAGCGCTATCCCACGCTGCTGCGCATTCACGGCGGCCCGGTGGCGCAGTACGACTACAGCTTCAACTTCGAGGCGCAGTTGTTTGCGGCCAACGGCTATGTGGTCGTGATGGTGAATCCGCGCGGCTCCTCCGGCTACGGCCAGGCCTTCTGCCAGGCGATTTTTGCCGACTGGGGGAACAAAGACTACGAGGACGTCATGGCCGGCGTGGACTCTGCGATCGCGAAGGGCTACGCCGACCCCGAGCGACTGGGCGTCGGCGGGTGGTCCTACGGGGGCATTCTGACCAACTACGTCATCACCAAGTCGAATCGCTTCAAGGCAGCCATCACCGGCGCCAGCGAGGTTCTCTACGTTGCCAACTATGGCCACGACCACTACCAGCGCTGGTGGGAGTACGAACTCGGCCTGCCGTGGAAGAATCGGGCGCTGTGGGAGAAGCTTTCGCCGTTCAACGCGGTCGAGAATATCGTCACGCCCACGCTGGTGATGGGCGGGGAGAAGGACTGGAACGTTCCCATCATGAACTCCGAACAGCTCTATCAATCGCTGCGGCGTCTGGGCCGCACGACGCAACTCGTGGTCTATCCGGGGCAGTTTCACGGCATTGAGAAGCCTTCGTATCGCAAGGATCTCTACGAGCGGTATCTCGCCTGGTACGCGAAATACGTGAAGGGAGAAGAGCCGGCACCAGCCGCGAAGCCGGCGAACTAATCCCTGGCTCTTTCTCCCTGCCTAGGGTGCGCTGATGCGGAAAAGTCTGCTTGTCTTTGCCGTCCTCGCGCTGGCGGCCAGCGGCCGCGCTGTGCGCGAGCCCGTGCTCAAACAGATCGACCTTCCCCATCCCTACTACTATCGCGAGATGTACCTGCCCCAGCTCACCAGCGGGCCCAGTGCGGTTGCCTGGTCGCCGGATTCGCAATGGGTCGTCTATTCCATGGCCGGGTCACTGTGGCGGCAGCGGCTCGGTTCCAGCGTCGCCGAGCAGCTCACCGCCGGACCGGGCTACGACTACCAGCCCGATTGGTCACCCGATGGTCGCTGGATTTCCTACTGCTCCTATGACGGGCAGGCGCTCGTGCTCTACGCCCTGGAAGTCGCAACGGGAAAGACGCGTCAGCTCACCGAGGGCGGCGCGGTGAATCTGGAGCCGCGGTGGTCGCCCGACGGTCGCCGCCTGGCCTTTGTCTCCACGGCCTACAATCAGCGCTTCCACATCTTTGTCGGGGAATTCACGGAGGGCCGGCTGGAGTCGATCAGACGGCTGACCGGGGAGACGCGCACGGAGCTGCCGCGCTACTACTACAGCCCGTTCGATCACGAGATCAGCCCCACCTGGTCGCCCGATGGCAGCGAGTTGATCTTCGTTTCGAATCGCGGCCGCCTCTACGGGACGGGCGGGCTGTGGCGGATGAAGGCTGAACCTGGCGCCGAGCCGCGGGAAATCCATTATGAGGAAACCACCTGGAAAGCGCGGCCGGACTGGTCGCCCGACGGCAAGCGCGTCGTCTACAGCTCCTACGCGGGGCGGCAGTGGCATCAGCTCTGGCTCCTCCCGGCCGAGGGTGGCGATGCGTTCCCCATTTCCTATGGCGACTACGACAATACCGCTGCGCGTTGGTCGCCGGATGGCCAGCGCATCGCTTTCATCTCCAACCGAAACGGGAACACGGAGTTGTGGATTCAGGAAGTTCTGAGCGGGAAGCAGTGGCCGTTATCGGTGAAAGAGCGCCGCTACCTGAAACCGATGGGGCAGCTGCGCCTTGCGGTGCAGGATGCAGCGGGGAAGCCGACTCCGGCGCGCGTCTCAGTTCTCGGAGACGACGGCCGCGCCTACGCGCCCGACGGGGCTTGGATTCACGCCGATGACAGCGTGAATCGTCCCGAGCGCCGCTTTGAAGCCTATTACTTTCACTTGCTGCAACCCAGCGAGATCACTGTGCCGTCCGGACGCGTAACGGTCGAAGTTCTGAAGGGCTTTGAGCATCGGATCGAGCGGCGCGAGCTGCGCGTGGAGCCCAATGCTCAGGTTTCTCTCATTGTTCGTCTCCGGCCGTTGCCCCTGCCGGAAGAGGCCACAGCGCAGTGGGTGAGCGGCGACCTGCACGTGCATATGAATTACGGTGGCGCCTATCGGAACACGCCGGCGAATCTCGTGGCGCAGGCGCAGGCAGAAAACCTGGGCGTGGTGCACAATCTCATCGTCAACAAGGAGCAGCGAATTCCTGACGTGGAGCACTTCAGCGGACGCCTGGATCCTGCCTCAACCGCGGACACGCTCCTGCTGCACGGCCAGGAGTTCCACACCGGCTTCTGGGGTCATATGGGACTGCTCAACCTCACCGAACACCTGCTGCTTCCCGACTACGCCGGCTACCCGAATACCGCCGCCGCCAGCCTCTATCCCCACAACTCCCTGATCGCCGACCTGGCGCACGCGCAGGGCGCGCTGGTGGGCTACGTGCACCCGTTCGAGGCCGAACCGGACCCGCGGGGAACCACCCGGGCCCAGCCGGGGCGGGCGGGGGATCCCGGTGTGCAAAGTGCGCGCATCACCCACGCCCTGCCGGTGGACGCGGCGCTGGGCAAGCTCGATTACCTCGAGGTGCTGGGCTTCAGCGACCACCGCGCCACGGCGGCCGTCTGGTACCGGCTGCTGAATCTCGGCTTTCGCATCCCGGCGGGCGCGGGCACCGATGCGATGGCCAACTTCGCCTCCCTGCGCGGGCCCGTGGGTTTGAATCGAGTTCATGTGGCAGTGCCGACAGGGCCGCTCGAACTCAAGCCGTGGCTGGACGGGCTGCGGCGTGGGCGTACCTTCGCCACCAACGGCCCGCTGCTGCGCTTCACGCTGGGCGGAAAGGGAATCGGCGATGAATTGAAGCTACCCGGGGGCGAGCCGAGCGTTCCCTTTACGGCCACGCTGCGCTCCCTCGTTCCGGTTGACCACCTGGAAATCGTCTGCAACGGTCAGGTGGTACGAAAACTCGAGCTCTCGGCCAGCCGCGACGCTGCCGATGTCGCCGGAACCTTTCCGCTAGCCCGCAGCGGCTGGTGCCTGCTGCGCGCCTGGAGCGAGCGCGCCGCCTATCCCATCCTCGACATCTATCCCTACGCCACCACCAGCCCCATCTACATCACTCTAGGCGGCGCGCCGCCGCGTTCGCCCGAGGACGCTGCCTATTTTGTGGCCTGGATTGACCGCATCATCGAAAACACCCTCCGCCACACCGGCTGGAACACCGCAGCCGAGAAGCAAGCGACGTTGGAGATCCTGCAGAAGGCGCGCGCCGTCTACGAGCGGCTCCAGAAACAAGAATAGGCAATCAGAAGGACCGAACCGCAGAGGCGCAGAGGACGTCGAAATAAGTGTAAAAACGAAGGCCCCGTCCCGAACGCATCAGGACGGGGCCAAATTGTTTGCGCTACGAGTTTAGAACTCGTACCGCAGGCTGAGCTGCATTCGCCGCGGGCCGCCCATCACGGAAGAGTAGCTTCCGAACTGCGATGGAACGTCGATGCGGGCGAAGAGCGAAACAGCGTCGAAGTAGGTCGAGTTCGTTAAGTTGAAGATTTCCCAGCGGAACTGCAGCTTGTGGTTTTCCCGGATGGGGAACGACTTGGCCAGCGCGAAGTCCATGCTGAAATAGCTGTCGGCCCGTACGCCATTGCGCAGTCCGCGCTCACCCGGCTCGGTGAAGCGAAAGCGCTGCAGAGCGGCATCGGGGTCCGCGAAGAGGTTAGGCCCGCGGCCGTCCACCGTATTCTTCACGTTCTGAGTGGGCGGGCACGGTCCATAGGCCAAGCCCAGCCGATAGGCACCCGCCGGGGCGCAGGTGGCGTTCCCCTGCAGGTTCCAGTTGGTGGGCCAGGTACGCGCGTTGATGATGCCGGCTGGAAGCCCGCTGTTGATTCGCACGATGCCGGAGACCTCCCAGCCGCCGATAATTTGGTTGACCGCACCCGGGATATCGGCACCGAAGCGCCGCCCGCGGCCAAACGGCAGCTCGACGATGTAGTGGGCGTTGAACTGGTGCCGCATGTCGAAGTCGGAGTGGGAGTATTCTTTCTCAATCGCCCAGGCGTTGATGGTCGCGCCGGAGTAGCCGCCGGCGAAGAACGGAGAAACCACCCCAGCACGCTCAGGGTTGGAGCTGTGGTCGAGCGAGTGCGACCAGGTGTAGTTGACGTTGAAGAGCACCCCCTGGCTCATCCGCTTCCGCAGCATCAACTGCAGCGCGTGGTACTCAGAGCGAGCGATCGAGGTGTACGCATTCAGCTGCACGTACTGGGAGGGGAAGAAAGCGAACGGGCAATCGGGCAGCGAATCGCCGTCAATGTCGGTGCCTAGGGAGCAATTCATATACCCCGGGAAACCGAAAAAGTCGACGTCCTGCGGGAAGGTGCTCGCGCCGAAACCGGGATCCCCGAAGACTCCGTGATAGCCCATGAGGTAGTCGTAGGCCACCTGCGTGGCAGAAAAGCCACACCCCGTGCCAAATACCTGCCACTGCAAACAGCCACCGTTAACCCCGGTGGGCCCGAAACTGGGAAACAGGTTCTCCCAGTACGCAATCGGTCCGAGGGCGGACAACCCGCCATCGGGCAACCCAGTGTTGGCGGCTGCATAAGCGACGAGCTGCTGGGCTGCCTGGAAGTAGCACACGCCCGAGGCCGGGTCACAGAGGTCGGCGGGCATGGCCTTGTCTTGGGCTAGCAAGAGCTTGCGGCCGCGCCGGCCCACATAGGCGCCTTCGACCACCAAGTTGCCGGCAAACTCCCGCTGGATCGAGAGGTTAAACATGTGGGCATAGGGATGTTCGATGCGGCCGTCGAGTGTAGTCGACACGTCGATGGCCGTCGGCGGGGTAGCGGGGAAACCCCCTCCGGGCGAAGGGGGTAGGAAGTCGTCCGCCGTACCGCGGATGCTGTCCGGGCCATCGCGGAACGAGGTATTGAAGACGCTGACAAAGCGCGGGCAGGTGGCCGGGTTGCAGGAACCCAAGTTGTTCGTCAGGTTCGAGGCCATCCCGAAGGAGCCGCCGGCGTCGAAGCTGGTGGCCAGCCCATTGCCCACGCGGTCATAGACCAGTGAATAGCCACCACGCAGGACCAGCTTGCCCTCGCCGGAGAACCAGCCCAGGTTGCGCGGCGCCCAGGCCAACGCGACGCGTGGGGAGAAGTTATTGTAGTCAAAGGGATAGTAGTGAGGCCCGTTGTTCGCCGGCCCAGCCAGATTGAAGGTGAACAAACCCGCTTGACTCGTCGGCAAGCCATTGAGCATCAGCACGCGTCGCATCTCAAACCAGTCGTGGATGTTCGGGAAGGGCACCACCTGGTTTCCGTTCGTCTCATAGGGTGGAGAAGAAACGAAGTACCGCAGGCCATAGGTGAAGGTAAGCGCGGGGGTCAAGCGCCACTGGTCCTGGACGTAGAACTCGTACTCGTCCACCGCGAACTTCCGGCGGACGAAACTGCCATCGGGCAGCGTGGCGCCGGTGCGGGTGAAGTTGTAGAAAGCCGTCGCCTGGCTGATGATTCCCATGAAGGAAATCATCCCGTCCCGGTAGGCAGAGATCGTTGCTACAATCGGCAGGGACGTGCAGGGCGTCCCCGCGGTAGTTCCCCCTTGCATGCAACGGACAGAGCCTGGCTGCAATTCTGCACCCCCGAAAGGTGTCCAGGAAGCATTGGTCAGGAAATATTGGAAAGAGTTGCCGTTGTTGAACGAGCTGTTACGCGTGAAGCGGAGGTCGGTGCCGATGCCGATAGTGTGCTTGCCGCGAATGAGCGTGAAGTCGTCGCGGAAGTGGTATTGGGGCAGCGTGCGGCCCAAGCTGTCACTTTCATAATCCTGCAAGTTCGAAATAAAGCGGAAGTCGACGTACTCCCGATCCTGCAGTCCCGCCGTGCCTTCCTTAATGCGGGTGATTCCCCAGCGGAATTCATTGACCGTGGTAGGATTGAGCACTGCCTTATAACCCATGGCAAACCCCTTGCTGGCATTGAGCTGCTTCGTGCTGGGGGGTTGGCCCGGGAACTGGGGCGTCGAGTTTGTTACATCGTCCTGCAACGTCCCACGCCAGTAGAGGGTGTGTTTGGCGGCCGCATCGAGGTTGACGTCAGCGCGCAGGATGTAAGTCATATAGGTGTTGTCAATGGGGGCAGCAAAACGAAAGCCGACGATGTTGAAAGGATCAAAGACTCCACCCGCGGCGACTGGCACATTCGGCTCGGGGAAGCCCTGGTTGTGGTTGGCAACGTTTACGTTGGCGCCGATGCCCAGCGGGTCGAGGGCTTGGAGCTCGGCCTGGGAAAGCGCGTAGACTCCGGCCGGGATAGGGCCGCAGCCCGAGGTGCCGATGCGGCAACTGCCGAAAGGCCCCACTCCATATTGGTTGCCATCCAAGCCGATCACAAATGGGGTCGGCACATCCGGACAGTTAGCGAATTGTGGTCTATTCGGATCATCCAGACAGCGGTACATGAATACGCCGTTGCGCATCCCCATCGACGGAATGTCGCGGAAGGCCGAGCCGAAGAGCGACTCTTGCAAGCGTTCAAACGTGCCGAAGACAAAGAAGCGGTTCTTCACCACCGGGCCGCCCAGCGAGGCGCCGTAGATGTGGCGGCGGAATTTCCCTTCCTCCTGTCCTGCCTGGTTGAGGAAGAAGTCGTTGGCATTGAGGAACTCGTTGCGGTGGGTGTAGTAGGCCGAGCCGTGGAGTTCATTGGTGCCGCTCTTGGTAATGAGCTGGACTTGGCCACCGGAGGAGCGGCCGAGGTCGGCGTTGTAGTTGTTGGTTGTGACGCGGAACTCCTGCAGCGAGTCTTGGGTGGCGCGCAGCACGGTAGTGAAGGCCAGGCCATATTGCGGGTCGTTGACGTCCACGCCGTCCAGGGTGATGTTGGTCTGGTCGCTGCGGGAGCCGCTGACCGCTCCGCTCCGTCCGTCAAAAAAGTCCCCTCCCCCATAGCCCGAGGTCGAGCCCGTGGCCACGAAGGCCACACCCGGTTGTAAACTCAGCAGGGCAGCGGGGTTGCGGTCCAGCACGGGGAGTCTGCTTACTTCAGCGCCGAGCAAGGGATTGCCCATCGAGGCGTCGGAGGTATTGATGGCGGCGGTGGCGGCTTCGACTTCGACGGTCTCGGCCACGGCGCCCACTTCGAGTTCGACGTTGAGCGTCGTGGTGATGCCGACGGCAACGACGACGCGGTCGCGGACGGCGGTTTTAAAGCCTTGTGCGGTCACTTCCAACCGATAGGTAGCAGGGGCCAGACGAAGGAACACATAGACGCCATCGCCGCCGGTCGTAGTGGTAAGCGTGACTCCGGTGGCAGGGTTGGTGAGCTTGGCGGTAGCGCCGGGAACGACCGCACCCGTCGGGTCGCTTACCACCCCTGTCAGCGAAGCAGTGCCCTGCGCCCAACTGGGTACGCTGCAGAGCAGCGCCAGCAAACACACCACGACAGCCGTGTAAAACCTCTTCATTGCCGTCCTCCTCGGATACTGCAAGATAGCGAAATCCCACCCGATCCACAAAGGATTGTGTATTTTCACCCGCCCTTTTGCGTGCAACCCGAATACCAACACTCGACGCAACCACAACCAACTTTATCCATTGTCTTTTCTGTTAGATGGACGCGGTTACGCGGGTCAAGGACGGCTGAGAATGAGCCGCGTCTACAAAATTTGGTAGAGTTATTCGGTTTTGTGTATACCGGGCGCCCAGGCAGCCTTGGGCACAAACGAGGAGAGGGCTCGCCTGAGGGGTATAATCCTCCCACAATGAAAAGCACTGCAGCGGTCAAGCGCGCGGAGCGGGCGGTGCTGGTCGGCGTCGATCTGCCCGGCTCTCCATCCGTCGAGGAATCTCTTGAGGAGTTGGCCGAGTTGGCGCGCAGCGCCGGCGCGCAGGTCTGGGGTCAGATGAGCCAGAAGCGCTCGCGGCCTGACCCCGCCTACTTTCTCGGTCGTGGCAAGCTCGATGAGGTGCGCGCCGAGGTTGCGGCCACGGAAGCCGACCTGCTCATCTTCGACCAGAACTTGTCGCCGACGCAGCAGCGCAACCTCGAGAACGCCGTCGGGTGTCGCGTCCTCGACCGCACCCAGCTCATTCTCGACATCTTTGCCCGCCACGCGCGCTCGCACGAAGGGCAGTTGCAGGTCGAGTGCGCGCAGTTGAGCTACCTGTTGCCGCGGCTGAGCGGTCGCGGCATCGAGCTGTCGCGGCTGGGCGGCGGCATCGGCACGCGCGGCCCGGGCGAGATGCAGCTGGAAACCGACCGGCGGCGCATTCGGCGGCGCCTGCGCAAGCTTGCGACGGAACTCGAAACCGTGCGCGAGCGTCGCGCGCAACAGCGGGCGGCGCGGCAGGCGGCGGCGCTGCCCACGGCGGCGCTGGTGGGTTATACGAACAGCGGCAAGTCAACGCTCTTCAACGCGCTCACGCGCGCCGAGGTGCGCGTGTCTCAGCGCATGTTTGCGACGCTAGACCCCACCGTGCGCGCGTTTCGCCTGCCGTCGGGACGCGATGCGCTGCTTTCCGACACCGTCGGCTTCATCCGCGACCTGCCCCCGACGCTGATTGCCGCCTTCCGCGCCACATTGGAGGAGGCCCAGGAAGCGGCCTTGCTCGTGCACGTCACTGACATCTCCAATCCGCGCCATCCCGAGCAGGATGCTGAGGTGGAGAAAGTCCTGGCCGAGCTTGGACTCGAGACGCGCCCGCGTGTGCACGTCCTCAACAAGATTGACTTGCTGCCGGCCGCCGAGCGCAAGAGCCTGCGCACGCACGCCGGCCATGTCTATGTCTCCGCTGAGAAAGGCTGGGGGTTGGAAGAGTTGGGGACGGAGATTGACCGCGTCCTGCCCGGCAGCCAGCGCGTCCGCGTGGCCTTGGAGTTGCTTCCCTCAGAAAATGAAACCCTGGCGTTGCTCCACCGCTTCGGACGTGTCTACAGCCAGCGCTATCGGAATGGGCGGCTGGTTGTGGAGGCAGAAGTGCCCGAATTCGTGGCCCGCCAATTCTCCGCTGCGAAGGAGTAGCGCCGGCGGGATGCTCCCCGCGGTTGTCCCAGAGCGAAGGCCGAAGCCAACGGCGGTTTACGTTCTAACGGACTGTTGGCAAACGACTTTTTCCTGTGGAAAAAATTGTGGATGGCTGGCTTATCAGTCTGATTCGATTGACCAATCGTTTTCTCTCTGGCGCCCCGAAGGCCATGCGCCGGTCTTCTAACTCCTGTCTATTCCTCCGGTTGCAGGGACTTCCCTCTCTGTTCAGACGGGGTCCTTCAATGTCCCGCCGCGACAAGAACGCCTGAGTTTTGCACAATCTTGCGGCAGCGCGCCGGCAGGTGCATCCATTTGAGCCAACAGCAAGAGCGGAAACGACAGCGAGCCATCAACGGTTTGACAGCCCGCTTGCCCGAGCGTATAGTCGCGCTATTCCGGCGGGCGCGCGCGGAATCGGCGACGATGAACCTGCCCATCAGCCTGACCCTGGTACGCATCTTCCTGATACCGTTCCTGGTTGTTGTCCTTCTGACCCGGGTGGAGAATTTCGATCTCTGGGCGCTTGCCATCCTGCTGGGGGCGGCACTGACGGACTGGCTGGACGGCTACCTAGCCCGCAAACGGGCCGAAGTGACCACGCTGGGCATCCTGCTCGACCCGATCGCGGACAAGCTGCTGATCTCGGCGGCCTTCATTTCCTTGGTCGAGTTGCGCTTGGTGCCCGCCTGGATCGTGGTGCTCATCGTCGGCCGCGAATTCGCCGTGCTGGGCCTGCGCAATATCGCCAGCGCCGAGGGCTTCACCATCGCCGCCTCCGACCTCGGCAAGGCCAAGATGGCGCTGCAGGTGGCCGCCGTCAGCCTCATCGTACTCGGCAGCCGCTACCCCGACCTCCAACCCATCGGGCAGTTTGCTCTCTGGCTGGTGCTGTTCTTCGCCGTGGTCAGCGCCGTGGATTACTTCCTCGACTTCTGGCGGAAGGTCGACGACCGCGTCAAGCAGCGCCGCACGGGGCTGGCGATTCTGCGCCGGCTGTCGGAGGCGCGGGCCAGCCGGCTGGTCTCAAAAGTGCGCGAGGAAGCAGGAAAGAAACCGCAGGATGTCGCCGCTCAGCCCTGAAGCGTCGCGGTACTTGCTCCAACTCGCCCGGCGCACGCTGGAAGCCAGGTTCCGCGATCAACCCCTTGACCTGGAAACGCTGCGTGCCAGCCTGCCCGATCCCAGCCTGGCTGAACCGAGCGGCGCCTTCGTTACGCTGCATCGGCGCGGCTGCTTGCGGGGTTGCATTGGCTTCATCCAGGCCACCAAGCCCCTCTACGAAGCCGTAATGGAAGCCGCACTGGCGGCGGCCTTCCAGGACCCGCGCTTCCCGCCGCTGGAGTTTGCCGAGCTGGCCGAGGTCGAAATCGAAATCTCGCGCCTCTCTTCCTGTGCCCCGATTCGTCCCGAGGACGTGGAGCCGGGCCGGCACGGCTTGATTGTTTCGCAGGGCTCGCTGCGGGGATTGCTGCTGCCGCAGGTCGCCCGCGAGTACGGCTGGGATCGCGAGCGCTTCCTGGAAGAGACCTGCCGGAAGGCGGGCCTGCCGCCCGATGCCTGGCGCACGGGCGCCCGCCTGGAAGCCTTCACCGCCGAAGTCTTCTCCGAGGCTCCCTACCAGGCCACACCTGCCACCCCCCTCACCCGCCCTTCCTTCGAGTAAGAACTGACAACTGAGCACTGACCGCTGACGGCTGAGGGCCGTGTCACTCCGGAAGGAAGGATCTAGGGGAGGGTGTAGAGGACGTTTTCTTCGCCGCGTTCGTCAATTAGCTTTTGGAAGTGCTCCACCAGCTTTTGGCGGCGCTGGAGCAGGGCTTCCAATTCGTCCCGTCGCAGGATTTTCTTCAACCGCTCCCTCACCACCGCCTCATCGAGCGTGCGGAGCTTCTCCCACAGGCCACGTTCACAATGCTCGAGCGCTTCCAGGTTCTTGGGCTCGGGGGAGCGGCGGAAGGCGCGGGTGTGGTCAATCATCCAGACTTTCCAGTCGGGACCGATGAGGACGTTTTCCAGGGTGCGGTCGGTGTTTTCAATCAGGGCGTCGAACACGTGCATGACGTAGACCTGCCGGTTGTAATGCTCCACATCGGGCGGCTCCATCTTCCGCGCCCGACGCGTGGCCTCCTCCATCGCGTTCTCGATCCAGGCCGACAAAGCCCCACGCTTGCCGGCGACCTTGCGCTCCACCGCCGGCGGCACGTTGTCCAGACCCAGCAACCGGCTCAATTCGTAGGCGGCCAGGTTGAACAGGTAGGTGTCGCGAAAGCCAATCTGCGTCCCGGTCCTCTGCAGCGTGACGATGGCTTTCTCCTCCGTGGCGTAGTTGAAGGCCCCGCGCATGCGGATGCCGTTCTTCTCCAACTGCACTTCGTAGGGGCGCGTGATGCCGCGGATTTCGCGGTAGCGGACGACGCGAGCGGTGCGGAGAAAATCCAAGAGCTCGTCGGTGTTGGTGAAGGGTAGGGGCTTGCCCTCCCGGTCGAGCCAGACGGGCGCCGGTGTGTCGGGACGCAAGGCCGCGCCCGCTGCCGGTGCAGCTACTTGTGCGGACGCCGGGGAACTGCAAATCAGAAACAGGAGGGCTGGCAGAAGAACCCCGCCAGGACCACGTGAACGGTTTAGCGGGTCGCGGAAGCGCGACACTGGGCGATGGGCGAACATTTTTCCCTCCGCACCTGGGACGACCCCTGCGGCATCGCACGCGCTCATCGGTGTTTGGCCATCTTAGGGCGCGTTCGCAGGCAAGTCAACGCGCCTCAGAGACATGGCGCGGGGCGCTGTCGCCCGCCTTCGTTTGAGCAGAGTCGGCGCTAAGTTCTGAGACAGTCGTTGTCTTGCTGGCCGCTTGGTTTCAATACGAAGCAAGACGGCAGAGGAGAGAGCATCTCTGTGCTGTTTTTGCCCCACGTCTATGCACGTGGCTGGCGGAACAAAGCTAGCATTCTCCGTGTCCCGCTCCCTAGAACCCACAGGTGCCTGCAAGCTTGCAAACAGAAGCAGGTAGCCGCGTGCGTGCCCACGAGTGGTTTGGGCTTTCAGAGGATGCTTGGTATCCCTAGCAGGTCGGGCAGGGCAGGGGAGTCCAATCCCAGACGGTCTTAGCCTAAGCTGGATCCCCCAATTCTCGATGAAGGAGGGTAAACCATGCGAAAGAAAGTGCTGTTTGCGTTAGTAGTGTTCGTGCTGTTGGTGGGCGTGCAGGCAGGGCCAGCTTTGCTCGAACCAGCCAGCGCGGCGGTGCAGACATGCCCGGGATGTCCGCCACCACCACCCCCTTGGTCCCTCTAGCGTGAGCAGGGGCTGCCAGGAGGCTGGCAGCCCCTTTCCTTTTGGGTTAGTATGGAAGCAATGGAAGTCAGTGCCTTGCAATATGGGATTTGGTGGCTTAGCAATCTGCTCACAGGCACCACCATCTTCCGCCTAGTCCAGAAAAGCATGATTCGGCAGTACCCCTTGTTCTTTTCCTACCTAGTCTGCTACCTGCTCAGGTCCACTGGACTGTTTTTTATCCTTCAGAAGAGCCCCGAGATGTACGCAAGGCTCTACTGGCTCAGTCAGTTGCTTGACGTTGTACTCGGTTTCCTGATTCTTTGGGAGACATACGAGAAGATTTTTCGCCATTATCCGGGTCTGGCCAAGGCAACCCGCTGGCTGATGGCTGGGGGCCTGCTGGGTTTCGGTTCCGCAGCCGGATTGGCCTCACTTGCAAGCCAACCCTGGCCGCGATACGCCGTTCTCATCCGAAACATGTGGGCTGCGCAAGTCGGATTGCTGGCCAGTCTCCTCTGTCTGCTTAGCTACTACTTCATCCCGATAGGCCGAAACACAAAAGGGTTAATCGTCGGCTACAGTCTCCACGTGGGTGCGGCCGTGGTGGCTTTTGCCACACAGCTCGTAGTCGGCGAGGCAGCATACCGGTGGGTCGCACATCTACAACCTGTCTCTTACGGCGTGGCACTAGGGATTTGGTGTTGGGC